>CAWGFD010000001.1:0-673456 GCA_963821825.1 uncultured Actinomycetota bacterium
GGACCGGCTGGTCTCGATCACGACCGGGGACGGCGCGGTGACGACCTACACCTATGACGGTGCGGGCAACCGGGTCCGGCAGGTCGACACCCCGCCCGGTGGCGCGGGGAAGGTCACGGTGACCACCTTCGACCTGCTGAACGAGGTCACCACGGAGGACCGGGCGGTGGGGGGGAGTGTGTCCTACACCTGGGACGCGGCGGGGAACCTGGCCTCGGTCAGCGACCCGGGGGGCAGCGTGGCCTACGCCTACACCCCGGTGAACCTGCTGTCGACCTTGACCGAGGTCAGTGGGACCGGTGCCGGTGGGACCGGTGCTGGCGGGGCGGTGACCTCCTTCGGGTACGACGGGGACAATCGGCGGACCAGTATCACCTGGCCGGGGGGTCTGCAGCAGGTGAGTAGCTTCGACAGTGACGGGCGGGTGTACTCGATCACCGCCCACGCCGGGGGTTCCGGCGGCGCGGGTGGGGGCGGGAGCCTGTTGTGGGGTTGACGTACACCTACCAGACCAACCCAGCCGCCCGGCCGGGCAGCAGGCCACCGGCCTGCGGGCCTCGGTGACCGACACCGTGGCCGGGAGGACCAGTTAGAGCTAGACGCCCGGGACCGGCTGGCCGCCGCCAGTGTGACCAGCACCAGCGGTGGGGGTGTGCTGCATTCGTATGCCTACAGCTATGACACCGGGGACAACCGGACCCGGGCCACGGTCGATGGTGCCTCGGTCACCGCGGCGTACAACGCCGCTGACCAGGTCTGCTGGAGCGCGCCGGGGGTGTTGACCCCCAGCTGTGGGTCGACCCCGGCCGGGGGGACCAGCTACAGCTATGACGGCGCGGGTAACCAGACCCGTGCCGCGGTGAGCACCCCGGGGGCCTCCACCACGGGGTTGGCGACCGGGTTGAGCGCGGTGCTGGGGTACAACGGCGCGGACCAAACGGTCTCGATCACCCCGCCGAACGCCAGCGCCCGTCCGCAGACCTACCTGGGCACCACCCAGGGCGACCGGGTCACCACCAAGGACACCGCGGGCACGGCCAGCAACGTGGTGACGTATACGTTGACCAACGCGTTGACCGGGGTGACGGTGCGGTCCTCCACGGGTGGGGACGGGTCGGGGACCCCGACCGGGGTCGAGGCCGACATCCGGGACAACACCGGGCACCTGATCTCCCGGCGGACCACCACCGGGGTCCGGCAGGCCTACCTCAGCGACGCGCTGGGCAGCACCCTCGCGCTGGTCGACACCACGACCGCCGGCGGGTCGACCCTGACCGCAGGAACGCTCAACCGGCGCTACAGCTATGACCCCTACGGCACCACCGTGACCATCACCGGCCCCACCGGCGCCGTGATCGGCAGCGATGACAACCCCTACCGGTACGCCGGCGGCTACACCGACAACACCACCGGCCTGATCAAGTACGGCATCCGCTACTACCAGCCCACCCTGGGCACCTGGACCCAACCCGACCCCACCGGCCAAGACACCCACCCCTACACCTACGCCCGCTGCAACCCCACCAACAACACCGACCCCACCGGAGCACTCAGTGGATGCGATGTGGCTAGCGCACTACTCGGAGCGGATTTAGGCGTGGGCGTGGGTTCTGCGTTGGTTATTCTGGAAGTCGGCTTCGGTGTCGCCACTGGTGTTGGAGCGTTAGTAAGCGTTGGTGTCTCCCTTCTTGGTGCAGCAGTCTGTGAGTCGGCATGAGCGGGAACCAGCATACCTCTGGAGGAGGCGCTAAGCGTCGGTATATCCTAGGATATCTGTTTGCGATGAGCTTGTTTTTGGCCGCGGCGATCCTGGGTCTTGCATATCACTCCCTCTCGTCGCCCGCGCAGGATTCACAGGCCTCGTGTTTTGGATTGCTTTCGTAGCAGTTCAGATGCACCTCCGGCGGGGTCGCCGTGAGGACTAGTCTTGACCTTTCATGGGGCTGGGGGTGGGGGTCTGGGCATGGCTCCCCCGGAGTAGTGACGCCGTTGGCGACCACGCTGTGCGCGGCGATGTCCGCGCCCTCTCGATCTAGCTGTCGGCGGTGGGGGAGGCGCGATCCTTGCAGGCGAGGCGGAGGCGGGGTTCTTGGGACTGTACACGTTAGGCGGTGAAATCGCACTCACCGCGGAGGCCATCGCTGGTTCGGTTGTCCTGGGTTCAGTCGTCGCCATAGCCGCGGCAGGAGTGCCCGTATATTGCCTTACCGGTTGAAATCTGGCCACTTCGTGTCGGCCTACGACTTCGAGACCACTCGCTCGGGCCCTGACTAGATGGAAGGCTTGAACATGTGCAGACGTAAGGCAAGCGACTCAGGTGGCAGCGATGACACGGTTCACTGGTTAGATAAAATCATCAAGAACACAGACACCTACAAGGTCTTGGACTACGGGATTCAGCAGCGAGCGATGGGGCCAGGCGCAGGGGAAGACCGCAAGGCGTGGGTCAGAGTCCGAGCAGAACGGCCATGAGTAGTATGCGAAAAGTGCTAGCTGCGATGCCGTGGGTCGCCGGATTCGCCTTCCTAGCCCGGGCGTTGCAGTAGCGAGTTGATCGAGGTGGCCCGACACGGGCCCAGATGCACGGAAGTGCCTGTCCCGCTTGAGATCCTGATCTTGCTGAGGGATCACGATCATCAAGTGGGAGAGGCACCCCGTTGGTGCAGGTTACAACGTCGCGTCCGCAGGTGCTGGTGACCGCCGATGGGGCCGGTGTCGTGTCGCATGCCGGGTCCCGGCTGCTGGCTGATGTTGCGGTGGTGACCGGGCTGGACGACGCGCTGTCCCGGGTCGCCGGCGTCGGCCGTCAGCGGCGCTCGGCGCACGACCCGGGCCGGGTGCTGACCGATCTGGCGGTGCTGCTGGCCGACGGCGGGGAGGCGATCAGCGACCTGGCGGTGCTGCGTGAGCAGCCGGCCCTGTTCGGGCCGGTGGCCTCCACCGCGACCGCGTGGCGCACCCTGCAGGCGGTCGCCGGCCGGCGCACCGCCGGCCTGGTCGACCTGCACCGGGCCCGGGCCGCCGCCCGGGAGCGGGCGTGGCTGGCCAGGGCCGACCTGGGCCGCACGGTCCCGGCCGTGCGCGCGGGCGGCCGGGTCTGGCGCGGCCTGGTGATCGACGTGGACGCGACCCTGGTCACCGCGCACAGTGACAAGGAACAGGCCGCCGCCACGTTCTCCTGTTGACTGAACTACGGGTTCGTTCCTGCAGGTCGCGGCGGTGATCGGCCTCTGGTCGTGGGTAGGGTCCGGGGCGTGGACGGCGTCGAGGGTGGGCAACGTGACTTGGTCACGCTCGTCGTGGACGGTGTCGGCGCCGTTGTGGACACCGACGTGATTTGGGAGCCCTACCGGCTGGTCGACGGCCGCGGGGAAGTCGTTGGGGCGGTGACGGGCTTCTTGCAGGAGCTGCAGGCGTCGGGCCGGACGGCGGCGACGCAGCGTTCGTATGCGCTGGATCTGTTGCGGTGGTTCCGGTTCTTGTGGGCCGTCGATGTGTCGTGGGACCGTGCGACCCGTTGTGAGGCGAGGGATTTCAGTCGGTGGCTGGCGCTGGTGGACAAGCCACGACGGCTCGGGGCAGCGACGCGACCGTCGGGGACCGCGAACCCGGTGACCGGGAAACGGACGCCGGGGGCCCAAGTACGCGGCCTCGACGTTGGCGCACAGCGAGACGGTGCTGCGTGGCTTCTACGCCTTCCATCTTGAGGCCGGCTCGGGTCCGATCATGAATCCGTTCCCGCTGGTCCGTGAGCGGTCCGGGGGCCGCGCGCATGCGCATCACAACCCGATGGAGCCGTTCGGGAAGGAACGCTCGGGGCGTTACCGTTCCTCGGCTGGCGCAGCGGGTCCCGCGCCGGTTCCCGGACGAGCGGTTCAACCAGATCTTCGCGCAGCTGCGCTGCGACCGGGACCGGGCACTGGTCGCGTTCTGGGTGTCCACGGGCGCGCGGGCCGCGGAACTGCTCGGCGCGCGGGGTGGGGACGTCGACCCTGGGCAGCAGCTGATCAGCGTGGTCAGGAAAGGGTCACGGGCGGTGCAGCAGCTGCCGGCCTGCGCGGACGCGTTCGTGTGGTTACGGCTCTACCAGTCGCGTCTGGCCTCGGCGGTGCCTCAGGGCGGCGATGACCCGTTGTGGTGGACCGGCCGGGGAACGCCGCGTCCGTTGACGTATCACGCCGCGCGGGCGATGTTCGCCCGCGCGAACCAGGCGCTGGGCGCGAACTGGTCCCTGCACGACTTACGTCACACGGCGGCGTATCGGATGGCCCGCGACCCTGGGCTGCCGTTGTGCGACGTCCAGTGGATGTTGGGCCACGCGCACCTGTCCACGACACAGCTGTACTTGACGCCCGCACCGGCCGAGGTCATCACGGAGCCTGTCAACCTCGCTGGGTCAGTTCTTCGTTCGGGTTGTTGAGTCGGTTGGGTCTGGCTTGTTGATCCAAGCGGTGCCGGGCAGGTTTGGGGGTTCGGGGTGCTTGCGGACGAACCTCTCGGGGTTCGTCGCGTAGGCGACGCTGAGGGTCTTGGCGCGGGCCTCTCGGACGGTGCTGGCATGGCCGTGGTGGACGTCGAACGGGGTGTGCATCCCGATCCCGGAGTGGCGGTGGTCCTGGTTGTACCAGCGGTAGAAGATGCTGCAGAACGCTCGGGCGTCCTCGAGGGATCCGAAGGTCTCGGGGAAGTCGGGCCGGTACTTCAGGGTCTTGAAGTGCGACTCCGAGAACGGGTTGTCGTTGGAGCAGTGCGGACGCGAGTGAGACTTGGTGACGCCGAGGTCGGCGAGCAGAAACGCGACCGGTTTCGAGGCCATCGAGGAACCGCGGTCGGCGTGGATGGTCAGCTGGTGCCGCTCGACTTTCTGCTTGGCGATCGTGTCGCCCAGCAGCCGCTCGGCCAGCTCCTTGGACTCCTTCGTGGCGACCATCCAGCCCACGGTGTAGCGGGAGTAGATGTCGATGACCGAGTACAGGTAGTAGTAGGTCCACTTTGCCGGGCCGGTGAGCTTGGTGATGTCCCAGGACCAGCACTGGTTCGGGCCGTGCGCGACGAGCTCGGGCTTGACCCGCGGCGGGTGCACTGCCTGGCGGCGCCGTTCCCGCACGCCGCCGTGGGTCCGGCGCAGGAGTCGGTACATCGTGGACTCCGAGCACAGGTAGCGGCCTTCGTCGAGCAGGAGCGCGTACACCTCGCCCGGGGAGAGGTCGACGAACCGGGGCTCGTGGAGCACCGCGAGGACCTCGGTCCGCTCGGTAGCCGTCAGCGCCCGCGGCTGGGGTTGGGGCTCACGTGCCGCCTGGGCCGGGGGCGGGCTCTTGCGGTGCCACCGGTAGTGCGTCGCGCGGGGTCGACCGACCGCGGCGCAGGCAGCCGCCACACCCACCAGGGGCTCGAGTTCGGTGATCGCCTCGTCGGTCATCGCTCGCTGTCGTTCCTGCTGCTGTCGGTCGCGAGGGTGTCCAACAGAGCCGAGAGTTTTCCCTGCACCTCGATCACGCGGCGTGCCGTGTCCAGCTCCGCGGCGAGGCGCTGGTTCTCCTTGCGCAGCCGGACTGCCTCACGTTGGGCCGGGTCAGCCGGCGCCGCCCCGCCCGGCTTCCCGAGCGCCGCGAGGGCGCCCTTGTCGCGCTGCTCGCGCCAGGCGCTGATCAGCGAGGTGTACAGGCCCTCGCGGCGTAGCAGCGCTCCCTTGCCGGCCCGGTCGGCTGCCTCATACTCGGCGAGCACGTCACGCTTGTACGCCGCGGTGTAGGTCCGTCGGCGTGCCCGCTCGGGGACCTCGGGATCAGGAACATCACTCACCACTCCAGATTGCCTCGCCTCGCCCGGCTGCGGCACTGTCGTCGTCATCAGGGGAACTCCCTCCCCGCCCTCCAAGGCACTGATCAGGACGGTCCTGGTGCCTCACACAAGGCTGACAGAGAGGGTCGCCGACCCTCGTCGTACCCACTCTGCTGGACTCAGCTCACGGGAGCTTCGCGAAGTCGATCGGGTCGCCTCAGTCGGCGTCACTGCTTGGTGCAGAGGTGCTTCAGCTCATGTCACAGCTCCCTCAGCCGGCTGGCCTCGACGCGCCCCAGTCGTCGTCCGGCGACGGCTGTGGCCGCGCCCGACCCGGCCAGCAGCAGCCCGATGAACAGGGTCAGGAACAGGACGGGGATCGCCGGGTTCTCCGGAGGTGGGTCGAAGATCCCGGTCAGCACCTTGACCAGCTCGAGCCCGACGACCGCGCCGGCCAGCACGCCACCGAGTACTCCGGCGACGACCAGCGCGGTGGCCTCGGACCACACGAACCCTGCGCGTTGTCGGGGGGTGGCACCGAGCATCCCCAGCACCACCAGGCTGCGCCGTCGCTGCGCGGCGCCGAGCACCAGCGCGAGCAAGCTGCTGGCGGCAGCCAGCAGCACACCGAAGCCCAGGGTCAGGCGGGCCAGGCCGGACAGGTTGCTGGCGGCGAGCCCGGTCGCGGTGGTGACCGAGGTGCGGGAGGAGTTGATGTCCGAGGTCGTCGCCGCGGCCGGCATGAGCGGAGAGACGTGCGCTGCGACCTGCGTGGGGTTGTCGGTGCGGACCAGGAGGGTCTGTACCTGCGCGGCGCCGGTGGCCCTCGCGATGTAGCTGGAATTGGCGAGGATGAAGCTGTCCCGCGGGGCGGTGGCGAACTCGGTGATCACCCCGGTGACGTGGAACGGCACGGTGATGTAGCTGCCGCGGGAGTTCTGCAGGCGGATGCGGATGAGATCGCCTGGGTGCAGCTGGTAGTCGTGCAGGGTCTCCTGGGAGACCAGGGCCCCGTCGGAGGTGCGCGCCAGTGTGGTCATCGCGGCGTCGATGTTGCTGCCTGGTGTGAACGTGTTCTGCAGCGGCGCCGCCCGACCGATCGTGGCCGCGTTGATGCCGTAGAGGTCCTGCAGGTCGGGGCCGACGTAGACGAGTCGGTGCTGGACGGACTCCACAGCCTTGACCCCGGACAACCCCGCCACGGCGGCTGCGTCGAGGGTGGTGCCGTGGGTGTCGGGGGGCAGGGTGACGGCGACGTCGGACCCGACGGTCAAGGCCACGTCGACGCGGGCCTGCTGGTCGTAGGTGGTGGTGAACACGGCTGTGGAGATGGCGACGGCTACCGCGACGGCGAGGCCGGCCGCCCCCCGGGCGACGACCCTTCGGCGGCTGCGCACGACGGTGCTGCGCAGGTCACGGACCCTGCCCCGGGGGTCCTGGTCAGGCGCGTTGGCCCGGCGTGAGAGCACGAGCGCGGTGAGGCGCCACACGAGCAGGGCGAGGCCTGGCCAGGCGAGAGCAGGCGCGAGCAGCGCGGCGTAGTTGACCGACGCCACCGGGACACCTTCGGGGACCACGACCACGGAGTAGCCGCCGCGGGCGGTCAGCCAGAACACGATGCCGGAGGCGGCGAGGAGCACGACGTCCAGGTAGAGGCGCAGCGGCAGGGGCGTGGTGGCGGTGGTGGCTCCGGTGACGCCGCCCTGCACGGTCTGGGCGCCGCGGCGGAGCAGCCGCAGCACCGGCGCCAGCTCGACGGTGAGCGACAGTGCGACACCGCCGACAACAGCCACGGTCGTCCAGAGCGGGTCGAGGTGTGCACCGCCGCCCAGGGCGATCCGCTGGGCAAGGACGGCGCCGCCGAGACCGACGGCGGCGCCGAGCAGCCCGTCGGCCAGGGCGGTGCCGCCCATGATGGTCAGGGCGCGCCGCGGGGAGATCCCACGCAGCCGCAGCAGGGCCAGGTCGCGTCGCTGACGGTCGCTGCGCAGCGCCACGACGGCTGCGGTGACGGCACCGCCGAGCACGACGCCGGGGACGCCGAGCAGCAGCACGAGAAGCTGGGCGTAGATGGCGTCCTGCCGGGCGGCGAGCAGGGCGGCGCCCAGGCCGTTGCCGACCAGGGCGGTGCCGGCGACGTCCGCTGCGAAGGAGTTCGCGCGCAGGGTCGACAGGTCGGAGGCGGCGGAGGGGTCGCTCGGCAGTGTGGCGTGGTTGAAGCGGGCGTGCAGCTGACGGACGACGGTGGCGTTTCCCACGAGCCGGCTGAACTGGCCCGGTGGCACGATGAGCACGTTGTCCGGCGGAGCGCTCGCCCCGGCTCCGGCGGGTGCACCGACGACCTGGAAGAACGAGTCCGCCGCGGGCAGCTCGACGACCCCGTCGATGGTGGTGGTGGCGCCGCTGCCGAGCACTGTGACGGTGCTGCCCGGTCCGGCCGCGAGGTTGGACGCGGTCTGCTGCTGCAGACGCACGCCCGTGGCGCTGCCGACCAGGGTCCGCAGCTCGGCCGGGGCGAACTGGGCGTAATCGGCGGGCAAGGAGACGACGACGGCGCGGCCGGTGGTCCTGGTTCCGGCCGGGCCGGTGGCCTGCAGGCCGGGGACGGTGGCGTAGTCGACCCGGCGCTGGCCGAGAAGTCCCGGGACCTTCTGCAAGGAGGCGGTCACGGCGGCGGCGTCGGCGCCGGGGGTGAGCTGGACCTGCCAGTCGACCGGGACGCGGGCGGCCGCCCGCACGGTCAGGTCGGCGCGGCTCTGAGCGACGAACGACCCGAGTGAGGCGAGGAAGGCGACGGTCAGCCCGATGGCGAGGACGGCGGAGACCGTCTCGGCGCGCCGTCGGCGCAGGCCCGACCAGACGTAGTGCAGGGCGGTCATGCGGCGACCGATCCTTCCCGGACGGACAGCCTCAGGGGCAGTGCATCTGCCACCTCGAGGTCGTGGGTGGCGATGACGAGAGCGGAACCGCGCTGGGCGGCCTGTTCCATGAGGACAGCGAGCACGCGGTGGCCGGTGGCCCGGTCGAGGGCGCCGGTGGGCTCGTCCGCGAGCAGCAGCCGGGGTTCAGTTACCGTGGCGCGGGCGAGCGCCACCCGCTGCTGCATGCCGCCGGACAGCTCGGCGGGCAGGGCGTCGACGGCGTCTGCGAGGCCGAACCGGTCGAGCTCAGCCCGGGCCCGCTCGGTGGCCTGGGCGGGGGCGACCCCCCGCAACCGCAGCGCGAGGGTGGTGTTCTGCAGGGCCGAAAGCTCGGGGATCAGCGAAGGGGCCTGGGGGACGTACACCACGTCGGCGTCGGCGACATGCCGCTCCACCCGACCGCTGGTGGGTTGCAGCAGCCCGGCGAGCACCAGCAGCAGGCTGGTCTTGCCGCTGCCGGAGCGGCCGGTGAGGGCGGTCCGGGTGGATTCCTCGATCGTGAGGTCGACGCGGTCCAGCACCCGCCGGGAGTCGTAGTCGACGGTGAGGTCGTGGGTCTCCAGCAGGCTCATCAAGCCACCATCCGTCCGTCGACCAGGTGCAGGACCCGGTCCGCATGAGCGGCGACGGTGTCGGAGTGCGTGACGATGACAGTGGCTCCGTCCGCCGGGCGCCAGGAGTCGAGCAGTGCGAGCACGTCCCGTTCCTCCTGGGCGCTGATCTCGGCCGTCGGCTCGTCGGCCAGCAGCAGGGCCGGCCCCCCGGCCAGCGCCACGGCCAGGCCGGCGCGGGCCGCCTCCCCACCCGACAACGTGGCCGGCAGGCTCTCGGTCACCGCCGTGAGGCCCAGCCCGTCAAGCAGCTCGTCGATGGTGGGCGCGGCGCCAGCGCCGGCGCGCATCCGGGCGCGCTGCGCGAACTGCACGTTGGCCCGGACGGTCAGGTGGGAGAACAGGCCGCTGGTCTGCGTGAGGATGCCGATCCGGCGGGCGCGGATGGACGCGGACTGCGCCGCGCTGCGGTGGCTCAGCCGTTCTCCCGCCACCAGGACCTGGCCACCGTCGGGGTCATCCAGGCCGGCCAGCAGGCCGAGCAGCGTCGACTTGCCCGAGCCGGAGGGTCCGGTCACCGCGACCGTCTCGCCGGTCTCGACGACCAGCGCCACGTCCAACAGCGCAGCGACCTCGGTCTCGCCCCGACGGTAGAATCGGTGCAGCCCGGTCGCGCGCAAGCGGGGTCACGCGATCACCAGGCTGGTGATCATCTGGTGGTAGGCGTCGACGTTGTCGGCCCCGACCGGCCCGAACAGTTCCATCACGACCTCGCGGCCGCCCGAGACCACCTCGTAGCGCTGCACCTCGTCGCGGTACTGCCGTCCGGTCACCGGGTCGGGCGCGGAATTGCGGCGGTAGACGATCAGCACCCCGGACCCGTACGTGCCCGTGACGGCCGACACCTCCTTCAGCTCGAACGCCGGCTGGCTCGACTTCAGAGCGGGCACGTCCTGCTGGTTCGCGGTCGCCACGGTGGGTGGGGCCGTGGCCGCCCCCACGTCGACGGTGACCCCGTTCAGCTTGTCGGTGAACATCACCGACGTTCCGCTGCCGGTCTGGGCCCACCCCTCGGGATGGGTGAAGGAGTACCTGCCGGCGTTGTTGGTGTAGGCGACGTAGGCGATGTTGTCGGGGATGTCCCCCGGGGGGTTGCTCTCGACGGCGACGGGCGACTGCGACCCGGGCGCGGACCCGCTGGCAGAACCGGCACCGGTCGGGGTCGCGACGAGGCCGGAGGTGCTGGTCACGGACGGGGCGGTGGTCGCGGTTGACGAGCCGCAGGCCGCCAGGCCCAGAGTGAGGCTGAGCAGGGCGGTCCCGACGAGGGCAGTGCTGACGCGGGACCGGGTGACCGGGTTTCGCTGCATGAGGACGACGCTAGGAATCGCCCGTCCAGCGCCCGGCCAGCGCCGGGCCAACGCGGCGTTTACCTTCGTCTACCTACAGTCGTGGCGTGAGCACCCGACTGCTGCGGACGCGCCTACGCACCACCATCATGGTGATCACCGGGGTCAGTGTGCTTCTGCTGGGGGTGCCGCTGGCGGTCGCGGTGCAACGGGTGGTGCAGAGCGAGGCGTCGTCGGGGCTACGGACCGACGCGGTGCGCGTCGTGGCCGCCGTGCCGGACGAGGTGCTGAGCGCCCCGGGGACGGCGCGTCTGCCGACCCTGGCCAGCGGGGCACAGGTGGGCCTGTATGCCCCGGACGGGCACCTGGTCATCGGCGTCGGCCCCGCCCGTTCGGCCCTGGCCCTGTCGGCCGCCGACGGCAACGAGCACTCCGGCCACGAGAACGGCGACCTCGCGGTCGTCACGCCGATCCTGTCCGACGCGACCGTCAAGGGCTCGGTCCGCGCCGCGCACCCCGACTCCCAGGTGCTGGCAGACACGGTGACCGGCTGGGCGGCCCTGCTGGCACTGGCCCTGGCCGTGTTGGCCGTCGCAGCCCTGCTGGCCCGCCGGTCAGCCCGGACCATCGCCGAGCCCTTCGAGCAGCTGACAGCGGGTGCTCAGACCCTCGGCGAGGGCGAGTTCTCCCTGACCTTCCCGCACTGGGGGATCAAGGAGGCGGACACGGCCGCCTCTGCGCTGACCACGACGGCGCGTGAGCTCGGGCAGCGACTCGAGTCCGAGCGCGACTTCGTCAAGCACGCCTCGCACCAGCTGCGGACACCGTTGGCCGGGATGATCGTCGCCCTGGAGCAGCATCCTGAGATCGGACCTGACGCGCTCGAGCGTGCCCGGCACCTGCAGACCACCCTGTCGGACCTGCTGGTCGTGCGCGGCGGCGGCCAGGTCGCCGTGCCGTGCGACCCGGTCTCCGTCGCGGAGCAGGTCACCGCCGGCTGGCAGGCACGCACCACCAGGGCGGTCCTGCTGCGGCACGTCGACGTCGACCCGGTCTCGGTGCCGGAGTCAGCTGTCCGGCAAGCCCTTGAGGTGCTGGTCGACAACGCCGTCCGGCACGGCGCCGGCACCGTGACGCTGACCGTCGAGCCGCTCGGTGAGTCCGTCGTCGTCGAGGTCACCGACGAGGGGCAGGGGATCGCCGAGGGCAGAGGTCCCGGTACCGGGCTGCGGCTGGCGACCGCGCTCGTGCAGAGGTTCGGCGGAGACCTGATGGTCCGCAGGGCCGGCCCGCGGCCGCGGGTCGCGCTCCTGCTGCCTCAGGCTCCGACCTCCCACCGGTAGCCGAAGCCGCGCAGGGTCGAGACCCGGTCCCACCGGTCACCGGCGTCGGCCAGCTTGCGCCGCAGGTTGGCCACGTGGACATCGAGGGTCTTCGTCGATCCGGACCAGTGCGCGTCCCACACCTCGTCCATCAGCCGCTCCCGGCGCACGGCGGTGCCTGCCTCCGAGACCAGCACGGCCAGCAGGTCGAGCTCCTTGGGACGAAGCACCAGCTCGACGTCGCTGAACCACGCCCGTCGCGCAGCCAGATCCAGTCGCAGGTCGCCGCAGCGGACCTCGTCGACCCCGCCGGCGCGGCGGCGCAGGTGCGCCCGGATCCGGGCCAACAGCTCCTGGGTGCGAAAGGGCTTCACCACGTAGTCGTCAGCGCCGGAGTCGAGCGCCGCGACAGCGTCGGTCTCGCCCGCCCGGGCCGTCAGCACGACGACGGCTGCCGGGCAGCCGTCCTCGCGCAACGTCCGGCACAGCCCCAGGCCGTCGCCGTCGGGTAGACCGAGGTCGAGCAGGACCAGGTCCACGGTCCCCGAGCGGTACATCACCAGGGCCTGCTCGAGGCTGCGGGCCCACCGCACCTGGTACCCGACGGAGGCCAGCGAGGCCACCAGGCCTGAGCCCAGGGTGTCGTCGTCCTCGACGACCAGCACCTGCGAGCTCACAGGGCCGTCCCAGCCGTGAGCGCCTGATCGGGTACGGCGCACACCTCGTGACGGTTCAGCGACGGCAGCATGTGGTCCAGGATCGCATCCCGGAAAGGTCGCAGGTCATCGCGCAGACCCCCACCGCCGGGCGGCGACCGGTCCGGCGCCAGGCCTGCACCCGCTCGGGCGTCCAGACCACCGCCCTGGCCCGGTGCGGCGCCGGGAGCTCGACGTACGCCGCGGGGTTGGCCGGAACCAGGCGCCGCTTCACCGCCGTGTTCAACGCCGACATCAACGTCGCGTGCACCCGCCTGATACTGGTCGCGCTCAACGGCCGCACACCGGCCTGCCCGCCCGCCCGGACGGCGAGCATCCGCCGGTAGTCATCCCCCGGCGCCCGCCCCAGCTGGCCCGCCTCCGGACGTCCGAGCAGGGCCAGCGCGGCCTACGTCCGCTGCACGTGCACATCCCGCAGGTCGCGCAGCCGCAGGTGCCCCCACGCCGGGATCAAGTACAGGTCCAGGTGGCTGGAGTAGGAGCGCCGGGTGTTCGACCGCAGCGCGCCCTTGCCCTCCAACCACTGCCGCAGGTACTCCGCCACCGTCAGCCTCACCGGCTCGGTGAACCCGCCGGCCTCGATCTCCCGCAGCGACGCCGCCAGCGCGAGCCGCGCCTCCCGCTCGGTCGCATACCCGGCCCGGGTCAGCTGCCGGCGCCGGCCGTCCGTACCCGGCGGCAGCTCGTGCGCTAACGAGGCGCGAAGGGGTTGGTGGCCGAGGTGTACTCCGCGGTGCTCACCTCCCCCTGGGGGTGCGGGACTGGACCGGGTTGTATGGGCCGTCGGTGCGGTAGGTGGTCACCACCGCCGTCCCGTCGACCGCGGCCCCGTTCGGGGAGTAGCTGACCTGGTTCGAATGTGGTTCGAATGGGCGTTGTTGCTGGACTGGGTGATGCGCCCGGCGGCGTCGATCACCGCCAGGACCCGGCCGCCGGTGGCGAAGGCGTTATCGAACCTGTGGCTGGTCACCTTCCCCCGCGCTAGGGGTTCTCGTAGATGCCGTGGTACCCGATGCGACGCCACAGCAGTCGGGTCTCGCCGTCGGTGGTGGTGAAGGCGAACGTGGCGCGTCCGTCCGGGGAGGCGAAGGACCAGGTCATCTCCCAGATCCCGGGGGCGTGCTTCATGGGCGCCACGCGCAGTCTGCGGGGCCAGGTGTACTGCCCGCCGGCGGCGACGTAGGCGTCGCAGGCAGCGGCGAACTCGGGAACGGCGTCGCGGAACATGCGTCGGTGCTCGGGGCTCAGGGCCTTGAAGTCGGCCTCGAAGCGGGGGGTGCGTTCGTACTTCACCCGGCCTGGCCCTGCTCCTGCTCGGGCTGCTCGCCGGAGGGCTGGTCCTGGTCCAAGTCCTCGAGGTCGCTCAGGAACTTTTCGGCGCTGCCCGAGACGATGACCTGCCCGGCGCGCACGTGCTCGTCGACCTCGGCCTCACCGGCCTGCCAGGCCGGAGTCCAGAACCAGGCCTGGTCGGCCGGGACGGCGACCATGGGGCGGACCTCCAGGACCCCGTCCTCGCGCTCGGTGAGCTCCAGCTGGGCGCCGGGGGTGTCTAGGCCCAGGCGGGTGCGCACGGCGGGGGGCAGTACGACGGCGCCGCGGCTCTGGACCGAGACGAAGCCGTGGAAGCGCTGGTTCCGGGCGAGGTTCTTGGCGTCAGCCTTGTCGTTCCGGCGCGGCCGGGTGGATCCGGCTGGGGCGCCAGTGGTGTCCGTCATAGTTCCATACTACGGCGACATCGCGTTACGAACAAGCAGTATCGCTGCAATGCTGCTGTCGTAGAACGCCTCGATCCACTCGAACATCGCCGAGCCCAGTTCTGCTCTGGTGGACATGATCGGCGGTCCAGCAGTTCGCGCTGCAGCGTGGACCAGAAGCTCTCCATCATCGCGCGGTAGTAGCCGAGCTTGTCGCCGAGGACGACGAGCGCGGCGTTCAACGTCGCGCCCACCTCGTCGACGGCGCGAAAGACGAAAGCCATGATGCGGTCGTGGTCCAGCTGCGTGGTGGTCTGGCTGGTCATGGTGAGGTCCTCTCCGAGGGTGGGCTGTCACCCGACCTCCACCTCCGAAGGGTCGCACGAGGTCAGTGCGTTCTGGCGAGCAGCCGTCCGAGCAGCTGCACTCCGACCGGGTCGAGCTCACCCGTCCCGCTGTCCCACAGAGCCTTCCCCCGACAGGCGTCCAGGGAGAGGTAGACGACCTCACCGTTGCTCTCACCCGGCAACCCCTCCCCGAGCACGACGTAGCGGCCGGAGGCGGAACGGCAGCCGGCCGCCGGGTGCAGATGCGCCAGGAGCGCCTTGCTCTCCTGCGCGGTGAGCGCGCCGGCGGTGACCAGGCTCGGGTTGCCGCCCCCGGAGGACGGGGCGTCGTCCCGGTAGACACACAGACGCTGCGGGCCGGTGGCCAGGCGGGCCGACCCAGCGGCGGCGCTACGGTCACGTTCCACCCACAGCATGTTCTTCCACTGCTGGGCACAGCCGGTGTCCAACGCGCGCTGGGAGGAGACCTGACCCTGCCAGGCCGAGCCGATCACTCGCAAGCCGAGGTCGTTGTACGCCTGCACCGCCTCCGGGTCGGGCTGGCCGCAGACCCCCCGCGGCTCGCGGGCCTGCACCGGTCCGCGGGCGGTGGTGAAGGTGACCAGCAGCGGAAGATGACCGACGGCGTCGCAGGGGCCCGAACCCGGCGGTCCATCAGGGTGGCGGTACCGGTGCACCAGCGCCTCCAGCCCGCCGACCACCTCATACGTCACCTCCTGCTGCCACGCGCCGCGGCCCGGGCGGTCAACGACGACCTGCCGACAGACCCGCGCGCCGGTCACCACGTCGTCCGCGGGCAACGTGCCGGGCGGGTGACCACCGAGCCCGACCGCCTCACCTGGGCAGCTGATGCTCATTCCGTACCGAGCCGGCACCGTCGGTGACGTCGATGGCCTACCCGATGCCGTCGTGATCACGATGCTGTCCGCTCCCCCCGCCGGACCGGCAGCGCCCTTCCCGGCGACCTGCCCGCAGCCGGCGAGCAGAACGCAGCCCAGCACGGCCGCGGTCAGCCGTCTTGCTGTCATCTGGTCCTCCTCGAGCAGCGGCCGTCGATGTCGTCCTTCCGACGTCTTCCCGCCAGGATCGGTTCCGTCCCGCCTCAGCGGGCGACCTCCTCGATCCGGACCGGGCGGTGCTCGCGCGCGGAACGGGTGGCGGCCTCGGCGACCCAGGCGGTGCCCATCGCGTCGGCGACGGTGCAGGGCGAGGTGGTGCGGCCCGCTGCGACATCGCAGAAGGTGGCGAGCTCACGACGGAACGCCTCGGTCAAGCGGTCCATGAAGAAGGTGTGCGCCGGCCCCGCCGGCCAGCTGACCCCGGGCTGGGTGGGGCGGATGGGCAGGCCCTCGTCGAGCCCGGCGGCCACCGCGGCGTCGGTCCCGTGCACCTCGAGCCGCACGTCGTAACCACTGGCGTTGGTACGCGTGTTGGAGACCACGCCGATGCTGCCGTCGTCCATGGTCAGCAGCACCGAGACGGTGGTCCAGTCACCGTTGGCGCGGTACAGCTCCTCCGGTGCGCCCGGGTCGACGGAGCCGACGGCGTAGACCTCGACGACCTCCCGGCCGGTGACCCACCGGACGGCGTCGAAGTCGTGCACGGAGCAGTCCCGGAAGATCCCGCCGGAGACGGCGAGGTAGGCCGCCGGCGGCGGCCCCGGGTCCATCGTCGTGGAGCGCACCGTGTGGACGCGTCCGAGCGCACCGGCCCGGGCTGCGTCCCGGGCCGCCACGAAGGCGGGGTCGAACCTGCGGGGGTAGCCGATCTGGACCGGGACGTCGCTGCCGGCGAGCTGGTCACGCACCTGGACGGCCTCGTCCGCGGTGCCGGCGACGGGCTTCTCGCAGAACGTGGGTACCCCGGCCTTGACGCTGGCCAGGAGCAGCTCGGCGTGCATGTTGGTGGCCGCGGCGATGACGACGCCGTCCAGCCCGGCCGCGAGCACGGCGTCGGGCGAGTCGACGGAACGGACCTTGGCCATCCGGCCGGTGACCGCCTCGACGGCGGCCGCGACCGGGTCGGTGACGACGAGCTCGTCGACCTGCGGCAGCGCGGCGAGCGTCTCCGCGTGGAAGGACCCGATCCGGCCGAGCCCGAGAAGACCGATGCGCATCAGTGGTGACACCCCTGGATGGTCTGGTCCCGGTCCTCGACCGGGCACCTGAGGACTCCCCTCCGGTCGGAGAGGAGGATGACGGCGCGGCCGTCGTGGGCGGTCAGGCGAGCGTGAACGCCGCCCGGAAACGGTCGACGGCGGTGGCTGGGTCGCCGCTGGCCCAGCCCTCCAGCCCCACGGTTCCGCGGTAGCCCATCTCCGCCAGGGCGCGGGCGATCGCCGGGTAGTTGATCTCCCCCGTACCAGGCTCGCAGCGCCCCGGGACGTCGGCGACCTGGATCTCGCCAATCCAGGGCAGCGCCCGCCGGCACAGCTCGATCAGGTTCCCCTCGCCGATCTGGGCGTGGTACAGGTCGAGCATCAACCGCAGGTTCGGGTGGTCGACGGCGCGAACGAGGTCGAGACAGTCCTGCGCCCTCCCGAACGGCACACCGGGGTGGTCGACCGCGAGGTTGAGGTTCTCCAGGACGAACGTGACCCCGTGCCGCTCCCCCAGCTCCGCGACCCGGGCCAGGGTGTCCCTGGCCTTGAGCCACATCGCGCCGGTGACCTGCTCGACGGGCACCACGGGCAGGCCGTCGCCGTCCAGACCGGTGCCGTGCAGGTTGAGCCGGGGGATGCCGAGCCGTTTCGCGACCGGGATCGACTCCTGCGCGGTCGCCAGCAGGTCGGCGACCGCGGCGTCCTCGACCAGGCCACCGCGGACGTAGCCGGTCATCGAGGAGTAGGTCGCGCCCTCCTCCCGGAGCGACTCCAGCTCCTCGACGTCGTGCCTGGTCCAGTCCCACAGCTCCACCTGCACGTCGAGCGCGGTCAGCCGGCGGACCCGCTGCGCCACCGGCAGGTCGGCGAACACCATCTCGGCGCAGACGGCGAGCACGAACGGACCCTGGGCGCCGACCAGGGTCACGCGTCCTCCATGCCGGCCAGCTCACCGGTGTCCAGGTCCGGGGCCTGCACCCGGCCGGCGGCGGCCCGGTCATCGGAGGGCGTCACGACGCGGCCGGCCTGGGCGCCCTGCAGCTCGTGACTGAGCTCGGCGAGCTCCTGGCCGCCGGCCATCTCGCCGGTCAGCTGCTCCAGGGTCAGCTCGTCCCGGTGGGCGTCCAGCGCGACCTGGCCGAGCTTGAGCACGATGAAGTGGTTGCCGACGAGGTAGGCGTGGTGCGGGTTGTGGGTGATGAAGATGACCCCGAGCCCCGCGTCCCGCGCCTTGGCGATGTACTTCAGGACCACGCCGGACTGCTTGACGCCGAGGGCGGCGGTGGGCTCGTCCAGGATGATGACCCGGGCGCCGAAGTGGATGGCCCGGGCGATCGCGACGACCTGCCGCTGGCCGCCGGACAGGCTGCCCACCGGCCGGTCGAGATCCGGGATGACGATCCCCATCTTCGTCAGCTCCTCGGCGCAGATCCGCTTCATCGCCCGGATGTCCAGGAACGGGCCGCGGCGGATCTCGTTGGCGAGGAAGAAGTTGCGCCACACCGACATCAGGGGCGCCAGCGCGAGGTCCTGGTAGACCGTTGCGATGCCGAACCCCTGCGCGACGCGCGGGGAGGCGAACCGGCGCACGGCACCCCTCAGGCGCATGGTGCCCTCGGTGTAGTCGTGCAGCCCGGCGACGATCTTGATCAGGGTGGACTTCCCGGCGCCGTTGTCGCCCAGCACACAGGTCACCTCACCCTGCCGGACCCGCAGGCTGACCCCGCGCAGCGCGTGCACGTTCCCGTAGCTCTTGCCGATGTTGTCGAGCTCCAGGACAGGACCGTCGTACCCGTGCGTCTGCTCGGCGGTGAGAGTGCTGGAGGTCTTGGCCGCGCTCATCGGGCATCTGCCTTCCGCTTGACGTACAGGTTCACCAGCGTGGCGGCGATCAGCATGATCCCCAGGAAGGTCTTGAACCAGTCCGGGTCCCAGCCCGCGTAGGTGATGCCGAGCTGGGTCATGCCGAAGATCAGGGACCCCACCGTCGCGCCGACCACCGAGCCGTAGCCGCCGGTGAGCAGGCAGCCGCCGATGACGGCGGAGATGATGTAGATGAACTCGTTGCCGACGCCCTGGCCGGACTGGACGTTGTTGTAGTTGAACAGGTTGTGCATGCCCATCAGCCAGGCGCAGAAGCCGACGGTCATGAACAGCACGACCTTCGTGCCCATCACGGGCACGCCCACTGCGCGGGCCGCGGCAGGGTCACCACCGGCGGAGAACACCCAGCTGCCCCAGTGCGTGCGCAGCAGGACGACCCCGCCGATGACGGTGAGGACGAGCCAGAAGATGACCGGCATCTGAATGGTGACCGGGCCGATCGAGAAGGTGGAGGCGAACACCGCCTTGGCGCTGTGGAAGCCATCGAGGTCGTTGAGCGAGTTGGACGACACGCCGCCCGCGACGATACGGGTCAGCGCGAGGTTGGCACCCTGCAGGACGAAGAACGTGCCGAGGGTGACCAGGAAGCTCGGCAGCCCGGTGATGTGCAGCAGCCAGCCGTTGAAGGCCCCGATCGCCAGCGAGAGCACCAGCGCGAACGCGATACCGACCCAGACGTTCATGCTGAAGTACCAGGCCATGTGCGCGGCGGCCAGACCGGACGTCGTCACGGCCACACCCGCGGAGAGGTCGAACTCTCCCCCGATCATCAGCAGCGCCACCGCGACGGCCATGATGCCGATCGTCGAGGAGCCGTACAGGATCGTCCCGATGTTGCCCACGCTGCGGAAGGCGGGCGCGACCAGCAGGAAGAGGATCGCCACGGCGACGGCGCCGATCAGGGCGCCGATCTCGGGGCGCCCCAGGAGGGTCGCTGTCGCCGAACGGGTCACCACCCGGTCGTCGGTGGGAGGAGGAGGAGTGGCCGTGACGGTCGTCATCTCAGATCAGCTCCAGATCAGCAGAGTCGCCCGCTCAGCGGGTACCGTTCGCGGCGAACTTGGCGACGGAGTCGATGTTGGACTTGTCGATGAACGCCGGGCCGGTCGCGACATTCTGACCACCGCCGAGCGTGTTGCCGTTGGTCAGCCACCACCAGATGCCGTCGACGGCCAGGTAGCCCTGCATGTACGGCTGCTGGTCGACGGCGAACTGGATCTGCCCGTCCTGGATCGCCTTGACGAGCTGCTCGTTCGTGTCGAAGGTGCCGATCTTGGCCGAGCTGTTCGCGCTCTTGACGGACTTGATGGCGTCGAGGGCGATCGGCGCGCCGAGGGTGACCACGTAGTCGATCGACGGGTCCTGGGTCAGCTTGGCCTGGATCGTGGTGGTGACCGCCGAGTCGTCGGTGCCGTTGACGTAGATCATCTCGACCTTGGCGCCGGAGGCGCCCTGCTTGACGCCGTCACAACGGTCGACCAGCTGCTGCTGGCCCTGGGTCTGGTTGACGCAGATGATGTTCTTCGCGCCCTCCCCGACCGCCTTCTTGCCGACCGCGAGGCCGGCGTCCGTCTCACCCTGGCCGAAGTACTCCAGCGCGCCCAGACCCAGCGCGTCCGGGCCACCCGCGTTGAACATCGTCACCGGGATGCCGGCGGCGACGGCCTTCTTGATGGTGGCAGCGAGAGCCGGCGTGTTCGGGTCGGTGACCGCGATGCCGTCGACCTTCTTGTCGATCGCCGCCTGGATCAGCTGGGCCTGCTTGGTGGCGTCCGGGTCCGAGGAGTACTGGACCTCGAAGTTGTCCTTCGCCCCGGCCGCGTCCGCGCCCTTGCGGATCCGGTCCCAGAAGGTGTCGCCGGGGGCCGCATGCGTGATCATCGCGACGACCCGCCTGGGGCCGGACGCGGCGTTGCCGGCGGCCGAGGAACCAGAGGAGCTCGAGGAGTCTGAGGCCTGCCTGCCGCCGGAGGAGGAACATGCCGCCAGAGCGAGGGCGGCGAAGGAGACGGCGGCGACCGAGGTCAGCGCCCGCTTGGACCGAATCATGTGCCAGCTGCCTTTCGAACATCACCGCATCGACGAGGCGGTGTTCTGGGGAGGGTTGACGAGGGTGCTGCGGTGGAGCGGGGCCGGACAGTCCGGCGTTCTGGGCACCGACGAATCGTTCAGGTGTGGCACTCCGACTGTGCGCGATAGCGACACAGCACGGAGGTTGCTCCGGGAAGCTTCTCCCAGACCTGCACCGCTCCGGGCCCATGGGCTAGAACGTTGTAGGGCGCACGTGGAACTATGGCCCGGCACGGGGCCTGCGTCAAGACTATGTAACAACAAAGTCCGATAACGTTTCGCGGATCCTCGGTCACCAGGAGGACCGATCAGGGAGGACGGCGCTGGTGCCCAGAGACCACCAGGCGAGCGCCTTCGGCCGGCGCGCCACGCTGGCCGACGTGGCCCGGCAGGCAGGGGTCTCCACCGCGCTGGTCTCCGTCGTCATGCGGGGGGCGCCGGGGGCGAGCCCGGCGAACCGCGAGAAGGTCTTCCGGGTCGCCCGCTCGCTCGGCTATGTGCCCGACTCACGGGCCCGCGCCCTGCGCCAGGGCCGTTCGCAGCTCCTCGGCGTCATGTATGAGGTGCATCAGCCCTTTCATGCCGACCTGGTGGACGGCATCTACGCCGCCGCCGAGGACGCCGGCTACGACGTCGTGCTCAGCGCCGTCACCCAACGGCGCGATGAGGACAGGGCGGTGGAGACTCTGCTGGCCGACCGGTGCGAGGCGCTGATCCTCGTCGCTCCGCAGCCGGGCCGGGACTGGGTGGCCAGGATCGCCCTGCGGCTACCCACGGTCGTCCTCGCCCAGCACATGCGGCACCCCGACGTCTCCGTGGTGACGACCGCCGACGCCAAGGGCGTCGGGCTGGCCGTCGACCACCTCGTCGAGCTCGGCCACACGCGCATCGTGCACATCGACGGCGGCCCCCTGCCGACGGCCCGGCAACGCCGTCGCGGCTACCGGACGGCGATGACCAGGCGCGGGCTCCAGCCTCGCCTGGTCCGGGGCGGCTGGTCCGAGGAGAGCGGTTTCCAGGCCGCCCAGCGGATCCTCGCCGCCGGCGAGCCGCCGACCGCCATCGTCGCCTTCAACGACGCCTGCGCCACGGGCGTGCTCAGTGCCCTGACCCGCGCCGGCGTCCGGGTGCCCGGCACCGTCTCCGTGGTCGGCTTCGACGACACCCACCTGGCCGGCTTCTCCCACCTCGGCCTGACCACCATCCGCCAAGACTCCCCGCGGATCGCCCGGATGGCGGTGGCCCGGGCGATCAGCCGCCTGGAGAGCCGGCCGGCCGCGGCGAACGGCACCGAGGTCGTGCTGCCCACCCTGGTCGTGCGCGGCACGACCTCCACGCCGCCGGCCTGATCACGGGGACGGGGGGAGGCTGATCCCCGCGACGAGCTGCGCCATGTGCGCCGCGCGCTCCTGCCTGCTGGCCGGGCGGCCCGGCACCCCTGGCCGCTGCTGCCAGGGCTTCGGACCCTGGGCCTGCCGGTACTCCACCCCCAGCGCGTCCAGTCGCTCCAGGTGTCGCTGCAGCCGGCGACGGAAGTCGGTGACGTCGCGCTCCCCCCGGCTCCACAGCGCCTCGGCCACCGCGCACAGGCGCGGGAAGGCGAGGTAGTCCACGGTGCGCGGGGAGTCGGCGTGCTCGGTCCAGATGGTGGCCTGACCGCCCAGGACGTGCCGGGCCTGCTCGGCCGTGAGCTCCGGCGGCACCGGCTCGAAGGCGTAGACGTCGTCCACGGTCAACGGGATGGAGACCGGGATCGGTTCGTCGGGCAGCTCGGACTGCCGGTAGTCCAGGTAGACGACGTCGTCGGGGCAGGCCACCACGTCATGGCCCAGACGCGCCGCGACGACCGCCCCCGCCATGCCTCGCCAGGACGCCACGGTCGCTCCCGGCGCGAGCCGGCCCTCCAGGATCTCGTCCCAGCCGAACAGCCGGCGCCCGGCCGCGGTGAGGTGGTCGTCCAGGCGAGCGATGAACCAGGCCTGCAGGTGCTCCTCATCGGGCACCCCCAGCTCGAGCATCCGCTGCTGCGTCCGGGGATCCGCGCGCCACTGGTCCTTGGGGCACTCATCCCCACCGACGCCGATGTACCGCGAGGGGAACAGGGTCATCACCTCGTCGAGCACGTCGAGGAAGAACCGCACGGTGGACTCCTCCACGTTCAGCACGTTCGGGTTGATCCCCCAGCGGGTGAAGACCTCGAGCTGCTCCCCCCTGACGCCGAGCTCGGGGTAGGCGGCCAGCGCGGCTTGGACGTGCCCCGGGGACTCGATCTCCGGCACCACGGTGATGAACCGCTCCGCCGCGTAGGCCACCACCTCGCGCACGTCGTCCTGGGTGTAGAAGCCGCCGTGCGGGCGGCCGTCCCCCGGGCTGTCGCCGGCGGCGCCGACCTGGCTCTCCCGCCGCCAGGCACCCACCTCGGTCAGCCGCGGGTAGCGCGTGATCTCGACCCGCCAGCCCTGGTCGTCGGTCAGGTGCCAGTGCAGCGTGTTGAGGCGGTGGGCCGCCATCAGGTCGATGAAGCGCAGGACGTCGTGCTTGGGCATGAAGTGGCGGGCGACGTCGAGCATCGCGCCCCGCCAGGCGAACCGCGGGGCGTCGGTGACCTCCACGGCGGGCACCGCCCAGCGCTGACCGGTCACCCGGGCGCGCCGGTACACCGCCGGCGGCAACAGCTGCAGCAGCGCCTGGCACCCGTAGAACACCCCGGCCGGACCGCCACCGGTGATCCACACGCCCCGGTGGGTGACCAGCAGGCGGAAACCCTCCGCGCCCAGCTCCTGCTCCAGGGCGGCTGAGCAGTCCAGGACGATGACCCCCTGGGCGGCGTCGTCGACGGTTGCGGGCAGGGCCAGCCCGGTGGCCGGGCGCAGCGCGCCCTGCAGCCAGGCCAGGATGCCCTCGAGCTCCTCGGGCGCACACAGCCGGGTGGCAGCGTCGAGGACGAACGCCCCCGCGCTCGAGGTGCACGTGATCGGTCGGGGAATGAGCACCGCAGAACCTGACCCTTCCTCCGCGCCGGCGGACCTGCCGGCGACGAGGTTGCGCTGGACGGTGGGACACAGGACGAGGACCGGCGCGCAGAAGAGTACCGACGAGCCAGCCCGCGCCAGGGCTAGCCCGGAGTCGAGGTGCATGGCCGGCCGCCCGAGTCCCTCCCCGACCCACCCGCCGCGCACCTGACGGGACGTTCGTCACGCCGGCGCCTGAGTGCCTCTCGATACTGTGCGGTTGTTGAGAGACATGGTTCGCGAGGGCCACTCGGTCAGCCAACCCCCAGGTGGGGGAGCCCGGCCACCGGACCTTCACCCTGCACGATGACTCGCTCGATGAGGCTGAGCTGCCATGAGAACCACCAGGCCGAGCACCGACTTCCCTCCGCTGGACGCCACCAGTCCGCCGGAGCCCGGCCCGGGAGGTCGAGCCCGGCAGGGACTCCCGTTCATCTGGCGCGGTCGGGGGTCCGCGATCGTCGCAGCGGCTGCCCTGGTGGGCCTCGACGCCGTTCTGACCGGCTGGTTGACCCCCCGAGGGGCTGAGACCACCCGGCAGGCGCTGGTGGCGATCGGCGTGAGCCTGGTGGTGGGCGCAGCCACCGGCCTGCTGGTCCGGTCCCGCTGGATGATCCTGCTCGCCCCGGTCGGGTTCGCGGTGACGTTCGAGCTCACCCGGATCGGGACCACCGGTCCGCTGGTGGACGGGATTCACCTGGGCGGTACCTACGGCCCCCTCGCCTTCGCCACCGGCCGCGGCCTGGATGCGGTCTTGATGCTGATCCCGATGGCCCTCGGCGCCGCGCTTGGTGCCGGGCGTGCTCGCTGGCAGGACGGCACCGATGCCGCCCGCCGGGGCTGGGCCGCCCGTACGGGCCGGTTGAGCAGGCGGATCGTGACGGCAGGGGTCGTCCTCGGGCTGCTGGCGCTCACCGCAGGGATCGCTCGTCCGGCCAGCACCGCACCGATCCTTGACACCAACGGTAAGCCGCTGGCCGGCAGCGTCGCCGAGCTGCGCCGGGTCGACATCAACGGCAGCTCGCTGGGCATGATGATCCGCGGCGACAACGTCGCGAACCCGGTGCTGCTGTACTTGGCGGGCGGCCCGGGCGGCAGCGACCTGGGTGCCCTGCGCCGCAACGGCCAGCGGCTGGAGAAGTCCTTCACCGTGGCCAGCTACGACCAACGCGGCACCGGAAAGTCCTTCGACTCCCTCGACCCGACCTCGACCCTGACGCTGTCCGGGGCGGTCGATGACGCGATCGCGGTCACCAACTACCTGCGAGCGCGCTTCCACCAGGACACGATCTACCTGGTCGGCAACTCGTGGGGCTCCCTGCTCGGCGTGCTGGCGGCGCAGCAGCACCCTGAGCTGTTCACCGCATTCGTCGGTTCCGGTCAGATGGTCGACCCGCTGGCCACCGACCGGCTCTACTACGAGGACACCCTCGCCTGGGCCGCGCGCACGGGTAACACCTCGGTGACGGACCAGCTGACCCGCAGCGGGCCTCCCCCGTACACCGACGCCCTGCAGTACGAGCCGGTCCTGAGCAACGAGCAGGAGGTCTACCCCTACGACGACGCCCCCCTCGCAGAAGGCGCGAGCGGCTTCTCCGAGAACCTCATCCACCCCGAGTACAGCCTGATCGAGCAGGCGCACCTGCTCGCCGGCTTCCTGAACGTCTTCACGGTCCTGTACCCGCAGCTGCAGGGTGTCGACTTTCGTACTCAGGTGACCACGCTAGCCGTGCCCGTCTACCTGGTTCAGGGCGGCCATGAGACCCGTGCCCGGGCCGAGCCCGCCGCCGAGTGGTTCCAGCTCCTGCAGGCCCCGACCAAGCAGCTGATCACCTTCCCGGAGTCCGGGCACCGAGCGCTGTTCCAGCAGCCCGACCTGTTCTACCAGGTGATGACCGGGACGGTGCTGGCCCAGACCCGGTGACGCGCCCGATCTGCTCTGTCTCCCCCGACCACCAAGAGGACGTCTGACCATGTACCCCTGACGATCGAGAACCTCAGCAAGCGCTACCGGCGGGACCTGGTGATCGACGACCTCACGTTCACAGTCCCGCCCGGCATGGCCAGGCCCTGATCGGCGGCACCCGGTACCGCGACCTGCCGGACCCGGCCCGAAACGTCGATGTCGCGCTCGGGCCGAACGCGTTCCATCCCGGGCGCAGCGGGCGCAGCCATCCCAGGGTCCTGACCGACGGCGCGGGGATCGACGCGCCAGGCGGCTCCGGGGGTGTCGGCGGGACGTGGGGAGCGACGACGGTGGACCCAGCCGTGCGCGCGAGCAGCTCTCGTCGGATCACCTCCGCGGCCACCGGGTCGGCGTCGAAACCGTTGCGGCGCCCGGGATCAGCCGCGTGCCAGCGGTCGGCGAGCACATCCGCGAGGTGGACCAGCCGGGCCTGGCGGCCGGCCCCGCTCATCGAGGGCGCCGAGGACGTGGTGGGGGTGCAGGTGGGTGAGGAGCAGGACGTCGACGTCCGGCGCGCTTATCCCGAGCTCGCGCAGGGCCAGGTCCAGGCCGCCGCCGGCGCCCGGCTCCCAGCCGTCGCAGGCGGCACCGAGTCCCGCGTCGACGAGCAGCACGCCGTCCGCGCAGACGACGCCGGCGAAGAGCACGCCCTCGCGAGGGTCAGAGGGCCCGGGCCGCCGCGAGGATCCTGCCCACCGCGACGTCCGGGCTGAGCTCGACGGTGTCGATCCTGAGGATGTCGCGGTCCCACGGCCGGTAGTCGCTCCGCCGGAGCTCGGGCCAGGTGGGCAGGGTCAGCCCCGGGATGTCGGACTCCCGGCCTTCGACGCGCGATCGGTGCAGCCCGGTGTCGGAGCAGACGACCTCCACCTCCAGCAGCCGGGCGCCGGTCCCACGGGCGACCTCCTGCCAGGCGTCCCGGGTGACCGGCAGGGGGTTGACGGTGTCGGCGACCACCGACAGCCCCTGACGCAGGTGGTCGGCCGCCAGCGCCCGGGCCACGTAGTAGCCGACCGGACCGACGGGGTGGCTGCCGGCACCGGCGTCGACGATCGCTTGCTCGATCGTGTCGATCCGCAGGTGCACGGCCTGCAGGTCGGCGGCCACGGCGCGGGCGAGGGTGGTCTTGCCGGTGGCGGGCAGTCCGCTCAGGCTCACGAGCAGCGGTTGTCCTGACGGTGATGGCACACCTTCAGTCCACCTCCATGGAGCGAGCGCCGCCATGGCTGATGGCCGCGCGGACACGTCTACGCGTCTCACGCCGCCTGCTTGCGACGCCGATGCTGCCCGAGACGGCCCTGGGGCGTCGCGGGCTCGGCAGCACGGGCGTCGCGCAGCAGCAGCACGCCGTAGACCATCAGGAGCGTGTCGCCGCCGACCATCGCCGTCCAGTGCGCCCACCCCGGCAGCGCGTCGACCCGCAGCAGCAGGTCGGTGAGGGCGTGCAGCACCATCAGCGGCAGCACGCTGCCGGTGCGCAGCCGGAGCGCGGCGTACCCGACGCCGAAGCAGAACGTGCCCACGGCCTGGGCAAGGGTGATCGCGGGCGCCTGCCCGAACAGCATGTTCGGCAGGTGCGCCGCGGCGAACAGCCCGGAGGACATCAGCACCGCCGGCCACGTCCCGGCCGGCCGCAGCACCCCCAGGATGACGCCACGGAACAGCGCCTCCTCCATGAACCCGGTCGCTGCGTAGCCGGTGACGAGGACGGCGAGCAGCCCGGCACCGGGCAGCCGCAACCCGCCGGCCAGCGGCAGGACCGCGAGCACCGCGGGAAGCACCAGCAGGCCGGGTTCGCGGACCCGCAGCGTGAAGCCGCTGAGCCGCCAGCCACCGGTGAGGGCCAGCAGGCCGGTGACCGCGGCGGTCAGGACGAGGACGACGACCAGGCGGGCGGTCCAGGCCGACGCGCCGGGCACCAGCGCCGCCACGGCGAGCGCGCCGAGGACGGTGAGGGCGACGTCGGCACCGCCGAGGGCGAGGGCCAGACGGTGGGGCCGGGGGGTGGTCAGGCTGGAGCTGAAGCCGGAGGTCAGAGTCCTGGTCAGGGTAGGCACGGGGGCTCCTCAGGCGGCGGCGGCGGACGGGAGTGCGGGGACGGTGTGCCGGGCCGCGCGGGCGGTGGCCAGCGCGGTGGCGGCGACCCGGACCACGACCATGGCCAGCGCCATCAGGACGAACGCGGCGGTCCAGGCGTCCGCCCCGGTGATCTGGTGGCTCATCGAGAACCGGCCGATCGCGGCCGGGAACCAGTGCTGCGCACCGTAGGCGAACACGCAGCGGCCCCCGATCACCGCCACCCACAGGGCGGCGTAGGCCGTACCGGCGCGCATCACCAGCCGGCCGGCGGCGTCCCGCTGCACCCGGACCAGGGCCGCCGCGACCAGGCCGAGCAGGCCGCCGGCAGCCGCCCCGGTGACCTCGAGCCCGACGTCGTGACCGGCGGTGGGAATGTCGCGCAGGAACACCGCGCCGGCCACCGCGACCAGCAGCAGCGGCAGGGTGAAGCGCGTCCGGCTGACCGTGCGGGTGCCGAGGTTGGCCCACAGTACGAAGGCCAACAGGCCGGCGTTCAGCAGGTACTGGGTGGTGCTCATCGGTTCCTCCGGGGTCGCTGGGGTGTCGTTGCCGCCGACGCTAGGAGCGATCCCGGGCCGGGCCATCGGCGTCGGGGTGGAGTTGTGCCGCGGACGGTCTCCACCTGTGGGTGGAGACGGGCGACGCACGCGGCGGTCACACTGGTGGCCCACCCGTGCTCCCGCCACCTGGAGGTCCCCGATGAGCACCGCGCCGGACCTGCGCCGCCTGCTGAGCCTGGCCGCGTGGGTGACCGCGGCGATCGTGGCGACCAGTGCGGTGACCAGCGGTCTGCCGCCCGGGGCCGGCGCCCGGGCCGCGACCATCGCTCTGACCGTGACCGGGCTCACCAGCTGGTGCCTGGCGCTGCTGCCCCGGGTCAGCGACGTGCGGGTACTGGCCGCCGCCATGCTGGGCACCGGGCTGTCCGGCGCCGTCCTGGACGTGCTGCACCCCAGCGGGCCGGGCTTCGTGATGGCGTACATGGCCCTGGCCGGTCTCGGTCTCGGCGTGCCCCGCCGGCTCGCCCTGCCGGCTGCCGCCCTGGTGGCGGTGGCGGCGGCCGCGGCGGAGGCCGCGACCAGCCCGCACCGGCTCAGCGCGGCCCTGACGCTGCTGGCCGGAGCGGGAGCGCTGTTCCTGGCCACGCTGTTCGCCGGCGCCTCGCGCGACGCGCACGCGCAGTCGCAGGCGCTGCTGGCCCAGGAGGCCGCGACCCGCGCCGCCCGGGAGCAGGCCGCCGTGCTCGCCGAGCGCAGCCGGCTGGCTCGGGAGCTGCACGACGTGCTGGCGCACACCCTGTCCGGGCTCGCCGTGCAGCTGGAGGGTGCCCGGCTGCTGGCCGAGCGGACCGGCGCCGACCCGAGGTTGGCCGAGCAGGTCGCGGGCGCCCAGCGGCTGGCCCGCGACGGGATGGCCGGTGCCCGGCGCGCGGTCGCCACCCTGCGCGGGGAGGAGCTGCCCGGCCCGGCGCAGCTGCCGGAGCTGGTCGAGCAGAGCCGGCTGGCGGGGCTGCCGGTGTCCCTGGCCGTCACCGGGCAGCCCCGGCCACTGCCGGCGGAGGCCGGCCTGGTGGTGTACCGCACGGTGCAGGAGGCGCTGACCAACACCGCCAAGCACGCCGGCCGGGGTGCCCGCGCCACGATCACCCTGACCTGGGGCGAGGGTGAGCTGACCGCCGAGGTGCTCGACGCCGGCGGCGACCGGGTCGATGCCGGCCTGCCCTCCGGCGGCTACGGGCTGGCCGGGCTGGCCGAGCGCGCCGCGCTGGCCGGGTGCCGGGTGGAGGCCGGGCCGACCCCCGAGGGGTGGCGGGTCGCCCTGGTCATGCCCGTCGCCGCCGGTCCGGACCGCCCGCCGGGCCCGCCCGCTGCGGCGCCGCGCCCGCAGGAGGCGCTGTCATGACGTCCGCACCCCCCGCGCCGATCCGGGTGCTGGTCGCCGACGACCAGAAGGTGGTCCGCGACGGGCTGGCCCTGCTGCTCGGCCTGCTGGAGGGCATCGAGGTGGTCGGCACCGCCGTCGACGGCGCCGACGCCGTCCGGCAGGCCCTGGCCGCCGACCCGGACGTCGTCCTGATGGACCTCAACATGCCCACCCTGGACGGGGTGGAGGCGACCCGGCAGCTCGCCGACGCCGGCGCCCGGGCCCGGGTCGTGGTGCTGACCACCTACGCCGACGACGACTGGGTGTTCCGCGCCCTGCAGGCCGGCGCCCGCGGCTTCCTGACGAAGGACGCGGGTGCCGCCGAGATCGAGCGGGCGATCACCACCGTGGCCGCCGGGCAGGCGCAGCTGGACCCGTCCGTCCAGCGCCGACTGCTGGAGGCCCTGGCCGGTGGCGCCCGGCTGGGTGTGCCCGGCGCCCCCCCGCCGCCGGCTGACGACGGCCTGACCGCGCGGGAGGTGGAGGTGCTGACCGAGATCGCCGAGGGCCGCACCAACGCCGAGGTCGCCGCCCGGTTGTTCGTCTCCGAGGCGACGGTGAAGACGCACGTGAACCACCTGCTGGCCAAGACCGGCTGCCGGGACCGCGCCGGGCTGGTCGGGTACGCCTACCGGACCGGGAGGGTCACCGCGTGAGCATCATGATCTGGCACGGCACCGACCCATGGCGGGCCGAGAGCGCCCTGCTGATCGGCGCGGTGATCATGGGGCTGGGGTTGACCGCGCGGCCGTGACCGCGGCCAGCACCAGCTCGGCCAGCTCGGCCGGGGTCATCCTGTCCGAGCGCAGGACGAGGGTGCCGGCGGGCTGCCGCGCGGCGGCGTCGACCATCTCCTGCACCCCCGTCATGCCCAGCTCGCGGGCCGCCTCGTCCCATCCCTTGCCGGGCTGGCCGACCCGCGCGTCCAGCCGGCCGCGCAGCACGTCGGCGTCCAGCGCGAGGAACACGTGCAGCACCTGCTCGCCGGCCTCGGCCAGACCCTGCAGGATCTGCGACCGGTAGCCGTCCCGGATCAGCGACATCGGCACGATCAGCGTGCGGGTGTGGTGTCGGCGCAGGGACACCGCCGTCGCGACCACCAGCTCACGCCAGCTGGCCAGGTGCTGGAAGTCGCCCTCGATCCCGGTGCACCTGCGCAGCATCAGGCCGACGTCCTCAGGGTCGTGGACGAGCGAGCCGGGCAGCCGTCGGTGCAGCTCCGCGGCCAGCGTGGTCTTGCCGGCCCCGAACCCGCCGTTGATCCAGAGGATCACGCGCGGTCCGGCGTCACGCGATCCGCTGCAGGCGCATGATCGTCAGACCGTTGTCGTCCAGCAGGTCACTGGACTTCTCGGCGAACTGCACCAGGTGCGGCGTCCCCAGGTGGGCGTCCAGCGCCTCGGCCGACTCCCAGTTCTCGTAGAAGACGAAGGTGTCGGGGTCCTCCACGCCCTGGTGCAGGTCGTAGTTGACGTAGCCGTCCTCCTGGCTGGTCGGCTCGATGAGTGACTGCAGGGCGGCCTTCAGCTCCTCGCGCCGACCGGGGGCGGCCTTCATGGAGGCGACCACGGTGAGCAGGTCGCGACGGTCGTCGGTGGGCGTGGGCATCGGGGCCTCCCGGTCCGTTGTCGTGGTGAGCGAAAGGTAGGCCCGCCGGGGCGCCGTGCACCAGCGGACCGACAGCCCTAGATTTCGGCCATGGCCCTGTCGAGTGACCACCAGGCGCGGCGCACGGTCGCGGACCGGATGGCGCAGGCCGCGCAGACCTGGCTGCGGATGCTGGACGAGGACCAGCACGCCGCCGCCGTCGGCGCGGTGCCCGCGGACGAGGAGCAGGACGCCGAGCGACGACGGTGGTTCTACACCCCCACCGAGCACGGCGGCCTGACCCTGCACCGGCAGCGGTCGGCGCAGCAGCGGGCGGCCATGGCCCTGGTGGCCACCGGGCTGTCGCCGGCCGGGTACGTCACCGTGGCGACCACCATCGGCCTGGAGAACGTGCTCGACCACACCGAGGGGTTCCGGGTGCTGTTCGACCGGGAACGGGGGCGCGACCCCGGCCTGTACTACCTGCGGGTGTTCGGTGAGCCGGGTGCCGCCGGCGCCTGGGGGTGGCGGTTCGGCGGCCACCACGTCTCGTTGAACAACCTCGTCATCGACGGCGAGCTGGTCGCCAGCACGCCCTGCTTCATGGGCGCCGACCCGGCGGCCTCCCCGCTGTTGGGCGGCGCTCTGAACCGGCCGCTGGGCCGGGTCGAGGACCTGGCCCGTGAGCTGGTCCGCTCGCTGCCGGAGGACCTGGCCCGCCGGGCGGTACTGCTGGGCAAGGCGCCCTCCGACCACGTGACCGCCAACCGGACGACGGTCTGCGAGGGCGACCGGGTGATCCCGCTGGCCGGGGTCTGGCGCACCGAGCGCTTCCGCAGCGACGTCGAGCAGGAGAAGCTGCGCACGCTCAGCGACGCCATCGACGAGGCCGCCGGGTTCACCGAGGCCGACCACGAGGCGGTGGAGTTCACCTGGGCGCCCAAGGGGGTGCCCGGCCAGGACCTGGACGGGCCGCAGCGCGACCTGCTGCGGTCCCTGCTCGGCACCTACCTCGACCGGGTGCCGGCCGAGGTGTCGCCGATGCCGGCCTACGACGACGCCGCGCTGGACGCCGTGCACTTCGCCTGGGCGGGCCCGACCGAGCCGGGCGCCGGGCACTACTACCGGCTGCAGGGCCCGGACCTGCTCATCGAGTGGGACAACACCCAGCGCCAGGCCAACCACGCCCACTCGGTGTGGCGCGACCCCTCCGCCGACTTCGGACTGGACGTGCTGGCCGCGCACCGTGCCCGGCACCACGATCCCGCAGGTCACCCGGCCAGCGCCGCGCGGCGCACGGCCCGGTGACGTGCGCCGTCCAGACGGGCGGCCAGGTACCCGACCACAGCGCCGCAGCCGGCGAGCGCCAGCTCACCCGGGCCCAGACCGGTGGTGCCCAGCAGCTCGGGCAACGGCGGGACGTACAGCGCGGCCACCTGCAGCGTGAGGGCGGCGGCGACGGCCCACAGCAGGAACGGGTTCGACCAGGTGCCCGGGCGGGCCCGGACACCGATCGCGATGCCGAGCTGGGTGGCTCCCAGCGCCACGAAGAGCATGCTCTGCCAGGGGCGTCCGGTCTGCTCGGCCCACGCCCCGACCGTCAGCGACACGGCGGCGACGACGACGCCCAGCACGACCACCCGCTGCCAGAGGCGTTGACCGAGAATGCTCTGCGCGGGCGGGCGTGGCGGCCGGCGGATCGTCTCGGGGCGGACCGGCTCGCTGCCCATCGCGACCCCGGGCAGGCCGTGGGTCAGCAGGTTCACCCACAGGATCTGGGCCGGCAGCAGCGGCAGGGCGAGCCCGAGCGCCGGACCAGCCAGCATGACCACGATCTCGGCCAGGCCGCCGGCCAGCCCGTAGAGCAGGAACCGGCGGATGTTGTCGTACACCCGCCGACCCTCCTCCACCGCACCGACCAGGGTGGCCAGGTCGTCGTCGGCCAGCACCAGGTCGGCGGCCTGCCGGGCCACCTCGGTGCCGCGCCGTCCCATCGCGACCCCGATGTCCGCCTGCCGCAGGGCCGGTCCGTCGTTCACGCCGTCGCCGGTCATCGCCACGACGTGGCCGGCCTCGCGCAGGGCCTGCACGACAGCGACTTTCTGAGTCGGTGAGGTGCGGGCGAAGACCCGGACGTCGCTCAGGTCGCCCCCCGGCCGCGCCTGCAGGTCGGCGCCGGCGACCACCTGCTGCGCCGGGTCGAGGATGCCGACCCTGGTCGCCAGCGCCTGGGCGGTCGCGACGTGGTCGCCGGTGATCAGGACGGGGATGATCCCGGCCGCGCGCAGCGCCGCCACGGTCTGCCGGGCCGCCTCCCGGGGCGGGTCGGCGATCGCGACCAGGCCCCGCAGGGTCAGGCCCTGATCGACCTCCTGCGCGAGCAGGCCGGGGCCGGCTGCCGACGGCGCGGGACCGTCGTCGACGCCCGCCGGACGGATGGCGGTGGCCAGTGCGAGCACCCGGTAGCCCTGGCTCGACCAGTCCCGCGCCTGGGCCAGCGCGCGTTCCAGCAGCTCGGGTGCCTCCCGCAGCAGGTCCGGGGTCAGCACGACCTCCGGTGCTCCCTTGCAGACCACCAGCCGGCTGCCGTCCGGCAGCCGGTGCACGGTGGTCATCCGGCGGCGGCCGCTGTCGAAGGGGACCTCCGCGATCCGGGGCACTCGGCCCTCGAGCGCCTCCCGGTGCAGCCCGAGCTTGGCCGCGGCGGCCAGCAGCGCGGCCTCGGTCGGGTCGCCGACCGCCGTCCAGCTGCCGGATGACCCGGTCGGGGCCTGCACCGACGCGTCGTTGCACAACACTCCCGCACTCAGCAGCTGCTCCAGGTCGGGACGGTCCGCAGCCGTGACGTCTGCGGACCCGGCCCGCACCGTGCCGTCCGGGCCGTACCCGAGGCCGGTCAGGCGCGCCTGCCCGACCGGGGTCCAGAGCTGCTCGACCACCATCTGACCGGCCGTCAGCGTGCCGGTCTTGTCGGTGGCGAGCACGGTGATGGCACCCAGCGTCTCGATCGCCGGCAGCCGGCGGACGATCGCGTGCCGGGTGGACATCCGGCGCGCGCCGACGGCCAGGCCCAAGGTGACCACCGCGGGCAGCGACTCGGGCACCGCCGCCACCACCAGGCTGACCGCCGTGACCAGCATCAGCTCCAGCGGCTGGCCGCGCAGCAGCCCGATCGCCGCGACCACCACCGACAGCACGGTGGCCACCGCAGCCAGGGCGCGGCCCAGCTCCGCCATCCGGTGCTGCAACGGGGTCAGCGCCGACCCCCCGGTCATCAGGGCAGCGATCCCACCCAGCGCCGTCCGCGCCCCGGTGGCGGTCACCACGGCGGTCCCCCGGCCGTGCACGATCACCGTGCCCGCGATCACGCAGCCGGCCTCCGACCCGCTCCCGGTAACGCCATCCGATTGCTCGAGCCCGGGCTGACCCGGGACCGACTTCTCCACCGGGACCGACTCCCCGGTGAGCACCGACTCGTCAGCCAGCAGCGCCGCCGCCTCCAGCAGCCGGGCGTCGGCGGGCACGATGTCACCCTCGGCGAGCAGCACGACGTCGCCCGGCACCACCTGCTCGGCGCTGATGCTCACGGCGGCGCCGTCACGCAGCACCGTGGCCCGGGGCGCCGACATGGACGACAGCGCGGCGATCGCGCCGTCCGCGCGCACCTGCTGCACCACCCCCACGGTGGTGTTCACGACCACCACCACGCCGATGATGATGGCGTCGGCCCAGTCGCCGGTGGCGACCGTGAGCGCGGCGGCCACCAGCAGCACCATGACCAGCGGGTCGCGAACCTCCCCGACCACGCGTCGCCAGACCGGGGTGCGCGCAGCCACCGCCACCCGGTTGGCTCCGAACGTGACCAGCCGTCGAGCGGCCTCCTCGGCCGTCAACCCCTGGCCTTCTGCCGCCGAACCAGCACCGGAGGCCTCACCCACACCCTGAGTGACCGGGCCGCCGAAGCTGTCCGGAGACCGGCCCGGCCGGTCGGCCCGGGGCCCATCGGGGCTGGTGACTGTCATATGGTGAACTCCGCATCCGCTCGGTTCATCCTGGCCCGGCAGCGCGGAGCACGGGCGGGACCTAAGCCCGGCCCGGCAGACCTCGCCGTCTGTGGGCCACCCAGCGTCCGGGAGGTGATGGCGTGCTGACCTCGGCGCACTTGCTGGAGCAGATTCGGCAGCTGGACGCTGAACTGGGCGACGACGAGCACTACGGGATCCGGGCTGAGCTCAGCCGGCTCCTGGCGGACTGCGGCGGCGAGAGCGGTCTCGCGTTCTACGTCAGGCTGAGTCTGCGGGAGCCGCAGCTTCCCAGTCCGAACCAACGAGACTGGTTCGACACGTTCCCCTTCATGTGATCAGGAGGCTCCAGGTCTCCTTGAGGTACACCTACTTTACACGTGACGTGTACTCTAAGGGTATGACGAGAGTGCGGACGAATATTGAGATCGAGGACGACCACGTCCGGGCGATCATGGACCGTTACGGCGTCCACACCAAGACCGAGGCAGTGGCCTTGGCGTTGCGCCACCTTGCGGGGCAGCCGATGACGCGGGACCAGGCGCTGGCGATGCGGGGCGGCCGCTCCATGGGCTCCGTCCCGGACGATGCCTCGCCGCGCGGCGCCGAGTGATCCTCGTCGACACCTCGGCCTGGGTCGAGTTCGACCGGGCTACCGGGAGCAGGGCGGACGAACGCCTCACGGAGCTGATCGCCGGGGCCGGACCGCTGATCGTCACAGAGCCGGTGCTGATGGAGGTGATGGCTGGTGCGCGAACTGAGGCGCGGGAGCGGGAGCTGCGACGCCTGCTGCTCAGCTTCGGGTTCGCTCCCTTCGATGCCGTCTCGGACTTCGAAGCGGCCGCGCGGATCCACCGCCGTTGCCGCCACGCGGGAGTCACCCCTCGCGGCATGATCGATTGCATGATCACGGCGGTCGCCCAGCGTCGGGGGGCCACGCTCCTGTCCTGGGACGTGGACATGGACCGCGTCGCCCGGGTCATCGGCGTCGAGCTGGACCAGGGGTCGCTGCGCGCCTGAGGCCACACTCGCCGCCCTTGCCGGGGTGCTCATCCGCCGGCCCACCCACGCCGAGCTCGAATCCGCAGAAGAGCATGACGAGCCCGACGCTGAAGATCTGCAGACCCAGGCTCGAGCGCCAGGTACGGGCCGGCTCATCCATCTGGCGAGATCAGGCGCATCAGCGCCTCGCTGTCCGCGATCGCCACACGAGTCACGTAGCGAGTCCGCCCACGCCCATCGTGGTCGCAATGCACGTCGATGGTGACGTAGCCATGACTCTGGTTCAGCCAGCTGCGTCCCGTTTCACCCGCTCGGCGCAGCCCAGCACCTGAGACGGTCGAGCTAGACGATCTTGTCGGGCGCCTTCGCAGCGGGTAGGAAGGCTGGATGAGCAGACAGGCGACCTTGGTGCTGTACGGGCTGGCCATGGTCATAGTCATCGTCAGTGTGGACGTCCTGTTCTTCCGCAACCAGCTCTGGGAGCGGTTGGCGGTCAACGTCGGGATCGTCCTGGTGTTCGGCGCGTTCTACTTCAGGTTCATCCGTCGCGCGTGAGCTGGGCCCGCCGCCCTGCTCTACGGTCGAGGGATGACGACTGATCGACAGCACCCCCTCGATTCCGGCTTCGGAGCCTCCAGCACCGCCGCACAGGTGCTGGACGGCGTCGACCTGTCCGGGCGGTTGGCCCTGGTCACCGGCGGCTACTCCGGCATCGGGCTGGAGGCGGTCCGGGCGCTGACCGCCGCCGGCGCCCACGTCGTGGTTCCGGCCCGTCGCCCGGACGCCGCCCGGGAGGCGCTCGCCGACCTGGGCGAGGCGGTCGAGGTCGAGCAGCTCGACCTGGCCGACCAGGCCAGCATCGCCGCCCTGGCCGAGCGCTTCCTGGCCACCGGCCGGTCGCTGGACCTGCTGATCGGCAACGCCGGCATCATGGCCTGCCCGCAGACCCGCGTGGGCCCGGGGTGGGAGGCGCAGTTCGCCACCAACCACCTGGGCCACTTCGCCCTGGCCGTCCGGCTGTGGCCCGCGCTGGTCGCGGACGGCGGGGCACGCGTCGTCTCCCTGTCCTCGGCGGGCCACCACCGCGGCGGGATCCGCTGGGGTGACCCGATGTGGGCCCAGGAGTACGACAAGTGGGAGGCCTACGGGCAGGCCAAGACGGCCAACGCGCTGTTCGCCCTGCACCTGGACGCCCTGGGCGCCGACGCCGGCGTGCACGCCTACTCGGTGCACCCCGGCGGCATCCTCACCCCGCTGCAGCGGCACCTGCCGCGCGAGGAGATGGTGGCCATGGGCTGGATCGACGACGCCGGCAACCTGGTGGCCGACGGGTTCAAGACCCCCGAGCAGGGCGCCGCGACCACGGTGTGGGCGGCCACCGCCCCCGGGCTCGCGGACCGCGGCGGGGTGTACTGCGAGGACTGCGACGTCGCCGTGGCCTCCGAGGGGCGCTTCCGGATCGGGGTGGCCGAGTGGGCCAGCGATCCCGAGCTCGCGGCCCGGCTCTGGGATCTGTCGGCGGACCTGACCGGGCTCGACCTGCCGTAAACCCCAGCGGTCAGACACCCGCCCCTCTCACTACCGGTTGATTATGACTTGACGCCTTCAACGCCGCGAACACGTCCTGCGCCCTCTCCTGGACATACAGCGTCCCGCTGCTTGAGCCGCTGCGGACGTCGATCCGCTCCCGACCGTTCTCCTGGGTTTCTCGCCAGACCTGGAAACCGCCGGCGAGAGGCAGGGACTGGACGTCGGGTACTCCCTTTCCCATGGCCTTGAGGTCGACGAACATCAGTCGCTGGGTTGTCAACACGGCAAGGCAGCGGAACTTGCGCCCCGCAAAGGCCACTTCTGCGGTCGTCATCATCAGCCCCTGCTCCTCGAGCTCAAGGAGCCACCACAGGCGTCGACCGTAAGAACGGGACTCGTCACTGCTGACGTTGTAACTCTTCCCACGCCATTCGGGGGGGTTCTCAACCTTCAGCGGAGGCAGTGCACCGAATGGGCCCTCCGCCGCCTCTTGGTGCAGTGCTCGGACGGCCTCTCTGACGGCAGTGAGGGGTAGCCGCTGGTCGCCTGACCCGACCGTTCTTCTCGGATCGTCCTCTAACCACAACGACAGAGCTCGGTTGAGGCCATCAAGAGAATCGACCAGCAACGTCTCCGCCCGGCGGTGCACAGCCTTGGATTCACTCCTGACGAAGTTGGCCAGCCGAAGCGCTGTAGTATCCGCCGAAGCGCACAAGTGGATGGCGCGGAGTTCCTGATAGAGCAGCCAGGCCCTCTCGGACACCAAGACACCGCGTGCGTCACGAAGGTACTCACTGATGTTGCCATTCAGCCATTCGACCTTCTTCTTGTCGTCGGACAGCTTCTCGAATGCTCGGGCCTTCTGAGTCAGACCCTCCAGGTGCAGAGAGCGCTGCTTCGTGAGAACCGGGAGAACCGCCTGCGACTCGACGTGCCGCCACACCGCGTCGTTGACCTCGCCGATCTGGTGCGCCTCAAGCACGGCACGCAACACCAGGTCGGCGGCGCCGTGGAGCTCGTGCCAGCTCTCGTTGCGCAGTTGGTCGAGGACCTGTGTCGTCAGCGCGATGTTGCGCTCCACCTTCCGGCTGATCGTCCCGAGCTGCCACTGAGCCGACAACAACGCCACGGCAGGACCGACCGCGGAGAGGACGCCGACCGCCCCCGCCGCCCCGATGGGTGCCCAACGCACCTGCGCAAGGATCTTGCCCCCCTGTTGCAGTGCACCCAGGTTCCAGCCGCCTTGCGCGAGAGGCACCGATCCCGCCCGGATGGCCGCCAAGGTTTCTGGCGCCAACCTCACCAGCCCCTGAACGGCTTGAAGACCGCGAGCGGCCTGAACGGTCACGTCGGCCAGACCCAGCGCCATCGCCACACGATGCGTCTGGTCGCTGTCCTGACTCATCCGGACGTACGGCGTCGGGAGGATATCCAGTGATGGCAGCGGGGCGCCGAGCACGAGGAAGTCGCCGTCCTCGTTCACCGGCACCAGAGTTGTCCGGGGGTCAGAGACGTTGGCGGGCCCGTCTGTGCTGGGCGGGGGAGGTTCTTCAACGCGAGCACCCACCCTCAGCCTCGTCCCACATCTGCCACAGGAGTACGTCTCACGCTCCACGCACGGTTGGACGAGCCAGCAGACGGGGCACCGGACTTTGGTCACAGAGTGAACGTCGGCGCGCTCTCGCTCGAGCTGAGCTCTGCTCGAGCTCGAGCTCGAGCTCGAGCTCGAGTTCGGGTCGACGACGCGCACGCCTCGGGGTCAGCGCCGGGCCAGCGCGCCGGTCGCGCCGCCCTTGCCTGTCCGTACGGCGCTCGCCCACCTAGGGTCGTGGCATGGGTGATGCCGCTGACGCCCCGCCCGCTGTCGCCAGCGTGCCTCGACGGCGCGTGACCGGGATCGACGTCGCCCGCGCGCTGGCGCTGCTGGGCATGTCCACCGCGCACCTGGGCACCGGGCACCGCCCTGGCGGCTGGGGCAGCTCGTGGATGTGGATCGCCGACGGCCGCTCCTCCGCCTGTTCGCCACCCTGTCCGGCGTCAGTCTCGCCCTGATCGCGGGAGGGACCCCCGCCGGTGGACGAGCCAGGTCGGCGGTGCGGTCGGCCATGGTCGCCCGGGCGCTGGCGATCTGGGTGCTCGGCTGGGTGCTGGTCCTGATGAACACCTCGATCGCCGTCATCCTGCCGACCTACGGTGTGCTGTTCCTGCTCGCGCTGCCCGCCCTGCGGGCCCGCAGCGCCACCCTGCTGGTGCTCGTGCCGGTCGTGGTGCTGGGGGGCGCATCCCTGGTGCTGTGGCTGCGGCACGAGCTGACCGGGCAGACCGCGACCGACGGCCGGCTCGCCCTGATCCCGATCTGGGGCGAGCTGCTGACCGGCTACTACCCGGCGATCCTGTGGCTGGGCTACGTCCTGGCCGGGGTACCGTGCGCCCGGTGGGCCCTGACGGACCGCGACCGGCAGGGCCGGCTCGCCGTCCTGGGCGCCGCCGTCGCCGTCCTGGGTACGGCACCGGGGCGCTGATCAGCGCCCGCCACGGCCGTGCGACCTCCGAGTGGCCGGCGGCGCTGGCCTCGATCGAACCGCACTCCTCCTCCCCCTTCGGAACGCTCGGCAACCTCGGCGTCGCGCTCGTCGCGATCGCCCTGTGCCTGCTGGCCTGCCGGGACCGCCGGGTCGGCGCCACCCTCATGCCGCTGGCGGCGGCCGGCGCGATGCCCCTGACGCTGTACACCGCGCAGGTGGTCACCGTGGCCGTGCTGGGTCAGGACTCCGTGCTGGCGCCGACGTCGAACAGGCCCCTGATCGCCGTGCTCGCCGGCTCCCTGACCTTCGCCGTCCTCTGGCGGAGCACGCTGGGTCGCGGCCCGCTGGAGCGGCTGCTGGCCGCGATCTCCCGCTCGGCGGCTCTCGCCCCGTCACCGGGCCGCGGGTAGCCGCCGGCCCGAACCCGGCCCGTCTACCCTCGACCCGTGACCCGTGCGCCGCTGATCCCGATGTCCGACGGCCGTTCGATCCCCCAGCTGGGCGTCGGCACCTACAAGCTGGCCCCCGAGGCGACCGCTGATCTGGTGGCCGGCGCCCTGGGCCTGGGCTACCGGCACGTCGACACCGCCACCCTGTACCAGAACGAGTCCGAGGTGGGCGAAGGGCTGCGCCGCAGCGGGATCGACCGTGACGAGGTGTTCGTGACGACCAAGCTGTGGAACGACGACCACGGGTACGACGCCGCGCTGCGCGCCTTCGACGCCAGCCTGGGCCGGCTCGGCCTGGACGCCGTCGACCTGTACCTGATCCACTGGCCGATCCCCAGCCGCGACCTGTACGTGCCGACCTGGCGGGCGCTGGTCCGACTGCGCGAGGAGGGCCGGGCCCGGTCCGTCGGGGTCAGCAACTTCCACCCCGCCCACATCCAGCGCCTGATCGAGGAGACCGGGGTGACGCCGGTGGTCGACCAGGTCGAGCTGCACCCCCGGCTGCAGCAGCGCTCGGTCCGGGAGTGGAACGCCGCGCACGGGGTGATCACCGAGGCCTGGGCGCCGCTGGCCCGCGGCGGCGTGCTGGACCACCCGGTGGTCACCTCGATCGCGGACCGGCTCGGCGCCACCCCGGCGCAGGTGGTGATCCGCTGGCACCTGGACCAGGGCCGGGTGGTGTTCCCCAAGTCGACGTCGCTGGACCGCCTGCGCCAGAACTACGACGCCCTCGACGTCACGCTCAGCCAGCAGGACCGGGACCGGATCGACGCCCTGGACGACGGTGGTCGCACCGGCCGCGACCCGGACCTGGACTGAGCGGCACCAGCCGGGTGAAGTGCCGATGCCACCCGGAGCGGGAGCTCAGGAGACGGATGGACGCGGCACCTCAGCAGGCAGCCCGCTCACCCGGTGGTAACTTCCGAAGTGTCTCAACGAGGTACGTCAGTGACCCGTCCTGGCGCCCGGGTCGGGCCCTGGGCGGGTACCAGGAGGGAGTACGCAGATGAGCGAGATGACCCATCCGGTGCACGAGAGCCATGAGCACGAGCACGGGCCCGACTGCGGCCACCAGGCGGTCGAGCACGGCGACCACACCGACTACCTGCACGACGGCCACCGGCACGCTGAGCACGAGGGCCACTACGACGAGCACGACGAGAAGTAGGCACCGGCAGACCGGTCACGCACGGGTGAGGACGGCGGGCTGGTTCAGCCATCGGCTGGACCAGCCGCCAGGTTTCCCTCGTTCTGGCTAACCCTTGACCAGCGGGGAGACCGGGAGACCGGAGGGCGGCCGGGCCGCTCGCTTGCGGACGTACATGTCCAGGTCGGCTGCGTGCAGGAGCTCGTCGCCGGCGGCACCCACCTGCTCGGCCCATGCCCGGCCGACGCTGGCGGAGACCAGCACCGGCCCAGGCCCCAGGGCCACCGGGCCCTGCACCCGGTCCAGGACGCGGGCGGCGGCCCGCTCCACCGCCTGCGGGTCAGTGTCGCCGGGCAGCAGTACGACGAACTCGTCGCCGCCCGTCCGGGCCAGGACGTCCTGCGGGCGCACGGCGTTGCGCAGGCGATCGGCGACGGCGGCCAGCAGCTCGTCGCCGATGACGTGACCGTGCCTGTCGTTGACGGCCTTGAAGCCGTTCAGGTCGATGAACAGGACCCCGCAGGGCTCCGCGGACCGACCGATCCTGGCCAGGTGCTCGGCCAGCCCCGAGCGGTTGGTGAGTCCGGTCAGCGGGTCGTGGGTCGCAGCGTGCAGCAGCCTGGCCTCGGTCCTGCGCTGCTCCTCGGCCAGCGCCTGGGAGGAACGCTCGCGCTGCTTGGTGAGGACGGCCAGGTTCACCGAGATCGCCGAGGAGAGGATCAGGACCACGAAGGCCAGGACAGGGCTGACGTCCAGCGGCACCGCGTGAGCGATCAGGTCGAGGTGGACCGCCAGCTCCAGGATGGCGGTTCCGGCCGAGGCGATGACCACCGTCATCGGCCACTGGCGGGTGCCGGACCACTGCAGGTGGACCGAGGAGACCAGGGTGGCGCACAGCGGGAAGACGAAGCTGAGCCCGATGGACGCCGTCAGGAGAGCGAAGACCGCGTTGCCGATCAGCAAGCGCAGCACGAACCGGTTGTCCAGACGCCCTCCGCCCAGCGCCCGTTGCACCGGATCGGCGCGGACGACGGCGACCATCCCCCAGATCAGCAGGTGCGCCCACAGCGGGGGCCGGGACAGGCCCAGTTCGCCCAGCGCCCACCAGATGACGCCGACAGCTGCCCACCAGGTGGTGAAGGCCACCAGGGCCGCGACCAGCGCGCGCGCAGGCGGTGCCGGCCGCACCGGCCGGTCCCTGAGTCGGACTCCCACCGCTGCACCCCCACCCATCTCCTCAGACGCCTGCACCCTGGTATCGGCGTGTCAGGCGCCCGTCCCCAGACGCCGGACGGGTGAACGGCGAACCGCGCGCTCGGTCACCCCCCGGTGGCGGACCCGTCCCACCAGGCCAGGACCCGCATCGCGTGCAGGGTCAGCCACCTCGAGGGCTCGCCCTCGGGCACGTCGACCTCGAACCAGGTGCGGCCGGCCAGCGGCGGGCCCTGCAGCCAGGTGCCGTTCGGCCGGCGGGCTGCGCGCAGCACCTCGAGCGCCTCGGCCAGCCGCGGGTCAGGGCCGTCGCCGTCCAGCACGGCGGCGCGGCGGAAGTGGTCCAGCGCCCGCAACGTCGTGTACGGCCACCGGAACGGGTAGGTCAGCCGGTCCACCCAGTCGCCGATCAGGTCCCCGGAGGTCAGCCGGTGCCGCAGCCGCCGTCGCAGCAGGTACTCCTCGCCCGCTCGGCGTGCCGCCCGGGTGCCGGCGGTGCCCCCGGTTGCGCCCTCGTGCTCCAGCAGGCCGACCAGGGAGTTGAGCGTGGAGTGCACCGAGGCGCGTTGCGCGCCCTCCACCCAGTCGCAGTTCCAACCACCCTCGGGCAGCTGGTGCTCGACGAACCACTGGGCGTTGCGCTCCACGTCGACGCCCAGCCACACCCCGTTGGCCAGGGTCGCCGCGTTGATGCAGCAGTCGACCTCGCCGTCCCAGAACGGCAGGTCGTCGTACTCCCACCGCGCGTTCTCGGCCAGCAGCTCCGCGGTGCGCCGGGCGCGCAGAACAGCGGCGTCCAGGCCCCACTCGCGCAGCGCCGACAGCGACCAGGACGTCGCCGTCCACGGCTGGCCCGCCTCCTCACGGCCGGCGTCGGCCGGGAAGAACGCGCCCCCGGCCCAGCGGCCGTCCTCGTCCTGCAGGGCCAGCAACCGGGCGCCGAACCCCTCGGTGGCCACCCGGGCCCGGGTCGCCTGCCAGATCTCGGGCGGCTCACCCAGCAGGTCGCGCTCCACCTGCCAGCGCAGAGCCGGGTCGGCGTCCAGCAGCCAGGAGGTCACGTCCGGAACGACCACCGCTGCACCGTAGCGGAGCCAGCCGCGACGACGATGCTCCCGTTGGCTACCGGATCAAGCGCTTCCAGGGGCCCGAACCGGTGGCCAACGGGAGCATCGCGAACTCAGGAGCGCAGACCTGGGCGGGCGTAGGGTGGGCGTGGTGAGGCGGGGCGGGGTGGTCCTGGCGCTCGTCGCGGTGCTGCCGGCGGGGTGCACCGCGGGCGGGTCGGCGCCGCCGGCCCAGACCGGCAGCACGCCCGCGGCCGCGGCCGCCCAGCAGTGCCCGGCCGAGGTGGCCCCCCGGCCCCTGCCGTCGTGGGCCAGAGCGGGTTTCACCCCGCCCGACCAGCCGATCCCCTACGTCCTGGGTGACGGCGGCGACATCGTGGCGATCCTGTGGGCCGAGCACGCCCCGCTGGTCGTGCCTCCGGTGTCCGGGCGGAACAAGATCCTCTGGGTCTCCCGGACGGGCGACAGCGGCGGTGCCCCGCTGCAGATCCAGGCCACGCTCACCGGCTCGGGCCAGACGGTGACCCGCACCGTGCCCGGCGGCCCCGGCCCGTCGGGGATCGACCTGCCGGCCGCCGGCTGCTGGTCGGTCGACCTCACCTGGGGCGAGCACCGCGACCACCTCCAGCTGCGCTACCAGCCCGCCGACGCGCTCTGACCGGCGAGGTGGGTTTGCCGGGCCACAGTCACCGCCCTATCGTTCCGGAGGCGATGGATCCCGCCGAGCTCCCTGATCCGGGGCTGAACCGCCCACCGTCGGGCTGATGGCTTCCTCCCAACCTGGAGGAGAAGTCTGTGCGCAGAGCGCCGATCGACCCGGACGCCGGCGTCCGACCCCGGGACCGGCAGTGGGACGTCACCCTGGCCGTGGCCGCCGGTGGCGTGCTCGGCGCCGAGGCCCGCTACGGCCTTTCGCTGTGGTGGGCGCAGCCGGCCGCCGGGTTCCCCTGGTCCACCCTGACCGCGAACGTGGTCGGCTGCTTCTGCCTCGGCGCGCTGATGTCGCTGCTCGGCCGGCTGACCTCCCCGCACCGGCTGCTGCGACCGTTCCTCGGGATCGGGGTGCTGGGCGGGTTCACCACGTTCTCCACCTTCGCGGTCGACACCCAGCGGCTCATCCAGCAGCAGGAGGGGCTGCTCGCCGGTCTGTACGTGCTGGTCACCGTGCTGGCGGCGGGGCTGGCCACCGCGGCGGGCACGATCGTCCCCCGGGCCGCCGCCCGGTACGCCGAGGACCGCCGACGGCGGACCGAGACCACCCGCACGCGGCGTCCCCAGGCCGCCGCGACGAGCCGAGGGAGACGCTGATGCCCGGTACCGGCCCCGCCGCCCGGTTGATGATCCTTTTCAGCGAGGACCGGACCTTCCACCGCCGGCCGATGGTCGAGGAGATCATCCGGCGGGCCCGGGAGGCCGGGCTGGCCGGCGCATCGGCGTTCCGGGGCGTGGAGGGCTTCGGCGCTTCCCACCTGGTGCACACCAGCCGGATCCTGGACCTGTCGGACAACCTGCCCATGATGGTGCTGATGGTGGACAGCCGAGACCGGATCGAGGAGTTCCTGACCCGTCTGGACGACCTCGACCTCGGCGGCGTGGTCACCATCGACGACGTGCAGGTCGTCGAGCCCGACCCGGGCCCGGAGGTCCGGTGACCGCCGTCCTGCTCGTGGGTCTGGGCGCAGCGGTCGGCGCCCCGCTGCGGTACTGGACCGACCGCCTGGTCCGCCGGCAGCACGACTCCGTCTTCCCGTGGGGCACGCTGACCGTCAACGTGGCCGCCTGCCTGCTGCTCGGCTGGCTGGCCGGCGCCGCCGGCCGGGTCTCCCCCGAGGTGGCCGCGCTGCTCGGCACCGGTCTGTGCGGCTCGCTCAGCACCTACAGCACGTTCAGCTACGAGAACCAGCAGCTGCTGACCGACGGCGCGCGGTTCTACGCCGCGGTGAACCTCGGGCTGAGCGTGCTGGCCGGGCTGGGCGCCGCAGCGCTGGGCTGGTCGGTCGGCACGTCGTTCGGCTGAGCGCACCGCGACCGGACGCCGAGCACGGCCGCAGACACCGGGCCGGCGCGTGGGTAGGGTCGGCGCCGTGCCTGCCGACCTGGTCTCTGCCCGACGGCTGACCGTGCACCTGGGGATGTCCGACCACGTCCATGACGGACGCGCCGGGCACACGCCGTTGGGCGCCGAGCTGCTGCACCGGGCGCACCGCGCCGGGCTGGCCGGGGCGACCACCATCCACGGCACGCAGGGCTTCGGACACTCCCGCACCGTGCACCGTGAACCGGTGTGGGGCCTGGTCGACCACGGCCCGGCGGTGCTGATGTTCGTGGACACCGCCGAGCGGATCGAGCGGTTCATCACGGCCAACCGGGAGCTGTTCGGCCAGTGCCTGGCCACGGTCAGCGACCTGACGATGGTGCCCCGTCCGGACGGCGTGCAACGGGCGGACCGGTGAAGCCGGCCGACCAGGCCCGCCTGGCCCGCGCCTACCAGGCGGAGCTGACCTACACCGAGGTCGGGGCCACCGACCGCGAGCCGCTGCCCGCCGGCTACCACCACGTGCGGCACCGCCGGCGCATCGGTCACGGCGAGGCCACCTTCGAGCGCGCCCGGGAGGCGCTGCTGACCTGGCAGATGCACCGCCGCACCGGTCAGCTGGTGGTCGGCGACCCGCGCGCGGAGCTCGGCGCCACCGTGGTGCTGGGGATCGGCCTCGGACCGGCCCGGCTGCACGCGCCCTGCCGGGTCGTGCGGGTGGTCGACGAGCGGGCCGGCGACCGGCGGGCCGGCTTCGCCTACGGCACGCTGCCCGGCCACCCGGAGACCGGCGAGGAGGCGTTCATCCTGCAGCTGGGTGCCGACCAGGCCGTGAGCATCACGATCACTGCCTTCTCCCGGCCCGGCACGGCCCTGACCCGGGCGGCCGGCCCGGCGGCGCGGGCCGTGCAGCGCGGGTGGACCCGCTGGTACGCCCGGGCGTTGGCCTCCCTCGCAGCCGCCTGACAGGCGTACTGTTCGGGGACGGAGCCAACCGGGCTTCCGACCGAGGAGCTCAGATGGCCGACAAGTCGCCCCGCCAGCACCTGGCCAAGAAGGCCGGCAAGTCCCTGAAGGAGAAGCGGGCGGAGAAGCACGCCAAGGCCGACGCCAACGACCGGCCCGAGATCATCCCGACCACGCGCAAGCGCTGAGCCGCCCCGCCGGGCGCGGGTCCACGTGGAGCTTCGGCCCCGGACCGGCGCCGGGCGGGCGTCGCCCGGCCAGGACGTCGCCGACCTGCTCCAGGCCGACGGTGGCCGCGACCAGCGGGCGGGGGTCGACCACCCCGGCCGCGTAGGCGGTCACCGCCTCGCCCAGACCGGGTGAGCCGGACAGGATCCCGACCGCGGTGACGTCCTTGAGGACCAGTGCGCGGGTGTCGAGCTGGCTGGGCCGGCCGGCCAGGCCGATGTAGACCACCCGGCCGGCCGGCTCCACCAGGTCCAGCGCCAACCCGGGCAGCTCGGCTGCGTTCGAGCAGTCCAGGACGGCGTCGAAGGGCAGGTCGGGCAGTGTCGCCCGGGTCCACACGTCGGCGAAGCCCAGGTTCCGGGCCAGGTCGGCGGGCCGGCCGGGTTCGCCCATCAGGTGCACCTGCGCGCCCGTGGCCCGCAGGAACATCGCGGTCAGCAGCCCGATGGTGCCCGGCCCCAGCACCAGCGCCCGGTCACCGGCACCGACCTGGGCCGCGCGGGCCGCCCGCAACGCGTTCCCGCCCGGCTCGGCCAGCGCCCCGAGCGCGGCGTCCACGGTGTCGGGCAGGGCGTGCAGGGAGCGGGCCGGGACCGCGAGCTGCTCGGCCAGCGCCCCGGGGCGCCCGCCGCGGATCCCGACCTCCTGCCGGTCCACGCAGACATGCTGGCGCCCGCGCCGGCACCGGCGGCAGCTGCCCTCGCCGAGCATGGTGTCCCCGGTCACCCGCCGCCCGAGCCAGGACGGGTCCACCCCGGCGCCCAGCTCGGCGACCGTCCCCGCCCACTCGTGCCCCAGCCGCAGCGGGTAGGCGGCGTGACCGGAGTGCAGGTAGGCCATCTCCCCGGTGTAGAACTCCACGTCGGTGCCGCAGACCCCGACCCGCTCGACATCGACCACCACCTCGCCGGCGGCCGGCTCCGGCGCCGGCACCTGCTGCACGACGCAGCGGCCAGGTCCGAGCAGGACGGCGGCGCGCATGGTGCCTCGTCCCTCCCGCCGCGGGGCCCGCTCGGCGCGCTCCGGCTCACCGTCCATGATGGTGCCCACGGTAGACGCCGGGACCGGGCGGTCGATCAGGAGGCGGTGGTGGGCGTGCAGCTCCGCAGCGCGCAGTGGTATGCGGGTGATGACCGCAACGCCTACATCCACCGGGCCTGGATGCGCCGGGGCGTGCCGTCCTCGGCGTTCGAGGGCCGCCCGCAGATCGCCATCGCCAACACCGCCTCGGACCTGGTGCCCTGCAACGCCCACCTGAGCGAGGTCGCCTCCTCGGTGCGGGACGGCGTCTACGAGGCCGGCGGCATCCCGCTCGAGCTGCCGGTCGTCTCCCTGGGTGAGACCAACGTCCGGCCGACGGCGATGCTGTGGCGCAACCTGGCGGCGATGGCCACCGAGGAGCTGCTGCGGGCCAACCCGGTCGACGCCGTCGTGCTGCTCGGCGGCTGCGACAAGACGATCCCGGCGCTGCTGATGGCCGCCGCCTCGGTGGACCTGCCCGCGGTGGTGGTGCCGGGCGGCCCGATGCTCACCGGCACCTTCCGGGGCCGGCCGCTGGGCTGCGGCACCGACATGTGGCGGCTGAGCGAGGAGGTCCGGGCCGGCACCCTGACCCAGGAGGACTTCCGGCGCTCGGAGTCGGCCACCATCCGCAGCCGCGGGCACTGCAACACGATGGGCACCGCCTCCACGATGGGCCTGCTCGCGGAGGCCCTGGGCACGGTCATCCCGGGCGTGGCCGGGACCCCGGCGCCGGACAGCCGGCTGCTGGAGGCGGCGCACGCCAGCGGCCGGCTGGCCGTGGAGCTGGTCGCGCAGGAACGGACACCGAGCAGCATCATCACCCGCGCCTCCTTCCACAACGCGATCGTCGCGCTGGCCGCGATCGGCGGCTCGACCAACGCGGTGGTGCACCTGCTGGCCATCGCCGGCCGGCTCGGCGTCGAGCTGACCCTGGACGACGTCGACCGGATCGGCTCCCGGGTGCCGGTGCTGGTCGACCTGCAGCCGGCCGGCCGGTTCCTGATGGACGACCTGTACCGGGCGGGCGGGTTCCTGGCCGTCCTGCGCGAGGTGCGTGACCTGCTGGACCCCAGCGCCCGGACCGTGCTGGGCACCGCGCTGGTCGACCACCTGGACGACGCCCAGGTCTGGGACCCCGAGGTGATCCGGCCCCGGTCGGCCCCGCTGCTGGCCGAGGGCGGGATCGCGGTGCTGCGCGGCAACCTGGCCCCGGACGGCGCCATCATCAAGCCCGCGGCCGCCTCGCCGCACCTGCTGCGCCACCGTGGCCGGGCGCTGGTCTTCGACTCCGTCGAGGACTTCCGGGCCCGGGTCGACGACCCCGACCTGGACGTGGACCCCGACAGCGTGCTGGTGCTGCGCGGCTGCGGGCCCCGCGGGTACCCCGGGATGCCCGAGGTGGCCAACCTGCCGCTGCCGAGGAAGCTTCTGGCCCAGGGGGTCCGGGACGTCGTCCGGGTCTGCGACGGGCGGATGTCGGGCACCGCCTACGGCACCGTGGTCCTGCACGTGGCGCCGGAGTCGGCCGCCGGCGGCCCACTGGCCCGGGTCCGGACCGGGGACTGGATCGAGCTGGACGTGCCGGGTCGCCGGCTGCACCTGGACGTGCCCGTGGCCGACCTGGCCGCCCGCTCCCCGAGCGCGGCGTCCCAGGCCGGCTACGCCGCCCCGGCCCGCGGCTGGGAACGGCTGTACGTGGACCACGTGCAGCAGGCCGACACCGGCGCCGACCTGGACTTCCTGGTCGGCCGGAGCGGGCCCGAGGTGGTCCGTGAGTCGCACTGAGGACATCGACCCAGGGATGAGGAGCTGACGTGAGGATCACCGGGTACCGCAGCCTGGCCGCCGAGCACGAGCACGGCCGCCGGCTCGGGGACGCCAACCACGTCAGCCCCGGCACCCGGACACCGGTACCGGTGCTGGTGGTGACCACCGACGAGGGCGTCGAGGGCATCGGGATCGGCGCGCACCCCGACGTGGCGCGGGTGTTCCCCGCCCTGGAGGGTCAGGACCCGCGCTCGGTGGTCGCCCTGTTCGACCGGATGTGCGCGCACGCGTTCAAGCTCGGCCACCAGGGCGCGGTGGCCTCCTCGATCGGCGCGCTGGACATGGCGTTGTGGGACCTCAAGGCCAAGAGCGCGGGCGAACCGCTGTGGCGGCTGCTGGGCGGCCGGGACCGGTTCGTGCCCGGCTACGCCTCCGCCCTGGACATCGCGCTGAGCGATGAGCAGCTGGCGCAGGTGCACGCCGGTTTCGCCGACCGCGGGTTCGCCGGCGCGAAGCTGAAGGGCGGCCTGGACGTCGAGGCGGACCTGCGGCGGCTGAAGGTGCTGCGCGAGGTGTACGCCGCGACGTCCGCGCAGCCCGCGCTGATGCTGGACGCCAACGAGTGCTGGCACCGCTCCCAGGCCGTGCGCCACGTCGCCCGGCTGGAGCGGGAGGTCGACCTGACCTGGGTGGAGGAGCCGGTGCGGCGCTGGGACGCCGCCGGGCTGGCCGCGGTGCGGGCCGGCGTCCGCGCGGGCGTGGCCAGCGGGGAGAACCTGACCGGTCTGGAGCAGTTCCGGCCGCTGCTGGACGCCGACGCCCTGGACGTGGTGCAGGTCGGCTGGGGCTGGGGCACCACCTTCGCCCTGCGGGTGGCGGCCGCCGCGCACGCCTGGGACCTGCCGGTCAGCCCGGTCGGCTTCACCCCGGCGATCGCCGCCGCGGCCGCCGCGATGCCCAACCTGCTGACCATCGAGGTGCAGGACCTGACCTTCCCGGCCGGGCTGGTGGTGGACCAGGAGATCACCGACGGCGGCTACCTGCTGGGTGAGGCGCCCGGGCACGGGATCAGCCTGGACGAGGCCGCCCTGGCCGAGCTGGCCGGCCGGCCGGACCCGGCCGCCGGGTGGCCGCAGGTCCGCCCGGTCCGGGCCGGCCTGCGGATGACCCCGGACGATCCCCGCGACCACTGACCCGCGGGCTCAGCCCCGGCCGGCCAGCAGGAACACCCGCAGCGCCTGCACGAACGCCTCGGGCTGCTCGCTGTGCACCCAGTGCCCGGCGTCCTTGATCGTCATCGCGGTGGTCCTGGGGAACAGCCGGCGCATCGGCTCGGAGTGCGCCGGCTGCACGTAGCCCGACCTCTCCCCCGCCACCCACAGCGTGGGCCGGTCGAACCGGCCCTCCAGCTCCGGGAAGCCGCCGATCACCGCCAGCTCGCGGCGCAGCAGCTCCAGGTTGGCCTGCCAGTGCCAGCCGCCGGGTACCGAGCGCAGGTTCTGCAGCAGGAACCCGCGCACCCGCTCGTCGCCGATCGCCGGCTCCAGCAGGCGGCCGGCCTCGGCGCGGCTGGTCAGCCGGCTCAGGTCCAGCGCGGCCAGGCTGCTCAGCAGGTGCTCGAACTCCTCCGACCCCTCGCTGATGGCCGGGGCGATGTCCACCACCACGAGCCGGTCGACCAGGTCCGGGTGGCGCACGGCCAGCACCATCGCGACCTTCCCGCCCATCGAGTGGCCGACCAGGTGCCGGCGCACCGCGGGCCCGGGCAGCTCGCGCAGCCACCGGGCCAGGGCGTCGGCCACCTCCAGGTAGTCCGCGCTCTGCGTCCAGGCCGAGCGCCCGTGGTTGGGCAGGTCGACCAGCAGCGAGCTGAGCTCGGGTCGCAGAGCCTTGGCGATCTGGGTGAAGTTGCGGCCCTGCCCGAACAGCCCGTGCAGGAACACCACCTGCTCGCCGCCCTCGCCGACCTGGGTGGCGACGACGGCCGGGTCGGCGCCGGGGTCGGGCTGGTCGCTCACGGCATCACCCTAGAAGGCGCCGGCCGGGTGGACTCGCGCAGCACCAGCCGGGACGGCACCACCACCTCCGGCCCCATCCCCTCACGGGGGCGACCGGCAGACGCCGGTGCGGGCCCCGGCCCCAGGCCCAGCAGGTCCAGCACGTGGCCGGCGATCGCCTCCACCCCCGGGTCCACGCTGCTCAGCGCGGGGACGGCGTAGGCCGCCTCCTCGACGTCGTCGAAGCCGATCACCTGGACCTGCTCGGGGACCGGCCGGCCGAGGTCGGCCAACCCGCGCAGCACGCCCAGCGCCACCAGGTCGGTGACCGCCAGCACCGCGTCGAACGGCACCCCGGCGGCGGCCAGCTCGTGCACGGCGCGCCGGCCCGAGGCCAGGTCCAGCACCGGCAGCGGCACGACGAGCTGCTCGGAGAACGGCAGCCCACGCTCGGCCAGCGCCAGCCGGAAGCCCTCGGTGCGCAGCCGGCGCAGGTTCGCCGTCCCGGCGCTCGCCCCGCCGACCACCACCGGGAAGCCGGCGCCGCCGTCCAGCAGGTGCGCGGTGGCCGCCCTGGCCCCCTGCACGTTGTCCATCATCACGTGCGGGAACCCGTGCGGGCCCGGCCGCTCCCCGATCAGCACCACCGGGCTCACGAACGAGAGCCGGTGCAGGTCCTGCGGGTCGAGGTCGACCACGCAGACCACCAGGGCGTCGAAGGCGCGCAGCTGGGCGAACTCCAGCGCGGCGATCTCGGCCTGCCGACGCCCGCCGGAGCGCTGCACCACCAGCCGTCGGCCGCCGGCCTCGACGCCGTCGGCCAGCAGGGTGGCCAGCCGGCCGAAGTAGGGCCGGTTCAGCTCGGGCACCACCAGGGCGACGGCGTCCGTGCGGCCCGCCCGCAGGTGCCGGGCCGTCGGGTTGGGCTGGTAGCCCAGCGACTCGATCGCGGCCAGCACCCGGGACCGGGTGCCGGCGGTCATCCCCGACCGGGCGTTCAGCACGTTGGACACGGTTGCCGTCGACACGCCCGCGGCGCGTGCGACGTCGGCGATGGTCACCCCACCGGTGCCGGTGCCGGCCGCCCGGCCCCGGGCGACCCGACCGCGGGTCGCCGGTGCGCGCTCGTCCACATCGCCTCCCCGGCGGTCGGTCAGCGGTCGGCCCGCGGTCGGCCAACCGTCGGCCAGCGGTTGGCCAGGTGCGCTTGACAGCCTAGCGACGTCGCTTAATCGTTACACCTGCTCAGCCACGCACCCGATCCGCACCCATCCCGTGCCGGTCCCGCACCGGCCGCACTTACCCACCGGAGAGCTCCATGAGCACCAGGCCCGCGTCCGTCGTCATCGACCTCGACCTGCCCGGCCCGACGATCAGCCGGCACCTGTACGGCCACTTCGCCGAGCACCTCGGGCGGTGCATCTACGGCGGGTTCTGGGTCGGGGAGGGCTCCCCGGTGCCCAACGAGCGGGGCATCCGCAGCGACGTCGTGCAGGCCCTGCGGGCGATCCGGATCCCCAACCTGCGCTGGCCGGGCGGCTGCTTCGCCGACGAGTACCACTGGCGGGACGGGATCGGCCCGCGTGAGCAGCGGCCGCGGATGGTCAACTCGCACTGGGGCGACGTGGTCGAGGACAACTCCTTCGGCACCCACGAGTTCATGGACCTGTGCGAGCTGCTCGGCACCGACGCCTACGTCAACGGCAACGTCGGCTCCGGCACGGTGCAGGAGATGAGCGAGTGGGTGGAGTACCTGACCCGCGCCGACGACTCCCCGATGGCCGCGCTGCGCCGGGCGAACGGGCGGCAGGAGCCGTGGAAGGTGCCGTTCTGGGGGATCGGCAACGAGGCCTGGGGCTGCGGGGGCAACATGCGCGCCGACGCCTACACCGACCTCGCCCGTCAGTACGCCACCTTCTGCCGCAACCACGGCGGGAACGAGCTGTACCGGATCGCCGCTGGCGCCCACGACGACGACTACTCCTGGACCGACGCGCTGATGAAGGACGTCGGGCCGCTGGGTCACGACCCGGACCGCACCGGCCCCTACCAGGGCATCTCCTTCCACCACTACACCCGGACCGGCCCCTGGGAGGACAAGGGCAGCGCCACCGACTTCAGCGAGGCCGAGTGGTACCTGGCGCTGTCCCGCGCCGAGGAGATCGAGGAGCTGATCACCCGGCACGCCACCGCCATGGACCGCTACGACCCCGCCCGCAAGGTCGGGCTGGTGCTCGATGAGTGGGGCACCTGGTGGAACGTGGAGCCGGGCACCAACCCGGGTTTCCTGTACCAGCAGAACAGCCTGCGTGACGCCCTGGTGGCCAGCGTGCACTTCGACGCCTTCCACCGGCACGCCGACCGGCTGGTGATGGCCAACATCGCTCAGACCGTCAACGTGCTGCAGGCCATGGTGCTGACCGACCCGGACAGCGGCGCCCTGGTGCTCACGCCCAGCTACCACGTGTTCGCGATGAACACGGGCCACCACGACGCCGCCGCGCTGGCCGTGCACCCGATGGGGGAAATCCCCAGCCACCGGGTCGAGGGGCGCGACCTGCCGATGCTGTCCGCCTCGGCCTCGACCACCGGCGACAGTGCGCTGGTCTCGCTGTCCAACCTGCACGCCAGCCAGCCGCTGGAGCTGGTGCTGGACCTGCGCGGCCGCCAGGTCGCCGCCAGCTCGGCCCAGGTGCTGACCGCCGACACACTGCAGGCGCACAACACCCCGCAGCGCCCGGACGCCGTTGCACCGCAGGACTTCACCGGCCTGACCGAGCACGCCAGGGGGTTGCACCTGGAGCTGCCGGCGCACTCCTACCTGACCGTGCAGCTGCAGCTGTCCGGCGACTGAGCTCCTCCCCTGGACCCGGACGCCGAACGTCCGCAACCCCGGCTAGCGTGCCCACCATGGCCATCGCGCGCTTCCCCAGCATCGTCCTGGACTGCCCCGACCCGCACACCCTCGCCGCCTTCTACGGCACGATGCTGGACTGGAAGGTGGAGACCTCCCCCGGCTGGGCCGACGTCCGGGCCGACTACGGCCAGTGCCTGTCCTTCCAGCAGGTGGAGGACTACACCCCGCCGGACTGGCCGGGGCAGCAGGTGCCGCAGCAGATGCACCTGGACGTGATGGTGGAGGACCTGGACGAGGCCGAGCGGGCCGTCCTGGCCCTCGGGGCGACCAAGCACGACCATCAGCCAGGGACGACGTTCCGGGTGTTCCTGGACCCGGCCGGCCATCCGTTCTGCCTGTGCCTCAGCTGATCCACGCAGCCCCGACCGGGAGCCGACCGCCGCGGCGGCGCCGCGAGGGCCGACTGCCATGATGACCGCTGGGAGACGCCGACCCGCGGCTCCCGCCCGTCCGATCGATGGAGGACCGATGCCGAACGCCGACGTCTCGCGCCGCGACCTGATCGACCCGAGCTCCCGGGAGCCGCTGGAGGAGCTGCTCAAGGCCATGCCCGGGGGCTTCAACGCGATCCCGGACATCGTGGCCCGCCGAGCCGCCCTGGAGCAGATGTTCGCCATGCTCGAGGTTCCGGAGAACCCCCGGGTGGCCCAGGAGGACCGCACGGTGCCCGGCCCGGAGGGCGACCCCGAGATCACCGTGCGGATCTACCGGCCGGTGGACGCCAGCGGGCCGCTGCCGGGCATCTACTACATCCATGGCGGCGGGATGGTGCTCGGCGACATCCAGGGCGAGGACGCGAACGCCACGCTGATCTGCGACCAGGTGGGCGCGGTGGTGGTCTCGGTGGAGTACCGGCTGGCCCCCGAGCACCCGCACCCCGCGCCGGTGGAGGACTGCTACGCCGGCCTGGTCTGGACGGCCGAGCACGCGCAGGAGCTGGGCATCGACCCTGATCGACTCGCCCTGTACGGCGGCAGCGCCGGCGGCGGCCTGGTGCTCGGCACCGCCCTGCTGGCCCGCGACCGCGGCGGCCCGGCCCTGGCCTTCATGATGCCGATCTACCCGATGATCGACGACACCAACACCACGGCCAGCTCCCAGGAGATCACCGACGTCGGGATCTGGGACCGGTCGGGCAACATCGAGGCCTGGGGTTGGTACCTGGGCGGCAAGGAGGCCGACCAGTACGCCGCGCCGACCCGCGCGGTGGACGTCAGCGGGCTGCCGCCGGCCTTCATCGACGTCGGCACCGTGGACCTGTTCCGGGACGAGGACATCGCCTTCGCGCAGCGGCTGATGCAGGCCGGCGTGCCGTGCGAGCTGCACATCAACCCCGGCAGCTACCACGCCAGCGAGACCTTCGCGCCGGAGGCCGAGCTGTCCCAGCGGATCTGGGCGATGCGGATCGCCGCCCTGCGCCGCGCCCTCACCTGACTGCGCCCCGCCGGGCCGCCTAGGCTTCCATGGTGAGCAGATACATCATCATCGGGGCCGGGGCGATCGGCGGCGGACTGGCCGGGCTGCTCGCGGACGCGGGTGTCCCGGTGGTCGCGGTGGCCCGCGGCGCCCACGCCGAGGCGATCCAGGGGCGGGGCCTGACCGTCCGCACCCCGGACCGCAGCTTCACCGTGCGGGTGCCGTGCGTCACCGGCCCCGAGCAGGTCGAGCTCAGCGCCGAGGACGTCCTGGTGCTGAGCACCAAGACCCACCAGGCGCAGGCCGCGCTGCGGCCCTGGGTGGACCGGCCGGTCTGCCAGGACGGTCAGCCGGTGGGCACCGTGGCCGAGCGGCTGCCGGTGCTCACCGCGCTGAACGGCGTGGCCTCGGAGGAGATCGCGCTGCGCTACCTGGAGCGGGTGTTCGGGGTGTGCGTCTGGATGCCGGCGGTGCACCTGGAACCGGGCGAGGTGATCGTCCGTGGCACCCCGCTGGGCGGCTGCTTCCACATCGGCCCCTACCCCGCGGACGCGGCCGGGGAGTCAGGGTCCGAGGCCGTGCTGCAGGCAGTGACCCGGGACTGGACCGCCGGCGGGTTCCAGGTGCTCTGCCCGCCGGACGTGATGCCCTGGAAGTACCGCAAGCTGATCAGCAACCTCGGCAACGCCTTCCAGGCCCTGGTCGGCAGCAACGGCTCGGTGCAGCCTCTGGTGACCGCTGCCCAGCAGGAGGGGCGTGAGGTGCTGCGGCGGGCCGGGATCGAGGTCGTCGACGACGAGACCGAGGCTGCCGCCCGGCAGGACAGCTTCCGGGTCGCACCGGTGCCGGGCGAGCCGACGGAGCTGGGCGGGTCCTCCTGGCAGTCCCTGGCCCGGGGCACCGGCAGCATCGAGACCGACTACCTCAACGGCGAGATCGTCCGGATCGCCCACCGGCACCGGCTGGCGGCGCCGATCAACGCCACGCTCGCCCGGCTGGCCCGGCAGGCAGCGCAGACCGGCGCGCGCCCGGGTGACCTGTCGGCCGACCGGCTCGGTGAGCTGCTCGGGCTGACCCCGGCGGGCTGACCGGGCTCAGTCGACGGCGGCGAGCAGCGGCTCGAGGACGACGTCGGGCAGGTCGCGCTGGATGGTGCCGAGCCGCCAGCGATCCGGGAAGAGGGCGAGCAGCTCGCCGTCGCCCCGCTGCAGCACCTCGACGCCGCGCTGGGTGGTCAGCACCGGCACGTCCTGCGCCCGGGTGCGCCGGGCGATGGTGTAGTCGAGGTGGTCCAGCACCACCGGCGCGCTGAACTCCCCGGCCATCCGGTGCGCGACGACCTCGAACTGCATCGGGCCGACGGCGGCCAGCACCGGCGCCTGGTCACCGCGCAGGTCCGAGCGCAGCACCTGCACGGCGCCCTCCTGCTCGAGCTGGTCGATGCCGCGCCGAAACTGCTTGGAACGGCCGGTGTCGGCCGTCCGGGCCACCACGAAGTGCTCGGGGGCGAAGGTCGGGATCTGCGGGTAGTCCACCGGGTCGTCGACGTAGAGGGTGTCCCCGGCCCGCAGCGCGGTGGCGTTGACCAGCCCGATCACGTCGCCTGGGTAGGCCTTCTCCAAGGTGGTGCGCTCACGGCCGAACACGGTGTGTGCGTACTTGGTGGCGAACGGCCTGGCGCTGCCGGCGTGGGTGACGACCATGCCGCGCTCGAAGACCCCGGAGCAGACCCGGGCGTAGGCCAGCCGGTCGCGGTGCGCGGCGTTCATGCCCGCCTGCACCTTGAACACCTGAGCACTGAACGGCGCCTCCAGCGCCCGGGGCTCGCCCTGCACGTCCGGCCGCGGCCGCGGCGGGGGCGCCAGCTCGAGCAGCACGTCCAGCAGCTGCCGGACGCCCAGGTTGAGCACGGCCGCGGCGAACAGCACCGGGGTGGTCGCCCCGGCCAGGAAGGTCTGCTGGTCGTGGTCGCCGCCGTCCAGGGAGACCAGCTCGCTCTCCTCCACGGCGTCCACCCAGACCTGGCCCTCGGCGGCCAGCGCCTGCTCGGCCGTCAGCTCGTCCTGCCCGGCGACGGTCTGGCCGCCGGCGGTGCGGTGGTAGCGGATCATCCGGCCGGTGCGCCGGTCCAGGACGCCGCGGAAGTCGCCGGCCACCCCGACCGGCCAGGTCAGCGGGGTCGGCTTGAGCTGGATCCGGCCGTGGATCTCATCCATCAGGTCCAGTGCGCTGCGCCCCGGCCGGTCCCACTTGTTGATCACGGTGATGATGGGGACGCCTCGGTTGCGGCAGACCTGGAACAGCTTCAGGGTCTGCGGCTCCAGCCCCTTGGCGGCGTCGATCAGCATCACCGCTGCGTCGACCGCGGAAAGCACCCGGTAGGTGTCCTCGGAGAAGTCGGCGTGCCCGGGGGTGTCCAGCAGGTTGACCACGGCGTCGCCGTAGGAGAACTGCAGCGCGGCCGAGGTGATCGAGATGCCACGCGCCTTCTCGATGTCCATCCAGTCGCTGACCGTGCCCCGGCGGCCCGCCTTGCCGTGGATGGCGCCGGCCTCGGAGATCACCCGGGCGTGCAGCGCGAGCGCCTCGGTGAGCGTGGACTTGCCGGCGTCGGGGTGGCTGATGACGGCGAACGTGCGCCGCCGGGAGCCCTCGCGGAGCACCTCGGCGGTGGTCGCCGACGTCGCTGAGGCGCCGTCTGCGAGCTGGGTCACCCTGTGAGGATACGTCAGCCCAGCCCTTGACCCTCTCCCGGCTCAGGCCAACCGGCCCCGCTGCTGCAGCACGAACAGCAGGACGAGCGCCGGCACCACCACGACCAGTGCGGCCCCCGCGACCACGGTCAGCGCCCACAGCGTCGCGGTCGGCGCGGCGGCCTGGCCGATGCTCAGGTGGGTGCCGAGCAGGTAGGGGTACTGGGCGACCCCCCAGCCGGCGATCACCGAGCCGGCCGCGGTCACCGACAGCGCCTGCAGCACGCGCGGCGAGGCCCGGCGCGAGGCCGCCAGGGCGACCAGCCCGCAGACGGCGGACAGCAGCACCAGGGGCAGCCCCCGGGTGAGCAGCCCGTCGAACAGGCGGGGCGCGTCGGCGTGCAGGACGGCGATCCCGGCCAGCGCCAGCACCCCGACCAGCACGGCGATCACCTGCGCCCGGCGCAGGAACCACGGCTCGAGGTCGGCAAGGCCGCGGCGGCGGGCCTCGGCGGTCAGGAACAGCGCGGCGACGAAGGCGGCGACCAGCACCGCCAGCAGGCCGCCGAGCACCGAGGTCGGGTTGAGCCAGCTGGTCAGCCCGTTGCCGTAGCCGGCCTGCGGCACCCGGCCGGAGGCGATGCCGCCGGCCACGGTGCCGAGCGCGAACGGGGTGATCACCGAGGACGTCGCGAACGCCGCCCCGGTCACCCGCTGCTGGTCGGTGCGCACGACCACCTTGCGGAAGGCGAAGCCGGACCCGCGGACGACGACGCCCAGCGCGGCCAGCCCGAGCGGCACGTAGAGGGTGGTCATGATCGCCGCGAAGGCCTGCGGGAACCCCGTCCACAGCATCACCAGGCAGTAGATCAGCCACACGTGGTTGGCCTCCCAGACCGGGGCCAGGGTCTCGTCGATCAGGTGCCGGGGGCCGCGCCCGCGCTGCGCGCCGCCGGCGGTCAGGTCCCAGAAGCCGGCCCCGTAGTCCGCCCCGCCGAGCACGGCGTAGGCGACCACGCCGATGAACAGCGCCACCGCCGCGAACGTGCTCATCGACGCCCACCCGGCCCGGACGCGGCCTGCTCGGGCGAGGGACCGTAGGGCACGGCGGCCTCGCTCTGCGCCTGGTGCTCGGTTCGCCAGCGGCGGGTCATCAGCCGCAGCACGAACAGGGCGGCACCGCCGACGGCGGCGTACAGCGCCAGGGTCGCGCCGTAGAGGTACCAGAGGTTGCCGGCCCGGGTCACCGCGTCGACGGTCAGCAGCCGGCCCACCACGATCCAGGGCTGGCGACCGACCTCGGTGGTCACCCAGCCCGCCTCCAGCGCCACGACGGCCAGCAACCCGCTGACCGAGGTGGCCAACAGGAACCACCGACCGGTGGGCACCTCACGCCGCCGCCACCAGGCCCAGCCGTACCAGAGGGCCAGCAGCAGCAGCAGGCTGCCGATCCCCACCATGACGTCGAAGGCGAGATGGGTGACGCTCACCTCGCGGTCGGTCGGCCGGACGGCGGCCGGGATCGCGTCCAGGCCCCTGATGGTGGTGGACGGGGAGAAGCCGGACAGCAGCGAGGCACCGTTCGGGATCTGCACGCCCAGGTGCACGGTGCCGTCGGCGAAGTAGCCGCCGAGCACCTCCGGCACGTGGCTGGAGGTGTGCGGCAGCGCCTCGATGGCGGCGAACTTCGCCGGCTCGTTGTGGAACACCTCCCGGGCCGCGACGTCCCCGACCAGGAACTGCAGCGGGGTGACCACGGTGGCGACGGTCATCGGGATGGCCAGGCCCAGCCGGTGGTAGCGGTCCCGGCGGCCGCGCAGTAGGCCCACGGCGTAGACGCCGGCCACGGTGAAGCCGGCCACCATGTAGGCGGCGATCAGCATGTGCAGCGCCTCGTACCAGAACGCGCCGTTCACGATCACCTGTAGCGGCCGCACGTCGACCACCCTGCCGGCGCGCATCGTGAACCCGCCGGGCTGGTTCATCCAGGCGTTGGCCGCCACCACCGAGGCGGTGCCGCCGACGCCGGCCAGCACCACCGGGACCCCGGTGAGGAAGTGCGGCCAGGGCCGCATCCGGTCCCAGCCGTAGATATAGATCGCCACGAAGATCGCCTCGACGAAGAAGAACAGACCCTCGATCGCGAACGGGATGCCGAAGGCTGCGCCGTAGGTGCCCATCAGCCCGGGCCACAGCAGGCCCATCTCGAAGGACAGCACGGTGCCCGAGACGGCCCCGACGGCGAACAGCACGGCGGCGACCTGGGCCCAGCGGCGGGCCAGCAGCATCGCGGCACCGTCCCCCCGGCGGATGCCGCGATAGTTCGCGATCAGCATCAGGAAGGTGAACGCCACCCCGAAGGGCACCAGGATGATGTGGAAGCCCAGGGTGAAAGCCATCTGCTCGCGGGCCGGCAGCAGCTGCCCCGGCACCCCCGTGGCGGCACTCAACGCGGCGGCTGCCGCTGTCGTCAGCATGGTCGTCCTCCATCCGCTCGGCTGCTCCGTACCCAGCCTGTCACCGGAGGATCTGCCCAGTGCGCCTCCCCCTCGTGACATCCGGACGCCAGACATGCCCATCGAGCTCGACCACCTCTTGGTATCGGCCATCGACGTGGTACCCGGCCATCGACGTGGTACCCGGCCACCGACCGCCCGCCGAAGGTCGCCGACCTGGCCGCCGACCGCCGGCGCGCGGAACGCCGAGCGGTGCGTTGCCGGGCGACGTCGGCCCGCCCGAGACGCGGGTCAGGCTGACTTCCAGACCTGTCCGAACCGCAGCTCCAGCGGGGGGTTGACGGTGGAGCCGCCGACCTTCTTCGACATCAGGTAGTTGATCGTCTCGTAGTGCACGAAGACCACCGGGGCGTCCTCCCAGACGATGCCTCGGATCTTCTCGTACATGCTCTTGCGCTCGGCCTGGTCCATGGTCGACCTGGCTTTCGCGATCAGCGCGTCGAGCTCGGGGTTGGCGTACTTCGCGTAATTGTTCGGGGAGCCGGAGGCCATCTGGGTGGAGTAGAAGTTGTCCGGGTCAATGGTGCCCGACCAGTACGCCGACGTGAGGTCGTAGTCCCCCTTGGCGTATCGGTCGAACCACACGGTGACCTCGAGCTGCTGCAGGGTCACGTTGATCCCGATCTTGGCCAGCTGATCCTTGATCACCACCCCGGTCTTCTGCAGCTCGGGATACTGAGGAAGCGCCAGGTAGGTGACGTCCAGCCCGTTGGGGTAGCCCGCCTCGGCCATCTTCTGCTTGGCCAGGGCCAGATCGGGGCCCTTCGGCTGCGGCGGCGTCCCCCCGTACCAGGGAGAGCCACTCGCGACCTCCATCCACCCTTGTTCACCGGCCCCGAAATAGGCGATCTTGAGGATCTCCTCGCGGTCCACAGCCGCGGCCACCGCCTGCCTCAGCGCCTTGTTGTTGAACGGCGGCCGGCTGCAGTTGAACGACAGGAAGTCTGGGATGCCGGCGTTGGCGGAGGTGACATAGGTGAACTGCGGGTTGACTTTGAGCGCATTCAGCTCATCGAGAGGGATGGCGTCGAGCCAGTCCAGCTGCCCGGACTGCAGGCCCTCGACCCGACTCTTGTTGACGTCCAGGAACCGGAACTCGATGGAGTCCAGGTAGGGCTGGCCCCCCTTGAAGTAGGTCGGGTTCTTCTTCAGCGTGATGTGGTCGTTCTGCACCCACTCGACGAACTGGAAGGGGCCGGTCCCGACCGGATTCCGGGTCGGGTCGGCTGACTCCACCGCCTTCTGGTTCACGATCTCACCGTTTTGGGCGAGGTTGGTCAGCAGAGGCGCGAACGGCTCGCTGAGATGGAATACCACCTCGGTGGGCGAGGTGACCTCGATGGTCTTGATGGCGCTGTAGGCGGACGCGTAGGAAGAGGCAGTCTTGGGGTCGGCGATCCGCTCGAAGGTGTACTTGACGTCCTGCGCGGTGAACTTCTCCCCGTTGTGGAAGGCGGCGTTCTCCACCAGCGTGAACACGTAGGTCGTGTCGTCCACCTGCTTCCAGGAGGCAGCCAGCTCGGGGATGAACTGTCCCTTCTCGTCCATCGTGATGAGCTTGCTGAAGACGTTGTCCAGCACCTGCAGGCTGGTGTAGATGCCGGCCGCGGCCGGGTCCATGCTTGAGGGGTTGCCGGTCAAGGCGGCGGTCAACGTCCCGCCGGGCACCGGCGTGGCCGAGGAGCTGGACGCCGAACCGGTGCTGGTGGCCGCCGACGAGCACGAGGCCAGGAGCGGTCCGAGGGTGCCGGCGGCAGCGGCAGCGCCGCCCAGCAGGCCGGCCCGGCGGAACAGGTCGCGCCGACTGATGTGCCCGGCAAGGAAGGTCCGGGCCAGCCGCTGGGCCCGCGGGTCGTCGTTCATGTCAGCTCCTGGAGAGGTTGGTGTCAACGCTGGACGGCCGGGGCGTCGCCGGCCCGCCGGAATCGGTCGCTCACCTCGTGCATCTGCGCGAACCAGACGTCGTCGAAGCTCTGCATGTGCTGGATGAGTCTTTCCAGCAGCGCGATCCGGTGCGGACGGCCGATGATCTGGGGATGCATGGTGAGCACGTACACGGCATCGCTGTCCTCCTCGCGCATGCCGTCGAAGTCGCCCCTCCAGATCTCCTCGGCATGCGAGGGCGCCGCCAGGCCTCGCAGGTAGCTGGGGCTGAAGGCGAACATGAACAAAGAGGAGTCGCACAGCTCCCAGGCGCCCGGAACCTCCACCAGGCCGGTGCGGGCGCCCTGGTCGTGAACCCAGTACGGACGGTCGGCGGCGAGCTGGCTGGCGTCGTACTCGAACCCGTACTCATTCAGCAGCCGGAAGGTGTTGTGCGACAGCTCCCAGGCAGGTGACCGGTATCCGCGCGGCGTGACCCCCAGCTGACGCTGCAGGGCGTCCAAGCCACGTTCCAGCATCTCTCGCTCCTGCGCCTCACTGAGCCCGGGCGGCGGCTCATGGCAGTACCCGTGGTGGCCAACCTCATGGCCGGCCGCGTGGATCGCCTTCGCCTCAGCCGGGTGGCGGTCCGCGCTGTCCCCCGGGATGAAGAAGGTCGCCGGCAGCTGGTAGCGGTCCAGCAGCGTGAGCAGCCGCGGCACCCCCTCGTTCGCTCCGTAGGCGCCCCGGGACAGCGCGGAGGGGGTGTCCACCTTGAACGACCCCAGCCACGCAGACTCGGCGTCGAAGTCGAAGCTCAGGCAGACGGTGATCCGATGCTGCTCAGCTGTTCCCGTCATGATGCACCTCTCGTCAGATGGGTTCCGACCTGGTCGGTCGGTGGGTCCTCGGCGGCCACGAAGCAGGCCGCCGAGTGGGTCGGGGAGAACGAGGTGGGCTGCGGGACCTGCTGCCGGCAGCGGTCGAGAGCCAGCGGGCACCTGGTGTGGAAGTGACATCCGGGAGGTGGGTCGATCGGGCTGGGGATCTCCCCCTTCAACCGGCTGACCACCATCGGCCGGGTGGGGTCCGGGTACGGGATCGCCTCGATCAGCGCTTGCGTGTACGGATGCCGCGGACGATCGAAGATCTCCTGCGTCGACCCGACCTCCACCACCCGCCCCAGGTACATCACCGCGACCCGGTCGGCCAGGTGCCCGACCACCGACAGGTCGTGGGCGATGAACAACAGCGCCAGGCCCAGCCGGCTGCGCAGGCTGTCGAGCAGGTTCAGGATCTGGGCCTGTACCGACACGTCCAGTGCCGAGACCGGCTCGTCCGCCACCACGAGGTCCGGCCCCAGGGCCAGCGCCGCCGCGATCGCCACCCGCTGCTGCTGGCCGCCGGACAGCTCCCCCGGCCGGCGACCCGCCAGATAGCGCGGCAGGCCCACCAGGTCCATCAGCTCACCCACCCGTTCCAGGCGTTCGGAGCGGGTGCCGACCCGGTTGGCGTCCAGCGGCTCCTGGATCGTCCGCGAGACCGGCCAGCGGGGGTCGAGCGAGGACCGGGGGTCCTGGAAGACCGGCTGGACGCGACGCCGGAACGCGGCCTGCCCACGTCTGCTCAGACCAGCCAGGTCGCGGCCCTCGAAGACGATGCGCCCCGACGTCGGGGTGTCCATGCCGGTCACGCAGCGGCCGAGGGTGCTCTTCCCCGACCCCGACTCACCGACCAGGGCGAGGACCTCACCCCGCCGCACCTCCAGGCTGACCCCGTCGACCGCGTGCACCCGGGCTGCCCGTCCGCCGATCCGATGACCGACCGGGAACTGCTTGACCAGGTCCTGCAGCACCAGCAGCGGCTCACTCATCCTGTTCCTCCGCCCACCAGCAGGCCACCGACCCCTGACCGGTCTGCCTCAGCTCCGGCATGGTCGAGCAACGGCTCATCCGGTGCGGACAGCGGTCGGCGAACCGGCAGCCGGGGGGCGGGTCCGCAAGGTCGGGCACCTGCCCCTCGATCACCTGCAGCTCCCCAGCGCCGCGGAACCGGGTGGGCAGGGCAGCCAGCAGCGCCCGGGTGTACGGGTGACGGGGAGCCCGGAACAGCTCGCGGACGCCGGCCACCTCGACCAGCTGCCCGGCGTACATCACGCCCACCCGGTCGCAGACCTGAGCGACCACCCCGAGGTCGTGGGTGATCAGCAGCACGGTGCTGCCGGTCCGCCGCTTCAGGTCGGCCAGCAGGTTCAGGACCTGGGCCTGAATGGTCACGTCGAGCGCGGTGGTGGGCTCATCGGCCAGGACCAGCACCGGGTCGTTGGCCAACGCTGCGCCGATCACGACCCGCTGCCGCATGCCGCCGCTGAACCGGTGCGGCGCGTCGTCGTACCGGGCGGCGGCGTCCGGGATCCCGACGTCGCCCAGCAGCCCGGTGGCGCGCTGCCGCGCCGCGCGGCGGCCGGTCCGGCGGTGCGCGCTGATCGTCTCGGCGACCTGGACGCCCACCCCGAAGGTGGGGTCGAGGGAGGTGGCCGGGTCCTGGAAGATCATGCTGACCTCGTCGCCGCGCAACCGCCGGCGCTCCTCCCTGCTCATCGTCAGCAGGTCCCGGCCCTGGAACCGGATCTTTCCGCTCACCCGGGCACCGTCGGGCAGCAGCCCCATCACCGCCAGGGAGAGCGTGCTCTTGCCGCAACCCGACTCCCCGACCAGCCCGAACGTCTCGCCGGGCTGCAGAGCCAACGAGACCGAGCTGACCGCCGAGACGGTGCCGGAGTCACCGAGATAGTCCACGTGCACCTGGTCCAGCTCCAGGACCGGCTGGTCGCTCATGATCTGCGCCCTGAAGGGTCGAAGGTCTGCCGCAGACCGCCGCCGATGAGGTTGAAGGCCAGAACGGCCAGAGCCAGGCCAAGCCCCGGGAACAACTCCACCCACGGTGCCTGGGTGATGTAGTCGCTGCCCTCGGCCAGCATCAGACCAAGCTCCGGGGTAGGTGGTTGGGCCCCCAGGCCGAGGAAGGACAGTGAGGCTTCGATGATCACTGCGAACGCGGTCAGCACGCTGGCCTGAACGAGCACCGGCCCCAGCGCGTTGGGCAGCACGTGCCCGACGACGATGGACAGGTGCGAGGCGCCTCGCGCCCGGGCACCGGAGACGAACGCCTGCCGGCGCACCACGAGGACGGAACTGCGCATCACCCGCGCGATGATCGGCACGTAGATCGTGGCGATCGCGATCAGGGCGACCACGTTGCCCGGCCCCAGGATGGCGATCAGGGAGATGGCCAGCAGCAGGGCCGGGAAGGCCAGCAGCAGGTCGATCACCCGCATCAGGACAAGGTCCAGCCACCCGCCGACGTAGCCGGCCAGGACCCCGATCGGCACGGCGACCACCAGAGCCAGCAGGACCGAACCGAGCGCAATCGACAGGGACGCCCGGTAGGCGAACAACAACCTGCTCAGCACGTCCCGGCCGAGGTCGTCGGAGCCGAACGGGTGCGAGGCGCTGGGGCCGGCGAAGATCCGGGCGGCGTCGATGCTCTCGGTGCTGTGCGGGGCGAGCAGCGGCGCGAACGCGGCGACCAGGACCAGGACGGCGAGGATCCCCCAGCCGATCCTGGCCTCCAGCCCTCCGACCCGGTTCCGGCGCTGCGGGCGGCCCAGGGTGACCCTCATCGCGCGACCGCCTCCTGCACCCGCGGGTCGAGCAGACCGTGGACCAGGTCGGTGACCAGGTTGACCAGGATGAACAAAGAAGCGATGACCAGCACGCAGCCCTGGACCACGACGTAGTCCCGGTTGCTGATCGCGCTGACCACCAGCCGCCCGACTCCCGGCAGGGCGAAGACGTTCTCGATCACGATCGCCCCGCCCAGCAGCACCCCGAACTGGATGCCCGTCACGGTGACGATCGTTCCCGAGGCGTTGCGCAGAGCGTGACGACCGATCACTGAACGCTCGCGGACGCCCTTCGCCCGCAGGAAGGCGACGTATGGCTCATCCAAAGTGGACTGCATCGCCGCCTGGGTGGTGCGTAACAGGTAGGCGGTCTGACCCACGGCCAGGGTGAGCACCGGCATCACCATGTACGTCACGTTGCCCAATGGGTCCTCGGTCAGCGGCACCCAGCCGCTGGGCGGCAGCACGCCGAGGACGCCGGTGAGCAGCAGGACCAGCAGCAGCCCGAGGAAGAAGTCCGGCACGCTGATGGCCACCGTGACGAACCCCGTGGAGATCCGGCGGCCCCACCCGGCTCTGGCGGCGACCAGGACACCGGTCGGGACGCCCACCAGCAGGGCCAGAGTCATGGCCAGGATGGTCAGCTCCAGGGTGATCGGTAGCGAGACCCCCAGCAGGGTGGAGATCCGTTCGTGGCTGACGAAGTCCTGGCCGAGGTCCCCGCGTACAGCCCCGCTGATCCAGTCCCAGTACTGCTGTGGCAACGAGCGGTCCAGCCCCAGCTCCGCCCGGACGGTGCGGATGCTGTCCGGGGTGGCCCGGATTCCCAGCATGGTGCGGGCCGGGTCACCGGGCACCAGCCGGATGAGCAGGAACACGAAGATGCTGGTGGCGACCAGCACCGGCACGGTCAGCAGCACGCGCCGCACGAGGTAGCTCCAGCGGGCGTTCACCATTCCTGCCTCCTGCTCACGTCAGCGGCGCCCGGTGCACGACCTGACCGCCACGGACCGTGGCGAGCACCGGGATCTGGGCGATCGTCTCGGCGGGAACGGCCCTGGGGTCCTGGCCCAGAACGGCGAGGTCGCCGTACTTGCCGGCGGTGATCGTGCCCTTGATGTCCTCGTCGAAGGCGGCGTACGCCGCATGGCGCGTGTAGAGCCCCAGCGCCTCCGGCACGGTGAGCGCCTCCTCGGGCGCGAACTCCCGGCCGGAGGCCGTCCGCTCGGTCACCGCCGCCTGGATGCCGATCAGCGGCTCGAAGGAGGAGACTGGGGAGTCCGAGCTGCCGGCGACGGGGATGCCGGCCTCAAGCAGCGAGCGCAGCGGGTACGTCAAACGGCTCCGCTCGGGGGTGAGGTGGTCCAGGAAGCCGTCGCCGAACTCGGCGATGAACGGAGGCTGGCCGACCGGGATCACCTTCAGCGCAGCCATCCTGGCGATCAGATCGGGCCGCAGGATGCCGCAGTGCTCGATCCGATGCCGATGGTCTGCCCGCGGGGCACGGATCAGCGCCCGCTCGTAGGCGTCCAAGCACATGCCGATCGCCCGGTCGCCGATCGCGTGGATGGCCAGCTGCCAGCCCGCCCGGTGCCCGCGCCACACGATGTCGTCCAGCTCCTCCTGGGTGAACATGGCCAGACCGAGGTCGTCGTCCTGGGCGTCCTGGAAGGGTTCGCACACTGCAGCGGTACGCCCGATCAGGGAGCCGTCCGAGATCACCTTGATCGAGCCCACGCGGAGCATGTCGTCACCGAAGCCGGTGTGGAAGCCGACCCCCTCCAGCGCATCGAGCATCGGGGTCCGGATCATCATGTAGGTACGCAGCGCCAGGGTCCCGGCGGCCCAGGCCCGCTGCAGCACCCCGAACTCGACAGGATCGAAGATGCCCGCCTCGTGCCCGCTGGTGACCCCGGCCGTGAGGTAGGCGCGACCCGCGACGTCCAGGTACCGAGCGAGCTCCTCCGGGTCGGTGGGCAGGAAGGGGACGCCGAGCAACTGCTGGGCCTCCTCCTGCAGCAGTCCCGTGGGTTCGCCGGCAGAGTCGACGTCGATGTGCCCGCCGAAGGGCGACCGGGTGTCCCGAGTGATCCCGGCCTGGCGCAGTGCGACGCTGTTCACCACGCACATGTGGCCACTGGCATTGCGGATCATCACCGGATGCTCAGGGCTCACCACGTCCAGGTCGCCGCGGGTCAGATGACGACGCTCGGCCAGCTTGTGGTCGTCATACCCCCGACCCCGGATCCACTCCCCCGGAGTGGTGCAAGCAGCCCTGGCCGCAACGGCGCCGACGATGTCGGCGATCGAGCGCACCGCCGGGTACGCGCAGTCGAGCTGGGACATCCAGAATCCCAGGGTCATCAGGTGGTGGTGGGCATCGATGAACCCCGGCACGACCGTCGCACCACCCAGGTCCAGGTCCTCGTGGTGGGGCCCGATGTGCTCGGCTGCCTCCGCGTGACCCCCCACGTAGCGGATCCGACCGTCAGTGACCACCACAGTGGTCGGCCCGTCCGGTTCGGGCCGGTCGGGATCGAGCGTGATCACCGTCGCATTGGATAGGACCAGGTCAGACATGAAGGACCGGCGGCGTGCTCATCGGACGCTCCTGGAGGTCGCGGTGGGTGTCATCGGATCGAGCCCAACGCTAGGATCAAGCCGTTACGCGCGCATTACGTTGGCAGATTCGTCCAGAACGGGGCCTCGAAATGAGTGATTCGTTCAGACTGAGCCGGGCCGACCTCCGCTTGGTCGACGCCCTGCAGGTCGCGCCCCGGGCCTCGTGGGCGACGATCGGCCACGTGCTAGGCGTCTCGGCGGTGGCCGCGGCTCGGCGCTGGGCGGCTCTGGTGGACGACGGGCAGGCGTGGGTGACCGCCGCACCCGGGATGGCGGTACACAACGCGCAGTGCCTGGCCTATGTCGAGATCACCTGTCCACCCGAGCACCGGTTCACGGTGGCCAAGAACATCGCCCGACACGGGCTGGCAATCACCGTCGAGATCATCACCGGCAGCGCCGACATCCTGGTGACGGTGGCGGCCGTGGACCTGACGATGATGTCCCACTACCTGTTGCACCATCTGGACAAGGTCGATCACGTCCTCAGCTCCCGGGCGCGGATCGCCACGCGACTGTACGGCGAGGGCTCGATGTGGCGGCTACGGGTGCTGGACAGCGACGCCGTGTTGGCGCTGGCTGCGGTGCGCAAGCAGCAGCTGGCAGATGATGATCAACCACCACCCGCCCAGCCATCCGCCCCTGTGCGCACCATGCTCACTCAGCTGGCCGTCGACGGGCGGACCTCGTTCGTGGACCTGGGCGAGCAGGCCGGTCTGAGCACCAGCACCGCACGCCGTCACATCGGCCGGCTGCTCCGGACCGGGGTGGTGATCCTGCGCACCGACGTGAACGCCCGCGCGGTCGACTGGCCGGTCCAGGTCTACCTGTGGGCCAAGGCGCCGGCCGACCGGCTGGCCGACACTGCCTCAGCGCTGAGCCGCTTCCGGCACGCCAGGCTGACCGCGACGGTGACGGCGAGCGCGAACCTGGCGCTGTGCCTGTGGCTTCGTACGGCCGAAGAGGTGCACCGACTTGAGGTGGTGATCGCGACCCAGCTGCCGCATGTGGAGATCGTCGACCGGCTGGTCGTCCTACGCCAGGTCAAGCGGATGGGCCGGCTGATCGACGAGTCCGGACGGGCGGTCGGCGTGGTCCCGATCAACTTCTGGGACGACGTCCTGCCCCACGCTCGCCCATGACCGACGCCGACCCGGTCTGCGCCTGGCGGGTCGGGTCGGCCGACCACTGCGACCATGACCCGGGGTAGAGCGTCGCGGTCGTGCCCAGCTCGGCCAGCACGGCCACGGTGTGGGCAGCGGTGACCCCCGAGCCGCAGTAGGCCACCACTGGCACGCCCGGCTCCACCCCGACCGCCGCGACCTGCTGCCAGAGCTGGTCGGGCGCCAGCAGCAGCCCGGCGTCGTCCGTCAGGGCGGCCATCGGCAGGTTGACCGCGCCGGGGATGTGCCCGGCGCGGGGGTCCATCGGCTCCACCTCGCCCCGGTAGCGCGCGGGCGCCCTGGCATCGAGCAGAACCCCACTCTCGGGTGCCGCGGCCGCGCCGTCCGCGTCGGTGACCGGCAGGTCCCCGGGGTTCAGCTCTATCCGGGAAGGCTCCGGCTCGACGTCGCCGACCTCCAGCCCGCCGCCTGCGGCCCGCCAGGCGGCCAGCCCGCCGTCGAGGATCTGCACGCGCTGCACGCCGGCCCAGCGCAGCAGCCACCAGGCGCGGGCCGCGGCCAGACCGCCGACGTCGTCGTAGGCCAGCACCGGACGGTCCAGGCGCAGTCCCCAGCGCCGGGCCGCGCGCTGCAGCACCTGAGCACCGGGCAGCGGGTGGCGGCCCTGATCGGGCGAGGCCGGCCCGGCCAGCTCGGTGTCCAGGTCGACGTAGACGGCACCGGGCAGGTGACCGGCCAGGTAGTGCGCGTGCCCGTCCGGGTCGCCCAGGGCCCAGCGCACGTCGAGCAGCAACGGCGGTTCGCCCGCCTGCAGCCGGGCCGCGAGCTCGGCGGCCGGGACGAAGACCTGCATCCGCCCAGCCTGCCACGCCGCCGCCCACCACCCGGAGCGGGTTTGCGCTATACCTGGTGGGGGTATACCAAGGGACGCTGCGCCCGGCCCTGACCGAGGCATGCTCCAGCCCCCGAGAAGAGAGTCGGCCCGAAGATGTCAGTCCTGGACGTGATCGGCTCCAGCCTGCTGGACGGGCTGGGCATGTTCTGGGCCACGTTGTGGGCCCTGGTGGTCGGCTTCACGCTGTCCGGCGCGGTGCAGGCCTTCGTCTCCCGGGCCCGGATGCAGGCCGCCCTGGGCGATGACCGGCCGCGCACCATCGTCAAGGCGGGCGTCTTCGGGGCGGTCTCCTCCTCGTGCTCCTACGCCGCCTCGGCGCTGGCCAAGACCCTCTTCGCGCGGGGCGCCGACTTCACCGCCTCGCAGGCGTTCATGTTCGCCTCCACCAACCTCGTGCTGGAGCTGGGCATCGTGCTCTGGCTGCTGCTCGGCTGGCCGTTCGCGCTGGCCGAGCTGGTCGGCGGCATCCTGATGATCACGCTGCTGCGGCTGGTGCTGCCCCGGGTGCTCGGCCGTCAGGAGCTGGAGGAGGCGCGCACCCGCCTGAACGGTGGTCAGTCCGGCGAGGCCGGCGACGAGGAGTCCGAGGGTGCGGACGGCCAGCAGCCCGCCTCCCGACGGATCCGCTCGCTCGGCGGCTGGGCCGACGCCGCCGGCTACACGATCAGCGACCTGACCATGCTGCGCAAGGAGCTGTTCATCGGGTTCCTGGTCGCCGGCTTCCTCGACGTGGCCGTGCCCGTCTCGTTCTGGCAGTCGTTGTTCCTGACCGGTCACGGCTTCTGGTCCACGCTGGAGAACGCCGTCCTCGGGCCGTTCCTGGCGATCATCAGCTTCGTCTGCTCGGTCGGCAACGTGCCACTGGCAGCGGCGCTGTGGACGGGCGGGATCAGCTTCGGTGGCGTGGTGGCCTTCGTCTTCGCCGACCTGATCGCCCTGCCGCTGCTGCTGATCTACCGGCGGTACTACGGCACCCGGATCACCGCCAAGCTGCTCGCGGTCTTCTGGGGCACGATGACCCTGTCCGGGATCGTGGTGGAGTACCTCTTCTCCGCCCTGGGCATCGTGCCCTCGGCCGCGACCGGGCAGCACGGGTCGGTCGGGCGTGACGTCTTCGGCTGGAACTACACCACCGTGCTGGACATCATCGCCCTGGCCGTCTTCGGCGTCCTGTACCTGCTGTACCGCAACCGGGAGCGGTTCGGCGGCGGGGCGGGGTACGCCAAGGACCCGGTCTGCGGCATGCAGGTCGAGACGTCCCAGGCGCCGGCCCGCGAGCGCGTGGACGGCACCACCTACTACTTCTGCTCCGACCACTGCCACCAGCGGTTCCAGTCCGACCCCGCCCGCTACACCGGCGACCACGAGGGCGACCAGGAGGGCGACCAGGGCGTCGGCGCCCGGGTGGAGGACCCGGTGTGCGGCATGCAGGTCGACCCGGAGCAGCCGGGCGCCACGGCCGAGCACCGGGGCCATCGCTACCTGTTCTGCAGCCAGGGCTGTCGCGCGGCGTTCGTCGAGGACCCGGCGCAGTACCTGACCGCCGACCAGCGGCGCTGACCCAGCCTCGACCGAACGGCCCCACGCGGGGTGTACCGGCCCGGGCACCGGGTACGGCTCTGGGGTACCGCACACATGCCGAGACCGGGCCCGGCCGGGCCCGGGGAAGGACCTCCCGATGAGCCTGAACCCTGCGATCAAGGATCGCGAGAGCGGCGCCCGCCCGGCCGGCCAGGGCATGGGCACCTGGCTGCGCACCCTGGACCTGGGCGCCCAGCTGCTGCAGACCACCGCGCCGTTGAAGGACTTCGACGTCTACGTGGTGGGGTTCCACTGCGCCAAGGGCGAGCCGGACTTCCAGATGGAGGCGCACCACTTCTGCAAGGTGGTCAACGACGACCTCATCCAGTGCGTGCTGTTCGACGGCAACACCGCCGGGGCGAACCTGATCGGGATCGAGTACATCATCTCCGAGCGGCTGATGGAGGGTCTGCCCGAGCAGGAGCAGGGGTACTGGCACCCGCACAACTTCGAGCTGCTCTCCGGCCAGCTGTGCGCGCCCGGCCTGCCGATGGCCGCCGAGACCAGCCTGATGCGCCAGCTGGTGAACTCCTACGGCAAGACCTGGCACACCTGGCACACGAACGCCGCGGGTGGGTCATCCGGCGGGACGTTGCCGCTGGGGGACCCGAAGCTGATGTGGTCCTTCAACCGCGACGGCGAGTGCGACGAGGCGATGCGCCGGGACCGCGACGAGGCGATGGGGCTGGACACCGCCGCCCGGCGCGCGGACCGGCAGTCCTTCCGCGACCAGGCCCGCCCTCAGCACGGGGTGGCCGCCATGCGGGACGACTTCCGCGGCAGCGTGCCGCTGCCCGGGGTCGTCGACGTCCAGGACGCTGAGCCAGGGGCCGGCCCGGGGCAGGGCGGCGGGCCGCGGAGCTTCGGCGGCCGCTGAGCAGCACGACGGGTCGCGACCGGCCGGGCCGACCCCTGGACCAGCTGATCGCGGCCGCGGTGCAGGCGGGACGTGCTGGCCGCTTCACCCTGTGAGCACGTCGGCGGGCCGGGCCGCCCAGCCCACCCAACGCCGGACCGCGATCTGGACGACGGTCCCGGCCGGTTCGACCTCCTGGTACTGCGGGTACCGGGCCACCAGCGCGTCCAGGGCGGCCCGGCGCCCCGCGCCGCCGTCCTCCGGTTCCAGCAGCCGCGCGTGGCCGTCGGCGCGCACCCACCACAGCCGCGCCCAGTCCTGCTCGTAGTGGTCGGCCAGCAGGCACACCTGCGCGGCCGCCTCGATCAGCCGCAGCCGTCGCAGCCGCCCGGTCGACTTCGGCTTGTGGTCGACGGCGAACACGGCCAGCTCCCGCCCGCCCTCGCGCAGCAGAGCGCAGGTGATCGGCACGGCCAGCGGCGGCCGCTGCTCACCCGGGACATCACCGGCTTCGCCGTTGACCGCCAGCACCACCCGGGCGGCGCTGGAGAACAGCCGTCGGCAGTCGGCCTGGGACAGTCGCACGACGCCGGCCCTCAGCCCTGCTCGCTGACCAGCCGGACGCTGTCCTGCCGGCGCCACAGCGGGCCGCAGACCCGGTACAGCGCAGCGGTCACGCTCTGGCGGATCGGCAGCCGGGCCGGGGTGTTCCACAGCGCCGGCAGGTTCAGCACCACCCGGGCCGAGGTCTCACCGTTACGGGCCAGCAGCCAGATCCGCCGGCCCCCGTCCATGGTGATGTCCTGCAGGGCCATCGTCTCCACGCTGGCCAGACGCCAGGAGGCCGGCACCACCAGCTGCAGGCCCCGCGCGCAGCCGCTGCGCGCGCCGTCCGGCTGGAACGGCAGGACGACCACCGCGACGTCGAAGCCCAGGACCACCGGCCGGCCGGTGGGGTCCCGCGCCGGCGCCGCGGCGTCCTGGTAGCGGAGCATCGCGCCGGCCGAGAAGCGGTCGCGCTGCACCACGGTGGCGTGCACCCCCAGGACCAGCACCAGGGCCAGAGCGACCAGGGCGAGCTCGGCGAGGTGCTCGAGCCCGCCGGCCCCGGGCACCACCGAGGGCGCCGGGCGCCCGACGTCGACCGACACGGCACTCATCCGGCCACCCCGGTCAGGCGGCGCCGGTCCTGCTCCTGCCAGCTGCCGTGGCACACCCGGAACAGGCTGAGGTCCACCGGCTGGTCGGTCGGCAGCGCGGCCGGGGTGTCCTGGCCGACGGGCAGCGCCAGGGTGGCCCGCAGGAAGCTGTCCTCGGGGTCGGCGCGCAGCCGCAGCGTGCGCCGGCCGGCGGCGACCTGGTCGGAGACGAGCTCCCCGGAGCTCAGCCGGTCCAGCTGCCAGGAGGCCGGGACGGCGACCTGGACCCCGGACGGGCAGCCGGGACCGGCGGGCCGGTCGAGGGGCACCAGGACGACGGCCACGTCGAAGCCCAGCCGCAGCGGGTTGCCGGCCATGTCCAGGGCCGGCACCGCGGCGTCCTGGAAGGTCACCGAGGTGGAGGGGGCCAGCCGGTCCGGCCGACGGCTGAGGGCCGCGGTCGCGCCCAGCGCACCGACCAGGAGGGTGGCCAGGCCGACCAGCAGCCACCGCGTTGGCCGCCGCGGCGCCCCGGCGAGAGGGGACGGCGGCGGCGCGGCACCGATGTCGACCGAGCCCTCGTGCGACACCCCAGGGACGCTACTCCCTGCTGACCGGCAACGCGCTCAGTCCGTCGCCTCGGCGAGCGCGGTCGGCAGGTGGAAGATCTCCGGGAGCAGCTCGAACGCCTCGTCGGCCGGGCGGCCGTCGACGCCGCTGAAGAACGGCGCCATGCTGGCCTGCCAGCGGGCGTTCACCTCGGTGCGGGCCATCGCGGCCTGCGCCTGGGCGAGGTCCTCGCAGACGACGTGACCGACGAGCAGACCGTCAGCACGCAGGAACAGGGAGTACTCCCCCCAGCCGGCGGCCTGCAACGCCTCGAGCATCTCCGGCCAGACCGCGGCGTGCCGCTGGACGTACTCGCCCAGCTTCTCGGGGCGGACCTGAAGGGTGAAGCAGTAGCGGGTCATCGACGTCCTCCAGAGGTCGGCGCGCTGCGCGGGCGGTAGCTGCGCAGGTCCAGCACGGAACGGGCCAGGGCCCGCATCGACCAGCGGTCCCCGGACAGCGCGCCGTGGGTGCGGGCCTGCACCAGCAGGTTGCCCAGTGCGGTGGCCTCCACCGGCCCGGCGATCACCTGACGCCCGCAGGCGTCGGCGAGCAGCTGGCAGAGCAGCTCGTTGCGGGAGCCGCCTCCGACCACGTGCACCACCTCGACCCGGCGCCCGGACAGCTCCTGAGCCTGCTCGAGGGCGGCGGCGAAGGCCAGCGCCAGGCTGTCCAGCACGCAGCGCACCAGGGCGGGCGCGCTGGTCGGTACCGGGTTGTCGGCCCGGCGGCAGGCCTGCTCGATCCGGGTCACCATGTCTCCCGGCGGCAGGAAGGCCGGGTCGTCGGGGTCGAAGGTCGGGCCGCCGTCCGGCAGCTCGGCCGCCGCGGCCAGCAGCGCCTGCTCCTCGACCCGTTCCCCGCGCCGCTGCCAGGTACGGAAGGACTCCGACAGCAACCAGGTGCCCATCACGTTGCGCAGGTAGCGGACGGTGCCCTCGACGCCGCGTTCGTTGGTGAAGTTGGCCGCCCGTCCGGCCTCGCTGAGCACCGGCGCCTCCAGCTCGACGCCGACCAGCCCCCAGGTGCCGAGCGAGACGTAGCCGAACGCCTCCTCCTGGGCGGGCACCCCGACGACCGCGGAGGCAGTGTCGTGCGAGCCGATCGTGCTGACCGGGACGTCGGCGCGCAGACCCAGCTCCTCGCGCACCGGCCGGCGCAGGCCGCCGAGGACCTCACCGGGCGGGCACAGCGGCGCGAGCAGCCGGGCTGGCAGGCCGAGCCGGTCGAGCAGGTCGGTGGACCACCGGCCGGTCCGGGCGTCCATCAGGCCGGTGGTGGAGGCGTTCGTCTCCTCGGCGACCTGCACCCCGGTCAGCCAGTAGCCGAGCAGGTCGGGCAGCAGCAGGGCCCGGCGCCCGGCCAGCTCCGGCTCGGCGGCCAGCTGGTAGACCGTGTTGAACGGCTGGAACTGCAGACCGTTGACCCGGTACAGCTCCTCACGGGAGAGGCCGGCGTGCACCCGCTGCACCCCGGCGGCGGACCGTTCGTCGCGGTAGTGGCGGGGGTTGGCCAGCAGGGCCCCGGCGGCGTCGAGCAGGCCGTAGTCGACCGCCCAGGAGTCGATGGCGACGCCGGCCAGCGGCTCGCCGTCCTGCGCGGCCTCCCGGTCGGCGGTCCGCAACCCGGCCAGCACGTCCTGGTAGAGGCCGAGCACATCCCAGAACAGGCCCTCGGGCAGCGGCACGCCACCGTTGCGGAACCGGTGCACCGAGCACAGCTGCAGCGTGCCGGGCCCGACCCGGCCACGGACGACCCGGCCGCTGGAGGCGCCGAGGTCGACCGCGGCCAGGGTCAGCGCGCGGCTCACCGCAGGAACGCGGCGGCCACGCCGGAGTCCACCGGGATGTGCAGGCCCGTGGTCTGGGACAGGTCCCCCGCGGTGAGCGCGAACAGCGCAGCGGCGACGTGCTCGGGCAGCACCTCACGACCCAGCAGGGTGCGCTTGGCGTAGTAGCTGCCCAGCTCCTCCTCCTTGACCCCGTAGACCTCCGCCCGCTTGGCCCCCCAGCCGCCGGCGAAGATCCCGGAGCCACGCACGACGCCGTCGGGGTTGATCCCGTTCACCCGGATGCCGTGCGGCCCGAGCTCGGCCGCCAGCAGCCGGACCTGGTGCGCCTGGTCGGCCTTGGTGGCGGAGTAGGCGATGTTGTTGGGGCCGGCGAACACCGAGTTCTTGCTGGAGATGTAGACCACGTCGCCGCCCATGCCCTGCTCGATCAGCACCCGGGCGCACTCCCGGGAGACCAGGAAGGACCCCCGGGCCATCACGTCGTGCTGCAGGTCCCAGTCCGCGGCGGTGGTCTCCAGCAGCGGCTTGGACAGCGAGAGACCGGCGTTGTTGACCACCAGGTCGATACCGCCGAAGGCCAGCACCGCCGCCTGCACGGCCGCCTTGACCGCCTCCTCGTCCGAGACGTCGGCGCTGACCCCGATCGCCGTGTCGGCACTGCCCAGCTCGGCCGCCACCTGCTGGGCCCTGGTCAGGTCCAGGTCGGCGACGACCACGCAGCCGCCCTCGGCCGCCACCCGGGTGGCGATCGCCTTGCCGATCCCGGAGGCGGCCCCGGTGACCAGCGCGACCCTGGTCGTCAGCGGCTTGGGCGCCGGCATCCGGGCCAGCTTGGCCTCCTCCAGCGCCCAGTACTCGATGGCGAACTTCTCGGCCTCGCTGATCGGGCTGTAGGTGGAGACCGACTCCGCCCCGCGCATCACGTTGATCGCGTTGACGTAGAACTCCCCCGCCACCCGCGCGGTCTGCTTGTTCCGGCCGAAGGTGAACATCCCGACGCCGGGCACCAGCACGACGGCCGGGTCGGCGCCGCGGATCGGCGGGGAGTCCGGCCGGGCGTGGCGCTCGTAGTAGGCGCGGTAGTCCGCCCGGTAGGCCTGATGAAGCTCCCGGACCGTGGTCAGCACGTCCTCCAGCGCGGCGTCGGCCGGCAGGTCGACCACCATCGGCTTGACCTTGGTGCGCAGGAAGTGGTCGGGGCAGGAGGTGCCGAGCTCGGCCAGCGGCAGGAGCTTCTCCCGGGACAGGAAGTCCAGCACCACCTCGCTGTCGGTGTAGTGGCCGACCTGGGCGCTGTCGGTGGAGGCCAGCCCGCGCAGGACGGGGAAGATGGCCGCGGCCCGCGCGTGCCGCTCGGCCTGCGGCAGCGCAGTACGACCGGGCACCACCGGACCGAACGGCTCCGGGCTGCCGTGGCCGGCCAGGTACTCCTGCGCGGTCCGGATGATCTCCAGGGAGTTCGCCTCACACTCGGCGCTGGTGGCGCCCCAGGCGGTGATCCCGTGGCCGCCCAGCACGCAGCCGATGGCCTGGGGGTTGGCCTCCTGGACGGCGGCGATGTCCAGGCCGAGCTGGAAGCCCGGCCGGCGCCAGGGCACCCAGACCACGCGGTCGCCGAAGCAGTCCGCGGTCAGCTTCTCGCCCTCGGCGGCGGTGGCCAGGGCGATGCCCGAGTCCGGGTGCAGGTGGTCCACGTGCGGGGCGTCGACCAGGGCGTGCATCGCGGTGTCGATCGAGGGCGCGGCGCCGCCCCTGCCGTGCAGGCAGTAGTCGAAGGCGGCCACCATCTCGTCCTCGCGCTCCACCCCGGGATAGACCCCGGTCAGAGCTCGAACCCGGTCCAGGCGGAGCACGGCCAGGTTGGCCGCGGTCAGGGTGCCCAGGTCGCCACCGCTGCCCTTGACCCAGACCAGCTCCACCGGCCGGCCGGTGACCGGGTCGGTCTGGCTGCCCTTGGCCGAGGTGTTGCCGCCGGCGTAGTTGGTGTTGCGGGGATCGGCTCCCAGCCGGTTGGACCGTTCGACCAGCTCGCTGATCACAGGGTTCTCGTTCACGGGGGTCTTCCTCTCCTCGGTCATCGGGTCAGGCGCCCCAGCCGGCCTGGGTACCGCCGACCCGCTCGCCGGCCACCCGTTCGGCGTAGCCGCTGGCGCGGAAGGCGGCGACCGGGTCGGCGGGCAGGCCGCGGGCGAGCCGGCGTTCGGCCAGCGCCGGGCGGACATCGGTCTCGAAGGCGTCGGTCAGCACCTCGTGGGCGCCGAGCACGTCACCCGCGAGCTGGCGGGCGCGCAGCTCCTCCTGGTCGACCAGCAGCGCCTTGGCCAGCGCCTGCTCCACGTTGAGGACCGACCGGATCTGCCCGTGCAGCTTGTCCTCGATGTTGTGGCACTGGTCGAGCATGAAGTTGACCCCGGCGGCCGGCAGATGGGCGTCCTGGGTGACGATCTCGACCATGATCCGGAACAGCTGGAACGGGTCCGCCGACCCCACGATCAGGTCGTCGTCGGCGTAGTAGCGGGAGTTGAAGTCGAAGGCGCCCAGCCGGCCCTGGCGCAGCAGCTGCATCACGATGAACTCGATGTTGGTTCCCGGGGCGTGGTGCCCGGTGTCCAGCACGACCATCGCCCGCTCCCCCAGCGCCAGGCACTGCAGCAGCGAGGAGCCCCAGTCCGGCAGGTCCATCGAGTAGAAGTAGGGCTCGAAGAACTTGTACTCCAGCAGCAGCCGCTGGTCCTCGTCCATCGCCGAGTAGACCTGCTCGAGGGACTCGGCCAGCCGGTCCTGCCGGGCCCGCAGGGAGTCCTGGCCGGCGTAGTTGGTGCCGTCCGGAAGCCAGATCTTCAGGTCCTTGGAGCCGGTGGCGCGCATCACGTCCAGGCAGTCCAGGTGGTGGCGGACCGCCCGGGCCCGGATCGCCGGGTCCGGGTGGGCCAGCGAGCCGAGCTTGTAGTCCTCCTCCTGGAAGAGGTTGGAGTTGATCGCCCCGATGCTGACCCCGAGGTCCTTGGCGTACGCCTGGAGGTCGGCGTAGTCCTCGACCTTGTCCCACGGGATGTGCAGCGAGACCCGGGGCGCCATCCCGGTCACCGCGTTCACCTGCGCGGCGTCGGCCAGCTTCTCGTAGGGGTCGCGCGGCACCCCCGCGGTGGTGAACACCTTGAACCGGGTGCCGGAGTTCCCGTACGCCCAGCTCGGCACCTCGACGCCGAACGCGTCCATGGCCTCGAGCCTGCCGGTGTCGATCCTCATGTCGTCCGCCCTTCAGCCGGGTGCCCACCACGAGCGGCCCGCCCGGTCGCTCCTGCTCGTCATTGAGTCGTTTCAGTCAAAAGGCTAGTGAGCACGACGCCCGGGCGTCAAGGAGCAAGGACGGCCCCAGCCCGAATCGCACCGTCGCCGATCCTGAGCAGCCCGGCGGCCGGCTCTCAGCCCGACGGCCGCCGTTCCGGACCGGTTCACCTCACGGCTGCCGGGCACGCCCGGAACGGTAACGTCGGTGCTGCAGCGTCCATAACCGTCGTTAGGTACCGCACTAAACTGAGGAGACGCTGAGGATGTCGTACATGTTCGGTTCACACCGGCCCGGTCGGCTGGTCGCCGCGCTGGTCGCGGCGTCCGCCGGGGCTGTGGCACTGGCCGGCTGCGGGAGCGCAGGCTCGGCGGCCACCAGCTCCAGCTCCGGCTCGTCGTCCAGCACCGGGTCGAGCCCGGCACCGGGCTCGCCGTCGAGCACAGGGACGGCAGGCTCCGGCGGAGCAGCGTTGACCGTCTACTCCGCCCAGGGTTACGACGGCCCGGTGACCAAGGCGTTCACCGCCGCCACCGGGATCCAGGTCAAGCTGGTCGACGACAGCACCGGCCCGCTGCTGACCAAGGTCTCCGCCGAGCGCAACAACCCGCAGTGGGGGCTGCTGTGGGTGGACGGCGACACCGCCTTCGCCGCACTGGACAAGCAGGGCCAGCTGCTGAACTACGCGCCGCCGGTCAGCCTGACCCCGGTCGGGCAGACCCTCACCCCCAGCGACCACTCCTACATCCCGGTGAGCACCACCGTGATGGCAGCAATGATCTACAACGCGGCGAAGACCTCCAGCGTCCCGGCCGGCTACTCCGACCTACTCGGGCCGGCCTACAAGGGCCTCGTCGGGATGAACGACCCGGCGCAGTCCGGGCCGACCTACCCGTTCATCGCCGGCCTGATGGAACAGCTCGGCGGTCAGAGCAACGGCGTCCGGGCCGGGGAGCAGTACCTGACCAAGCTGAAGGCCAACGGCCTGCACGTCTACCCCACCAACGGTGACACGCTGCACGCCCTGGAGACCGGGCAGATCGACTACGGGCTGATCCAGAGCTCGGCCGCGATCGGTGAGGTGACCAAGGTGAAGCCGACCGCCTCCTTCCAGCCGAAGATCGTCTACCTGCGCAAGGCGACGCTGCTGCCCGGCGTGATCGGGATCGACAAGGCGGCCCCGGCGGCCGAGCAGGCCTCGGCGAAGAAGTTCGTCCAGTTCGTGCTCTCCCCCAGCGGGCAGCAGGCGATGCTGGCCGGCGACTCCAGCGGAGACTCGCTCTTCTGGCCCGTGGTGCCCGGCGTCTCCGCGCTGCCCCAGCTGCCTGCGGTCCCGGCCTACCAGCGGATCGACCCCTACTTCTGGGGCCCGCTCGAGGGCAAGGTCAACACGTTCTTCGACAGCACGATCAAGTAGGCCGCGATGGTGACCGCCTCTGCTGCACGCCAGCCCGCGGGCGCCGGCCCGACGTTCCTGCTGCGGTACCCGGTCTGGGGCCGCAACGGCGCATGGGCTGCGTTCTGGCTGCTGGTCCTGGCCATCCTGGTGCTGCCCATCCTGCTCTTCCTGCTCACGGCGGTGAGCCCGCGAGCGCTGGGGCAGGGCGGGGCCTGGTTCACCCTGGACGGCTTCCGCACCGCGCTGACCGGCGCCTTCCTCCGGGCGGCCCTCAACTCGCTGATGGTCGGCGTGGCGGCAGGGATCGGTGCCACCGCCGTCGGCGGCGCGGCGGCCTGGGCCCTGGTCCGCACCGACATCGGCGCCCGGCGGCTGTGGGGCGGGGTGATGTTCGGACTCCTGCTGGCCCCCTCCTACCTCATCTCCCTGGGCTGGGAACGACTGCTCGAGCCGGCCGGGGTGCTCGATGTGCTGGGCCTGCACGTGGCCACCGTCCGGGGGCTGGTCTTCGGTCCCCTCGGGGTGGTCCTGGTGCTGGCGGTCAAGGGTGTGCCGTTCGCCTACCTGGCGGTCACCGGGGCGCTGCGCGGGCTCGGTGAGGAGTTCGAGACAGCGGCCCGGGTGCACGGAGGGTCGGCGCTGGCCGCCGGCCGGATCGTGGCCGCCCTGCTTGCCCCGGCGCTGTGGTCGGCCTTCGCCATTGTCTTCGCCGAGTCCGTCAGCGACTTCGGGGTGGCCGCGACCCTGGCCAACGACGCGCACTTCCCGGTCGCCACGTACACCCTCTACGCCGCGGTGGACAGCTTCCCGGTCGACTTCTCGGTGGCGGCGGCCGTGGGCTGGGTCCTGATGGGCATGGCCGGTCTGGCGGTGCTTGCGCAGTCACGCGCCACCCGGGGCCGCAGCTACCGGGTGCTCGGTGGGCGGCACCGCCCGGCACGGCGCGCCCACCTGGCGCCGGTGTCACGGGCGCTCACCTGGGTGGGCCTGCTCACCCTGGTCGCCGTCGCGGTCGGCGTGCCCACGGTGGGTGCGGTGATGGCCTCATTGATCAACGGGCTGGGCTCGCTCGCCGAGGCGCACGGGCTGACCCTGGGCAACTACACCCGAGTGCTGGTCAGCCCCGAGCTTCGCCGGCCGTTGCTCTACTCCGCCGAGCTGGGCGCGGTCACCGCGACCCTCGCCGTGCTGGTCGGCGCCGTCGCCGCGCGCATCCTGTCGCTGCAGCAGAAGGCGATCAGCGCACGGCTCCTGGATGGGGTGCTGCTGACGGCGGTCGCGCTGCCCGGGATCGTGTTCGCAGCCGGCTACATCTTCACCTACAACCTGCCGCTGGCCGCCGACCTGGGCCTGCACCTCTACCAGACCAGCACGCTGCTGACGATGGGCTACCTGGCCACCGCGCTGCCCTCGGTGGCCCGGGTGCTGCTGGGCAGCATGAGCCAGGTGCAGGAGTCGCTGCGCGAGGCGGCGAGGGTGCACGGCTCGGGGGAGGTCGGAGCCTGGGGCCGCGCGGTGGTGCCGCTGCTCGCCCGGCCGTTGCTGTCCGCGTGGGTGCTCACCTTCTCGGCGACGCTGCTGGAGCTGCCGGTATCCCAGCTGCTGTACCCCCCGGGGCGCCCGCCGGTCTCGGTCGGGATCACCAAGGCCCTGGCCAACTACGACTTTGGAGGAGGAACAGCCATGGAGGTGCTGGCCATCCTGTTCGCGCTGGGCGTCGTCGCCTTGGTCTGGGGGGCCTTCCGGGTGCTTGCCCCGGTCGGCTGGCGACGGATGGGGGCCACGCGATGAGCGACGGAGCTGGTAGCGAGGGCGGCAGTGGGCTCGCGGTGAGCGTCGTGGCGGCGGTGAAGCGCTACGGCGGTACGCGGGCCCTCGACGGCGTCGACCTGCAGGTCGAGCCCGGGGAGTTCCTGGTCCTGCTCGGGCCCTCCGGGTCCGGCAAGTCCACCCTGGTCCGCTGCCTGGCCGGGATCGAGCGGCTGGACGACGGCGAGCTGCGCCTGGGCGGCCGGCTGGCCAGCGGGCATCGCACGCACCGCCCGCCGGAGGCCAGGGACCTGGCCATGGTCTTCCAGGACTACGCCCTATGGCCGCATCTGACAGTGCGGGAGAACGTGGCCTACGCTCTGCGGCGCCGCCACCTGCCGGCGGCCGAACGGGATCGGCGGGTGGACGCCGTCCTTGACCAGGTGGACCTGACGCGCCACCGGGACAGGTTCCCGCACGAGATGTCGGGTGGGGAGCAGCAGCGGGTCGCGCTGGCGCGCTCGGTGGTGGCCCGCCCGGGGCTGTTGCTGTTCGACGAACCGCTGTCCAACCTGGACGCCGACCTGCGCGAACGGTTGCGGGTGGAGATCTCCACCCTGACCAGGCGGAGCGGCGCGACCGCCGTGTACATCACCCATGACCAGGCGGAGGCGTTCGCCCTGGCCGACCGGATGGCTGTGCTCAGCGGCGGCCGGGTGCTGCAGCACGGGCGGCCGGAGGAGATCTACCGCAACCCGGCGACGCCCTTCGTAGCCCGGTTCACCGGTCACGCCGCCCAGCTCCAGGCCACCGTCCAGGCCCGGGACGGCCGGCTGGTGCTGCTGGCTGCCGGGGACCACCAGCTGGCCGCCCGACCGGTCGGCGACCTGGGACCCGGCGACGCGGTGCAGCTCCTGCTCCGCCCGGCTGCCTCGAGCCTGGTGCCGGGCCCCCGACCGGGAGAGCCGACCCGCCGGGGGGAGCTGCCCGGCATCGTGGTCGACGTCGCCTACCGTGGGCGCTGCTACGAGCTCGTCGTCCAGACCCCGCTCGGCCTGATCACCGCCATCCAGCACGCTGCCCCGCAGGCCCGCGGCGGCCGGGTCGTGGTCGGACTGGACCCGGACTCCTGCCTGGCCTACCGGGACGACGGCAGGACGGACGCCCCTCCCGCGGCGATGCTGGACCTGCGCGAGCCACGCATCCCCAGCCCGGCGCCCTGACCCAGCAACACCGCACCCCTTCCCTTGGAGGAGAACGACCTGATGAACGAGCTAGCCCTGTTCCTGGCGGTGTTCCTCGCCTGCGCGGTGGAGGCCGTCGAGGCCGTCACCATCGTGCTGGCGGCCGGCACCGCGCGAGAGTGGCCGTCGGCGACCAAGGGGGTGCTGGCCGGGCTGGTGGTGCTCGCCGTGACGGTCGCCGTCCTCGGGCCCGCGGTCTCCTCGCTGCCGCTGGGTGCACTGCGCCTGGTGGTCGGCGGTCTGCTGCTGATCTTCGGCCTGCAGTGGCTGCGCAAGGCCATCCTGCGGGCCAGCGGCAACAAGGCCCTGCACGACGAGGAGGCGATCTTCGCCCGCGAGCTGGCCGCCGCCCAGGCCGCGGACCAGGGTCGACGGCCCCTGGTCGGTGACTGGTACGCCTTCACGCTGTCCTTCAAGGGGGTCGTGCTGGAGGGCCTGGAGGTGGTCTTCATCGCCTTGACCTTCGGCACGAACCAGCATGCGATCGGGCTGGCCTCGGTCGCGGCAGCAGCGGCCGTGCTGGCGGTCGCCGGGCTCGGCGTCGCCGTCCGGGCGCCCCTGGCCCGGGTGCCCGAGAACAGCATGAAGTTCGCGGTCGGGGTGATGCTCACCTCGTTCGGCATGTTCTGGGGTGCCGAGGGGGCGGGGGCGCACTGGCCGGGCTCGGACGCCGCGCTGCTGGGGATCGTGCCGGTGGTCGCGCTGTTCGCGCTGTCCCTGGTGCCGGTGATGCGCCGCTCGGGCGGCGTCGCCGACCGCGCCACCGGCCGCCCCGCGGACGCGGGGGTGGCCTCGTGATCCGGCGGCTACGGGCCTTCGGCGCCTTCTGGGTGGACTTCGTGCTGGGCGACGACTGGCAGCTGGCGATCGGCGTGGTGCTGGCTCTGGCGCTGACCGCCCTGGTGGCGCACCAGACGTCCGTGCCGGTCTGGTGGCTGCTGCCGGTGGCTGTCCTGCTCCTGCTGCCGTTCAGCCTGTGGCGCGCGGTGCGGCCCCGTCACTGACCCCGCTGCGGGAGGAGGCCTCGCTCACGCGTCGGCCTCCTCCTGGTAGACCCGGGCCGCATAGGTCTCCAGCGCCTCGGCGCAGGCGTCCACCGCGGCCCGGGTCTCCTCCCGGCGCGGGGCGCCGAACGTGTCCCGGGCCTCCACCTTCGCCAGCCAGCCCCGCAGCTTGACCAGCTCGGCGTCGTTCTCCTCCAGCTCGCCGTAGGTGAAGTGCTCGGCGGCGTACTCCTTGGCCAGGCCTGCGTGGAAGTCCCGGCACTTGTCCAGGATCTCCTCGTACTCGTTGTCCCGCGCGGACTGGAACAGCTCCAGCACCTCCCCCGCCCCGGACAGCACGGTGCTGCTCAGCAGCACCGCCGACCCGTTCATGGCCAGGATCTCCCGGCGCAGCCCGCGTAGCGCGCGCTCGGCCGCGGGTCCGGCCGGCAGCGCCGCCGCGGAGTTCTGCAGGTAGACCGCGCCCAGCGACTTCAGCCGCCGCCACACCGTGGCCCGCAGCCGGGTCGGTTCCGAGGGCACCCGGTAGACCAGCAGCAGCCAGCCGAGGTCGGCCGGCCGCGGCGCGTCGTCCCCCGGTGGCTCAGCCGTCACGACGACCATTCTGGCCCACCCCCGGCCTCACCAGCTGGCCACACTCCCGTCCTCCCGCCGGGACAACGGCAGGTAGGCACGCTGGTAGGGGTACCGGGCGGCGGCCGCCTCGTCGATCTCCACGCCGATCCCCGGCCGGTCGCCCGGGTCCAGGTAGCCGCCCGAGACCCGCCAGCCCCAGTCGAAGACCTCGGCCGCCTGCGGCGGGTGCGGGGCGTACTCCTGGACGGCGGCGTTGGGTGTGGCCACGCCCAGATGCAGGGCGGCGCCCATCGTCACCGGCGACAGGTCGGCCGCACCGTGGCAGCCCAGCCGGACGCCGTACACCTCGGCCAGGGCGGCGATCTTGCGCAGCTGGGTGATCCCACCGGCGTGCACCACCGCGGTCCGGATGTAGTCGATCAGCTGCTCGGTGATCAGCTGCTCGCAGTCGAAGATGGAGTTGAACACCTCGCCGACCGCCAGCGGGGTCGTGGTGTGCTGGCGGATCTGCCGGTAGGCCGACTGCAGCTCGGCCGGCACGACGTCCTCCAGCCAGAGCAGCTGGTGGTCCTCCAGCCGGCGGCCCAGCCAGCCCGCCTGGCTCGGGCTCAGCCGGTGGTGCGCGTCGTGCAGCAGGGCGACGTCGAAGCCGACCTCCTCGCGCACCCGCTGGAACATCGCCGGCACGAAGCGCAGGTACCTCTCGGTGGACCAGCCGGTCTCGGTGTAGGGCAGCCCCACCCCCTCCCGGCCCGGGGCCGAGCGCGGGATGCCGTACATCTCCTCCAGGCCGGGAACCAGGCACTGCACCCGGACGGCTCGGTAGCCCTGCTCCTGGTAGGCCTGCACCTGCTCGACCGCCTCGCCCACCGCCCGGGCCGAGGCGTGGGCGTAGCACATGATCCCCTCCCGGGACCGGCCGCCGAGCAGGTTCCACACCGGGGTGGCGAGGACCTTGCCCTTGATGTCCCACAGCGCGACGTCGACCGCGGCCACCGCGGCCATCGTGATCGGGCCCCGGCGCCAGTAGGCACCGCGGTAGAGCAGCTGCCAGGTGTCCTCGATCGCGGCCGGGTCCCGGCCCTCCAGCAGCGGGCAGACGTGCTCGCGCAGATAGGCGGCGACCGCCAGCTCCCGGCCGTTGACCGTGGCGTCGCCGATCCCGTGCACCCCCTGGTCGGTCTCCACCTTCAGCGTGACGTAGTTGCGGCCCGGACTGGTCACGATCACCGTGGCCCTGGTGATCCTCATCCGCTGTCCCTCATCTGCATCCCCTCATCTGGTGTCCCTCAGCTGCTCTCGTGGTCAGGTGCGCTGCTGTGCTGGTCCCGGCCGAGCAGCGCCCGCAGCCGTGAGGTGTCGTAGAACGACGTCCGGCCGGGCATCGGGGCGCGCAGCGGCACCTGCGGGTAGTACTGCGCCGCCAGGTCGGCCGAGGGCCGGTCGGTGAAGGTGTCCTCGGCGGTCACGTAGACCACCTCGGCGCCCGGCCGGCCCCGCTGCAGGGCCGCGAAGCAAGCCTGGACGGCGAGCCCCACGGGGGTGTAGCACCACAGGTCCTTGTGCCCGACGTGCGGGTGCTCGCGCCAGCGGCCGGCCATCGCGTCCCGCTCCTGCAGGGCGTGCAGCCGCAGGCAGGTCACCGACAGCGCCCGGTCCCGCCGGGCGAAGGCGGCGGCCTGCTGCTCGGTCTCCCACTTGGACAGGCTGTAGCCGTCCTCGGGGTAGCCGGGGTGCTGCTCGTCCACCGGGAAGTAGTCGAACCGCGGCTGCGCGCTGTACGCCGCGCCGATCGCGTTCACGCTGGAGGCCAGGCACACCCGGTGGATCCCGCGGGCCTGGGCCGCGGCCAGCACGTTATAGCTGCCGGTGACGTTGGCGTTGTGCACCTCCGGCTCCGGCGCGAGGTGTGGGGCGATGTAGGCGGCCAGGTGGAGCACCGCGTCGCAGCCGCGCATCGCCCCGAGCAGCGCGTCGTAGTCCGACAGCGGCGCCACCACCCACGGGACGTCCGCGCCCAGCCGGCCGGGCTCGGCGGGGCGACGGTCCAGCGCCAGCAGCTCGTGCGCCGTCCCGGCGGCGGCCGCCAGCACAGCGGCGCCCAGGGTGCCCCCGGCGCCGGTGACCAGGATCCTCATCGGTCGACCGTAGCCCCGCCCGCCGCGGCCAGCTGGTCGGCGTAGACCGCCTCCTGCAGCCCCCGGATGTAGCCGACGGCGAACAGCCGGCCGAGCACCGAGTAGCCGGGGCGGTCGTTCGGCTCCCCGATCAGGGTGGGCACGTGGTCCGGCCGCAGCACGCCCTCGAAGCCCACCTCGCGGTAGGCCCGCAGGCACTCCAGCAGGTCGGTCGGGCCGTCGTCGTGCCAGGTCTCCTCGAACCTCTCAGGTGTGCCCCGCACGTCCCGGAAGTGCACGAAGAACACCTTTCCCTGGCCGCCGAAGTGCCGGATCGCGGCCGGCAGGTCATCGGTCATCAGGCCGAAGTTGCCCTGGCACAGAGTGATCCCGTTCATCGGGCTGGGGTGCAGGTCCAGCAGTCGCTGGTAGCTCTCCAGGCTGCTCATGATCCGGCCGACACCGCGGATCGGGGACAGCGGGGGGTCGTCCGGGTGCATCGCGAGCTGCACCCCGTGCTCCTCGGCCGCCGGGACCACCCGCTCCAGGAAGTACTCCAGGGTCTCCCACAGCTTCTCCTCCGGCAGCGGGCCCAGTTCGGACTGCGGCGCCGGACCCAGCAGCCGGTGGTCGTAACCGCTGACCAGGGAGCCGCCCCGGGACCGGACGGCGGTGCTGGTCCGCAACCAGTTGAAGTCGGCCATCCACTCGTAGCACCAGGTCCGGATGCCCAGCCGGCCCATGTTGGCCAGCAGCTCCAGCACGGTGTCGATCTCCTCGTCGCGCCCGGGCAGCCCACGCTTGGCCAGGTTCAACGGTGGCCTGGCCTCGATCACGTCCAGGCTGAAGCCGTTGCGCTGGTACTGCTCGCGCAACCGGAGCAGGGCCATGTAGCTCCACGGCGTCTCCCCCGCCATCAGGCTGTCCTGGCCGTAGAAGGTGCCGACCGCGTGCCGCACCCCGGCCTGCTCCATCAGCGTCCACAGGCTGGTGCCGCTCAGCCCGGGCGGCAGCACCTCGGCGATCTTGATCATCGACTGCTCAGCTCCGCTCGGTCAGCCACTGCTGGAAGTCCGCCTCGATGCCCTGCTCCCAGGTGGGGACGTCGATCTGGGCGCTGGTGTACACCCGTTCGGACAGCCGCAGCTTGCCGAACACGTCGCGCACGGCGACGTCCTCGGCCACGTCGGCGACCTCCTCGGCGAGCTGGGCCGGGATCACCGTCACCCCGGTGGGGGTGCCCAGGACGACGTCGCCGGGCAGCACGGTGACCGGGCCGATCCGGACCGGCACGTTGATCCCGCCCAGGGTGACGTCCTGGATCGCGGTGGGGTCGGCGCCGCGGCAGAAGAAGTTGACGCCCTCCAGCTCGCTCAGTCCGGCCAGGTCGCGCACCCCGCCGTCGATCACCGCGCCCACGCCGGTCCGGCTGGCGACCGCGGTGCCCAGGTTGTCCCCGATCACCGTGCCGTTCTCCACCTTGCCGAAGATGTCGGTGACCATCACGTCGCCGGGCACCAGCGTCTCGATGATCCAGCTGTTCTGCCGGTCCCCGGCCAGGTTGCCCTCCGCCGCCCCCGCCTGGACCACGACCTGGTCCAGGTCCGGCCGGTGCGGCAGGAAGAATGAGGTCACCGCCCGCCCGACCAGCACCGTGCCGGGGTGGGTCTGCAGCCAGCCGCCGACGAACTGGCGGTGGTAGCCGTGGCTGCGCAGCACCTGCCAGGCCTGCTCGGTGGTCGCCGCCCGGAGCCGGGTCAGGACCTCCTCGGCCACCTTCGGGCGGCCGCTGTCGAACCGCTCCCCGGTCCAGCTCGGGGTGAGCTGGACCAGCCAGTCGCGGTCGGGGTGCACGCGCACGCTGCTCTCCTTCGTCGGGGGTGGGTCGGCTCGGGTGGTGCTCACAGCAGGACGTGGGCGATCGACCGGGCCGCTGCGCTCAGCGCCGGCACGTAGCCGACCAGCTCCTGCGCCGGGGTCACGAAGATCACCGTGGAGATGCTGATCCCGCCCAGCGCCCGACCGTCGTGGTCGGTCAGCGGGACCCCCACGCACCGGATGCTCTCCTCGTTCTCCTCGTCGTCCATCGCGTAGCCGCGCTGCCGGACCAGGGCCAGCTCGGCGTGCAGCTGGCCGCGGTCGGTGATGGTCCGCGGGGTGCGGCGGGGCAGACCCACCCGCTCGACGATCTGGTCCACCTCCTCACTCGGCAGCTGGGCGAGGATGGCCTTGCCGATCGCCGAGGAGTGCAGGGGGATCTGCATCCCCACCCGGGAGGCCATCTGGTACGGCCGGTCGGCGTCGACCTTGTAGACGTACACGGCATGGTCCCCGGTGCGCAGGGCCAGGTGCACGGTGTGCCCGCCGGCCACCGCCTGCAGGTCCCGCAGTCGGGGCAGTGCGCCGTCGGCGGTGTCCGCGGTGACCTGGGCGGCGAACGCCCTCAGCGCCGGCCCCACGTGGTAGCGCCCGCCGGGCAGGGCGACCAGGTAGCCCTGGGCGCTCAGCAGTCCGGCCAGCCGGTGGGTGGTCGACTTGGCCAGGCCGGCCTGGCTGGTGATCTCGGCCAGGCGGTGCGGGCCGCCGGGCGCCGCCACCGCCTCCAGCACCCGCAGGGCCTTCTCGAAGGCGGCGGGCACGCCGGGCTGGGCGTCAGGCCCAGCCGGGCGAGCCGGGTCCTGCTGACTGGTCACCGGTCACCGCCGTCTCGTCCTCGAGCCCGTCGCATTCCGCCCCGTGGCACACCGTCTCGCGGAACGGCACAAAAGGACCGTAGGACGGGGGCAGCCCCCTGTCAACGCCGAGCCCAGCTGTCTCCGGGCTGCGGGACGGGCGGCGGCCGGGAGGGACCCCCCGGCGTAGCCTTGCCAGCCGACCCACCGGCCGACTGGATGCGACGGAGACCCCACCCGTGAAGTTCACCGACGGCTTCTGGCAGCTGCGACCGGGCGTGCAGGCGCTATACGGGCAGGAGGCCCGCGACCTGCAGGCTCAGGGGAACGAGCTGGTCGTCACCAGCACGACCAAGGTGATCGCGAACCGGGGCGACACGCTGAACCGGCCGACCCTGACGCTCACCCTGTTCGCCCCGGCGGAGGGGGTGATCGGCGTTCGGGTGCAACACTTCCTCGGCGCCCACCGCGAGCCCGGCTTCGAGCTGGTCGGGGCGCAACCCGGGCTCGGCACGGTGTCGGTGGACGACGAGCAGGGCACGCTCAGCTCCGGGGACCTGACCGCGACCGTACGCCGCGGCGCACCCTGGTCGCTGGAGTTCACCTCCGCCGGGCGGCGGCTGACCGGCAGCGGCCCCAAGTCCCAGGGGCTGATCGAGCTGTCGAGCGGCGCCCAGGTCGACCCGGGCGTGGTCGGCAACGCCCGGACCGGAGGCCGGGCGCCGCTGGCCCCGACCTACCTGCACGAGCAGCTCTCGCTGGAGGTCGGCGAGCTGGTCTACGGTCTGGGTGAGCGATTCGGGCCGGTGGTCAAGAACGGCCAGAGCGTGCAGATCTGGAACGCCGACGGCGGCACCTCCAGCGAGCAGGCGTACAAGAATGTGCCGTTCTACCTGTCCAGCAACGGCTACGGCGTGCTGGTCAACGACACCGGGCACGTCTCCTTCGAGGTTGGGTCGGAGGCGGTGGAGCGGGTGCAGTTCTCGGTGCCCGGCCAGAGCCTGGAGTACCTGGTGATCGACGGGCCCACGCCCAAGGACGTCCTGGCCCGGTACACCGCCCTGACCGGGCGGCCCCCGGTGGTGCCGGCCTGGTCCTACGGCCTGTGGCTGTCCACCAGCTTCACCACCGACTACGACGAGCAGACCGTGAGCCGGTTCATCGACGGGATGGCCGAGCGGGAGCTGCCGCTGGGCGTCTTCCACTTCGACTGCTTCTGGATGCGCGAGCTGCACTGGTGCGACTTCGTCTGGGACCCGGCCGTGTTCGCCGACCCGGAGGGCATGCTGGCCCGGTTGCACGACCGCGGGCTGCGGGTCAGCGTCTGGATCAACCCCTACATCGCCCAGCGGTCGGCGTTGTTCGAGCAGGGACGGCGGCTCGGCCACCTGGTGCTCGACCCGGAGGGCCAGGTCTGGCAGTCCGACCTGTGGCAGGCCGGGATGGCCCTGGTGGACTTCACCAGCCCCGCGGCGGTGGCCTGGTTCCAGGACCGGCTGCGGGCCCTGCTGGCTCAGGGCGTGGACTGCCTGAAGACCGACTTCGGCGAGCGCATCCCGCTGGAGGTCCGCTGGCACGACGGCTCGGACCCGGCCCGGATGCACAACCGGTACGCCCAGCTGTACAACCAGGCGGTGTTCGAGGTGCTGCAGGAGGTCCGCGGCCTCGGCGAGGCGGTGGTGTTCGCGCGCGCGGCCACCACCGGCGGCCAGCGGATGCCGGTGCACTGGGGCGGGGACTCCACCTCCAGCTACGCCTCGATGGCCGAGACGCTGCGCGGCGGCCTCTCCCTGGCCCTCAGCGGCTTCGCGTTCTGGAGCCACGACATCGGCGGCTTCGAGGGCACCCCTGACCCGGCCGTGTTCAAGCGCTGGACCGCGTTCGGGCTGCTGTCCAGCCACTCCCGGTTGCACGGGTCGGACTCCTACCGGGTGCCCTGGGTGTTCGACGAGGCGCAGGCCGAGGCCGGGGACCGGCCTGCCGACGGCCAGAGCGCGGTCGAGGTGACCCGGCGGTTCACCCGGCTCAAGCACCGGCTGATGCCCTACCTGTTCGCGGCCGGGGTCCAGGCCAGCCGGACCGGCACGCCGGTGCTGCGGCCGATGCTGCTGGAGTTCCCGGACGACCCGGCGGTCGCCCACCTGGACCGCCAGTACCTGCTCGGCCCGGACCTGCTGGTGGCGCCGGTCTTCACCGCGGACGGCAGCGTCCAGCTCTACCTGCCCGAGGGCACCTGGACCAACTTCTGGACCGGTGAGCAGGTCAGCGGCGGGCGCTGGCGGCGGGAGGTGCACGGGTTCGACACCCTCGGGCTGTACGTCCGCGAGGGCGCGGTGCTGGCCTGGGGGGCCCGGGCGGACCGGGCGGACTACGACTACCTGGACGGGCTGACCCTGCGGGTGCACCCGCCGGCCGGCCGCTGGCGGCGTGAGGTGCAGGTGCACGCCCCGGACGGCCGGCCGGCCGCCTTCACGGTGGACGGCGACGAGGGCCGGGTCCGGGTGAGCGGGGACCTGGCGCACTTCGCCGTCCAGGTCCGCGGCGGCGAGCCGGTGCCGGCCCGCGACGGCGCGCTGGAGGTGGCCTGGTGAGCACCGGCGACCCCGAGCACCGCGACAGCGGCCTGCGCTTCGGCCCCGACTTCGTGTTCGGGGCGGCCACCGCTGCCTACCAGATCGAGGGCGCGACCGGCGAGGACGGCCGAGGGCCGTCGATCTGGGACACGTTCTGCGCCACCGAGGGCAAGGTGTGGAACGGGGACACCGGCGAGGTGGCCGACGACCACTACCACCGCTGGGAGGCCGACCTGGACCTGATGGCGGAGCTGGGCCTGCAGGCCTACCGGTTCTCCATCGCCTGGCCCCGGATCCAGCCCACCGGCCGCGGGCCGGCCCTGGCGGCCGGCCTGGACTTCTACTCCCGGCTGGTCGACGGCCTGCTGGCCCGCGGCATCGAGCCGGTGGCCACCCTCTACCACTGGGACCTGCCGCAGGCCCTGCAGGACGCCGGCGGCTGGCCGGCGCGCGAGACGGCGCTGCGGTTCGCCGACTACGCCCGGCTGGTGGGCCGGCGGCTGGGCGACCGGGTCGCCACCTGGACCACGCTGAACGAACCGTGGTGCTCGGCCTACCTGGGGTACGGCTCGGGCTCGCACGCGCCGGGCCTGACCGACGGCGCCGCGGCCCTGGCCGCCGTCCACCACCTCAACCTCGCGCACGGCCTGGCCGTCGCCGCCCTGCGCGAGGTGACCAGCAACCACCCCCAGTACTCGGTGACCTTGAACCTGCACGTCCCGAGGGGGGAGGAGCCGACCTCGCCGGAGGCCGTCCGGCGAGTCCGGGCGCTGGCCAACGAGGCGTTCCTGGGCCCGATGCTGCAGGGCGCCTACCCGGGCGACCTGCTGGCCGACACCGCCTCGGTCACCGACTGGGGCTTCGTCCGGGACGGCGACCTGGCCCTGGTGCAGCAACCCATCGACGTCCTGGGGGTGAACTACTACTCCACCGTCAGCGTGGCGATGTGGGACGGGGTCTCCCCGCGGCGCCGGGCCGACGGTCACAAGGACATGGGCGGGTCGGCCTGGCCGGGCAGCGCCGACGTCGACTTCCTTCCCCAGCCCGGCCCCTACACCGACATGGGCTGGAACATCGCGCCGGAGGCGCTGGAGGAGCTGCTGGTCGAGCTGCACCAGCGGTTCCCCGACCTGCCGCTGATGATCACCGAGAACGGAGCGGCGTTCGCCGACACCGTGCAGCAGGGCCGGGTGGCTGACCCGCAGCGGGTGGACTACCTGCGCCGGCACGTGGCCGCCGCGCACCGCGCCATGGCCCGCGGGGTCGACCTGCGCGGCTACTTCTTCTGGTCCCTGCTCGACAACTTCGAGTGGGGCTACGGCTACAGCAAGCGGTTCGGGCTGGTGCACGTGGACTACGAGACCCAGGTGCGCACGGTCAAGGACAGCGGCCGGTGGGTGGCCGAGCTGTGCCGCACCCACCACCTGCCCGACTGAACGGGCACTAGGCTCCACCCTCGTGCCCACCCCCGCCTCTCCCCCGCCCCGGTCCTCGAGCAGCGCGAGTGTCGGCGCCGAGATCACCTTCGACGTGTCCTCCCCCGCCCTGCTCTCCCTGCAGATGGTGGCGGCCGAGGACGACGGCCAGGGACTGCGCGCCGAGCTGGACGGCGAACCGGTGGCCGTCACCGAGGTCCGCGGTCCTGAGCCGTACGCCCGCCAGCACCTGGTCAGCTGCGGCACCGGCACGCTGCGGATCAGCTACCACGCCCAGGTGGCCTCCGGCAGTGGGGCCGACGCCACCGTGGACGAGGCCGAGCGAGTGATGATGCTGCGGCCCAGCCGGTACTGCCCCAGCGACCGGCTGGTCGCCTACGGCTCCACCCGGCTGCCCGGCCCGCAGACCGATCGGCTGACCCGGGTGCAGGCCCTGACCGACTACGTCAGCGAGCACCTCGCCTACGTCTCCGGCAGCACCGGGCCCACCGACGACGCGGTCGACGTGCTGCTGTCCGGCCAGGGCGTGTGCCGGGACTACGCGCACGTGGTGGTCACCCTGGCCCGGGCCCAGGGGATGGCCGCCCGGCTGGTGGCCGTCTACGCGCCGGGGCTGTCCCCGATGGACTTCCACGCCGTGGCCGAGATCGACGTGGACGGCGTCTGGCACGTGGTGGACGCCACCCGGCTGGCGCCGCGGGAGTCCCTGGTGCGCATCTCCACCGGCCGGGACGCCGCGGACACCGCCTTCGCCACCACTCTGCAGGGCGGCGCGCAGCTGCGGGAGATGACGGTGACCGCGGTGGCCGACCGGGGGCTGCCCAGCGACGACGGCCGCTCGGCCACCGTGCTGGGCTAACCGCCCGCTGCTCCGTTCGGGCGGACTACGCCGCGCGGTCCCGCGCGCCGGTGCAGCACCGTGCCGCCACGGTCGATCTTCTCTGCGAGGGACGACCAGAGGGGGCGGCGATGATCAGGCGGTGGCCGGTGCGGGCCGCGGCGTCCGCTGCGCTGGTCCTCGCCTTCGGGTGGCTGATGCTCACCCATCCGCTGGGCGGCTACCCCAGCGTCGTCGTGGACGACCTGGGCGAGCTGGGTGCGGCCACGCTGGCCGCCCTCGGCGCCTTCCGGGCCGCCCGGCGCGGCGGGCCGATGGCCTCCTCGTGGCGGTTGGTCGGCGCCGGCTGCGCCGTCTGGGCCACCGGTCAGCTGCTGTGGAGCGGCCAGGAGCTGGTCGGGGACCCCACCGTCCCCTTCCCCGGCCCGGCGGACGTCGGCTTCCTGGCCTTCCCGGTGCTGGCCGGGGCCGGGTTGCTGCGCTGGCCGGCCGACCGGACCCAACGCGCACCCCGGCTGGCCTCGCTGCTGGACGGCGGGGTGGTGGCCGGCGCGCTGCTGATGCTCTCCTGGGCGACCTCGCTGGGGGCGGCCTGGGACTCGGCGCCGCAGAGCCTGTGGGCCCTGCTCACGGCCAGCGCCTACCCGGTCGGTGATGTCCTGCTGTGCTGCCTGAGCCTGCTGCTGCTCGCCCGCGCACCCCGCGCAGCGCGACTGCCGCTGGCCCTGCTCGGAAGCGGGATGTGCGCCCTGGCCCTGGCCGACAGCGCCTTCGTCTTCGCCTCGGCGAACCAGGGCTACCAGCCCGCCCAGGTGATCAACACCGGCTGGGTGGCCGGCTTCCTGATGATCGCCCTCGCCGGTGACCGCTGGGCGCCGCTGACCGGTCAGGCCCGTCAGGACGCCGGCTCCTCCCTGGCCCGCACCTGCCTGCCCTACCTGCCGCTGCTGCCGGCCGAGGGGCTGGTCGTGGTCCCCCTGCTCACCGAGCAGAAGGTGCCGGCCGTCCAGGCGGCCTGCGGCGTCGTCCTCTTCCTGCTGGTGCTGGCCCGCCAGTTCCTGATGCTGGTCGAGAACCGCGCGCTGACCGCTCGGCTGCGGGAGGGCAGCGCCGAGCTGGTCCGGCGGGCCCACCACGACCCGCTGACCGGGCTGCCCAACCGGCTGCACTTCGCCCAGCAGGTGGCGGCCGCCGTCACGCAGCGGGACGGCGGCGTCCTCGCCGTCCTGTACTGCGACCTGGACGGGTTCAAGACGGTCAACGACACCCAGGGCCACAGCGCCGGGGACGAGCTGCTGGTCGGTGTCGCCCAGCGGCTGCTGCAGTGTCGCCGCGGCCCGCAGGACGAGGTGGCCAGGCTGGGTGGGGACGAGTTCGCCGTCCTGCTCCCCGGCGCCGACGCCGACCAGGCCCTGGCGCTGGCCGAACGGCTGATCGCGCGGGTGGCCGAACCAGTCACGGTGCGCGGCCACCGGGTGCACGTCGGGGTCACCGTGGGCGTCGCGCTGACCGCCGTCGCCGGGCAGCCGGGGGAGCTCGAGCGCGGACCGTGCGCCGTGGCCGAGGAGCTGCTGCTGCACGCCGACGTCGCGATGTACGCGGCCAAGGCGGCCGGCCGCGGCCGCTGCCTGCTGTTCGACCGGCAGATGCTGGCCGACAGCCAGCAGCGCGCGCTGCTCATCCAGGATCTGCACGGCGCCGTGGCGCGCGGCGAGATCACCGTGGTCTACCAGCCGGTCGCCTCGCTGGAGACCGGTCAGGTGGACGGCGTGGAGGGCCTGGCCCGGTGGACGCACCCGGTCCGGGGCCCGGTGCCGCCCGACGTGTTCATCCCGCTCGCCGAGGACGCCGGCCTGATCCACGAGATCGGCGCCTTCGTGCTGGCGCAAACGCTGGCCGCCGGTGAGGCCTTCGCCCGGGCCAGCGGCCGCCGGCTCAACGTGGGGGTGAACGTCTCGGCCCTGCAGCTGAGCCCGGATGGGATCCTCGCCCTGGTCGCCACCGGCGTCCTGGAGCACCTGCAGCTGGTCCTGGAGGTCACCGAGACGGTGCTGCTGCGGCGGGAGGTCGTGCCGGTCCTGGCCGAGCTGCGCCGGCGCGGCGTGCTGGTCGCGATGGACGACTTCGGGGTCGGGCAGTCCTCGATCGGCAGCCTGCGGCTGATGCCGATCGACATCATCAAGCTGGACCGCAGCTTCACCGCCGACATCACCGCCGACCACCGGGCGGCCGGCATCGTCCGGGCGGTGATCGCGATGGCCCGCGAGCTGGGCCTGGCCCTGGTCGCCGAGGGCGTGGAGACCACCGAGCAGGCTCAGCTGCTGCACGACCTCGGCTGCCGGATCGGCCAGGGCTACCTGATCTCCCGCCCGGTCCCGCTGCTGGAGCTGTGCGCCCAGCTGCGCCGCGGCCAGTCGGCGCCGACGGCCTCCTGTCTGCCCTCGATCTCATTCTGCGACAAGGGCTGAACCGCGACCGGGGTTATGGTCGCCAGGTCGGCCGACGGCCAGGGGTGAGCGTCGGCACCGCGCTGCGCGCTGGGAGGCTCCTCATGAAGGCACTCGTCTACCACGGACCAGGGGCCAAGGCCTGGGAGGAGGTGCCGGACGCCGCGGTCAGCGAGCCCACCGACGTCGTGGTCAAGGTGGACACCACCACCATCTGCGGCACCGACCTGCACATCCTGCACGGGGACGTGCCGGCGGTGACCCCCGGGCGGATCCTGGGTCACGAGGCGGTCGGCACGGTCAGCGAGGTCGGCCCGGCGGTGACCGGCTTCTCGGTCGGCGACCGGGTGCTGGTGCCGGCCATCACCCGGTGCGGCCGGTGCGCGTACTGCCAGCGTGGGATGCCCTCGCACTGCAGCACGGTGGGGGGCATCGGCTGGATCTTCGGCCACCTGATCGACGGCACCCAGGCCGAGTACGTCCGGGTGCCCTACGCCGACACCTCGCTGTACGCCGTCCCGGAGCAGGTCAGGAACGAGCAGGCGATCTTCCTGGCCGACTCGCTGCCGACCGGCTACGAGGTCGGCGTGCTGGCCGGCCGGGTCCGGCCCGGGCACACGGTCGCCGTGGTGGGCGCCGGGGCGGTCGGGCTGTCGGCCATCATGACCACCGGGCTGTGGGGGGCCTCGCGGGTGATCGCCATCGACTCCAACAAGTTCCGGACCGAGCAGGCGCTGGAGCTGGGCGCCACCGACGCGGTCGAGGCCGGCCCGGACACCGTCCCGAACGTGCTGGCGCTGACCGACGGGCTGGGCGTGGACGTCGCCATCGAGGCGGTCGGCTACCCGGAGACGCTGCTGACCGCCGCGGCCCTGGTCCGCCCCGGCGGCACCATCGCCAACGTGGGCGTGCACGGGGCGCCGGTCGAGCTGCCCATGCAGGACCTGTGGATCCGCAACGTCACCCTGACCATGGGTCTGGTGGACACCGTGTCGATCCCCACCCTGATGACCATGGTGGCGAGCGGCCGGATCCCGGCCGAACGGATGGGCACCCACAGCTTCACCTTCGGCGAGCTCGACCGCGCCTACGAGGTGTTCGCGCATGCCGCCGACCACCACGCCCTGAAGGTCGTGATCACGCCCTGATGCTGCCCGGGTGCGGCTGGGTGGCGGCGTCCGCGGCCCGTACCCGCCACGGCGGCCGGCCGGGTCCCCCGGCGGCCAGGTGCTGCGGCAGCCGGTCGGGCGGTTGCGGCCGACTCACGTGGTAGCCCTGGATCGTCTGGGCGCCCAGGTCACGCAGGTCCTCCAGCGCCTGAGGGTCCTCGACCCCCTCGGCCACCACCTGCAGCCCCAGGCTGGAGGCCATCATCACGATGCAGCGGACGAGGGCCAGGCTGGCCTGCCGACTCGACGGCACGCTCAGGCCCCGCACGAAGGACTGGTCGATCTTGAGCTCGCGAACGGGTAGCCGCTGCAGGTAGGCCAGGCTGGAGTGGCCGGTACCGAAGTCGTCCAGGGACAGCCTGACGCCCTGGGCGGCGAGCTGGTGCAGCACGGCGATGGCCCGTTCAGGTTCGGCCATCACCGCGCTCTCGGTGATCTCCAGGGTGAGCCGGTGCGCCGGGACGCCGGTCAGGGCCAGCGCCGCCGAGACCTCGGCGACCAGGTCGGGGGCGAGCAGGTTGCGCGGCGACAGGTTGACCGCGACGGCGAGGTCATGGCCCTGCTCGCGCCAGGTCCGGCACTGGCGCAGCGCCTGCAGCAGCACCGACCGGGTCAACCGGTCGATCAGGCCGGTCGACTCGGCCAACGGCACGAAGACGTCGGGACGCAGCGGGCCGAGCACCGGGTGGGTCCACCGGACCAGGGCCTCCATGCCGGTCACGGTGCTGGAGGCCAGGTCCAGCTTGGCCTGGTAGTGCACCTGCAGGGCTTCGGCGTCCAGGGCCGCGTGCAGGTCCCCGAGCAGGGCCAGCCGCTCGGCCCGTCCGGAGTCCAGCTCCGGCCGGTAGAGCACCGGTCGGCCGCCCTCGCGCTTGGCGGCGTACATCGCGGTGTCAGCGTGCCGGAGCAGGTCGGCGCCGCTGGCGGTGCCGTCGGCCAGCGCGACCCCGATCCCGGCCGAGGTGCTGACCGTGGTGTCCAGCAGGTGGACCGGGGCCCGCAGGGCGTCCTGGACCTGCTCGGCCACCTGGAGTGCGGTGCAGGTGGTGGACTGCGGCAGCAGCAGGGCGAACTCGTCCCCGCCGAGCCGGGCGATGGTCGCGCCGGGGATCGCCAGGGTGAGCAACCGGTCGGCGATCACCGTCAGCAGCTGGTCTCCGATGGGGTGCCCGAGGGTGTCGTTCACCTCCTTGAACCGGTCCAGGTCCATCAGCACCACCGCGGGCCGTCCGCTGCCCCCGTCGGCGGCCGGCACGTCGCCGTCGCCGACCGACAGCAGCTGGTGGTGCAGGCGGTCGGTGAGCAGCGCCCGGTTGGCCAGACCGGTGAGGGAGTCGTGGGTGTTCTCGTGCCGCAGCTCCTCGACCAGCAGGCGGTTGGTCAGCGCGACGGCCAGGTGGCCGACCAGCGCCTGCATCAGCGACTGGTCGTCGCGGCTGAAGGTCTCCACCTCCCCACCCTGCCGGTCGACGGCGACCAGGACGGCGACCACCCCGGACCGGTTCAGGCGCACCACGGCAGCGTTGCGCAGGCCGTGACCGGCCAGCCAGGCGCGCTGGGCGGGGTCGCCGCTGCGGCCGTCGACCAGCTCGGCGTCCGCCGGCAGGTGCTCGACCAACCCGGGCCCGGGCCGGACGGGGGCGTCCTCGGCGTGGGCCTCGTGGCGCTCCTGCCGTCCCTCCGGCCAGCGGATGACCAGCTCCACCCGGGAGGCCCGGACCAGTTCTCGGATCCGCTCCAGCATCCGGGTGGCCAGCTGACCGGAGGCGTTGTCGCCCTCGGTGTCCTCGATGAACTGCTGCACCACCTCCAGCGAGCGGTGCCGGCGACGCAGCACGAGGTAGGCCCGGTAGGTGGAGACGGTGACCACCACCAGCATCAGCAGAAGGCTCACGCCCAGCACGCCGGCGGTCAGCAGCTCGGCGAAGACGAAGCCGGTGGCCGTGCTGACGGCCACGAACAGGCTGGCCGGGGCGAACACCGAGACGGCGTCCCGCCAGGCCAGCGGGCCGGCGTTGATCCGGATGACGAGCAGCACCAGGACGCTCATGGCCAGGTCGACGGCGGCCAGCACCAGGTAGGACAGCAGCGCGGTGCGCGCCCCCAGCACCGCCCCCGGGCCGAGCAGGTGGTGGGCCAGGCCCAGCACCAGCACGCTGTCCAGCAGGTAGACCGCGACGTTGAACGCGCACTTGACCGGGGAGGTGCGCTGGATCGCGAAGGCCAGCACCGCGGCCAGCGTCCGGGCCACCACCAGGTCACCGGGAGGGCAGTAGAGCAGTCCGAGCACCATCGGGATGCCGGACAGGGAGAAGGAGTAGGCCTCGTCGAAGAACTCGATCGGCGCCTGGCTGACCTCGGTGAGCAGGAAGCAGACGCCGAGCACCAGGGCCAGCAGCAGGCCCACGGCGCCGGTCGGGCCGGGCAGCAGGGAGTGCGTCGGCATCCAGGTCAGCCCGTAGGCCCCGGCCGCGTACAGGGCCAGGACCAGGGCCAGGGTCAGCCGGGCCGGGGTGGCCAGGGAACGCAGCAGAGGCGGGCCGCTGACTGCGGCCCGCCCTGCTGAGTTGCTGCTCACGTCCCGTTGCTCCTCGGCCGTCGTCTGCCCCTCATGGAGATATCGGCACGCCGAGCAGGGGTTGCAGAGGTCGGACGCGACCGATCAGCTCCAGTCCTGGCCCGACCAGCGGGCGCGCTGCCAGGAGGAGTCGCTCCACCGGGCGCGGGACCACCGGGCCCGGTCCCAGGAGACGTCGGACCAGCGGGCCCGGCTCCAGCTCGCCCCGCTCCAGCGGGCGCGGGCCCACCCGGTGGGCGTCCAACCAGCGCCGGTCCACTGCGCCTGATGCCAGGTGCCGCCGTCCCACGCGGTCCTGGCGCTGGAGGCCGCGAACCAGGAGGCGCCGTCCCAGGCCACGCCCTGCACGTCCACCTCGCCCTGCAGCAGCAGGCCGGTGTCGACGTCGACCAGCGCGGAGCTGCCGCGGGCGTCCTGCAGCGAACCGGCGCCCAGGGCCTGGGGGAAGACCTGGCGGGTGTCGAGCAAGCTGCCCGCCGGGTTCTTGGCGGTGGCGGCCTTGCGGACCGCCTCCAGGGCCTGGCCGACCCGCAGCTCCCCGGCGCCGGCGTCCACCGGGTCCGCGCCGCGGATCGGGGCCGCGGTGGACACCAGCGCCGCCTTCACCTGGTCGGGGGTCAGCTGGGGGTAGGCCTGCAGCAGCAGTGCGGCGGAGCCGCTGACCACGGCCGCGGCCTGGGAGGTGCCGCTGCCACGGAACAGCCGTCCGGAGAGGTCACCGGCGACCAGGCCGGACGGGTTGTTCACGTCGACGTAGGAGCCCGGGTCGCGCAGCGAGACCACCGAGCGGCCCGGCGCCAGCAGGTCGACGTGCCGGTCGGTGGTGCCCCGCGAGGAGTAGTCGGCGACCTGCGGGTTGCTCGTCCAGCCGTCGACCCGGCCGCCAGGGTCGCTGGAGCCGACGGCGATCACGTACGGGTCGATGGCCGGGTCGGTCAGGCCGGTGGCGCCGGAGCCGGCGTTGCCGCCGGAGACGACCACCACGATGCCGGCCCGCCAGGCGTTCTCAGCCGCCGCGGCCAGGGGGTCCACCTGGTAGCTCTGCACACTGTCGGTGCCGAAGGACAGGTTGATCACCCGGACGTCCATCCCCGGGTCGTGCCGGTGCTGGGTGACCCAGTCCAGCCCGGCGATCACCTGGCTGACGTCGGTGCTGCCGTCGGTGCTGGCGAGCTTGAGGGCCAGCAGCGAGGCGCCCGGTGCGACCCCGAGCTGCTGGGTGGCGTCGTCGGACTTCGGCTGGCCGCTCTTGGGGTCCAGCCGCACCGAGGAGTCCTCGGCGGCGATGATGCCCGCCACGTGGGTGCCGTGGCCGAAGGTGTCGTCGCCGAGCTGCTGGGTGGAGTTGGCCTCCAGGGACAGGTCCGGCCCGCGCAGCACCTTGCCCGCCCCGTCCAGGCCGGGGACGGCGGCCACGCCGGAGTCCAGGACCGCCACCGTCACGCCCTGCCCGGTCACCGCCCGGCCCTGGCTGTCCTTGGCGGCCCACACCTGCTGGGCGCCGATCGCCCGGGTGATGGTGTAGAGGGACCCAGGGTCGCTCTCGGCGTCGTTGCGGCCGTAGACGTCCATCGCGTTCCGGTCCGCCTTGCGGTCGCCCCACTGGGTGCCGACCACCGCGGTCTTGGTGGCCCTGTCGCCCTTGCCCGGCTTCGCTGGGCCGGCCAGGGCCGGGGAGACGGCCAGAGCGGGCACGACCGACCCGACCAGGCCGATCAGCGCGAGCCGGGTGGACAGGCGACGTGGCTCTCTCTTCGCACTCACTGACTACTCCTGGTTATAGGAGAACTACTCGACGTGAAGATTCTCTGCCCGCGGCCGCGGTCGAACCCAGCATCGGCCGGCGATGTCACCCCTCCGGCGACAGCTGCCCCGACCGGACCAACCCCACCGGCGCGCCGCAGCACCGGCGCACGGCGCGCACACGGCAAACGGCGACCCGAACGGCCCAGAGCGACCCCGGCTGGAGCACTGGTCGAGCGATCAGGGAGCCGCCTGCGCGGCGTCGACCTGCCTGGGCAGCGTCCTGGCGGCCGGCTCAGTTGGCGGCCTGCACCCAGGCGGTGGTGTCGGGCGCCAGCCGGCCCGCCTGCAGCGGCGCGCTGGCCAGCAGGAGACGCCCGGGAGGCAGCTCGAGGGGGGCCGAGCCGAAGTTGGTGACGCAGTGCCAGACCTCGCCACGGACGAAGTGCAGGGCGGGTTCGTGCTGAGGCGCCCAGCGCAGCTCGCCCCCGACGGTCAGCTCACGCCGCAGCCGGATGGCCGCCCGGTACAGGTTGAGCGTGGAGTGCGGGTCAGTGAGCTGGACCGCGACGGCGTGCGCGGCGAAGGAGGCCGGCTGCGGCAGGTGCGCCGACCCGGGGCCGAAGCCCAGCGAGGGACCCTCCGGGCTCCACGGCAGGGGCACCCGGCACCCGTCCCGTCCCTTCTCCCGGCCCTGGGACCGGGTGGCCATCGGGTCGGCCAACACCTCCCGGGGCAGGTCACCGACCTCGGGCAGGCCCAGCTCCTCGCCCTGGTAGACGTAGGCCGACCCGGGCAGGGCGAACAGCACCAGCGCCGCCGCCCGGGCCCGGCGCAGCCCGAGCGCCGGGTCCACGGGCGGCCGCCGGCCGTCGGTCAGCAACCAGTCGCGGGCCACCTGCTGCGCCGACCGCCCCGGCACGCTGGGCAACCCGTAGCGGGTGGCGACCCGCGGCGTGTCGTGGCAGCCCAGCAGCCAGGTGGTCGAGGACCCGCCGGCCGCCACGTCCGCCAGCCCCGACTCGATCACCCGGCGGTAGTCGGCCCAGGACCAGTCCGCCTCCTGCAGCTCGAAGTTGAACGCCTGGCCCAGGGAGGACCGGTCGGCGTAGCGAGGCCGGCGCGAGCCGGGCACCGCAGCCTCGGCGACCGCCATCTTCGGCGGCTGGTAACTGTCGAACACCTCGCGCCACTGGCGGTAGATGTCCTGCACGTCGTCCCGGTCCCACAGCGGGTGGGACCCGTCGTCCGGCAGCGGGCCGTCCAGGCTCTGCCAGGTCCGGTGCAGCTGGGAGAGGTCCTTGACCAGACCGTGCGCGACGTCCACCCGGAACCCGTCGACGCCGCGGTCGGCCCAGAACCGCAAGGTGGTGACGAAGTCGGCGCGGACCTGCTCGTCATCCCAGTTCAGGTCGGGCTGCTCGGCGGCGAACAGGTGGAAGTACCACTGACCGTCGGGAACCCGCTGCCACGCCGGGCCGCCGAAACCGGACTGCCAGTCGTTGGGCGGCAACCCGCGGTCGGGGCCGCGCCCGTCCCGGAAGTGGTAGCGGGCGCGGGCCCGCGACCCCGGCCCGGCCGCCAGCGCCTCGCGGAACCACGGGTGGGCGTCGGAGGTGTGGTTGGGGACGATGTCCACGATCACCTTGATCCCGGCCGCGTGCAGCGCGGCGACCATGGCGTCGAAGTCGGCCAGCGTGCCCAGCGTCGGGTCGACGTCCCGGTGGTCGTCCACGTCGTAGCCGCCGTCGGCCAGCGCCGAGGGATAGAAGGGGCTGAGCCACACGGCATCCACGCCCAGGCCGGCCAGGTGGTCGACCCGCGAGGTGATCCCCGGCAGGTCCCCGATGCCGTCGCCGTCGGAGTCGGCGAAGCTGCGGGGGTAGATCTGGTACACGACGGCGTCCCGCCACCAGTCACTGCCGGCCGCGCCGGCGGGTGCAGGGTCTGCTGCGTCCACTCCGGATCAGAGCTCCTCGGTCGTCACCTGGAACCGCGACAGCCAGCTCGGCCCGAACGTGGTGGTCAGCGCCACGTCGGCGGCGTCCCGGCCGCGGGCCACCAGGGTGCGCCCGATCCGCGGCATCAGGTTGCGGGGGTCCACGACGAACCAGCCGCCGGACAGGTACACCTCGAACCAGCCGGAGAAGTCCATCGGCTCATCGGGAGCGGGTACCCCGATCCAGCCGAGGTAGCCGGTGCAGTAGCGCGCCGGGACGTTCATCGCGCGGCAGAGCGCGACGCCGAGATGGGCGAAGTCCCGGCAGACGCCGCGCCGGGACTCGTGCACCTCCCAGGCCGACATCGTCGGCCGCGCCGCCTGGTAGTCGAAGGTGATGCGCTGGTGGGTGTACCGGCTGATCGCCTGAACCATCGCCCAGCCCGGCTCGAGGCCCCCGAACAGGTCCCAGGCCGTCTGGCTGAGCCGGTCACTCTCGCAGAACCGGCTGGCGAGCAGGTAGACCAGCGTCTCCTCCGGCAGCTCCTCGACCGGCAGCCGGCGCCCCTGCTCGGTGCCCGGCTGCGGCGCGACGTCCAGGGCGCCGTCGTCCCGGATCACCGTGGCGGCCCGCACGGTGAACTCACCGGCCGGGGCGAGCAGCCGGTTGCACCAGTTGCCGAACCCATCCCGGTAGGACGTGTAGGGGACGGGCGGCTCGGTCGTCATCACGTCCGGGGCCTCCAGGTCCGAGGCGCGGCTGTAGTGCACGTTCAGCAGGGCGATCATCGGGGTCGGCTGCGAGAAGGTGTGCGAGATCTCGTAGCCCAGCGCGATCCTCAACGTGCCGTACCCGTCGCCCGCTGGTTCATGACCTCTCCTCGACCATCCTGCCGACCGGGACCTCCGATCGAGGCACCAGTATGGGGCGTGCTCGCCGGTGCGCGGTCAGAACGGCGGCGGCTGGTCGTCCGCACCGCCGGCCCGGCTCGGCCGACCCGGGGACGGCGCGAGCGTGCCGGCCGGGTCCGGCCCGCTGGCCACCCCGGCGTAGTCGCTGATCCGCGTGATGTAGCAGCGGCCGGAGGGACTGCGCCAGCGCACCTCCCGGGTGATCGGGTCCAGCACGGGTCGCCACGACGACAACGTCTTCAGCCGGTGATGGTGGCGGCACAGCGCGTGCAGATTCCCCTCGTGCGTGACGTCGCCGGGGCGGTAGGGCACGACGTGGTCCAGGTCGCAGCCTCGCGCCTTGGTGGTGCACCCCGGTGCCCGGCAGACCCCGTCGCGCAGCCGGACGTGCCGGTCGAGGGACGCCGGTGGGTCGTGGGTCTCGGACTCGGCCAGGGCCAACCCGCCCTCGGGCCGGGTGAACAGCCGCCGGATCCTGACGTCCGCGCTCCCGCAGAGACTCTGCACGATGGCGGCGTGCCGGACCGGGAGCGGCCCGGGTGGCCCTCCGGGATCGAGCAGCGCCAGTGGACCGATCCCGCCGGTGGGGCGCGAGCCGCCCGCACCGAGCATCTCGGCGAGCATCGTGACCGGCATGGTGACCTGCAGCTCGACCCGGGGCGCGACGGGTCGTCGCGGATCCCCGGCGGGAAGGCAGACCAGGTCGCGCAGCGCCTGGGCGCGCAGCCGGCCCAGGGTGGGCACCGCAGGTACCTCCTCGCCCGCGGCGCGGGCCAGTCGGCGCCTGGCCCGCAGGTCGTCGCGGAGCCGGCGCGCCGCGGCGTCCACGGTGGCCCAGACCAGGGCGGCGTCCGGTGCCGGCATGGTGGCCTGCACGGTGGCCAGACCCGCCCGCCCGGCCGGGGAGCCGGGACTGTCGTCGAAGCCGTTGCCGGGAGCCAGCCGGACGTCGGTGCTCCGCTCGCGCAACGCCTCCTCCTCCAGCGCCTCGTCCCTCGGGTCGGGTGGTTCCACCGCCGCAGCGACCGCGGCGCCGGTGCGGTAGATCTGCGCCGGGGTCAGGGCCACGCCGGGCGGTTCCCCGCCGGGCAGCAGGTGCCGCTCGACGGTGCCGGCGGCCGCGTCCGACAGCCCCTCGGTCACCTTGAGCATGGCCCGCACGTGGGAACGCTCGAACCGTCCCTGGGACAACGCCTCCAACGTCAGCGGCAGTCTGCTGGTCAGCACGTCAGCCTCCGCCATCATCGACAGCGCGTGGCGTCTGGACAGGCACAGCGCGGCGGCCGCCTCCGCGGCCATCAGGTCCTCCGCAGCCAGCACCTTCTCAGCCTCCTCCTCGTCGCCCTCCGCGCGTTCCGCCGCCTCGGCGAAGGCCAGGGACAGCACCGAGAGGGTGCGCAGCTTCGCGGCCCGCGCCGCGGACTCCACGCGGTGCCAGCCGGCCAGGGCGGTGAGCAGGGCCGAGATCTGCGTGGCCCCGCCCGGCCGGTCGGCACCGGTCAGGTGGCCACCCTGGCCCGCGGGGCTCGGCAGCGGGTGGCAGGGAGCGAGAGAGGCGATGGACATGCGGCCAGTCTATCGAACACATGTTCGACGCGGAGGGTTGTCCACACCCCTCTCCCCGAACCGGCCAGTCTCCCCAGAGAGGGTGTCGTCAGGTGACAACCCGCCCCATCCGGCGCAGGCTGGGGCGCAGCGACACCGCGACACCGACGTCCAGGAGGAAGCATGGCCCGCCCGATCACCCTGTTCACCGGCCAGTGGGCCGACCTGCCGTTCGAGGAGGTCTGCCGGCTCGCCTCAGGCTGGGGCTACGACGGCCTGGAGATCGCCACCTGGGGGGACCACCTGGACCCGGTCCGGGCGGTCCGCGACCCGGAGTACCTCAAGGCCAAGCGTGACCTGCTGGACCGGCACGGGCTCGGCGTCTGGGCGATCTCGGCGCACCTGACCGGGCAGGCGGTCTGCGACCACCCGATCGACGAGCGGCACCAGGGCATCCTGTCCGGGCCGGTGTGGGGCGACGGCGACCCCGAGGGCGTCCGGCAGCGGGCGGCCTCGTTCGTGGCGGACACCGCCCGGACGGCTGCCGCGCTGGGCGTGCGCACCGTGACCGGGTTCACCGGCTCCTCGATCTGGCACACGGTGGCGATGTTCCCGCCCGTGCCGGAGAAGATGATCGAGCGCGGGTACGCCGACTTCGCGGACCGCTGGAACCCGATCCTGGACGTGTTCGACGAGGTCGGCGTCCGTTTCGCGCTCGAGGTCCACCCCAGCGAGATCGCCTACGACTACTGGACGGCCAAGCGGACCCTGGAGGCGATCGGACACCGGCCGGCGTTCGGGTTCAACGTCGACCCGAGCCACTTCGTCTGGCAGGACCTGGACCCGGTGGTGTTCCTGGACGACTTCCGTGACCGGGTCTACCACGTGCACTGCAAGGAGTCGGTCAAGCAGCTGAACGGCCGCAACGGCCGGCTCGGTTCGCACCTGGCCTGGGCGGACCCGCACCGCGGCTGGGACTTCGTCTCCACCGGTCACGGCGACGTCCCGTGGGAGCCGATGTTCCGGATGCTGAACGCGATCGGCTACCAGGGCCCGACCAGCGTGGAGTGGGAGGACGCTGGGATGGACCGGCTGCTGGGTGCTCCGGAGGCGCTGGCCTTCGTGCGGCGCCTGGCCGAGCAGCTGCAGCCGCCGGCGGCCGCCTTCGACGCCGCCTTCAGTCGGCAGGGCTGAGGCCCGCGCGCCCTCGGGGCGAACGGGGGCGGCCGGTCGGTCAGGGCAGCTCGATCACGGACCCGCTGGCGAACTCAGCGCGGGAGCCGTCGCCGAGCAGCCAGGCCGACCGGCGGCCCCTGACCCGCCACGGCCGGTCGGTGCCCGGCTCCCCCACCACCGCGGTGTCCTCGTCGATGCCGAGGACGGTCAGCCCGTCCCGGGGCACCAGCCCGCGCAGCGCGAGGTCCGGCAGCCGGCCGGCCATCCGGTCGAAGTGCGGCAGCACGATCACCCCGGGCACCACGCCCAGCCCGACCGCGCCGTGCCCGATCGGGCCCCGGATCCGGGCGACCTGGCCGGCCAGCGCCATGGCGCCGGCGCTGCAGCCGGCCAGCGCCGCGCCCGCCTGCCAGGCCGCGTGGATCGCCGACCAGGTGGCCGTCCCTGCCAGCGTCTCGGCCAGGAACGAGGGGTTGCCGCCGGACAGGTAGACCAGGCCCGCGCCCTCCACCAGGCCGGCGATCGCCGGGTCGTCGGCCGAGACCCGGTCCACCACCGGCAGGACGACCTGGGTCACGCCGGCTCGCTGGGCCGCCTGCGCGCCCAGCGCATGCCAGCGGGCCAGCGAGGCCTGACCCTCCGGAGCGGCCGCGGTGGCCAGTTGCACCCACACCGGCGGTCGGCCAGCAAGCAGTTCCTGCTCGATCCGGTCCATCACCGGCAGGTACTCGCCGCTGCCGACCAGGGCCACCGGCCCGGGGGTGCTCATGGCGCCGAACATACGCTGCGGCTCCCGGGTTCCGACCGGGCGGGGCGACGGCGCAGCCGAGAACCCAGTGGCTGAGCAGCTCGGGCGAGTTGCGGTGGACGGCACCCGGTCACGGTGAGGTACTGGACGGCGACCAGGGGACGACGATCGGGAGTGACCATGGAAGACACCCAGAAGGTGCGCGTCGAGGGTAGCGACCGGGAGCCGTTGCCGGGTGCCCGCCGGACCAGGGACGTCGAGCACGACAGCCCGGTGAGCATCACGGTGGTGGTCCGGCGCCCGGAGGGGGTCCAGCCCGCGCCCGTCGCCCCGGTCACGGACGCCGCGGACCCGGCCGCAGCCCGGCGCGCCCGGCGCCAGGAGTTCGCCGCCCGGCACGCCGCCGACCCGGCGGATCTCGACCAGGTCTCGGCCTTCGCCGCCGCACACGGCCTGAGCGTCGAGGCGGTCGCGCCGGCCGAGCGCACCGTGCGGCTCAGCGGCCCGGCCTCGGCGATGCAGCAGGCCTTCGGTGTGGAGCTGGCGCACTACGCGGTGAACGACCGGCTCACCTACCGTGGTCGGACCGGCTTCGTGCACGTGCCACCGGACCTGGCCGGGGTGGTCGACGCCGTGCTCGGCCTGGACGACCGCCCGCAGGCCCGGTACGACCTCCGCCAGGTCAGCGAGCTGGCCGAGGACGCCGTCCCGGACCCGGCCGCCCCCCCGTCGGCGGCGACCTCCTTCTGGGCCAGCCAGGTGGCCGCGCTCTACGACTTCCCTACCGCCGGCGCCGGTGCCGGAGAGGCCATCGCGCTGATCGAGCTGGGCGGCGGCTACACCCAGGCCGACCTGGCCACCTACTTCGGCCGGCTGGGCATCCCCGTGCCGAGCGTGGTCACCGTCGGGGTGGACGGTGCCGACAACGCCCCCGGCGACCCGGCCGACGCCGAGGTCGAGCTGGACATCCAGGTCGCCGGGGCCGTCGCGCCGTCGGCCGAGGTCGTCGTCTACTTCGCGCCCAACACCGACGCCGGCTTCCTGGACGCGGTGAAGGCGGCGGTGCACGACCAGCAGCACGCGCCGTCGGTCATCTCGATCAGCTGGGGCAGCCCGGAGTCGGCCTGGACCGGTCAGGCGATGCAGGCGATGGACGCCGCTTTCGCCGACGCGGCCGCGATGGGCGTCACCGTGCTGTGCGCAGCCGGCGACCACGGCGCCTGGGACGGCGCGGCTGACGCCGCGGTGCACGCCGACTTCCCCGCCTCCAGCCCGCACGTGGTCGGCTGCGGCGGCACCCACCTGTCGGTGGCCGGGACGACCATCGCCCAGGAGGTGGTCTGGAACAGCGAGGACGGCTGGGCCACCGGCGGCGGGGTGTCCGAGGTGTTCGACCTGCCCGCCTGGCAGCAGGGCGCCGGCGTGCCTGCCTCGCGGAACCCGGGTGGGCGCCGCGGCCGAGGCGTGCCGGACGTGGCCGGCGACGCCGACCCCTCCAGCGGGTACGTCACCGTGGTCGGGGGCCGGACGGCGGTCACCGGCGGCACCAGTGCCGTCGCCCCGTTGTACGCCGGGCTGGTCGCCCTGCTGAACAACCAGCTCGGGGCGCCGGTCGGGGCACTCAGCCCCCAGCTGTACGCCGCGGCCTCGACCCCCGGCGTCTTCCGCGACATCACGCAGGGCGACAACAGCGTGCCGGCCACCAGCGGGCAGCCCGCCGTGACCGGCTACACCGCCGGACCGGGCTGGGACGCCTGCACCGGCCTGGGCAGCATCGACGGCAGTGCGCTGCTGGCCGCGCTGCGGGCCGCGGGCCCCCCGGCCTGACCTCCGAACACCCCCAGCGCCGACCGGCCGCCGCATGATCGCGACGATTCGCACGAATCCGACGCGCGAGCGTGGGATCCGTGCGAATCGGGCCGATCATGGCCGAGGCTGCTCAGTGGTGGCGCAACCCCTCGAAGAAGCGGCGGAACAGGCCTCCGGTCGGCGGCAACGGCTCGGCCGGGGGCGGAGCCACCGGCTTGCGGGTGGCGATCGGCGCGTCGTAGTCGGTGCGAACGATCGCGTCCACCACCTGGCCCTCGTCGAAGTCCTCCGAGCCGGCGATCTCCGGGACGAACCCGACCAGCATGCCGTCGCGCATCACCTGCGCCTCCAGCCCCGCCGTCCCGTCGGTGTCCCAGATCGCCTGCCGTCCGCCGGTGATGGCGATCCTGATCCCGAACTGGTAGACGCCCGCCTTCTCCAGCTGGGCATCCACGCCGCGGTTGCGCAGGGCGCCGACGACCCGGCGGGCCCGGTTCTCCTCCATCGGGTCAGGGTAGATCAGCCCGCTGTGCCCTTCCTGGACGGCGTCAGCGCGCGTCGAAGGTCTCCGGGTCCGGACCGACCCGCTCACCCACGTCCAGGCCGTCGATGGTGGCCATCGCCGCGTCGTCCAGGGTGAAGTCGAAGATGTCCAGGTTCTCCGCGATCCGGGACGGCGTGACCGACTTGGGGATGGCGACCACCCCGAGCTGCATGTGCCAGCGCAGCACGACCTGAGCCGGGGAACGGCCGAGGCTGCGCGCCAGCTCGACCAGCGTCGGGTCCTCCAGCAGCCCCTTGCCCTGACCGATCGGGCTCCAGGCCTCGGTGATGATGCCGTGCTCGGCGTGGAAGGCGCGCAGCTCACGCTGCGGGAAGCGCGGGTGCAGCTCGACCTGGTTGACCGCGGGAACCGTACCGGTCTCCTCCAGCAGCCGGGTCAGGTGCGCCTGGGTGAAGTTGGACACCCCGATAGCGCGCACCCGACCGTCCTTGTGCAGCTCCTCCAACGCCTTCCAGGTCTCCACGTACTTGTCCAGGCGCGGCAGCGGCCAGTGGATCAGGAAGAGGTCCACGACCTCCAGGCCGAGCTTGCGGGCGCTCTCGTCGAAGGCGCGCAACGCCTTGTCCCGGCCGTGCTCGCTGTTGGTCAGCTTGGTCGTCACGAACACGTCGTCCGGCCCCAGGTCGCTGGCGGCCAGCGCACGGCCGACCCCCTCCTCGTTGCCGTAGCCCTGCGCGGTGTCGATCAGCCGGTACCCGGCCTGCAGGGCGGTGCTGACCGCGGGCTCGGTGTCCTCCGGCGGGATCTGGAACACCCCGTAGCCCAGCTGGGGGATGTCGCGGCCGGTGTTGAGGGTCAGGTTGGGGGTGGGCATGAGCACGTCCTCGAGTCAGACATCAGATGTTCTTCCATGCTGGTGCACTCGCGTGGGGCACGCAGGCCGAGAGCTCCCTACTGAGCGCACGGTAGGGTCGGGCCCGGCCGCCTCGACCCGCCGGCCCGCTCCCGCGCCCGAAGAGAAGGTCATGTCGTCGAGCCCCTCCCCCTCCGCCACCGACCTGCGCCCGGCCACCCGGGCCACCTACGCCGCCTTCATGGGCGCCGGTTTCATCCTGGCCAGCTGGGCCACCCGGATCCCGGCCGTGCGCGGCCACCTCCAGCTCAGCCCCTCGGCGCTCGGGCTGGTGCTGCTCGCGACGGCCGCCGGCTCGCTGATCGCGCTGCCGCTGTCCGGGCCGGTGGTCACCCGACTGGGGTCCCGGCGCACCGTCATGGCGATGGCACTGACCGCCGGCGCGGGGATGGTCGTGGTCGGCCTGGGGTACCAGGTCGGGGTCGTCGCGGTGGTGGTCGGGCTGTTCGTGTTCGGGTTCGCCAACGGCGCCTGGGACGTCGCGATGAACGTGCAGGGCGCGGTGGTGGAACGCCGCCTGGGCCGCTCGATCATGTCCCGCTTCCACGCCGGGTTCAGCCTCGGGACGGTCGCCGGCGCGCTGGTCGGCTCGGCCCTGGTGGCCGCCCGGGTCCCGGTCACCCTGCACCTGACCGTGGCCGCCGCCGTGACCGCCGTCCTGGTCGCGGCCCAGGTCCGCCGGTTCCTGCCGGACGAGCACCAGCCGGAGCCGGCCACCGGCGAGGGCGCGGAGCCGGCCACGCCGGCCGCGGACCCGCAGCGGCCCGGCGCCCTGGTCGCCTGGCGGGAGCCCCGGACCCTGTTGATCGGGGTGTTCGTGCTGGCCTTCGCCTTCGCCGAGGGCACCGGCAACGACTGGATCAGCGTCGCCGTGATCGACGGCTACCAGGCCCCGGCCGCGCTGGGCACCCTGGCCTTCTCGGTCTTCCTGGCCGCGATGACCCTCGGCCGCTGGTTCGGCCCGGGCCTGCTCGACCGCTTCGGCCGGGTGCCGGTGGTCCGGGTGCTGGCCGTGGTGGCGACCGCCGGACTGCTGCTGTTCGTGTTCGGGCCCACCCTGCCGGTGGCCTACCTGGGCGCCCTGCTGTGGGGTCTGGGCACCTCGCTGGGCTTCCCGGTCGGCATGAGCGCCGGCTCGGACGAGCCCCGGATGGCCGCCTCCCGGGTCAGCGTGATCGCCTCCATCGGCTACTGCGCCTTCCTCGGTGGGCCTCCGCTGATCGGGTTCCTGGGTGACGACATCGGTGTGCTGCGGGCGCTGACCAGCGTGGCGGCGCTGCTCGCGCTGGCCGCGTTGATCGCTGCCGCGATCAGCCCGCTGCGACCGGCGCCGGACGGGCAGCACGAGGCCAGCCGGGTCGGTCAGGCCGGCGCGTAGTCCCGGGCCACCCGGGCCCCGACCCGGCTCAGCAGCCGGGCCGGCTCGGCCAGCGCCAGCTGAAGGTCGCCGGCCTCCTCGACCAGGGTGTGCACCGCGACGAGCCCGGCCGACCGCCAGCGCGGCGGCGTCAGCAGGTTCTGCCCGGCCACCGCGACCACCGGCAGGCCGGCCGCGGCGGCGGCCGCCGCCACCGCCGCGGGGCCCTTGCCGCGCAGGGTCTGCTCGTCCAGCCGGCCCTCCCCGGTCAGCACCAGGTCGGCCTCGGCCAGCGCGGCGTCGAAGCCGACCAGCTCGAAGACCGCCTGGGAGCCGGGCACCATCCGGGCGCCCAGGGCCAGGGCGGCGAACCCGGTGCCGCCGGCGGCACCCGCCCCCGCCGCGCCGGCGTCCAGCTCGCCGCCGCGACGCCGGACGGCGCGCTGCAGCACCGCGGCCCAGTGCCGCAGCCCCTCCTCCAGCCGGGCGATCTCCCCCGGCCCGGCGCCCTTCTGCGGCCCGTACACCGCGGCCGCGCCGGAGGCGCCCAGCAGCGGGTTGTCCACGTCGCAGGCCAGCACCAGCTCCACCCCCTCCAGCAGCGCCAGGGCCGGGGCCAGGTCCACCTCGGCGGCCTCGGTCAGCGCGCCGCCGCCGTCGGGCACCGGTGAGCCGTCCGCGCGCCGCGGCACCGCTCCCAGGCCGGCCAGCAGGCCGGCCCCGCCGTCGGTGCAGGCGCTGCCACCGATGCCGAGCAGCACCCTCCGGCAGCCGCCCCGCACCGCAGCGGCCAGCACCTCGCCCAGCCCGCGGCTGGAGGCCCGCAACGGCGCCGGCTCGCCACCGGGCAGCTGGACCAGCCCGCTGACGTCGGCCAGCTCGACCACCGCGCGCTCCCCCAGCCGGGCGTAGGCGGTGCTGACCGGCTCCCCGGTCGGCCCGCTGGCCCGCACCGGCACCCGAGTCCAGCCCGCGGTCAGCGCCGCCTCCACGGTGCCGTCGCCGCCGTCCGCTATCGGCAGGCACCGCACCGTCCAGCCCGGCCCGAAACCGGCGGCCAGCGCCTGCGCGACCTGCGCCGCGGTGAGGGAGCCCTTGAACTTGTCCGGCGCGATCAGCACGTGCGGCATGCCACCACCCTGCCGCACCCCGGGGGCGCGAATGACCGAGAGGGGGTTGGACGCGCTCGCGGCCGGTCCCGCGCCTGGCGGACGACCTCAGGCCTCACCCGAGACCTCAGCCCAGGTAGGGCGCGACCAGGTCGGCGTAGCGCTCCTTCAGCTCGGCGAGCACCTCATCACCGTCCCGGGACCAGATCTCGGCGTTGAAGATCTCGACCTCGACGTCCCCGGTGTACCCGGCGGCGGCCACCGCCCGGGTCGGCGTCTCGAAGTCGACCACGCCGTCGCCCATCATGCCCCGGGACAGCAGCGCGTCGGCCGCGATCGGCAGGTTGAAGTCGCAGACCTGGTAGCTGGCGATCCGGCCCTGCCGGCCGGCCCGGGCGATCTGCTCGGTCAGCTGCGGGTCCCAGAAGACGTGGAAGGTGTCCACCACCACCCCGACCGCGGCGCTGGGGTAGTCGGCGGCCATGTCCAGCGCCTGCCCCAGGGTGGACAGCACAGCGCGGTCGGCCACGTACATCGGGTGCAGCGGCTCCAGCGCGAGCCGGACGCCGCGGTCCTGGGCGAAGGGCACCAGCTCGTCCAGCGCGAGCTGGACACCCCGACGGGCCGCGGCCAGGTCACGTGAGCCCGGCGGCAGCCCGCCGACCACCATGACCAGCTCCCCGGTGCTCAGGGCGGCGGCCTCCTCGATGGCTCTGCGGTTGTCCTGCAGCGCCTCTGCGCGCTGCTCGGGCTCCGAGGCGGTCAGGAAGCCGCCACGGCACAGGCTGGAGACCCGCAGCCCGGCGCCGGAGACCAGCCGCGCCGCGGACCGCACGCCCTCCTCGGCCACCCGGTCGCGCCACAGCCCGACCGCCGGCAGGCCGGCCCGGCAGGCGCCGTCCACCGCCTCGCGCAACGTCCAGCCCTTGGTGGTCGCGGTGTTCAGCGACAGCCGCTGACCGGCCGCCGCGGGCGAGGCGCTCACCCGCCCAGCCCGTGCACGCCCAGGAAGGTGCGCATCCGCGCCGTGGCCCGCTCCACGTCGGTGAGCAGCCCGGCCTCGGCGGCCAGCCGGAACACCTCGGCCAGGTGGACGGCCGAGCGCCCGGCGTGCTGGCCACCGACCATGGCCAGCCCGGGCTGGGCGCCGTTCAGCCAGGCCAGGAAGGCGACCCCGGTCTTGTAGTGGAAGGTCGGCGCCGCGAACACGTGCCGGCCCAGCGCCTGGGTGCTGGCCAGCAGCTGCGTGGCGCGGTCCGGCTGACCGGCGTCCAATGCCTGCACCGCGGCGGAGGCGATCGGGTAGATGGCCGCGAAGATGCCGAGCAGGGCGTCGGAGTGCCCGCCCTGGTCACCGACGATCAGCTCGGGGTAGTTGAAGTCGTCGCCGGTGTAGCAGCGCACGCCGGCCGGCAGCGCGGCGCGCAGCGACCGCTCGTGGTCGGCGTCCAGCAGGGAGACCTTGACCCCGTCCACGGCGTCGGCGTGCTCCTCGATGATCCGCAAGAAGGTCGCGGTGGCCGCGGCGAGGTCCGCGCCACCCCAGTAGCCGGCCAGGGCCGGGTCGAACATCGGCCCGAGCCAGTGCAGGATCACCGGTCCGGAGGCCTCCTCCAGCAGCCGGCCGTACACCTCGGCGTAGTCCTGGGCCGAGGTGGCGACCCGGGCCAGGGCCCGGGAGGCCATCACGATGACCGTGGCGCCGGCCTCCTGCACGACGTCCAGCTGCTCGCGGTAGGCGTCCAGCACCGCGCGCAGGCCGGCCCGCCCAGCCGGCAGCGAGACCAGGTCCAGCTGGTCGGTGCCGGCGCCGCAGGCCAGCCGGCCACCGACCTGGGCCGCCTCCCGGGCGCTGCGCCGGATCAGCTCGCGCGCCGCGGGCCAGTCCAGGCCCATGCCGCGCTGGGCGGTGTCCATCGCGTCCGCCACGCCCAGCCCGTAGGACCAGATCCGGTGCCGGTAGGCCAGCGTCGCCTCCCAGTCCAGGTCGGCCGGCGCGCCGGGCACCGTCTCGGAGGTGGCCCGGGGCACCACGTGCGCGGCGGCGTACACGGTCCGCGAGCGCAGCGGGGCCTCCGGACGGGCCCAGCTCGGTTGCTCCGGCACGGTGAAGGCCACCGAGCTGCCGTCGGCGGCCGGCAGCCGCAGCGCCGCGGCCGAGGTCAGCACGCTCACAGCGTGATCACCGGGACCTCCAGGCGCCGGCCCTGCTCGGAGGAGCGCAGTCCCAGCTGGGCCAGCTGCACACCACGGGCGGCCGAGAGCAGGTCGTAGCGGTGCGGGCGCTGCTGGGCGACGTCGAGCAGGAACTCCTCCCACTGGGCCCGGAACCCGTTGCCCAGCGGTGCGTTGTCCGGCACCGGCAACCACTGCTCGCGGAAGGGCTCGGTCTCGGGCAGGTCGGGGTTCCACACCGGACGGGGGGTGCTCGAGCGGTGCTGCGCCACGCAGCCGAACAGCCCGGCCACCGCCGACCCCTCGGTGCCGTCGACCTGGAACTCGACGAGCTCGTCGCGGTGCACCCGCACCGCCCAGGAGGAGTTGATCTGGGCGATCACGCCGTCACCGAGCTCGAAGATGCCGTAGGCGGCGTCGTCGGCGGTGGCCTGGTAAGGCTTGCCCTTCTCGTCCCACCGGGTCGGGATGTGGGTCACGGTGCGCGCGGTCAGCGCCCGGACCGGCCCGATCAGCCCTTCCAGCACGTAGTTCCAGTGGCAGAACATGTCCACCGTGATCCCGCCGCCGTCCTCGGCGCGGTAGTTCCAGCTCGGGCGCTGCGCGCTCTGGTGGTCGCCCTCGAACACCCAGTAGCCGAACTCCCCGCGCAAGGACAGGATCCGGCCGAAGAACCCCTCCTCGACCAGCCGACGCAGCTTGACCAGGCCGGGCAGGAAGAGCTTGTCGTGCACGACGCCGACGGTCAGCCCACTGCCCTGGGCCACCCGGGCCAGCTCCACCGCCTCCTCCAGGGTCTCCGCGGTGGGCTTCTCGGCGTAGACGTGCTTGCCGGCCTTGATGGCCGCGGTCAGCGCCGCCGGCCGGCGCGCGGTGGTCTGGGCGTCGAAGTAGACGTCCACCTCCGGGTCGGCCAGCACCGACTCCACGTCGGTGCTCCACCGCTCGACACCGTGCTGCTCGGCCAGCCGGGCGAGCTTGTCGGCGTTGCGGCCGAGCAGGATCGGCTCCACCTGCAGCCGACTGCCGTCGGGGCAGAGCACACCCCCTTCGGCCCGGATCGGCAGGATCGAGCGGAGCAGGTGCTGGCGGTACCCCATCCGCCCGGTGATCCCGTTCATGGCGATCCGCAGGGGGCGGGCCGACGTCGGATGGTCCATCAGATCCTCCTAGGTGGAAAGCGCATTCCGCACATTACGAGCCGGTGACGGTGCCGGTCAACATCCGGCCGCGTGTAGTTTCGGGCCGCGGGCCCGGCCGGCCGGGCCGGGCCGACGAGGCTGGGGAGGTCCGTGTGCCCGCCGTCCGGCTGTCCGACGTCGCCCGCGCCGCCGGGGTCTCCCAGGCGACCGCGTCCAGGGTGCTGAACGGCTCCCGCCGCACCCCGGGCGAGGACGTCGCCGAACGGGTCCGGCGGGCCGCCGCCCGGCTGGGCTACGTCGCCAACGCCCAGGCGCAGGCCCTGGCCCGGTCCTCCACCGGGCTGCTGGGGCTGGTCGTGCACGACATCGCCGACCCCTACTTCTCCTCGATCGTGCGCGGCGTGCAGAACGCCGCCCGGCAGTCCGGCGCCCAGGTGCTGCTGGCCAGCACCGACCGCGACCCGGAGCTGGAGCGGGCCGCGCTGGGGGCGTTCATCAGCTACCGCACCGAGGCCATCGTGCTCACCGGCTCGCGCCGGGTGAGCGGCACCCGCGAGGAGGAGGAGCTGGTCCGGGACGTGCTGCGGCACGTGGAGAACGGCGGCCGGGTGGGCGTGGTCGGCCAGCCGCTGGACGGGCTGCACGCGGTCGTGCCGCGCAACCACGACGGCGCCGAGCAGCTGGCCCGGGCCCTGGTCGCGGCCGGCCACCGGCGGTTCGCCGTCCTGGCCGGCCCGCCGGACCTGCAGACCGCGGTGGACCGGTGCGCCGGCTTCCTGGCCGGGCTGGCGGCCGAGGGCGTCGAGCCGGAGCTGGTCCGCGGCTGTGAGTTCACCCGGGACGGCGGCTTCGACACCGCCCAGGAGATGATCGCCCAGGGCTGGGTCGACGCCGGGCGCACCGGCCCGTTGTGCGTGTTCGCGGTCAATGACGTGATGGCGCTGGGTGCGATCGCCGCCTGCCGGGCCGGCGGCGTCGAGGTTCCCGAGCAGGTTGCGGTGGCCGGTTTCGACGACATCCCCACCCTGCGCGACCACACCCCCGGGCTGACCACCGTGCACCTGCCGCTGCAGCAGATGGGCGAGCAGATCACCCGGCTGGTGATGGGTCATGACCTGCCCGAGGTGCTGGAGGTGCCCGGTGAGGTCGTGCTGCGGGACTCCACCCGACGCAGCCGCCCCCACCCGTCGTGACGGGCGGCCGGCCCCGGCCGGTGAACGCCCCGGGGCCGGTAGCCGAGCGCGGGTGAGACCCCGAGCAGGTCGGCCGCGTACCAGGCGGTGGCCAACCACATCTCGGTGCCCTGCAGCGAGACCGGCCGGTCAGGCTCGAAGGCCAGGCCCCGACCGGGCTGCCAGCGGCCCGCGATCAGGCGCAGCCAGCGCTCGGCCGCCCGTCGGACCGCGGTCCGGTCCAGGTCGGGACGAGCCGAGCAGGCCCAGTGCATCAGGAAGAGCACGTCCAGCCCGTCGCAGGCGGTCACCGGCCGCAGGTCCGCCGCGCCGGTCCCGTCCAGTGCCCGCCGCAGCAGGTCGTCGTGGGCCAGCACGGCCGCCAGCAGCTGCTCCTGACCGGCCACCGGGGTGCCCCACTGGGCGAGCGTGCCGCGCACCGCGCGGTAGGTCCCGTTCACCGGCCCCCGGCCTCGGACGTCGCTCGCCCTGCCCCACAGGCCGGTGGCCGGGTCCCGGCGGGTGAGCAGCCAGCCCACCAGCGCCTCACCGCACGCCCCGGCCGGCTCCTGGCCGGCCAGGGCCGCCCACGTCCAGGCGGTGCCCACGGCGTCGACCATCGCGCCGGCCGCCCAGGCGTCGTTCCCCCAGGGCAGCCGGTCCAGGGCCAGCACCAGGTCCGCCGCGGACAGACCGGTGATCGCTTGGACGGGGTGCGCGAAGGCGGCGCCCAGCAGGTCCAGGGCGTAGCCGACGCTGAGCACGTGGTAGGCCTCCCCCGGAACGGGCAGAGCCGGCTCCGGGCCAGGGCGAGCGGCCAGGGCCGACCCCAGCTCGGGCACCAGGCCGCAGGCGGCATCCTGCCGGTCGGCCAGCCGGGCGACGTGCTCGGCGGGCAGCAGCTGGTCGGGCGGCCGGCCGAGCAGCAGGTCGGCCAGCTCCACCGCGTCGCAGTGGGCCCGCACCGTCGGCGGCCGGTCCGGACAGTCGCGGTAGGCCCCCTCGCCGGCAGGGTCGAAGGCTGCCCGCAGGATCAGGGGCATCTCGGCCCGCGCCTGCTCGCCCAGCGCCTGCGCCAGCTGCTCCAGCTCGACCGGTGGGCCGGCCGGGTCCGAGCGGCCCGCGCGCCGGTCGCGGACCACCCGGGCCGGGTTGCCGACCACCACGCTCCACGCCGGGACGTCCCGGGTGACCACCGAGCCCGCGCCGACGACGCTGTGCGAGCCGATCCGCACGCCGTCCAGGACGACCACGGCGCTGCCGATCCAGACGTCGTCCCCGATCTCGATCCCTCTGCTCTGCAACGGCTGCCGGAAGATCTCCTGGTCCAGGTCGGCGAACGTGTGGTTGAAGCCGAGCACGCTGGTGTGACTGCCGATCCGCACCGCCCGCCCGGCCCGGACCCGGCCACGGACCACGGTGAAGACGTTCACGGTGCAGTCCGGCCCGAAGCTGAGGTCGCCGGACAGGTGCGCGTGCGCGGCGACCGTGCTGCGGTCACCGAGCTCCAGCCGGTCCGGGTGCACCGCCGCCAGCGGGGAGACCACGCAGCGCTCTCCGATGTCGAACCCGGCCGCCCGTAGCCGCTCGCAGCGCTCCTGCTGCTCGCTCCGGCGGGCCGGCGAGGCGCGCTGCCAGAACGCCCACGGCGCGTAGTCGACCTCCAGGTCCTCGGCGCTGCCGGGCTCGCTCATGCCGCGGGCAATGGGTCGTCCAGCACCGCGCGCAGCGTGTACCGACTGTTGGCCCACACCACGTACAGCAGCGGGGCCGGGGCGAGACCCAGCCCCAGGCCCGGGCTGAGCAGCGTCACCGCGCCCAGCGCCGCCACCGCGACCAGCGAGACCACGGTCAGGTACCAGCGGCGGACGGCCAGGAACAGGCAGGCCCGGGCCAGCGCGGGGACGGCGGCGGAAGGCTCGTCGGCCAGCGCGACCAGGCTCAGCCCAGCCACCGCCACGACCAGCACCGCGAGCACGGCGAACATCGGCGCCACCGCGGCTCCGACCGGGCTGCGGCCGCTCGCCACGACGTCGACGACCAGGACGGTCAGCACCAGCGCAGCTGCGCCGGCCAGGACCAGCGACCGGCGCAGACCGGCCCACCAGGCGGCCCAGAACGTCCGGACCACACTGGTGTCGCCGGTGGCCGAGAAGCGGGCGAAGACGCTGAACGCGGCGACCAGGGCCGGCCCGAGCAGCGGGGCGGCCAGGGCCAGCAACGGCCAGTGACGCACCGGGTCGGGCAACCCCGCGCCGAGCAGCAGCGGCAGGACGGCGATGCTCACGCACAGGTTGGTCACCAGCCCCACGTAGAGCGTGCCGAAGGCGTGGCTGTAGGCGGAGTGCGCGCCCTCCGGCCGGGTCATCCCTTCACCCCGCTGGAGGCGATGCCCTGCACGAAGAACCGTTGCCCGAGCATGAAGATGACCGCGATCGGCAGCACCGAGAGCACCGAGCCGGTCATGATCAGCGCGTAGTCGGCGTTGTACTGCCCGACGAAGGTCTTCAGCCCGAGCTGGATCGTCCACAGGTCCCGGCTGCGCAGGTAGATCAGCGGCCCCAGGTAGTCGTTCCAGGTGTTCACGAACGAGAGCAGGGTCAGGCTGGCGATCGCCGGGAGCGACAGCGGCAGCATGATCCGTCGGTAGATCCCGTACTCGGACAGCCCGTCGATCCGGGCCGCCTCGCTCAGGTCCTCGGGCACCGACTCGTAGAACTGCTTCATCAGGAAGACCCCGAAGGCACCGAAGGCCTGCAGCGCGATGATCGACCACCGGGTGTCCGACAGGTGCATCTTCGACATCAGGATGAACTGCGGGATCATGTAGGCCTGCCAGGGCACCGCGATCGTGCCCACGTACAGCAGGAAGAGCAGGTCTCGGCCGGGGAAGCGGACCCGGGAGAAGCCGTAGGCGGCGAAGCTGCCGGTGAAGACCTGCAGGAAGGTCACCGCGACGGACAGGATCAGGGTGTTCTTGATCCAGGTCAGCATGTCCGAGCGGGCGAAGATCTGGCTGTAGTTGGACCATCGCACGTCGGTCGGGATCCACTGGATCGGGACGGTGAAGACCGCGTTGTTGGCCTTCAGCGAGGAGATCACCATCCAGAAGAAGGGCAGCAGGACGCCGATCGCGGCCACCGCCAGGGCGAGGTAGCCGCCGGTCCGCAGGACTCGCCGGCGCACCCGCCCCCGGGGCCGGTTCGGCGCCGGGGGCTGGGGGGTCGGCACCGGCCGGGCGGTGTCCGTCAGCCGGCTCGCCGGGGTGGTGGCCATCAGGCCGACCTCCTTCGGTTGATCAGGAACTGGGACACGGTGACCAGCAGGCAGATCAGGAACAGGACGATCGAGACCGCCGAGGCGTAGCCGAGCTGGCGCTGCTCGAAACCCATCTTGTAGATGTACTGGGACAGCACCAGGGTCGACTGCCCCGGGCCACCGTTGGTCATCACCAGGATCAGGTCGAAGACCTTGAAGCTGCCGATGGTCAGCATCACGGTGACGAAGAAGGTGGTCGGCCGCAGGCAGGGCAGGGTGACGTTGCGGAAGCGCTGCCACACGTTAGCCCCGTCCACCTTGGCCGCGTCGTGCAGCTCCGGCGGGATCGTCTGCAGCCCCGCCAGGAACAGCAGCATGTAGTAGCCCATCTCTCGCCAGACCCCGACCAGGATCACCGCCGGCATTGCCCAGTCGGTGGAGGTGGTCCAGCCCGGTGGGTGGGCGAGCCCGATCGAGGTGAGGAACTGGTTGATCGGCCCCCGCTCGGGGCTGTAGAGCATGTTCCAGACCACGGCGATCGCCACGATCGAGGTGATGTAGGGGAAGAACGCCGCGGTCCGGAAGAAGGCGACGCCGCGCAGCTTGTGGTTGAGCAGCAGCGCCAGGGCCAGCGAGCTGGCCAGGGTGAGGGGGATGTGCAGCCCGGAGTAGTAGAAGGTGTTCAGCAGCGCGGTGTGGAAGCTGCTGTCCCCGACCAGCCGGGTGAAGTTGTCCAGGCCCACCCAGTCGGCCCGGCCGAAGGCGTTCCAGTTGGTCAGCGAGATGTAGAACAGGGCGAGCACCGGCACGAGGGTGAGCACGGCGAACCCGACGAAGTTGGGCAGGATGAAGCTCCAGCCGGTCAACGTCGAGCGCTGTCGCAGGGTCAGCCCGCGGCGGGCTGCGGGAAGGTTGATGGCCATCGTCGGCTCCTGGCGGCTGGTCAGCGGTTCAGGATCTGGCTCTTGACCCGAGAGGCGGCGTCCTGCAGCGCGGGCGCGATACCGGTGCTCTCGGACATGATCGCCGAGTGCTCGTCGGCCAGGACGTCCTGGATGGCCGAGGTGTTCTTGGAGACCGGGTTCTCGGGCTTGGTGTCATGGGTGGCGAAGGTCTGCTTGGACAGCGCGTCGGTCGGGGCGCCGTCCACCGCGAAGTAGGCCTGGGTCACGGCCGGGGAGCTGTAGGCCGGGGTGATCCCGATGGCGGCCAGGTCCTTGGCCGCCTGCTCGCTGCCCACGAAGGTCAGGAACTCCTTGGCCGCCTGCACCTTGGAGCCATCGATGGCCGGGTTGATCCCCATCCCGGTCGGGTCGCCGAACGTGACCGGGTTGCTGGTGGTGCTGGAGTCGTACTGCGGAGCAGGCGCGATCCCCCACTGGAAGGTGTTCGCGTCACCGCTCTTCTGCTGGGCGATCAGGGTGGCTACGTACCAGCTGCCCATCGGCATCATCGCGGCCTTCTGGGTGCCGAACTGGCTCTGGTAAGTCAGGCTGTTGGTGGTCGCGGTGTTGTAGCTGACGGCATACCCCTTGTCCTGCAGCTGCAGGGCGCGCTGGTAGTACGGCGCCAGGTAGGAGTAGTTGCCGCTGAGCAGGTCCGCCCCCGGGGCCTGGGCCAGGGCGAAGCCCTGCACGACGGACTGCCAGGTGTGCTGGTAGGTGCCCAGCGCCTTGGACCCGGAGGCCTTCAGGCCCTGGGTCAGCCGGCCCGCGGCGCTGACGTAGTCGTCCCAGGTCCAGCTGCCGTCCGGGTCGGGTACCCCGGCCTTCTTGAACAGGTCCTTGTTGTAGAACAAGAACCAGGAGTCCTGGCGGTAGGGGATGGCGTAGGTCTTGCCGCCCACCTGGTAGTTGTTCAGGCCCTTGAGGTTGCCGCCGGAGTAGCCCTTGGCCACGCCGGAGACGTCCATCAGCTGGCCGCCGTCCTCGTAGGTGATGAAGTTCTTGAGGTTCTTCAGCACGTACACGTCCGGCGCGGAGCCGGCCGACAGGTCGGCGGTCAGCTGGGTGTCGTAGTTGGTGGCGTCGTACTCCTTCAGCTTCACCGTGACGTTGGGGTGGGTGGCGTGGAAGGCGTCCGCCAGGGTCTTGAACTCCGGGGTGGTGGACAGGCTCCAACCGGCGAGGGTCAAGGTCACCGGGCCGGTGGCGGCACCGCTGGAGCTGCTGCCGCCCCCGCCGCAGGCGGTCAGCGCGGTGGCGCCGACGGCGAGCACGACCAGTCCGGACAGGGTCGAGATCTTCACTGTGTCTCCTTCTTCCATGGCCCGTCGATCGGGCTCAGGGGGATCTGGATGGGGTCGAGCCGCACCCCGTCGGGCCAGCTCAGCGACAGCTCGAGCCGGTCCCCGTCGGCCGCCGACAGCTGCAGCCGGACCGGCCGCTCGCCGGGCCGGGCCCCGGACCGGTCGCGCGGTGCGCCGCTCCCGTCCAGCTCGAGCAGCACGGCCAGCCAGCGGCCGGGCCGGACCGGGAAGCGGACGAACGGGGTCAGGGTGAGCGGGCCGAGCGGGCCGGCCTGCGTGGCGGCGCCGGTGCCCGGGTCGTCCTGCGGCGCCAGGGCGGTGACCCGGGAGAGGAGACGGCCGACCCGAGCGCCCGCTCCCCGGTCCAGGGTCAGCGCGCGCACGTCGGCCCCGGCCAGCGGCCAGCCGTCGAAGCGCAGCCGGGCCGGTGCCGGGAGCGGCCGGTCGGGCTCAGCGGTCTGCTCGAACCGGACGAGCCGCACCTCCCACGGTCCGCTGACCAGGGAGACGACGGTCAGCCACCCCGCAGTGGTGCTCCGCCCGGTGAGCCCGGAGCCGTGATCGGCCTGCTCCGGGTCCGGCCGCAGCCAGCGCACCGGGCCCGTGGAGGCGCCCACCGCGACCCGCCCGTCGGCGACCGTGTGCAGGGCGGTGGTGCGCATCCCAGCCCGGTGGGTGGTGGCGCCCTGGCCGTCCTCGAGCACCACGACCTGGCCGGCCGGGCACCGCCAGCTGGCTGGGTCCAGGCGGGGGGAGGTGACCGTGGAGTACCCCAGCCGGGCGTACAGCGGGGAGTCCCCGCGGGTGCTGCCCGGCCGGTCGTGGTCGGTGCCGTGGTTGACCACCCGCACCACGCCGTCCGCCGTCGTGGCCGAGACCAGCCAGCCCGGCGCCCGGACGGTAAACAGCTGGTCCCGGGTCTGGACCGGCAACGGCTGCTCGGCCGCCGTCCAGACCGGGTGCTCGGCGGGCAGCGCCAGGCCGAGCATGCCGAGTGCTGCCCAGTACGGCGAACCGGGGCCGGAGTAGCGCTGCCGCAGCGCCGGCCAGGCCCCGAACCAGCCCAGGTCCAGCAGGCCCTCCCGGTTCGGCGCCCCGTGGCCCACGAAGTGCTCGAGCACGCTGCCGGCTGCCCGCCGCAGCAGGCCCGCGGGCAGCGAGGGGACCTCGGCGACCGCGCCCACCCAGAACGGGGCGGCGGCCGCGAACCGGTAGACCAGGCTGCGGCCCTGCAGCAGGGGTGAGCCGTCCCCCCCGAGCAGCCGCACGGCGTCCTGCAGGTAGCGGTCCAGGCGCGCGGTGTCGCCCTGCGCGCGGAGTGCGGCCAGGTCCTGCGCACCGTGCATCCGCGCCCACAGCGTGGGAAACAGGTGCAGGGCCCAGCCGACGTAGTGGTCGAAGGCCCGCTCGGGCCCGTCCGCCAGCCAGCCGTCGGCCCGGACGAAGGAGTCATGGGTGTCCAGGTCCTCGTGCATCTCGGCGACGCTGTGCGTGGCCCCGACCGAGCGCAGGAAGGTCTGCACCACCAGCCGGAACCACACCCAGTTGATCCGGGGGTAGGTGTCGTCGCCAACCGCGGGTGCGAGGTAGTCGATGACCTGCTCCTGGACCGTGGCCTCCAGCCGGTCCCACAGCCAGGGCCGGGTCAGGTCCAGGACCAGCGCGAGGGAGGCCGCCTCCACCTTGGCCTGCCCGCACTCGGGCAGCCGCGGCCACCGTTCGGGGTGGTGGGGGTCGGTGCCCGCGCGCAGGCCCTCGGCGTACCAGTCGATCAGGCCGTGGGGATCGCGCCCGTGCTCACCGGCCAGGCGGAAGCCGGCGAGCAGGAAGGTCCGGGCGAACGCCTCCAGGGCGTCGACGCGGGCGCCGTAGCCGCCCACCGGGCCGGGCAGGCCGAAGCCGGCCCGGGCCGGCGAGGCGTAGCGGCGCACCGCCAGCAGCATCGTGTCGGCCAGGTCGGCCCACCGCTCGCGGTCTCCGACTGCAGGTCGGGTGCGGTCCTGGCTCATGCCCCGACCCGGTAGGCGTCGGCGGTCAGCGGCGTGCGCAGCGGCCGGCCGTCGACCCACCGTTCCAGCTCGTCGATGGCGTGGTTGCTCATCCGGCGGGTCTCCGAACCCAGCGAGCCGGCCACGTGCGGGGTGATCATCACGTTCGGCAGCCGGAGCAGCGGGTGGCCGGCGGGCAGCGGTTCGGGGTCGGTGACGTCCAGGATCGCGTCCAGGCGGCCCCGCGCGCACTCCCGCGCCAGGGCGTCGTGGTCGACCAGCCCGCCCCGGGCGGTGTTGATCACGGTGGCGCCGTCGGGCAGCAGCGCCAGCTGGGGGCCGCCGATCATCCCCCGGGTCGCCGCCAGCAGCGGCGCGTGCAGGGAGAGGATCTGGCTGCGCCGCAGCAGCTCCGGCAGCTCCACCAGGCGGGCGCCGCTGGCGGCCACCTGCGCCGGGTCGGCGAACGGGTCGGCGACCAGGACCTGTTCGGTGTCCAGCAGCCGCAGGCGGTCGGCCACCCGCCGCCCGATCCGGGAGAACCCGACCAGACCCACGGTGCGCCCGTGGTTGGACAGGTCCTCCCGACCGACCGCGGCGGCCCAGCCCGCGACGTCCTGGCGGGACCGCGCGGCCAGGAACGGCGCCTTCTTCCCGGCCATGATCACCGCCGCGAGGGTGAACTCCGCCACCGGCACCGCGTTGGCGTCGGCGGCCGTGCTGACCTGGATGCCGCGGCCGAAGACCTCCTGGCCGAGGAACCCTCGCACGCTCCCGGCAGCGTGCAGCACCAGGCGCAGCCGCGGTGCGTCCGCCAGCCGTCCGGGGGTCAGCGGCGGAACGCCCCAGGAGGTGAGCAGCACCTGGACGTCAGTGAGGCGGCGCCGGGCGGCGGCGGAGTCCAGCTCAGGCAGCCACACCGGCTCGGCCAGGGCGCAGACGGCTCCCAGCCGGGCGAGCTCGGCCGCCCGGAACTGCAGCGCGAAGGTGGGCGGGTTCATCACCAGCAGGGCCGCGGGTGGGTCACCGGTCACCGGCTCACCTCCACCTTCGTCGTCGTCGACCGTCTCTACGCGCCCACCGGAGACCGGCCCGATGCGACGCCAAACCGACCAGAGATGATCGGGGTTTGACGTCTAGCAAGCGCTTACCGACGCTAAACGCTCTCATTTGCTCAGGTCAAGAGGGCCAGCGATCTGATACGTTCACGAACGATCAAACTGCCCCGTCTATCGGTCGCTCTGGAGGAGCCGATGCCGCCCGCCGAGCCGACCCACCAGCCGACCCGCCAGCCGGCTGCTGATCCGTCCGTCGGGCCGCTGCTACGGCTGTGGCCGACCGACCGGCTGGACGCCGCGCTGCGGCGGTTGCCGGGCCCCGGCCGGTGCCTGCCGCTGCCCTCCGCGCAGGACCGGCAGGCATGGTCGGCGGCGGCCGGCCGGGTCGACGCGGCGACCCTGGCTCGGCTGCACGAGCGGGCGAGTGCCTCGCTCGGGCAGCCCTGGCCGGCCGCCTCCGCCCGGGCCTACAGCCGGTACTTCCGGGACGGCGACCGGGAGGAGTACCAGAACGGCGTCTTCGCCCGACAGGACCGGCTCAGCTGCGCCGCGGTCTGCTCGGCGACACACCCGCAGGACGAGCGATGGCTCGATGAGGTGGCCGACGGCGTCCAGCTGCTGTGCGAGCAGAGCAGCTGGTGCTGGCCGGCGCACGACGACACCCGGCGGGTGCACGGCGCCCTGCTGCCGACGGTCACCGACCCCTACCTGGACCTGGGCGCCGGCGAGGTCGCGGGCCAGCTGGCCTGGCTGGACCACGTCCTCGGCGACCGGCTGGACGAGCGCTACCCCGGCCTGCGGCGCCGGGTGCGGCACGAGACCTGGGTGCGGGTGCTGGAACCGTTCCGGCGCCGGCGTGACTGGCACTGGCTGGGCCTGGAGGGGCCGGTCCACAACTGGAACCCGTGGATCCACCAGAACGTGCTGGCCGCCGCCCTGCAGCTGAGCCCCGACTCGGCGCGGCGCGCCGAGCTGGTCCGGCTCACGGTGGTCGGGCTGGACCGTTACGTGGCCGCGCTGCCCGAGGACGGCGCCGTCGACGAAGGCTTCTCCTACTGGTGGAACGGGGCCTGCCGGGCCCTGGAGGCCCTCGACCTGCTGGCCCGGGTCACGGGCGGTGAGCTGGCCGGGGCGGAGCAGCTGGCCGGCCTGCGGGCGACCGTCGCCTTCCCGCACCGGATGCACCTGGGCGGGCCCTGGTACCTGAGCCTGGCAGACAGCCGGGCCCGACCGGGGGCCGGACTGCCCTGGCACGCCCTGTTCCGCGCCGCCGCGCAGGCCGGCGACCAGGACGCCCGCCGGCATGCCGCCGCGCAACGCCGTCCCGGCGAACCGGTGGCGGAGGTCCGGGAGGGGCTCGGCCGGCTCCTGCTGGCCATTACCGACCCGGCGTGGTCGACCGCCGGCGCACAGCCCGCACCCCTGGTCCGCGACGTCTGGCTGCCCTCCACCCAGGTGCTCCTGGCACGCCAGCGCTCGGGCACCGAGCGCGGGCTGTGCCTGGCCGTCAAGGGTGGCCACAACGGGGAGAACCACAACCACAACGACGTCGGGAGCGTGGTCGTCGCCCTTCACGGGGTGCCGGCGCTGGTCGACGCGGGCCGGCCGACCTACACGGCGCAGACCTTCGGCGCGGACCGGTACGCGGCCTGGCCCATGCGCAGCGAGTGGCACTGCGTACCCACCATCCGGGGCAGCGACCAGGCGCCGGGCTCGCGGTACCGTGCGCGGGACGTCCAGGCGGCCCGAGACCCGGACCGGGCGAGCGTCCGGATGGACCTGGCGGCGGCCTACCCGCGCCAGGACGTCCGGCACTGGTGGCGCACCGCGCTGCTGGACCGACGGGAGGGCCGGGTGAGCATCAGCGAGGAGTGGGAGCTGGACCCGGACGGCGAGGCCGGCAGCGACGTGCACCTGCTGCTGCACGGCGAGGTGGCCCTGGCGGCGCCGGGTGAGGCCGTCGTCGCACCGCCCGGGCCGGGGCGGCTGCGGATCAGCTGGGAGCCGCCTCCCGACGCCGCGCCGGCCACCCTGACCGAGCGCCCCCTGCCGGACCCGATGCTGAGCTCGGTCTGGGGCCCCCGCCTGACCCTGCTGCGGATCCCGCTCGGCGGCAGCCCTCGAGGTCGCCTCGTGGTCAGCGTCCAGGAGTGCGAGTGACCTCCCTGGACGCCCGCGCGCCGCTGGCCGTGGACCGCAGGGCCCGGCTGCTGACCGCGCTGGCCGAGCACGGCACGGTCCGGGTGTCCGAGCTGACCGAGATCCTCGGGGTGGCACCGGTGACGGTCCGCCGGGACATCGCCCAGCTCACCCGGGAGGGGCTGGTCAGCCGGGTGCACGGCGGGGCCACGCTGGCCGGGGCGCCGGCGCGCCCCGCGGCCACCACCGGCGGCCTCGCCGTAACGATGCCCGACCCCGACGACCGGGCCGCCACCTCCGGCCCGGGCACTCGCCCGGTCGGGATGCTCGTGCCCTCACTGGACTACTACTGGCCGGAGGTCGTGCGGGGGGCGGAGGAGGAGGGCCAGGCCCACGGCCTCCGCCTTGTCCTGCGTGGGTCCTCCTACGAGGCGCAGGACGACCGGGCACAGCTGGTCCGGATGGTGGACTCCGCCTCAGTCCAGGCCCTGCTGCTGGCGCCGAACATGGGCGCCGAGCACATCCAGGAGACGATCGCCTGGCTCGCCGGCACCGGCCTGCCGGTCGTGCTGGTCGAGCGCTCGGCCACCCTCGCCCCGCACCACGAGGTGCTGGAGTCGGTGGTCTCCGACCACGCGCTGGGGGCCGCGCTGGCCGTGCGACACCTCGCGGCCCTCGGCCACACCCGGGTCGGGCTGGTCACCAGCCGGCGCAGCCCGACCAGCCCGCTCGTACAGCGCGGCTGGCGGGAGGCGGCCCGCGAGTGCGGCCTAGCGGTCGGCGGGGCCGTGCAGGCCAGCGTGCCGGCCCCCAGCGACCCGGGCGGCGAGCAGCTCCTGGACCAGGTGCTGGACCAGGTGCTGGACACCGGGACCACGGCGCTGCTGGTGCACGCCGACGCCGAAGCGATCGCGCTGGTGCAGCGCCTGGAGCGGCGCGGTCTCTCGGTACCCCACGACCTGTCGGTGGTGGCCTACGACGACGAGGTGGCCGGGCTGTTCAGCCCCGCGCTGACCGGGGTGCGACCGCCGCGACGCTCGATCGGCCGGGCCGCGCTCGGCCTGGTCGCCGCCCGGCTGGCCGACCCGCGCCGACCGGTGCACCGCGTCGTGATCAGCCCCACGCTTCAGGTCCGGGAGTCCTCCGCGCCGCCGACCCCACGCTGAGGGCGCCCGTTCAGCCCTCGCCGGCCGCCCACGCCAGGCCGGCCAGCAGGTGGCTCAGGAAGGCCCGGTCGGCCCAGGCCAGGTCGTCGTGGCCGAGGGCGGTGAACCACGACCGGCCCTCGCCCACCCGGCGGGCCCAGGCCTGCGGGTGCGGACCGGGCATCGTGAAGGCGCCGGGGCGGTAGCTGCTCTCCTCCACCGTCATCACCACCTCCAGGTCGGCACGGACCTCGGTGAAGGCGTACCACTCGTCGGTGAACCGCCAGGCCCCGGCCTGGCCCCGGCTGCTCGGGTGCTCCAGCACCGTGGCGGTGGCCTCCTGGGTGCCCTCCGGGTGACCGGCGAACCGCGCCCCCAGCAGCTCCCCGAACCAGGGCCAGTCCGGCTCGGCGTTGGCGGCCGCGTGCACGCCGACGAAGCCGCCGCCGCCCTGCACGTACCGCTGCAGCTCGGCCCGGGCGGGCCCGTCCAGCACCGGCCCGGTCGTGGAGACGAACAGGACCACGTCCTGGTCCAGCGCGTGCAGGTCGGCCGGGTCCTCGCTGGCCAGCACCTGCAGGCCGGCTGCGGCCTCCAGCGCGCGCAGCGCGGCCGGGATGGACGCGTGCCGATAGCCGCTGGTGCGGGTGTAGACGAGAGCTCGCACGTCCTCATCCTCCCACCGCGGTCCACCCGCCCGGCGCCCCGTCCGGACCGGTCGTAGGGTGGCCGACGAAGCAGACCGATGGACCGGCCGCGCCGGTTCCCGAGCTCTTACGTGTTGGTGAGGCGACCGCTGTGGCACGACCCGACTCCCCCTCCGGCAGTTCTCCCGCCGGCTACTCCAGCAGCGCCTGGCCGATCGCCGCGGCGATGCTGAACTTCCCTGCGCGCCAGGACGCCGAGCCCCAGGTGTGGGTGGACGACCTGTCCGAGGTGGCCTTCGAGGGCTTCACCGACGTCGACCTGACCGACGCCTGGGTGAAGATCGGCGACCTGAGCCCCGAGCGGCTCAGTGAGCTGGCAGAGGCCCTGCGCCGCACCGGGTTACGCCCGGTGGCGGTCTCGGCGATCCGGCGCAGCGTGATCGACCCGGAGACGGCGCAGGACAACCTCGACTACTCCCACCGGACGATCGACGCCGCCGCGGCGCTCGGCTCGCAGGTGGTCAGCGTCGGCCTGCACCGGCCGCTGCTGCCCGAGCAGAAGAAGGCGTTCTGGTTCTGGACCGCCCCCGGACCGGTGGACGCCACGGACGAGGCGACCTGGGAGCAGGCCGTCACCCGGTTGCGCGAGCTCGGCCAGCACGCGGCGGACAAGGGCCTCGAGCTGTCCCTGGAGATGTACGAGGACACCCTGCTCGGCAGCGCCGAGTCGGCGGTCCGGCTGGTCCAGGACATCGCTCACCCTGCGGTCGGGCTGAACCCCGACCTGGGCAACCTGTTCCGGCTGCACCGCCCCGTGGAGGACTTCGCCGCCGCGGTCGCCGCGTGCATGCCGCACGCCAACTACTGGCACGTGAAGAGCTACTTCCGGGACGAGGAGCCGGGGGCCACCTCGGTCACCGCGCTGCCCGCGCCGATGGAGCTGGGCAGCGTGAACTACCGGGAGGCGGTCCGGCTGGCCGTCCAGGTCGGCTTCGACGGTCCGTTCTGCGTCGAGCACTACGGCGGCGACGGCCTGTCGGTCTCGGCGACCAACGCCCGCTACCTGCGCAAGCTGCTCGCGGTGGCCACCGGTGAGGCGCGCGAGCGGGTGCTGGCCTCGGCGGAGGTGGCCCGATGAGCCCGCAGACCGGCGTCGTCGCCGTCCTCGGCCTGGGGGCGATGGGTCTGCCGATGGCCACCCGGCTGGCCTCCTCGTTCACGGTCCGCGGCTACGACCCGAGCGAGCCCCGGCTGGCCCTGGCCACCGACGCGGGTGTGCGACCGGCGACCAGCGCGGTGCACGCCTGCACCGACGCCGAGGTGGTGCTGGTCAGCGTGCGGGACGGCAGCCAGTTGGAGTCGGTGATGCTCGGCCCGGACGGCGCGGGGGCCGGCCTGGCCGAGGGCGCCGTCGTCGTGGTCACCTCCACCGTCGGCACCCCGGCGGTGCTCTCCGTCGCCGAGCAGCTCGCCGCGCACGGCGTCCGGGTGGTGGACGCGCCGGTCTCCGGTGGTCCGGTCCGGGCCGGGGAGGGCAACCTGCTGATCATGGTCGGTGCGGACGACGAGGCCTACGCCACGGCCGAACCGGTGCTGCAGGCGCTGGCCTCGACCGTGACCCGGGTCGGTGACCTGGGCGCCGGGCAGCAGATGAAGACGGTCAACCAGCTGCTGTGCGGCATCCACACCGCGGCCGCCGGCGAAGCGCTGGCCCTGGCCCACCGGCTGGGCCTGGACCTGGACGCGGTGATCGAGGTGCTCGGGGCGGGGGCGGCCGCCTCCTTCATGCTCGCCGACCGGGGGCCGCGGATGGCCCAGCGACTGCGCGGGGAGGAGCCGCCGCTGCGCTCCCGGCTGGACGTGATCGCCAAGGACCTGGGCATCGTCGGCGACCTGACCCGTGAGCAGAAGCTGGCCACCCCGGTGGCCGGCGCCGCCGAGCAGCTCTACCGGCTCGGGATGGCCGCCGGCCTGGCCGCGGAGGACGACTCGGTGATCGCCACCCTGCTGGACGGGCGTAGCTGAGCCGCCCGCCGGGTCACTCTCGCGGCTCGCAGACCACCACCGGGATGGTTCGCTCGGTCCGCTTCTGGTAGCCGGCGTAGCCGCGGTAGACCTGCACCATCCGCGGCCACAGCTGCTCGCGCTCGGGCTCGCTCGCCGTACGCGCCGTCATCTCGGTCCGGGTGGCGCCGCGCTGGACCACCACCCGCGGGTCGGCGCAGAGGTTGAGGTACCAGTCCGGGTGGCGCTGCGCGCCGCCGTTGCTGGCCACCAGGTACAGCCGCTCTCCCTCGACCAGGGTGGTCAGCGGGGTGGTCCGCGACCGTCCGCTGCGCCGGCCGGTGGTGGTCAGCAGGACGCTCTCCACCCGACCCAGATGCCAGCCGACCCGTCCTCCGGTCAGCCGGTAGACCCGGGCGTGCAGCCCGGTCACCGCACGCTGCGCCTGCCGCATGATGCCCATGGCCGCACCGTAGCCCCTACCGCCCTGCGGCGTGGGCAGCCCGCCGCGCACTAGCCTCGGCTGACCGGCGGGGCGCGCGGCCCCGGGCGGGAGGGAGAGCGGCGAGATGCGAGTGGGTGTCGTGGGCTGCGGCCTGATGGGCTCCGGGATCGCGGAGGTGTGCGCCCGGGCCGGCCTGCCGGTGGTGGTCGTGGAGTCCTCACCGGGGGCGGTGACTGCCGGCCGGTCCCGGCTGGAGGCCTCGCTGCGCCGGGCCGAGTCCCGCGGCCGGGTGGACAGCGCCGAACGGGTGCTGGAGCTGCTGCAGGTCGGCGACGACCTGTCCGCCCTGGCCGACCGCGACCTGGTGGTGGAGGCCATCGCCGAGTCCGAGCCGGCCAAGCTGGAGCTGTTCGCCCGGCTGGACGCGGTGGTCAGTTCCCCGCAGGCGATCCTGGCCTCCAACACCTCCTCGATCCCGATCATGAAGCTGGCGGTGGCGACCGCGCGGCCGGAGCAGGTGGTCGGCCTGCACTTCTTCAACCCGGTGCCGGTGCTGTCGCTGGTCGAGGTGGTGCCCAGCCTGCTGACCGCCGCCGAGACGGTGAGCCGAGCCGAGACGTTCGTCCAGGAGGTGCTGGGCAAGCACGCGATCCGGTGCCAGGACCGGGCCGGCTTCGTGGTCAACGCCCTGCTCATCCCCTTCCTGCTGTCCGCGGTCCGGATGCTGGAGTCCGGTTTCGCGACCGCGCAGGACATCGACGAGGGGCTGGTCCGCGGAGCCGCCCACCCGCAGGGCCCGTTGGCGCTGTGCGACCTGATCGGCCTGGACACCGTGCAGGCCGTGGCGCACTCGCTGTACGAGGAGTTCAAGGAGCCGCTGTACGCCTCCCCCCCGCTGCTGAACCGGATGGTGGAGGCCGGCCTGCTGGGCCGCAAGAGCGGCCGGGGGTTCTTCACCTACTCCTGACCGGCTCCCGCCTCCATCCTGTCCGCCGCCTGGGAGTGGGCTGGAAGTGCAGGATTCAACGAGCGCCGGTAGTTTTCGCCTCCACCACCCGCCCGTCTGTGGAGGACGACGATGACCACCGCGCAGAGCGCCATCCCAACCCAGCCCACCGGCTGGCTCTCCCGGGAACGGACCGTCGCACCCCCCGGTTTCAACCGCTGGCTGATCCCCCCGGCGGCCCTGGCCATCCACCTGTGCATCGGCCAGGTGTACGCGACAAGCGTCTACAAGAGCTCCCTGGTCGCCGGTTTCGACAGCGACCTGACCAGGATCGGGATCGTCTTCTCCCTGGCCATCGTGATGCTCGGCCTGTCCGCCGCCGTGTTCGGCACCTGGGTCGACACCGGCGGACCGCGCCGGGCGATGGTCGCGGCAGCGATCTGCTGGTCCACCGGCTTCCTGGTCGGTGCCCTGGGGATCGCCACCGGCCAGCTCTGGCTGCTCTATCTGGGCTACGGCGTGATCGGCGGGATCGGGCTGGGGATCGGGTACATCTCGCCGGTGTCCACCCTGATCAAGTGGTTCCCGGACCGTCCCGGCCTGGCCACCGGCATGGCCATCATGGGCTTCGGCGGCGGTGCGCTGGTTGCCAGCCCGCTATCCACCCGGCTGATGGGCCTGTACGACAGCTCCTACGACTCGGCCACCAGCGGGTCGATCGCCTCCCCCGGCGCGGTCGCCGGGCTGTTCGTGACCCTCGGCCTGGCCTACCTGGTGCTGATGCTGGTCGGGGCAGCCATCGTCCGGGTGCCGGCCGACGACTGGCGCCCGGCCGGCTTCGACCCGGCCGCCGTCCGCACCCGGGCCCTGGTGTCCAGCAACCACGTCTCGGCCGCCGACGCGATCCGGACCCCGCAGTTCTGGTTGGTCTGGACCGTGCTGTTCTGCAACGTCACCGCCGGGATCGGGATCCTGGAGCAGGCCTCCCCGATGATCCAGGACTTCTTCCGCGGCAGCAGCGCGGTGGTCACCGCGGGAGCGGCCGGTGGGTTCGTCGGACTGCTCTCGCTGGCCAACATGCTCGGCCGGTTCGTCTGGTCCTCCACCTCCGACACGGTCGGCCGCAAGCCGGTCTACGTGCTGTACCTCGGCGGCGGCATCGTCGTCTACCTGTGCCTGGCCTTGTTCGGGGCCGGCTCCAGGGCGGTCTTCGTGCTGCTCGCGGCGCTGATCATCTCCTGGTACGGGGGCGGTTTCGCAACCGCCCCGGCCTACCTGCGCGACCTGTTCGGCACCTACCAGGTGGGGGCCATCCACGGCCGGTTGCTGACCGCCTGGGCGGCGGCCGGAGTGGTCGGCCCGCTGATCATCAACGGGTTCCTGGACGCCCAGGGCAAGCCCGGCACGCTGACCGCCGACGCCTACCGGCCGGCCCTGTTCACCATGGTGGCCATCCTGGCCGTCGGGTTCGTCGCCAACCTGCTGGTCCGGCCGGTGGCCGAGCGGTTCCACACCGACCAGCGGGTGGTCGACCAGGCCCGGGCCACCGACGCCGTGCGCCGCTCCGTAGCCGGCACCGCCGGGGTGCCGTCGTGGGTGCTCCCGCTGGTCTGGGTGGTGGTCGCGGTACCCCTGGCCTACGGCCTGATCGCGACCCTGGGCAAGACCAGCAGCCTGTTCGGCGGCTGACCCCAGCGCGCCCTCCCTCAAGATCCGCCGAACGGGACCCGGACGGCCGTCCCCACGACGGTCCGGGTCCCGTTCAGCGGATCTTGCTCGCCGTCAGGTGTACTGCGCGGCAAGCGGCTTCGGCGCCGGCCCGTGCTGGTTGGCCCCGGGCTTGCTGTCGCTGACGTACCAGACCAGCAGCACCACCCAGCCGACCAGCGGCACCAGCACGAGCAGCTGCCACCAGCCGCTGCGGCCGGTGTCGTGCAGGCGGCGGGCGGCCACCGCGAGGCCGGGCAGCAGCAGGACCAGGCTGGCGAGCCCGGCCACGACGTTCATCGACAGCGCGGTGTCGATGAGCCTGGCCACGACGTTGACCAGGACGCAGAGCAGGGTGAAGAACCAGTACTCCGACCGGCGGGCGCGCCCGGTGAAGTCGATGTACTTGGTGAAGCAGGTGCGGACGGCGTCAGGGAACGACACGACGGTCTCCTCGGTCAGTCCAGCGGCACGCGACCGCCGGTGGTTCGGCCCGTTCCGAGCCATTGACGACCAGTGTCGGGACCGCGCCGCTCCGCCTGAGCGGACGCTGGGGGGTTGCACCCGGATGGCCCAGCCGACCGCCGGCCCAGCAGCAGCGCCGCCGCGACCAGGGCCAGGATCAGCCCGCCCAGGCCGAGGGTGGCGGCCATCAGGCCCACGGTCTGCACCAGCAGGCCAGCGCCGAGCACCGGGAGCACCAGGCCGCTGTAGGCGACCAGGAACAGGCTGGAGGTGACCTCCGCGCGCCGACCCTCCGGCGCCACGCGGGCCGCGGTGGCCAGGGCGGACTTGAAGGTCAGCCCGACCCCGGCGCCGCCGACCACGCTCGCGGCGGCGAACGCGGCGACCGAGTGCAGCTGCAGGGCGGCCACGATCAGGGCCAGCCCCACCGGGAGCACCGACAGCCCGCTGGTCATCGCTGTCCGCTCGCCCAGGCGCTGCTGCGCGAGCTGGCCGACGGTGCCGGCCGCGAAGCTCCCGAAGACCAGCAGGCCGACCAGCTGGTGGCTGTCCGACCCCAGGCCGCGGGTGACGAACGTGCTGGTCAGGGCCGTGAACAGGCCCAGGACGGCGAACGCCGCGAAGGCACCGGCGGCCGCTGAGCCGAACGCGGCACCAGCCCCGGCGGGCAGCGCCAGACGCTGCAGCCGGATCCGGGGCGGGCGCCGGTCGGCCACGCTCTCCGGAGCCCGCAGCACCACCAGCAGTGGCAGCACGGCCACCAGGTGCACCAGGTAGGACAGCCGGGTGGGCGCCGGCGCGTGCTCGGCCAGCAGGCCGGCCAGCAGCGTGCCCAGGCCCAGGCCACCCATGTTGGCCACCGTCGCCAGGGTGACCGACCGGCGCCGGTCGGGGTGCAGCTCGCCGAGGTAGGCGGTCGCCGTCCCGGTGACCAGGCCGACCGAGAAGCCGGACAGCAGGCGGCCGACCAGCAGCACCGGCACCGACCCGGCGAGCAGGAAGGCGACGTCGCTGAGCGCGGCCACCGCGACGGCCAGGGCGAGCACCCGCTTGCGTCCGACGTCGTCGGACAGGCCGCCGAAGAACAGCAGGGCGCCGATCGTGCCGATCGCGTAGGCGACGAACACCACCGTGATCATCAACGCGGTCAGGCCGACCTCGGCCACGTAGAACGGGTACAGCGGGGTCGGGATGGTCCCGCCCAGCATCACCACGGTGAACAGCGCCACCACGACCCAGGACCAGCCACGCGAGTGCGGCACCGGGCCACCTCCTCATTAGTGAACGATTCGTTCAGTATTGTTGGGCTAACCTGGCGGCATGTCCAGCCCACCCATCGGTGCCGAGCCCGGCGCCCCGCGCCGGGGCCGGCCGCGCAGCGTCCGCGCCGAGGCTGCGGTGGTGGCGGCCGCGACCCGGCTGCTGGCCACCCACGGGCTGGCCGGCCTGACCATGGAAGGTGTGGCCGAGCAGGCCGGGGTGAGCAAGGCGACCCTGTACAAGTGGTGGCCGAGCAAGGGCGCGCTGGCCCTGGACGTGCTGCTGCGCAACGCCGGTGATGGCGTGGCGGTGCCGGACACCGGCGACCTGGCCGCCGACCTGACCGCCCACCTGCAGGGCCTGGTCCGCTACCTGCGGGACGGTCCGGCGGGCCGGACCATCGCCGAGCTGCTGGGCGAGGCGCAGCACGACGCCGGCACCGGGCAGACCTTCCGGCGGGCCTGGCTGGAGCCGCGCCGGGCCGCGGCCCGGGCCCGGCTGCTCGCCGCCGTCGAGCACGGCGAGCTGCGCACCGGGCTCGACCTGGACGTCGTGATGGACATCCTGTACGGGCCGGTCTACTACCGGTTGCTGACCGGCCACGCCCTGCTGGACGACGGCTTGGCCGCCGCTGTGGTGGCGGCGGCACTGCCGGGGCTGAGCACGACCGTCCCGCCGAACGCCGCCTCCTGACGGCGAAGCGCCGGGTCAGGCCCTCAGGTCCAGGTCGGGCAGCTCACCGGCCGGGGTGAAGCCGAGCACCCGACCGTAGAACACCAGCTCGGACTCCAGCGCGGTGACGATGTTCTCCGCGCGGCGGAACCCGTGCTGCTCGCCCTCGAACAGCAGGTAGGCGTGCGGGACGCCGCGCTCGGCCAGCGCGGCGACGATCGCCTCGGCCTGGGCCGGCGGGACGACGGCGTCCTCACTGCCCTGCAGCACGATCAACGGCGCCCGGAAACCGTCCAGGTGGGCCAGCGGGGACCGCTCCGCGTAGACCTGCGCGGCGGCCGGCCACGGACCGACCAGCCCGTCCAGGTAGCGGCTCTCGAACTTGTGCGTGTCCCGGGCCAGCGCGGCCAGGTCGGCCACGCCGTAGTGCGAGGCGCCGGCCGCGAAGGTGTCCGAACCGGCGAGCGCGGCCAGCACCGTGAACCCGCCCGCGCTGCCGCCCCGGATGACCAGCCGGTCCGGGTCGACCAGCCCCTGCTCGGCCAGGTGCCGCGCCGCCGCGCAGACGTCCTGGACGTCGACCACGCCCCAGGCGCCGTCCAGCAGGTCCCGGTAGGGCCGTCCGTGGCCGGTGCTGCCGCCGTAGTCCACGTCGACCACGGCGAACCCGCGGGTGGTCCAGTACTGGGTGGCCGGCCGGAACGCGGGCGAGGCGGCGCTGGTCGGGCCACCGTGCACGGTGACGACCAGCGGCGGCAGCTCACCGGCCGGGGCGCTGACCTCCACCCCGCGCGGCAGGTACAGCCAGCCGTGCGCCTGACGCCCACCGGCCGAGGGGAAGTCGATCTTGCGCGGCACCGACACCGACGCCTCGGGCAGGCCGTGCGGTTCGCCCGCCCGGAGCACCTCGACCTGCGGCGCACCGCCCGGCACCGGCCGCAGCCGGAGCAGCTGGGCCGCCTGCGTGGTCGAGGAGGCCAAGGCGAGCAGGTCCGCGCCGTCGGCCCGCAGCATGTCCAGCGAGCTGAACGGCAACCGGTGCTGAGCCGGGCTCGGCCCGTCCGCGGCGAGCACCGCGGTGCCGACGGCGGCCTCGGTCCAGGTCGACCAGAGGGTGCCGTCCTGCGTCACGGCGAACCTGCTCTGACCCAGGGTCCAGGCCGGCAGGCCCACCTCGGCGTCCACCGGGTGCACCGGCTCCAGCTCGGCCCGGGCACCCAGGTGCTCGGGCACCGGCACCCGGTAGACGTTCCACCACCCGCTGCGGTCGCTGACCACGTACAGCGTGCCGTCCGGCGCCCACTCCGGCTGCACCAGCGACTCCTCGAAGCCGCCGGCCACCAGCCGCGGCTGGTGCAGGTGCACCGCCTCACCCGCGCCGGTGCTCAGCTGCGCCACCCACAGCCGGGTCTCGGTCCAGGGCATCTGCGGGTGGTCCCAGCTCAGCCAGGCCAGCCGGGTGCCGTCCGGGCTGATCCGTGGCGCAGCCACGAAGTCGGCGCTGCCGAACAGCACCACCGGCTCGGCCGGGTCCCCGGCACCGGGGTCGGCGGCCAGCGCGACCAGCTCGTTGCGCACGTCCGTGGCGGCCTCGCCGGTGTGCCGTTCCCGGACGCAGACCACCGTGCCGCCGTCCGGGGTGAGCCGGCCGTCGGCGTAGCGCAGCGCGTGCCGGCGGGCGGGCTCGGGCGTGATCGGCCGGACCGCACCGTCCGGCTCCACCCGGCACAGCCGCTGGTCGGCCCACCGGCAGGCGAACACCACGCCGCGGTGCACCCACCAGGCCGCCCCGCCGTACTCGTGCACCCGGGTCCGGACGCTCTCGCCGGGCAGCACGTCGACCAGCGTGCCGTCGGGGTCGCGGCGCACCAGCTGCACCCTCCCGCCCTGGTCCGGGCGGGTCTGGGACCACCACACGGTGCCGGCCTCGGCGTGCAGGTCGACCGGCGTCGAGGTGCCGCTGACCAGGTCGGCGGCCTGCAGCGGGGAGGGCCAGGAGCCGTACGGGAGCTGGGCAGGCATGCCCGGGACCTTACTGCCGGCCCGCCCACCGGCGTCCCCTGCTCTGGCCGGGGCCGCCCGGGCCTGACAGGGTGAAGCGTCCGACATCGTGATCAGGAGGAACCCATGGCCGCGCAGATCGGCGTCACCGGGCTGGCCGTGATGGGCCGCAACCTCGCCCGCAACCTGGCCCGGCACGGGCACACCGTCGCCCTGCACAACCGCACGCAGTCCCGCACCGACTCCCTGGTCGCCGAGCACGGCGACGAGGGCGACTTCGTGGCCACCACCTCGATGCCGCAGTTCGTGCAGGCGCTGGAGAAGCCCCGCCGGGCGATCATCATGGTCAAGGCCGGTGACCCGACCGACGCCGTGATCGAGGAGCTCGCCGAGCTGATGGAGCCCGGCGACATCATCATCGACTGCGGCAACGCCCACTTCGCCGACACCCGCCGCCGTGAGCAGGCGCTGCGCGAGAAGGGCCTGCACTTCGTCGGCGTCGGCGTCTCCGGAGGCGAGGAGGGCGCGCTGAACGGCCCGAGCATCATGCCCGGCGGCAGCGCGGAGGCCTACCAGAGCCTGGGGCCGATCCTGGAGTCGATCTCGGCGCACGTGGACGGCACGCCGTGCTGCACGCACGTCGGCCCGGACGGTGCCGGACACTTCGTCAAGATGGTGCACAACGGGATCGAGTACGCCGACATGCAGCTCATCGGCGAGGCCTACGACCTGCTGCGCAGCGGCACCGGGATGGAGCCGGCGCAGATCGCCGAGGTGTTCCGGCAGTGGAACACCGGGGAGCTGGACAGCTACCTGATCGAGATCACCGCCGAGGTGCTGGCGCACACCGACGCCGCCACCGGCAAGGCGTTCGTGGACGTGGTGGCCGACGCCGCCGAGCAGAAGGGCACCGGCCGCTGGACGGTGCAGATCGCTCTGGACCTGGGGGTTCCGGTCAGCGGGATCGCCGAGGCGGTGTTCGCCCGCTCCACCTCCGGGCACACCGAGCAGCGCGAGCCGGGCTCGGCCCTGCCCGGCCCGGCGGCCACCTTCGACGCCGGCGACACCGACGCGTTCGTCGAGCAGGTCCGGCTGGCCCTGCTGGCCTCCAAGATCGTCGCCTACGCGCAGGGCTTCGACATGATCCGGGCCGGCTCGGCGACCTACGACTGGGACGTCGACCTGGGCGCGATGGCCACCATCTGGCGGGACGGCTGCATCATCCGGGCCCGGTTCCTGGACCGGATCCGGCAGGCCTACGACTCCACCCCGGACCTGCCCTCGCTGCTCCTGGACCCCGGGTTCATGCAGTCCCTGGAGGCGGCGCAGGACTCCTGGCGGGCCGTCGTCGCGGCCGCCGCGGTGAACGGCGTCCCCGCGCCGGGCTTCTCCGCGGCCCTGGCCGCCTACGACGAGCTGCGCCGGGACCGGCTGCCGGCGGCGCTGATCCAGTCCCAGCGCGACTTCTTCGGCGCCCACACCTACCGCCGGGTGGACAAGGACGGCGTCTTCCACACGATGTGGGGCGAGGACCGCCGCGAGATCGACGCCTGACCGACCTGCCCGGCCCTGCACCCCACCCCGGACCCACCCCCCGATCCCCCGCCCCCACCCCGACCCCCCACCCCAAGATCGCCACGATCTCGCACGGATCCATCGCTCCGGCGTCGGATTCGTGCGAAACGTGGCGATCTTGGTCGGGGGCGGTAGGTCTGGCCCGTGCGTCGGGCCAGGTTCAGTCGTCGGAGGGGAGCTCCTTGGGGATGGTCTGCAGGTCGAACGGCGTCCGCTGGTAGACGCAGTGGTTCAGCCAGTTCGCGTACAGCAGGAACGCGTGCGAGCGCCAGCTGACGATCGGCTCCCGGCTGGGGTCGTCGTCGGGGAAGTAGTGCCGCGGCACCCGCACCGGCAGCCCGCGGGCGACGTCGCGGTCGTACTCGGCCTTCAGCGTGTTCCGCTCGTACTCGGGGTGGCCGGTGACGAACAGCTGGCGACCGTCGGCGCTGGCGGCCAGGTAGACCCCGACCTCGTCGGAGACGGCCAGCAGCTGCAGCCCGTCGGCCGCCTCGATGTCCTGCGCCCGGACGTCGGTGTGCCGCGAGTGCGGGGCCGGGAAGGTCTCGTCGAACCCGCTGAGGATCGGTGAGCGCGGGGCCAGCACGCGGTGCTGGAAGACGCCGAACGCCTTGTCGGGCAGCTCGTGCTTGGGCACCCCGAAGTGCCGGTAGAGGCCGGCCTGGGCGCCCCAGCACACGTGCAGGGTGGAGAAGACGTTCTCGGTGCTCCAGTCCATCAGCTCGCACAGCTCGGGCCAGTAGTCGACCTCCTCGAAGGCCAGCCGCTCGACCGGCGCGCCGGTGATCACCAGGCCGTCGAACTTCTCCTCCCGGACCTGTTCGAAGGTCGTGTAGAACGCCTCCAGGTGACGTCCGGAGGTGTTGCGTGAGGCGTGGGAGCCCATGTGCAGCAGGCTGATCTGCACCTGCAGCGGGGTGTTCCCGAGCAGTCGCAGGAGCTGGGTCTCGGTGTCCACCTTGGTCGGCATCAGGTTGACGATCGCGATCCGCATCGGCCGGATGTCCTGCGCGCCCGCGCGCACGTCGGAGATGACGAAGACGTTCTCGGACTCCAGCGTCCGGCGCGCCGGGAGCGCGCGGGGGATGTTGACGGGCACAGCCAGCTCCTTGGTCACGACGTGGTGGGCGCGCCTGCGGGCAGGGCACCTGCGTTCACCGACGACGCACCATTGTCCCTCAGTCCAGGAACCGGCGGTGCCGACGGCGCCGGGCCTGCCGCCAGACCTCGGCGAAGGTGGCCCCGGTCCGCTCCCCGCGCTCGACCTCGAGCTGGTGCAGGACGCCGTAGCTGAAGGTCGGCTCCCCCGCCTGCTCGCCCGCCCGGGCCAGGTCCAGCAGCACCCCGCGCACCACGACGGCGTCCTGGTGCTCGCCCAGCACCTCCTGCACAGCCTCCATCTGGTCGGCCAGGTCATCCGCCGGCGCGCCGGCCACCGGCTTGAGCGACTCCGCCGCGTACCGGGCGCGCTTGGCCGCCTTGCGGACCTCGTGCATCAGCAGGTCACGCTCGGCCGGCTGCTGGGCCGACCCGGCCGCCCGAACGGCCCGGCGCACCCGTCGCACCGCGTGCGCGACGGCCGGGTAGGCCGCCTGCCCGGGCGCCTCCTGCGCCTGCTCGGTCAGCGGCGGCCGGGCCAGGAAGCTGTCCAGGTCATCGAGCAGGGTGAAGTACCGGGGCTCGCCGAGGGTGGCGACCGCGTGCTGCTGGGCCTGCTCCAGCTGCGCGCCCAGCTCGGCGCCCACCCGCTCGGCGACCGGGCCCTGCACCTGCTCCTCCGCCAGCGCCTGGACCTGACCGAGCAGGTGCTCGCGAACCACCTCGGCGTCCCGGGCCGCGCCCAGCTCGCCGCCCAGCCACTTCAGCTCCGCTCGCAGCGGGTCGCTGAGCGAGCGGTCGAGCAGCGGACGGTAGGTGGCCAGGATGCTGCGCAGCCGGCGGCTGGCCACCCGCATCTGGTGCACCGCGTCCTCGGCGTCCACCCGCACCCGCGGGTCGTGCTCGCGCAACCGGGCCACCTGGGCGCCGGCGTAGGCCAGCAGCACCCCCCCGGAGGTGCTCAGGTCCGGCTGGGCCAGGGGGACGGGCGCAGGCGCCCGGTCGCCCAGCGCACGGGCCAGCTTCGACGGGCCGGCAGCGGGCTCGGCCCCACCGGCCTCGAGCAGGCCACCGACCAGGGCCAGCAGGTCCTCCTCGCCCGAGACCAGCTCGACCTCCAGCTCCTCCCAGTCGAGGGTGCGGCCGTCCACGTCGGCGCGCACCGTGTCGTGGGCGACCTCGATCAGCACGCCACCGTCGGCGTCCAGCAGGGGTCGGGCCACCCGGGTGGTGCGCAGCCGGACCACCGGGTGCAGCTCGCGGCCCCGGCTCACCACCTCGACCGTGGCGCGCACCTGGTCCGGCACCGCGCGGGGCCGCTGCGCCCGGGAGCGGCCCAGCGGGAACTGGGTCTCGGTCCGTCCGCCGGCCGCCCGGGGGCGCTTGACGTGCCAGCCCTCGTCGGTCCCGCCCAACCTGCGGCGCAGCGTGATCCGGTTGCGCAGCAGGTCCAGCCCGGCGGTGTCGAAGTAGGTGGCGTCGAGCTCGTGGACGACCGGATCGCCGACCCGGTCGACCGCCTTGATCACCGACAGGTCAGGCATCACGAAGGCCGGCGGAACGTCGAACTTGGTCTCGATCTCGGTGGCCGTCCGGGCCGCTGTCCCGCTCATCCGCCCATGATCCACCCGTCGGCCAGTCCGGCCCAGCGGCACCGCCAAGTCCCACCCCTGGTGTCTCGGCAGATGAGACGTCGTCGTCCGAGGCTTGAGCGGGGCGCCGGGTCCGCCGTAGCGTTGACGACGGTCATGAGCACCAGCGCCAAGCCCCGGCTCGCTGGTCGGCAACCCTCCCACCGCGGCGGGGTGCTCCGGGTGAGGACCTGGCCGAGGTCGACCGACCTCGGCAAGCGCGGACCCGTGGCCCGGGTCCACCCGACCTGGAGGCCACCATGTCCACCAGCACCAGCACCCGGCCCGGCCCCGGCACCGCCGTCCGGCCGCAGCCCCAGACCGTGACCCAGCCCGGTTCCCGCCCGGTGCCGGCCCTGCTGCCGGTGACCGGCGGCGAGCTGGTCGTGCCGGTGGTGGACGGCGGCCGGGTGCGTCAGGTGAACCTGGACTACGCGGCCAGCGCACCCGCGCTGCAGGCGGTCACCGACGCGCTGGCGCAGGTGCTGCCCTACTACGCCAGCGTGCACCGCGGGGCCGGGTACACCTCCCAGGTCAGCACCGCGCTGTACGAACAGGCCCGCGACCGGATCGCCGCCTTCGTCGGCGCCCGCACCGACGACGTGGTGGTCGTGGTCCGCAACACCACGGACGCGCTGAACCTGCTGGCCGCCGCGGTGCCGGCCGAGGCCGGTCCGGTGCTGGTGCTGGACCTGGAGCACCACGCCAACCTGCTGCCCTGGCGTGGCCGGGCGCACCGGGTGCTGGCCACCCAGCCCACCCTGGACGCGACCCTGGACGCGCTGCGCGAGGCCCTCAGGCAGGCGGCGGCGGACGGCGACCCGGTCGCCCTGGTCGCGGTGACCGGCTGCAGCAACGTGACCGGCGAGCTGCTGCCGCTGGAGGAGGTCGTCACGATCGCGCACGCCGCCGGCGCCCGGGTCGCGGTGGACGCCGCCCAGCTGGCGCCGCACCGGCGGGTCGACCTGGCCGACCTGGACGCGGACTACCTGGCCCTGTCCGGGCACAAGGTCTACGCCCCGTTCGGGGCCGGCGTGCTGGTCGGTCGACGGGACTGGCTGGACGCCGCGCCGCCGCACCTGGCCGGCGGCGGCGCCGTCCGCTCGGTCTCGGCCGACCACGTCAGCTGGGCGGCGGCGCCGCAGCGGCACGAGGGCGGCACGCCGAACGTGCTGGGCGCGGCCCTGCTCGCGGTGGCCTGCGCCACCCTGGCAGCGCTGCCGGACGGCGCGATGCACGCGCACGAGCAGGAGCTGACCCGCCGGCTGGTGACCGGCCTGCAGGCGCTGCCCGGGGTGGCGGTGCTGCGGCTGTGGCCGGACTCCACCGAGCGGGCCGGCGTGGTCTCCTTCACCGTCGCCGGTCACGACCCGGGGCGGGTGGCCGCCTACCTGTCCGCCGAGCACGGGATCGGGCTACGGGACGGCAAGTTCTGCGCGCACCCGCTGCTGGCCCGGCTCGGTCACCAGCAGGGGGCGCTGCGGGCCAGCCTCGGCGTCGGCTCGCGCAGCGAGGACGTGGACCGGTTGCTGGCCGCCCTGGCCGACCTCATCGAGCACGGTGAGCGCTGGACGTACGCGAGCTCGGGCGGGCGCTGGGTGCCGCGCCCCGACCCGCGCCCGGCCCCGGAGTTCCTGACCGGCCCCGACCTGGGCGCCCTGCTGGACGGCGGCGCGGCCGCGGCGGGCGCCTCGCCCTGTCAGGCCGGCGACTGACCCGCGCCGGGCCGCGGCCCGGCGCGCCCGGAACGGCGATGATGGGGCGGTGAGCCAGGACCCCAGCCCGGCCCCCCGGGACCCGATCGCCGACCTGCGCCGGATCGCCTTCCTGATGGAACGCACGCTGGCCTCCAGCTACCGGATCAAGGCCTATCGGGGGGCGGCGGCCGCGCTGGCCGGCCTGGACGACGACACGCTGGCCCGGCGCAGCGCGGCCGGCACGCTGACCGAGCTGAAGGGCGTCGGGGAGTCCACCGCCGCCGCGGTCGCCGCCTCGCTGGCCGGCCGGCTGCCGGACCGGCTCGCCGACCTGGAGCGGACCGCGGCCGGGCCGCTGACCGAGGGGGGCTCGCAGCTGCGGCAGTCGCTGCGCGGGGACTGCCACGCCCACTCCGACTGGTCCGACGGCGGCAGCCCGATCGAGGAGATGGCCGTCACCGCGAAGGAGCTCGGCCATGACTACCTCGTGCTGACCGACCACTCCCCCCGGCTCACGGTCGCGAACGGGCTGAAGCCCGAGCGGCTGCGGCGCCAGCGGCAGGTGCTGGCCGGGCTGGCCGAGCCGCTGGCCCCGTTCCGGCTGCTGTCCGGGATCGAGTGCGACATCCTCGACGACGGCTCGCTGGACCAGGAGCCGGACCTGCTGGCCGAGCTGGACCTGGTGGTGGCCAGCGTGCACTCCAAGCTGGCGATGGAGCCCGCGGCGATGACCCGCCGGATGCTGGCCGCGGTGGCCAACCCGCACACCGACGTCCTGGGGCACTGCACCGGCCGGATGGTCACCGAGCGCAACTCCCGGTCGGGCAAGGGCCGCCCCCCGTCACGCTTCGACGCCGAGCGGGTGTTCGCGGCCTGCGCCGAGTACGGGGTCGCGGTCGAGATCAACTCCCGCCCTGAGCGTCTGGACCCACCCCGGGCCCTGCTCCGGCTGGCCGTGGAGGCCGGCTGCCTGTTCAGTATCGACACCGACGCGCACGCCCCCGGCCAGCTGGACTGGCAGGAGTACGGGTGCGCCCGGGCGCAGGAGTGCGGGGTGCCGGTGGGCCGGGTGGTGAACAGCTGGCCGGTCGGCGACCTGTTGTCCTGGACCGCCGACCACCGCCACCGCCCGTAGCCCCGAACCGCCCCGGCCTGGGGACGCCGGGGCGGGGTGACGGAGGGCACACCTGGCATCTCAACAGGACAACAGGCCGGGGTATCGGTCACGCTTGACCCACTTGGGTGATGACCCAGGTCTGCCGATAACGGTGTCGACACGGTTCTGCTAGGGCCGCGAGCAGGTCCGTCCGCCGCGGCTCACGACCCTCACGGAGGTCAGTGGTGACGCGCGTCCTGACGGGCCTGGCCCTCATGCTCACGCCGGTAGCCGTCTTCAGCGCCGCCTGGCTCAGCGTGGCGGGCCGTGGCAGCCGGATCGCCGGCTGGTGCCGGCCGCTGACCCGTGCGCTGGCCCGGCTGGCCGGGCGCCGTCCCCGCCGGCCGCAGCCGGCCAGCCCGATCGGTGCCTACCCGGTGGCCGACCCGTTCGAGACCCTCCGGGTGCAGCTGCGGTTGTCGGCGCTGCAGACCGAGAGCCGGCACCTGCGGGTGAACGCCGACCGGTTCAGCCGCGCGGTCAAGGTGCGCGCGGTGAGCATCGCCTACGACGACCTGCTGGCCGAGGCGATGACCCTGGCCGAGGTGCCCGTGCAGCGTCAGCACGGCGAGGACCGGCGGGTGGGCCGGCTGCGTGAGGAGACCGAGCTGGCCGAGCGCGGCTGGATCTGGTGATCCCCACGCGGGTGGATTGGTGATCCGGGCCTGATCAGCCCTTCGGTGGGGGGATGTCGGCGAAGGTGGCGGGCACGCCCAGCTTGGCCCACCGACTGACCGGCCAGACGATCAACACCGCGCGGCCGATCACGTTGGCCTCCGGCACCGGCCCGTGCGCGCGAGAGTCCGAGGAGTCCCCGCGGTGGTCGCCCATCAGCCACAGCTGGCCGGGGCCGAGCACCTCGGGCCCGAACGGCTGGTGGTCGTCCTGGAAGACGTATGGCTCCTCCAGCGGGGTGCCGTTGACCTCCACCCGGCCCAGGGAGTCACAGCACTGCACGGTGTCGCCGGGGATCGCGATCACCCGCTTGACGAACGCCTCCTCGCCGGCGGGGGCCAGACCGACCAGAACCGCCGCCTCGTGCAGCGCCCGGGCCACCGGGTTGCCGGAGACGGGGGCCTGCTGCACCGGCCAGCTGTTCGTGCCGTTGAACACCACGATCTCGCCGCGGCGCACGTCCCGGAAGTGGTACGTCACCTTGTCCACCAGCACCCGGTCGTCCTGACAGCCGGGGCAGCCGTGCAGGGTCTGCTCCATCGACCCGGAAGGGATGAAGAAGGCCTGCGCGACGAAGGTGCGGACCAGGAAGGACAGCACCAGGGCGCTGATCACGATGATCGCCAGCTCCCGGTACCAGGGGGCGCTGCGGCCCCGGGAGGACGCCTGGGAACCCTCCGGCTCCTGCTCCGGGGGGTCGGCCCCGGCCTGGTCGCCGTGTGGGTCAGCGCTCACCCGTGGTCCTCCCGAGAGCTCGTCGACGGCCGGCGCGCGGCCCGTGTCCCGGCCGTCGGCACGGGAGCTCCAGGGTAGCCGTCACGGCTGTGACGGCCCGGCCGGCGTCCGCGCCAGCCGCAGTGGCAGGCCGCCGGCCGGGCGCAGGGTGACCAGGGCCCGCGTCCGGGTCGGGCGACCGGGGACCGGCAGCACCCGGGTGCCGGCGACCAGCACGGCCAGCATCACGGTGGCCTCCAGCAGGGCGAAGTCCCGGCCGATGCACAGCCGCGGGCCGGCCCCGAACGGGAGGTAGGCCGGGGACCGGACCAGCTCGGGGTCCTCCAGGAACCGGGCCGGCTCGAACGCCTCGGGCCGGGGGAAGGACGCCCGCCGCCGGCCCAGCAGGTACGGGCTGACCAGGACCAGGGTGCCGGTCGGCACCCGGACGCCGGCCAGCACGTCGGGGGCGGTGGCCCGGCGGCTGATCACCCAGGCCGGCGGGTACAGCCGCAGCGCCTCGGCCACCACCGCCCGGGTCCAGGGCAGCCGAGGCAGGTCCGACCAGGCGGGCGCCCGCTCACCCAGGCCGGCCAGCTCGGCGGCCAGCCGGTCCTGGACCGACGGGTGGTCGGCCAGCAGCCGCAGCGTCCAGGTCAGGCTGGAGGCCACCGTCTCGTGGCCGGCGATGACCAGCGTGACGATCTCGTCCCGGACCTGCCGGTCGTCCAGGCCACCGGCCGCCCCGGGCCCGGCCGCCCCCAGCAGCAGCGCCAGCAGGTCCTGGTCGGAGTCGGTGAAGCCGGCCGCCCGGCGCCGGGCCACCACCTCCAGGCAGAGCTGGTCCAAGGTGGCCACCGCCCGGCGCAGCCGGCGCCGGGACGGCGTGGGCAGCCCGGCCGGCAACGGCGAGGCGGCCCGGGAGACCACCACGGCCAGGGCGGCGTCCACGGCGGCGACCACCGCCGCGCCGGAGCGGGCCGATGGCGGCGAACCCGACCCGTCCTCCCCCAGCAGGGTCCGGCCGACGACCTGGAGGGTGGCCTCCATGGCCGCGTGGTCGACGTCCAGCACCCCACCGGGGGCGGTCAGCCAGCGCCGGCGCAGGCCCTCGGCGGCCTGCGCCGCGGCGCCGGCCACGCCGTCCAGCCGGGCGTGATGGAAGGCGGGCTGGACCTGCCGGCGGCGCTCCCGCCAGGCCGTGCCGTCCGCGGTCAGCAGGCCCGACCCGGTGACCGCGGACAGCGACCCGTACTGCAGGGTGTCCTTGCTGTAGCCGCGGTGGTTGTCCTGCAGCACCCGGCGGGCGGCCTGCGGGTCGTTGACCAGCAGCACCGCCCCGCGCGGCATCGGAAAGGCGACCAGGTCCCCGTAGCGGGCGACCAGCCTCTCCAGGAAGCCTAGGGTGTCCCGCCGGATGGCCGGCACCGACCGGACCATCTCCCACGGCAGCGGCCCGGGCGCGTCCAGCGGGGTGTACCGCGCGTTCGGCCGGGCACCGGAGGGTGCCCGGCGACCGGGCGGCCGGTTCACCGGCGTCGGCGTCACCGGGCCGCGGCTCAGAGGTACAGCCCGGTCTGGCCGTCGTCGACCCGCGGCGCCGCGACGGCGTGGATGTCGCGCTCACGCAGCAGCAGGTAGGCCCGGCCCTGCAGCTCCACCTCGGCGCGGTCCTCCGGGTCGTAGAGCACCCGGTCCCCCACCTGCACCTGCCGCACGTTCTGCCCGATCGCCATCACCCCGGCCCAGGACAACCGCTTGCCGACCGCCGCGGTGGCCGGGATGACGATGCCGGAGGCGGCCCGCCGTTCCCCGCCCTCGTGCTCGACGGAGACCAGCAGTCGGTCGTGCAGCATCCTGATCGGCAGCCGGTCGGCCGGGTCCGGGGAGGTCACCCGCGGCACGCTACCCCGCTGCTCACCAGCCGTTCGACCCCGGCACGCCCTTGAACGGGCCGACCACGTCCGGGGTGATCCAGCCACCGTAGAACCGGCCGGGCTGGGGACGGACGGGCACGCCGTCCACCGTGACCAGGTCGACGGCGGCGGCGTACAGCGCGACGTGCCCGCGCAGCTGCTCATAGCCCGGGCTGGGCTCGGGGTAGGTCCAGGCGGCGCCTGCGGCGACCCGGTCGCCGTGGACGAGGTCAAGGTAGGTCGCCCCGCCCTTGAACTCACACCAGCTCGAGCCGTTGCCCGGTCGCAGCAGCCCGACGGCGGCGTCCGCCGCGGGCAGGTACCACGTCGGCGGGTGTGAGGTCTCCAGCACCCGCAGCGCCGCGCGGGTCCGCCAGACCTGCGCCCCAGCGAGGGTGACCACGACCTCGGCGTGGCTCGGCTCGACCCGAGGCGGGCGCGGGTACTCCCAGACCGACTCCTGGCCCGGACCGGGGACCTGTGGGACGACGCCCGGCGGTAGCGAGCGCACCACGGCCTACCGCTTGCGGGCGCTGGCGGTCCGCTCCTTGCGGGCGATCCGGCGACGGTTCCACACGATCAGGGCGACCAACGAGGCGAACGCCGCGCCCACGGCGGCGACCCGTTCGGTCCGCCACTGGCCGTCCGGGGTCTGCACCGCGGCGGTCGCCTTGGCCTGGACCGTCGCCTTGCCCTTCATGGCCAGCGCCTTGGGCTTGGTCCGCTCGACCAGCTCGTCGACGGTTGCGGCCAGGTGCGCCCGGCGCTCGATGATCCTCGCCTCGATCTGGGCCGGGTCCGACGGGATGGTGGGGCCGGTGGCCTTGTTCTGGTCTGCGCTCACGCGGGAAACCTCGCTCTCGATCATCGACGCCCCACCGTATAGGCCCCGTGCCCCCCGCGCCCTCCCGCCGTCCCACCCCACCCGGCGACACCTCACCCCCCCCCAGCGCGCTGATCATGGGCCAACGGTTGATCATCGCCGCCGCGACCAACCGTTGACCCATGATCGCGCGGGACGTGAGCGCGGCGGGACACGGCGGACGGTGATCGGCGGGGCGGGTGCGGCGGTGGGTAGGGTTCCAGACTGGGTCAGGTACAGACGGGTCAGGTACAGACGGGTCGGGTGCAGGGGGGTCGGGTGCAGGGGGGTCAGGTGCAGGTGGGGCAGGTCGCGCCAGGGTTCGAGCTGACCGCGGCCGACGGGTCCAGGGTGCGGCTGAGCGACCTGCGCGGGCAGCACGTCGTCGTCTACTTCTACCCGGCCGCGATGACCCCGGGCTGCACGAAGCAGGCCTGCGACTTCCGGGACAACCTGGCCTCGCTGCAGACCGCCGGCTACGCGGTGCTGGGCATCTCCCCCGACCCGCCGGAGCGCCTGGCGAAGTTCGCGGTCCGGGACGCCATCACCTTCCCGCTGCTGTCCGACCCGGACCACGCGGTGCTGGAGGCCTACGGCGCGTACGGGGAGAAGACGCTGTACGGCAAGCGGGTGGTCGGGGTGATCCGCTCCACGGTGGTCATCGACCCGGACGGGGTCGTCGAGCTCGCCCGGTACAACGTCCGGGCCACCGGGCACGTGGCCATGCTGCGCAAGGCGCTCGGCATCTGAGCCGACCCCGGGCGCCGCTACCCTGGCCGGACGCGGGAGTGGTGTAACTGGCAGCCACGCAGGATTTAGGTTCCTGTGCCTTCGGGCGTGAGGGTTCGAGTCCCTTCTCCCGCACCGGAAGAACCGGTCCGGCCGGCAGCAGCGGAGCAGGCGGGCCGCGGAGAAGGAGGACCGAGGATGACCGCCGAGCGCCCCGGCACCGCCCGGACCCGGCCGCACGCCCCGGCCGGGCTGCTGGACGGCGGTTCGGCCACCGGGCGGGAGATCGCCCAGCAGCCCCGGCTGTGGCGGCAGGTCGCCGCCGACCGGGAGGGCCGGGCCACGGCACGCGCCCTGCTGGACCCGGTGTGGTCCGACCCCGCCCTGCGGATCGTGCTCAGCGGCGCCGGCACCTCCGCCTTCGTGGGGGAGATCCTGGCCCCCACCCTGACCCGCCGGCTGGGGCGCCGGGTGGAGGCGGTGGCGACCACCGACCTGGTCGCGGACCCGGCGGGCTGCCTGGCCCAGGACGTGCCGACGGTGATGGTGTCCTTCGCCCGGTCCGGGGACAGCCCGGAGAGCGTGGCCGCGACCCAGATCGCCGACCGGCTGCTGACCTCGGTGCGGCACCTGGTGATCACCTGCAACGCCGACGGCGCGCTGGCCGCCCGGCACCGCGAGCGCGCCGACTCCCAGGTGCTGGTGCTGCCCGAGGAGGCGCACGACAGCGGCTTCGCGATGACCTCCAGCTTCACCTGCATGCTGCTGGCCGCCTGGTTCGCCCTGGACCGCTCCGTCGATCCGGGACCGCTGGCCGACCAGCTGGCCCGGTCCGGGCAGGCGCTGCTGGCCGAGCGCGAGCAGGACGCCGTCGCGCTCGCCGGTCGCCGGCACGCCCGGGTGGTCTGGCTGGGCAGCGGCCCGCTGCGCGGCCTGGCCCGGGAGAGCGCGCTGAAGCTGCTGGAGCTGACCGGCGGGGAGGTGGTCAGCTACTTCGACTCCCCGCTGGGCTTCCGGCACGGCCCCAAGGCCGTCCTGGACGGGCAGAGCCTGGTGGTGCTGTACCTGTCCAACGACCCGCACACCCGCCGCTACGACGAGGACCTGGCCCGCGAGCTGGGTTCGGTGCTCGGCGAGGACGACCTCCTGGTGGTCGCCGCCCGGCCCCCCGCGGCGCCGCACCGGGGCCGGCTGTGGCGGCTGCCGGGGCTGGACGAGGCACCGGACGTGGCCGCCGCCGCGGGCTTCGTCCTGGTCGCCCAGCTGATCGCGCTGGGCGCCTCGCTGGCGCACGGTCGCACCCCGGACAACCCGTTCCCGGGCGGTGAGGTGAACCGGGTGGTGCAGGGGGTGAGCGTGCACCCCTACCCCGGTTCCCGATGAGCCGGCCGAGCGGGCTGTACCTGGGCGTGGACGGCGGTGGGACGAAGACCGCGTACTGCCTGATCGGGGCGGACGGCCAGGTGCTGGCCGCCGTGAGCGGGCCGAGCTGCTACTACCTGTCCGCGGCCGGCCCGCCCGCGCCGCAGCGGGCCGCCGACGTCGCCCAGGTGCTTGCCGCCGGCATCGCGCGGGTCTGCGCGGCCGCAGGCGTGCAGCCGGACAGCATCGAGCACGCCTTCTTCGGTCTGCCGACCTACGGAGAGCTGACGGACGACGTGGGCGTGCTGGACGCCGCCCCCCGGCCGGGGCTGGGCCACGACCGCTACCGCTGCGACAACGACATGGTCTGCGGCTGGGCGGGGTCGCTGGCCGGCCTCGACGGGGTCAACGTGATCAGCGGCACCGGGTCGATGACCTACGGCGAACGGCTCGGTCGCGGGGTGCGGACCGGCGGCTGGGGCGAGGCGTTCGGCGACGAGGGATCGGGGCACTGGATCGGGGTGCGCGCTCTGCAGGCCTTCTCGTGGATGAGCGACGGCCGGCTGCCGCCCGGCCCGCTGGCCGACCTGCTGCGCGCCCACCTGGGGCTGGCACGCGACCTGGACCTGGTGGACCTGGTGCTGAACCGGTGGCGAGGCGACCGCCGGCGGGTGGCCGCGCTCAGCCCCGTGGTGGCCCGGGCCGCCGACCAGGGCGACGCCGTCGCCGAGCAGATCCTGCTCCAGGCCGGCCAGGAGCTCGCCCGGCTGGTCGTCGCCGGCATCGAGAGGCTGGGGTTCCGGCCCGGTGAGCAGGTGCCGGTCTCTTACTCCGGCGGGGTGTTCGGCTCGGAGCGGGTGCTGGCCGCCTTCACCGCCGGGCTCGAGAGCGGACCCGCCCGCTGCGACCTGCGGCGGCCGCGGTTCAGCCCGGTGGTGGGCGCCGCGCTGCACGCGGCGACGCTGGCCGGGGCCCCGCTGGGCGAGTCGGCCCTGGCTGCTCTGCCAGCCGGCTGAGCAGCGCGGTCGCCTCCCGCTCGGGGTCGCTCAGCAGCTGCGGGACGAACCGCCTGGCCAGGGCGGCCCGGGCCGCGGGCAGCTGCGCCGGGCTCACCTCGCAGAGCAGCACCCCACCGGGCGCCAGCCAGGACGGCGCCTGCGCGGCCACCCGGCGCAGCACGGCCAGGCCGTCCGGGCCGCCGTCCAGCGCCTGGCGGGGCTCGTGCTCACGGGCCTCCGGCGGCATGCCGGCGATCGCCTCGCTCGGCACGTACGGCACGTTGGCCACCAGCACGTCGACCCGGCCACGCAGGCCGGGCGGCAGCGGCGCGAACAGGTCGCCCTGGTGCACCTGGGCGCGGCCGGCCAGGTTGCGCCTGGCCACCTGGACGGCGACCGGCTCGACGTCGCTGGCGTGCACCTCGGCCCCGGGCAGGTCCCGGGCGGCGACCATCGCGATCGCGCCCGAGCCACAGCACAGGTCCAGCAGGACCGGGTGCGGGCCGGCGGCCCGCGCGCAGTCGACCGCGGCATGGGCCAGCAGCTCGGTGCGCCGTCGGGGCACGAACACCCCCGCCGACACCTGCACCCGCAGGTCGCAGAACGCCGCCCAGCCGAGCACCGTCTCCAGCGGCTCGCCGGCCACCCGGCGGGCGACCAGCGCGGTCAGCCGGTCACCGTCCGGGCCGGTGCCCGGCCCCTGCTGCGGGGGGTCGACGGCGGCCAGCAGCAGCTCGGCCTCCTGCTCGGCGAACACGCAGCCGGCGGCGCGCAGCGCCCGGACCAGGGCCGGCCCGCGCGGGTCGGTCGCGGCGCCCCGCTCAGCCAGTGACCTCGACCTGCACGGTGTCGTACCCGGAGGCACCGTCCGGGGCGGGCGGCGCCTCGGCGGAGGTCTGCACCGCGCCGGTGGCGTCGGTGGCCCGCACGGCGAGGGTGTGCCGGCCCGGGGTGGCGGGCCAGCGCCACACCCACTGCCGCCAGGTGTCGCTGCTCGGCACCCCACCCAGGGTGGCCTGCTGCCATCCGCCGTCGTCCACCCTGACCTCGACCTTGGCGATCCCCCGGTGCTGGGCCCAGGCCACCCCGGCCACCGCGACGGTGCCCGCCGGCACGCTGCCGCCGGCCGGCACGTCGATCCGGGACTCGGTCTTCACCGGGCCCCGGGCCGACCAGCCGCGGGGGGTCCAGTAGCCCTGCGCCCGGTCGAACCGGGTGACCTCCAGGTCGACCACCCACTTGGTCGCCGAGACGTACCCGTACAGCCCGGGCACCACCATCCGGACCGGGTAGCCGTGCTCGAGCGGCAGCGGCGCGCCGTTCATGCCCACCGCGAGCAGGCTGTTCCGCCCGTCGGTGAGCGCCTCCAGCGGCGTGCCGGCGGTCCAGCCGTCCGCCGAGGTGGACAGCACCATGTCCGCGCCGGCCCGCGGCCCGGCCTGCTGCAGCAGGCCGGCGATCGGCAGCCCGAGCCAGCGGGCGTTGCCGATCAGGTCACCCCCGACCTCGTTGGACACGCAGGTCAGGGTGAGGTCGTGCTCGACCAGGTCGGCGGCCAGCAGCTGCGCATAGCTCAGGGTGACCTCGCGGTCGACCATGCCGTGGATCCGCAGCTGCCAGCCGGCCGGGTCCACCTGCGGCACGACCAGCGCGGTGTCGATCCGGTAGAAGTCGGCGTTGGGCACCCGGAACGGCGCCACGCCGGAGATGCCACGGACGGCGGCCAGGTCGGCGTCGGCCGGCAGCGGCGGTTCCGGGACGGCCGGTGCGGGCAGCCTCAGCGAGGCGCGGGCCTGCGCGACGGCCCGGGAGCCGCGGGTCGCCAGCCAGCCGGTGACCCCGGCGAGCAGCCCACCGGCGGCGCTGGCGGCGGCCAGCCGCAGGAAGCCTCGCCGGTCCAGCGCACGGCCGGTGGCGGCGTCCGGGGCGGGGGTCAGCCGGCGCAGCAGGGCCTGCAGCACCGGGGCGCCGACCACGCCGGCGACCACCGAGGGCACCACGGCCAGCACGCCGGCGTCCGGGCGGGTGGCCGCGGCCAGCGCGGCCACCGCGGCCAGGGCGAGCGCGGCCCAGCCCGCCCGCCGCACGTCCCGCCGGCCGGCCAGACCGGCCAGCGCCATCAGGGCCAGGACCACCAGGACGGCTCCGGCCAGCAGCACGCTCTTGTCGGCGGTGCCGAACCAGCTCACCGCCTGGTCCTTCAGCCACAGCGGGGTGTGGTCGACGAAGGTGGCCGAGACGGCCAGCACCGGCGAGCTGCCGGCCCCGGTCAGGGCGGAGACCAGCTGGGCGAGGCCCAGCCCCAGCAGGCCCGCGGCCAGCCCGGCCAGCGCGCTGGACCGGGCGTCGCGCCCGGCCCCCGGTCGGGTGCCGGGCGGCTGGGTCACGGTCGGGGTGCTCACCGGCCCAGTGTCCCCCGCCGGGCGGCCCGGGCGCGCGCCCGAGCGCTCAGAGCGCGGAGACCACCGCGGGGGCCAGGGCCCGGAAGGCCTGACCCCGGTGGCTGATCGCGTCCTTCTCCTGCGGGCTCAGCTCCGCCGTCGTCCGGTCCTGCCCGTCGGGCAGGAAGATCGGGTCGTAGCCGAACCCGCCGCTGCCGCGCCGGGCGGTGAGCAGCCGGCCGGTCAGCCGGCCGGTCGCGGTCCGCACCACGCCGCCGGGCAGGGCGAGCACGGCGGCGCAGCCGAACCAGGCGGTGCGGTGCGGGTCGCTCACGTCGGCCAGCTGGGCGAGCAGCAGGTCCAGGTTGGCGTCGTCGTCGCCGTGCCGGCCCGACCAGCGGGCGGAGAAGATGCCCGGCGCCCCGCCGAGCACTTCGACGCACAGCCCGGAGTCGTCGGCGACCGTGGGCAGCCCGGTGGCTGCGGCCACCGCGACCGCCTTCAGCTCGGCGTTCTCGGCGAAGGTCAGGCCGGTCTCGGCCACCTCCGGGACGCCGTCCAGGTCGCCGGCGGCCAGCACCTGCACCCCGGCCAACCCGGCCTCAGCCAGGATCCGGGTCAGCTCGAGGACCTTGTGCCGGTTCCGGGTGGCCAGCACCAGCCGGCGACCCGGTGCGCCGCGGGCGCCCACCGGCGCCGCGCTCACCGGGCCAGCGCCTGAGCCTGCAGCTGGGACAGCTCCGCGCAGCCGCCGACCGCCAGGTCGAGCAGGGCGTCCAGCTCGCGGCGGTCGAACGGGGTGCCCTCGGCGGTGCCCTGCACCTCCACGAAGGCACCGTCTCCGGTGCAGACCACGTTCATGTCGGTGCCGGCCCGCACGTCCTCCTCATAGCACAGGTCCAGCACCGGCCGGGGCGCACCGGCCACGTCGACCACCCCGACGCTCACCGCGGCCACCGACCCGGTCAACGGCTGGGCGGAGGCCCGGACCAGCTTGTGCTCCCGGGCCCAGGCGACGGCGTCGGCCAGCGCCACCCAGGCGCCGGTGATCGCCGCCGTCCGGGTGCCGCCGTCGGCCTGCAGCACATCACAGTCCAGCACCACGGTGTTCTCCCCCAGCGCCCGGGTGTCCACCACCGCGCGCAGCGCCCGGCCGACCAGCCGGGAGATCTCGTGCGTGCGCCCACCGACCCGGCCCTTGACCGACTCCCGGTCACCGCGGGTGTTGGTGGCCCGGGGCAGCATCGCGTACTCCGCCGTCACCCAGCCCTGGCCCGAGCCCTTGCGCCAGCGCGGGACACCCTCGGTGAAGGAGGCGGCGCACAGCACCCGGGTGCGGCCGAACTCCACCAGCACGCTGCCCTCGGCGTGGTCCAGCCAGCCCCGGGTGATCCGGACCTCACGGAGCTGGTCCGGGCCGCGCCCGTCCAGGCGGACCGGGCCCGGGCCGGGCGGGGCGAGGTCGGGCGGAGGGCTGGACGGTTCGGGCATGCCGGTCAGCCTAGGGGGGCCCTGACCTGGTGCACGGCGCCGGGTCGGGCGACCGCGACCGGGCCACGGTAGGCGCCGCGGGCCTCGGCCAGCACCACCGCGGGGTCGGTCCAGACCGGGATGTGGGTCAGCACCAGGGCTGCGGCACCGGCGCCGGCGGCCAGCTGTCCGGCGCGCTGCCCGGTCAGGTGGATGCCGCGCACCGTGTCCCGGCCCTCCACGAACGAGGCCTCGGCCAGCAGCAGCCCGGCGCCGGTGGCCAGCTCGGTCAGCGCCGGGCAGCTGTCGCTGTCCCCGGTGTAGGCCAGCACCGCGCCGTCCTGCTCCACCCGCAACCCGAACGCCGGCACCGGGTGGTCCACCCGCCGGGCGGTGACGGTCAGCGGACCGAGGCGCACCTGCAGGCCGTCCGACCAGGCCCGCACGTCGTACACCTCGGCCATCGAGCCGTGCTCGTCCGCGCCGTAGGCGCCCTCCAGCCGGGCCAGGGTGTCCGGCGGCCCGTACACCGGCACGCGGCGGGTGGGCCCCCCGGCCGGGTCGTAGCGCAGCGCGACGAACAGTCCGCACAGGTCCGCGAAGTGGTCCGGGTGCAGGTGGCTGACCAGGACGGCGTCCAGCTCGCCGACCGGCACGTGCTGCTGCAGCGGGCCGAGGGCGCCGCTGCCCAGGTCCAGCAGCACCCGCCAGGTGCGCCCGTCGGCGTCCTCGGTCTCGAGCAGGTAGCAGGAGGCGGGCGAGCCCGGCCCGGGGAAGGACCCGCTGCAGCCGATGACGGTCAGCCTCATGCGAAGGCCCCGGCGTGCTCGGCGACGCTCACCTCGGGGCCCAGGAACCGGCGGGCCAGCCGGGCGAACGGCTCCGGGTCACCGGTGGCCAGGAAGCGGTGCACGGGCGGGGCCAGGCCGGGGTCGCGTTCCAGCCCCTCGGCGACCAGCAGGCGGTACACGTCCTTGGCCGTCTCCTCCGCGCTGCTGACCAGCGTCACGCCCTGGCCCATCACGTAGGAGATCACCCCGGTCAGCAGCGGGTAGTGGGTGCAGCCCAGGACCAGGGTGTCGACGCCGGCCTCACGGACCGGGTCCAGGTAGGTGTGCGCGACCGCCAGCAGCTCCGGGCCGCCGGTGATGCCGCGTTCGACGAACTCGACGAACCGCGGACAGGCGCGGGAGGTGATGGCCAGCTGCGGCGCGGCGGCGAAGGCGTCCTCGTAGGCCCGGGAGGTCACCGTGGCGCGGGTGCCGATCACCCCGACGGCGCCGTTGCGGGTGGTCGCCACCGCGGTCCGGACGGCCGGCTGGATGACCTCCACGACGGGCACGTCGTACCGCTCCCGGGCGTCGCGCAGGGTGGCCGCGCTGGCCGAGTTGCAGGCGATCACCAGCATCTTCACCCCGGACTCCACGAGGTGGTCCATCACGTCCAGGGCGTGCGCGCGGACCTGCGCGATCGGCTTGGGGCCGTACGGGCCGTGCGCGGTGTCGCCGACGTACACCAGCGGCTCGTGCGGCAGCTGGTCGAGCACGGCGCGGGCCACGGTCAGGCCGCCGACGCCGGAGTCCAGGATGCCGATCGGTGCGTCCGTCACGGGGCCGAAGCCTACGGCCTGGGTCCGACCTAACCGGTGAGCGCCTCGACGAGCGCCTCCTGCCAGGCGGTCAGCAAGTCGTACACCGCGGCCTGGCCCAGCCACGGCTGGGCCTGCTCGGCGCCGTCCCGGGCGGCCGTCGCCACCGCCGCGTGCAGCTGCTCGGCCATCTCGTCGGAGTCCAGGCCCAGCCGCTGGGCCAGCACCAGCCGGACGTCGGTGACCGCCTTGAGCAGGCCCTGCGCGGCCTGCAGGTCCAGCACCAGGGGGCGCTGGCTGGAGCGCAGCCGTTCCGCCGCGCCGGCCAGGTGGCCGCGCTTGCGGGCCCGCAGGCCGTCCTCGGTGAGCCGGCGGAACTCCGCGGCCACGTCCGGGTCCGCGCGGCTCGCGTCGGGCAGCAGCCGGGCCACGGCCGGGTCCTGCGGCGGGCTGACCGTGCGGTCGGGGTCCTCCAGGTCCATCCCGACCAGCTCGGCCAACGGGTCCCGGGCCGGGGCGTCCGGGCCGGGGTCGCCCTGCTCGGGCTCCAGCAGCTGCCCGGTCTGGTCGAACAGGTCGGCCAGCAGGGCCCGTTCGGGGTCGTGCAGCCGGACCTCGACCCGCCGGGCGGCGCCCCGGCCCCGGCCCCGGAACGGCCCGGCGGGTCGGCCGATCACTGGTCGGAGGCCTTCTGGTAGGTGGCCCACAGGCCGAACTCGTGCATCGCCTCGGTGTCCCGCTCCATCTGCTCTCGCGAGCCGGTGGCGACCACCGCCCGGCCCTTCTCGTGCACGTCCAGCATCAGCGCGTTGGCCTTCTCCTTGGCGTAGCCGAAGTAGGTCTGGAACACGTACGTCACGTACGACATCAGGTTCACCGGGTCGTTCCAGACGATGGTCACCCAGGGGACGTCCGCCGCGGTGGCCTGCTCGGTCTCCGGGCGCTCCAGCTGGGCCGGGGCGAGGGACAGCAGCACAGGCACCGGGCCAGACTACGGCGCCCGGGCGCGCCCCCGGCAGGGCGCACGCCTACGCTGACGCCGTGCCTGCCACGGCCTGGTCAGCCTCGACCGCGCTGCTGACCGACCACTACGAGCTCACCATGCTGCAGGCGGCGCTGCGCAGCGGCGCCGCCGAACGGCAGTGTGTGTTCGAGGTCTTCGCCCGGCGGCTGCCCGACGGCCGCCGGTACGGCGTCCTGGCCGGCACCGGCCGACTGCTGGAGGCGCTGACCCGCTTCCGGTTCGGCCAGCGGGAGCTGTCCTTCCTGTCCCGCGCCGGGGTGGTCGACGCCGCCACCGTGGACTTCCTGGCCGGCTACCGGTTCACCGGCGAGATCTGGGGCTACGGCGAGGGCGAGACGTACGTGCCGGGCTCGCCGCTGATGACGGTGCAGGCCTGCTTCGCCGAGGCCGTGCTGCTCGAGACGCTGGTGCTCTCGGTGCTCAACTTCGACAGCGCGATCGCCGCCGCGGCCAGCCGGATGACGGTGGCGGCCGGGGCGCGGCCCTGCTTGGAGATGGGCTCGCGGCGGGCGCACGAGGACGCCGCGGTGTCCGCGGCCCGGGCGGCCTACGTGGCCGGCTTCGCCGGTACCTCCAACCTGGCCGCCGGGCAGCGGTACGCGATCCCGACGATCGGCACCTCCGCGCACGCCTTCACCCTGCTGCACGACGACGAGCCGGCGGCCTTCGCCGCCCAGGTGGCCGCGCTCGGGCCGGGCACCACCCTGCTGGTCGACACCTACGACGTCCCGGCCGGTGTCGCGGCCGCCGTGCGCGCCGCCGGTCCGGGGCTGGGCGCGGTCCGGCTGGACTCCGGTGACCTGCTCGCCCAGGCCTTCGCCGTCCGGGCCCAGCTGGACGCGCTCGGCTGCCCGGACACCCGGATCACCGTCACCTCCGACCTGGACGAGCACGCGATCGCCGCGCTGGCGGTGGCGCCGGTCGACTCCTACGGCGTGGGCACCTCGCTGGTCACCGGGTCGGGGGCACCGACCGCCGGACTGGTCTACAAGCTGGTGGCCCGCGAGGGCGCGGACGGCGGCCTGGAGCCGGTGGCCAAGAAGAGCCAGGACAAGGCCGGCCTGGGCGGGGCCAAGGCGGCGCACCGGCTGCTCGACGCCGACGGGGTGGCGACCACCGAGCTGCTCAGCCTGCGCCCGGACGGCCTGGCCGGGGCCGCCGGCGGCGGCTGCGCCGACGGCGAGGGACGGGCGCTGCTGCGCCGGCTGGTCGAGCACGGCGAGGTGGTGGGCGCCGAGACCCTGGACCAGGCGCGCGAGCGGCACGACCGGTCGTTGGCCGAGCTGCCCGCCTCGGCCCGCAAGCTGTCCCGCGGCGAGGCCGCGATCCCCACCGAGGTCCGGCGATGACAGGAACGGAGCAGCCATGAGCGGCCCCCGCACGGCCCTGATCGTGGTCGACGTGCAGAACGACTTCTGCGAGGGCGGCTCGCTGGCCGTCACCGGTGGCGCCCGGGTGGCCCGGGCGATCAGCGATCACCTGGCCCGCCGCAGCGGGCAGTACGCGGCCGTGGTCGGCACGCTGGACTTCCACGTGGACCCCGGTGACCACTTCGCCGACCAGCCCGACTTCGCCGCCAGCTGGCCGCGGCACTGCGTGGCCGGCACCGAGGGCGCCCGGCCGCACCCGGACCTGGACACCGGGCCGGTCCAGGCCTGGTTCACCAAGGGCGAGCACGCCGCGGCGTACTCCGGCTTCGAGGGCAGCACCGAGCAGGACGGGCGACAGGTGGGGCTGGCCCAGTGGCTGCGCGAGCGGGACGTGGAGCAGGTGGAGGTGGCCGGGATCGCCACCGACCACTGCGTGCGGGCCACCGTGCTGGACGCCGTGCGGGCGGGCTTGGGCACCACCGTCCTGCTCGGCCTGACCGCCGCGGTCGACCCGCGGACCGGCGCTGACGCGGTGGCCGAGATGGCCGCAGCCGGTGCCCGGATCGAGGGCCCCACGAGCCTGGGGTCCGGCTAGGGTTTGCGGTCATGGCCGAGTCGCACGCCGCCCCCGCCCCGACCGCCGACCCGGCACTGGCGGCGACCCTGCTGACCGGCCTGCTGGCCGACGGCGCCGCGCTGCGGCCCGGCGCCGACCTGGCCGCGGCGCTGACCGCGCACCGGGAGCGGCTGCGCGGCCCGGACGGCGAGCTCAGCGGGCCGTTCGTGCTGCCCGCGGCCGGGGTCGACGCCTTCCGCGACGCGCTCACCGGCGCCGACCTGGGCCTGCGGGTCGCGCTCACCGGTGACGTCGAGGACGTCCGGCAGGCCCGCAACATGCTCCTGGACGACGACCGGGTGGAGGTGGTCGGGCTCTTCCTGGACGACACCAGCGACCTGGACGCCCTGGACTTCACCGCGCCGGCGGCCCTCACCCCGGACCGGCAGCAGTGGGCCCGCGACCTGCTCCGGCTGGCCGAGGACGGCGCCGAGCAGGTGCACCTGCCGGCCGGCGGCCCGCAGGCGGCCGGTGCCGAGCCCGGCTGGCTGGCGCAGGTGCTGCGCGGCTGCGTGGACCGCGGCCTGCAGATGGTGGTCGGCGGCCCGGTGCCCGGGACGGCGCCCGCGCTGGCCTGGCTGGCCGCGGTCCGGGCCGCCGTCGACGGCGCCGGCCCGGCGGAGCTGACCGAGCTGCTGGGCGCGAGCGACCCGGGCGCCCTGGTCGGCGCGCTGGCCACCGGCGGCCCGGCGCAGGCCGCGCTGGTCCGGTCGTTCCTGCCCACCCTGGTGCTGGACGACGTGGACGCCGTGCTGGCCGGGCTGCGCCGGGCCGGGCTGCTCCGGCCGGCCTGAGCGTTCGCCCGCCGCGCTCAGACCCGGCGCGCCTCAGACCCGCCGCGCCTCAGACCCGCCGCGCCTCAGACCCGGCGCGCCTCAGACCCGGCGCGCCTCAGACCCGCCGGACGACTACCGTCCGGGCGATCTTGTCGTGCAGCCCCTGTCGCTGGGGGTCCCACAGGATCCACAGCACGGCCACGATCGCGTACAGCGTCCCGATCGTCGGCACCGCGGAGAGCAGCTCCAGGCCCAGCGTGCGGCCCAGGCACTGCCAGGCCGTGGGATGGGCTCCGGTCACCGAGCGGACCCGGATGCCCAGCGCCAGCTTGCCCGGGGTGGCCTGCAGGCCGTAGGTGAAGGCGAAGAAGTAGACCAGGGACACCCCCAGGTTGATCCAGGTCAACCCGGCCAGGGCGTGCAGGTACCCGCCGTCGGTGAGCAGCGCGGTCAGGTCCGGGGTGGTGCGGCCCGAGGCCGGTCCGAGGACCCGGTTCATCGCCGCGGTCAGCTCGGACACGAACCGCCAGCCCAGCGCCAGGGTGACCAGGCCGACGAGCAGGCCGTCCAGGATCCGGGCCAGCAGCCGGCGCCAGGGGGAGGCGAGCAGGGCGCCGTCCGGCGTGCGGCGGCCCGGTCCGGCCGGAGGCGAGGGGCGCGTGGCGGGCCGTCGTGCGTCATCGGCCGGCGGCGCCCACGGCGAGGCCGGGCGCGGTGCCTGGACGGGCTCGCGCGCCGGTTGCGCCGGGGCCGGGTCGGGGTCCGGGCCGGTGGTCCCGGCCGGGCGGGTGACCGCGGTCCAGCGCTGGCCGTCCCACCAGCGCTGGGCGCTCTCGTCTGAGGGGTCGGGGTACCAGCCGGCCGGGCTCTGCTCGCTCACCCCCCTAGCCTGCCGCACGGCGGGGCCGGGCCCGGCTCAGCCCTGTCGGCCTCAGCCCTCCACCACCCGGTTGCGACCGGCCCGCTTCGCCTCGTACATGGCGGCGTCCGCCCGCTGCAGCAGATCCTGCACCTCGGCGGCCGGACCGACCGCGACGCCCGCCGAGACGGTCAGCGCCAGACCGGGCAGGACGCTCTCCCAGTCCGACTCCTCGACCAGCTGGCGCAGCCGCTCGGCCGCGTCGGTGCCGACGCTGGGTTCGTCGCCCGGCACCACCACCACGAACTCCTCCCCGCCCCACCGGGCGACCCGGTCCACCGAGCGCGAGGAGTGCGACAGCAGCCCGGCCAGCGCCAGCAGCACCCGGTCCCCCGCCGGGTGGCCGTTGCGGTCGTTGACCTCCTTGAAGTGGTCGACGTCGATCATCACCACGCACAGCTGCTCGTCGGGGGCGTGCTCGAACAGGAAGCGCTCCATCCCGCGCCGGTTCATCAGGCCGGTGAGCGGGTCCTCCTCCGCGGTGCGGCTCAGGTCCTCGGCGCGTTCCAGCAGCCGGCGGTGCTCCCCCTCCACGCCGGCCCGGGTGAACACCTGGTCCATGAACCCGCGGACCTGGCGCCGGTGCCGGCGGCGCATCCAGGCCACCAGCTCCGAGCTCTGCTGCAGCGCGCCGGCCAGGTCGCCGGTGGCGGCCCGGGCCGCCGACCCGAGCTCCAGCGCCCAGCCACGGTGGGTGCTCCCGTCGTAGACCACGAAGGCGGCCGAGGCGGCGTCAAGCTCGGTCAGGGCCTCCTCGGGCCGGTCCAGGGCGAGCAGGCACTGCGCGCGGATCAGCGGCAGCGAGGCGCCCGGCCCGGGTCCGGGCGCCTGCGCCGCCGCCTGGGCGGCCTGCTCCAGCAGCGGCCAGGCGGCCGCGGCGTCCCCGCCGCGCAGCAGCACGGCGGCGGTCAGCTGCGGTGCGGTGACCCGGCGCAGATGGGCCGGCTCGCCGTGCTCGGTCAGCTCGGCGGCCAGCTCCCGCAACCGGGCCAGCCAGGAGCGGGTCGCCCGGGGGCGCTGACCCGGGCCGGGGTCGCGGGTGAGCAGCAGGAGGATCTCGCCGAGGTCGCGGCGGACCAGCGACCAGGTCACCGGGTCGCTGGTCCGGTCGGCGCGCCGGACCGCCTCCTCGGCGAAGTCGACGGCGCGCTCCAGGTCGTCCAGGATCAGGCAGAGCATCGCCATCCGGTCGGCCATCTGGGCGATGACCTGGTCCTCGCTCTCCTGCTCGCCGCTGGCCAGGGCCAGCAGCGCCCGGACGGCGATGTCCAGCGCCGACCGGACGTGCCCATGGTGCGCGGCACCGCAGGCGGCGAAGGCGTAGGCGGCGCCGGCCCGGATCGGCTGGTCGGCGTCCTCGAAGAGCTCGGCGGCCCGGGCGGCGTCCCGGTAGGACTCCCGGTGCGCGGCCTCCGGCAGCGACCAGCGGCTCAGCACCTGCGCGCGGGCCTCCAGGGCGCGGGCCTCGTCGGCCGCGATCATCGGCAGCGGCCACAGCACCGACAGCGCCTCCAGCCAGGCTTGGGCGGCCTCGGGGCTGTCCAGCTGCGGCAGCTGCCCGAGCAGGGCTTCGAGGGCGGCGAAGGGCACCCGGCCAGAGTGGCTCAGACGACCCGCCGAGGGCGTGGACCGCGCCTCGACCACCCCGTTGGGCGCACCGGGGACGCCCCCGGTGCGCGACGGGTCACCCTCCGTCTTCACGCCGCAGCCGGCCCCGGGAAGGATGCACGGGCCTCACCGTATGCGGTTCCCGGCTACCCGTCGCCCGGACTTATCAACCGTCCGTCAGCCGGATCACCGCCGGCCCACGAACCAGTTACGCAGCGTGTCGATCCTGGCCTGCAGCTCCTCGCCGCTGGCCTTGGCCACCTCCGGCCCGCCGCAGGCGCGGCGGAGCTCGTTGTGCACCGAGCCGTGCGGCGCCGAGGTGCGCCGGGCCCAGGCCCCGACCAGGGAGTGCAGCTCCTTGCGCAGCGCGGCGGCCCGGCGGTGCGCGGCCACCTCGGCCACCTCGCGCTGCTGGTCCCGGCCGCGGGCGCCCCGGGCGCTGACCTGGCGGTCCTGGCGCTGGCGCAGCAGGGTGGTCACCTGCTCGGGCTCCAGCAGGCCCGGGATGCCCAGGTAGTCCTGCTCCTCGTCGCTGCCGACCGCGGCCTCCAGCCCGAACTCCTGCTGGTCGAACAGCACCCGGTCGAAGGTGGCCTGCGCCTCCAGGGCCGCGAACCCGGGTCCGGTCAGGTCGGCGCTGGCCCGCTCGCTGCGGTTGGCGGCCTCCAGCAGGCCCTGCTCGGGCACCCAGTCCTCAGCCTGGTCACGCGCGGGCCGGTCCAGGGCGTGGTCCCGCTCCACCTCCAGTTGCCCGGCCAGGTCCAGCAGGACGGGCACGCTGGGCAGGAAGATCGAGGCGGTCTCCCCGCGCCTGCGGGCCCGGACGAACCGGCCGACGGCCTGGGCGAAGTACAGCGGCGTGGAGGTCGAGGTGGCGTACACCCCGACCGCCAGCCGGGGCACGTCCACCCCCTCGGAGACCATCCGGACGGCGACCAGCCAGCGCTGCTGGCCGGCCGCGAACTCCTCGATCCGGTCCGAGGCGCCGGCGTCGTCGGAGAGCACCAGCAGCGGCGGCTCGCCGGTCAGCTCGCGCAGCAGCGCGGCGTAGGAGCGGGCGGTGTCCTGGTCGGTGGCGATCACCAGGCCGCCGGCGTCCGGGACGCCGCGCCGGACCTGGCTGAGCCGGGTGTCGGCGGCCTGCAGTACGGCCGGCACCCACTGCCCGTCCGGGGCCAGGGCCGTCCGCCACGCGTGGCCGACCATGTCCTTGGTCAGCGGCTCGCCGAGCCGCGCGGAGACCTCGTCGCCGGCGCTGGTCCGCCAGCGCATCTGCCCGGAGTAGGACAGGAAGATCACCGGCCGGACGACGCCGTCCCGCAGCGCGGCGCCGTAGCCGTAGCTGTGGTCGGCCCGGGAGCGGCGCACGCCGTCGGGGTAGGTCACGTACTCCACGAACGGGATCGGGTTGGTGTCGGAGCGGAACGGGGTGCCGGTCAGGGACAGCCGGCGGGTGGCCGGCTCGAAGGCCTCGCGCACCCCCTCGCCCCAGGACCTGGCGTCCCCGGCGTGGTGGATCTCATCCAGGATGACCAGGGTGCGGGTCGCCTCGGTCCGGGCCCGGTGCAGCTGCGGCTTCAGCCCGACCTGCGCGTAGGTCAGCGCGACGCCGTCGTAGTCGCGGCCGTGGCTGCCCATCGCGTTGCGGAAGGTGGGGTCCAGCCGGATCCCGGCCCGGTGCGCGGCGTCCGCCCACTGCCGCTTCAGGTGCTCGGTCGGGCAGACCACGCTCACCCGGCTCACCACCCGCCGGGCCAGCAGCTCGGCGGCCACCCGCAGCGCGAAGGTCGTCTTCCCGGCCCCGGGGGTGGCCACCGCCAGGAAGTCCCGCGGCGCGCGCTCCAGGTACACCTCCAGGGCCTCCTGCTGCCAGGCGCGGAGCTTGGCGGCGGTGCCCCACGGGGCGCGGCCGGGGAAGGCCGGCGGCAGGTGCGAAGCGGCCGAGGGACTCGGGTGCCCGGCCGACGCCGGGCCGTGCGGGGCGGCGCTCACGAGGTCGACAGGCTACCGTCGGCCGGCTTCCCGACCGACGCCGGACCCGCCGGCCGGGTCCGGACGGCCACACCGGCAGTAACCACGGCGAGACTGCCTGTGATCACCCAGATGAGCCGGAAGGCGCCGGCGTCGCTGCCGGCCGGGTCGTGCAGGGCACCGAAGACGGCGCCCAGCACGCCGAGGCCGAGCACGCTGCCGAGCTGGTCGGACAGCTGCAGGCCGGCCGAGCTGCGGCCCTCCTGCCCGGCCGGGGACAGCTGAAGGGTCAGCACGCTGGTGCAGCTCATGGCCAGCCCCATGCCCAGCCCGCTGAACGCCCACAGCGGCGCGACCAGCCAGACCGGGAAGGTGTCGGTGACGGCGCCGGTCAACCCGAGCACGGCCACCGCGATCACCGCGGCACCGGCCGAGACCAGGGTGAACCGGGACAGCCGCAGGCCGCGTCGCCCCTGCAGCCAGGCTCCGCTGCTCCAGCCGACCGCCCCGCCGGTCAGGCACAGCCCGGCCACGGCGGCGCTCAGCCGTCGCTCGCTGACCAGCATCAGCGGCACGAACGTCTCGGCACCGAAGAACGCGGCGGTCAGCAGGCCGCGAACCAGCACCACGCTGGGCAGCCCGCGGACGGCCAGCGCGGTCCCGGCCGGCACCAGGCCGGGCAGCGAGACCAGGGCCAGCGCCAGCCCCCCGCCCAGCACGAGCAGGCCCAGCGGCCCCGGGCGGGCCACGACGGCCTGCAGGCCGATCTGCACACCCAGCACCCCCGCGGCCAGCCCTGCGCCGCGCAGCGCCCGGGCCCCGCCGCCGGTCTGCTCCCTGCGGCCGGGCCCACCGCCGCCGGCGCCACCACCGTCGGCGCCACCACCGTCGGCGCCACCCCCGTTCGGACGGCGCAACCGGGGCAGCAGGACCAGGGCCGGGCCGGTCACCAGGGGCGGGACCAACCAGAACACCAGACGCCAGCTGGCGTGCTCGGCCAGCAGGCCGGCTACCGCCGGGCCGACCATCGAGGGCACCACCCAGGCCGCGGAGATCCAGCCGAACAGCACCGGCCGGGTCGCAGGCGGATAGCTGTCGGCGACCACCACGTACAGCGCGACTCCGATCAGCCCGCCGCCGGCGCCGGAGACCGCCCGGCCGAGCAGCAGCACCGACCAGCTGGTGGCCGACCCGCACAGCGCCAGCCCGACCACGAACAGGGCCAGGCCGGTCAGCACCGGTTCCCGAGGCCCGCGCCGGTCCGCCCAGCCGCCGGCCAGCGAGGTGCCCAGCAGGGCGGTGGTGTAGAAGAGCGAGAAGGCCAGGCCGTACTCACGCACCCCGCCCAGCTGACGGGCGACAACCGGCATCGCGGTGGCCACCGCGAGCGCCTCGAAGGCGACCAGGGTGACCAGGGTGATGATCCCGAGCGTGGTCCAGCGGTAGCGGGCCTCCAGCGGGGAGCTGCCGGCCGGGCGGCGGTCGGCGGCTGCGGTCAGCGCCCCGACCCGGAGCCGCCCCCGGAGTCACCACCGGAGTCACCCCCGGAGTCACCACCGTCGTTGCCCGGCCGCAGGCCCTGGTAGACCTCCTTGCACACCGGGCAGACCGGGAAGCGCTGCGGGTCGCGCCCGGGCACCCAGACCTTGCCGCACAACGCACGGACCGGCTCCCCGGACAGCGCCGACTCCAGGATCTTCTCCTTGCGCACGTAGTGCGAGAAGCGCTCGTGGTCCCCGGGTTCGGTGGGCTGCTCGAGCTGCTCACGCTCCAGCACGGCCGTCCTGGAGGGCTCCGGGGAGGGCGAGGACAGCGGCGAGGGGTCGGGGGGCATCGTGCTCACCGGGCCATCCTAAGCCGGTGCGGCCCGGGTCGTTCAGTTCAGGTCGGGGTCCTCGGGGAAGGTCGAGACCAGGGCCAGCGAACCCCGCTGGCGGCGCAGCACCCGGGCCCACAGGCTCTGCGGCTCATCGGTGAACGGGTCCCGGGCCTCGACGTCGACCACGAACCAGGACCCCTCCTCGATCTCGCGCTCCAGCTGCCCGGCGCCCCACCCGGCGTAGCCGGCGAAGATCCGCAGCCCGGCGATCCCGCCGGCGACCGTCTGCGGCTCGGCGTCCAGGTCGACCAGCCCGAACGCGCCCAGGATCCGCTTGATCCCCTCCGGCTCGGTGTCGTCCCCGGGCACGGTGACCAGGCCCAGCGCCGAGTCCAGCTGCACGGGCCCACCCTGGAACAGCTGCTGCGGCTCGGTCACCAGGGACTGCCAGCCGGGCAGCACGGCGTCCACCTCGACCTCCATGGGCCGGTTCACCACCACCCCGAACGCGCCGGAGTCGCCGTGGTCCAGGACCAGGACGACGGTGCGCGCGAAGGTCGGTTCCTCCAGCTCCGGTGTCGCGACCAGGAGCCTGCCGGTCAGCCCCTCCATGCGTCCATCCTGGACCGGACGCGGGCCTCCCGCCGGGTCACCGGACAGGCCCGGCTCACGCGCGGTCCGCCACCTCGGCGTCCGGAACGCTGAGCTGGTCGGTGGCCGCCCCGGAGCCGGCGGTCGGCAGCTCCAGCGCCGCGGTCGGGGAGGACAGCTCGTGCCGCGGCCGGCCGGCCGCCACGGACGCCCCGCCGGCCAGCGCGGCCCGTTCCACGGCGGCCGCGACCACCCGGGTCACGTCGGGGTGGAACACGCTGGGGATGATGTAGGTGGCGTTGCGCTCGGCGTCGGCGACCACCCCGGCCAGCGCCTTCGCGGCGGCCAGCAGCATCTCGGTGGTGATGGTCTTGGACTGGGCGTCCAGCAGCCCCCGGAAGACCCCGGGGAAGGCCAGCACGTTGTTGATCTGGTTGGCGAAGTCGCTGCGGCCGGTGGCCACCACGGCCGCGGTCCGGGAGGCCTCCATCGGGTCCACCTCGGGCACCGGGTTGGCCAGCGCGAACACGATGGAGTCCGGCGCCATGGCGGCCACGTCGTCGCCGGTCAGGATGTTCGGCCCGGACAGGCCGACGAACACGTCCGCGCCGCGGATCGCCTGCTTGAGGCTGCCGCTGACCCTGCGCGGGTTGGTGTTCTGCGCCGTCCAGACCAGCGAGGGGTCCAGCCCCTCCCGTCCCTCGTGCACCACGCCCTCGATGTCGCAGACCACCACGTCCCTGGCGCCGGCCGCGAGCAGCAGCTTGAGCACTGCGGTGCCGGCCGCGCCGGCCCCGGACATCACCAGCCGGACGTCGGCCAGCTGCTTGCCGACCACCTTCAGGGCGTTGGTCAGCGCGGCCAGGGCGCAGATCGCGGTGCCGTGCTGGTCGTCGTGGAAGACCGGGATGTCCAGCGCCTTCTGCAGTCGCTCCTCGATCTCGAAGCAGCGCGGCGCGGAGATGTCCTCCAGGTTGATGCCGGCGAAGCCGGGCGCCACCGCGATCACCGTGCGGACGATCTCGTCGGCGTCCTGGGTGTCCAGGCACAGCGGGAAGGCGTCGATCCCGGCGAACCGCTTGAACAGCGCCGCCTTGCCCTCCATCACCGGCAGCGCGGCCAGCGGCCCGAGGTTGCCCAGGCCCAGGATGGCCGACCCGTCGGTGACCACGGCGACGGTGTTCCGCTTGATGGTCAGCCGCCGCGCGTCCTCCGGGTTGGCCGCGATCGCCTCACAGACCCGGGCCACCCCGGGGGTGTAGATCAGGGACAGGTCGTCCCGGTTGCGGATCGGCACCTTGGACTCCACCGACAGCTTGCCACCCAGGTGGGCCAGGAAGACCCGGTCGGAGACCCGGTCGATGTCCACGCCCCCCAGCCCGCGCAGCGCCTCGACGACCTCGCCCGGGTGGTCACCCCCGCGGGTGGCGCAGGTGACGTCGACCCGCACCCGGTCGTTGCCGGAGGCGGTGACGTCCAGCGCGGTGACGATCGCTCCGGCCGCCTCGATCGCATGGGTCAGCTCGCTGACCGCGGTGGGTCGGGCCGGCAGCTCGAGCCGGACGGTGATCGAGGAGGAGACGTTGGGTGCCGTGGGCATGGCGCCCATCATGCCGCGCGACGGCCCCGGCCCGCTCAAGGCTCGACGGCGAGGACCTCGCGCAGCGGTCCGGGCCGGCCATCGATGAAGCCCTGGTACTCGTCGCACCCCATGTCGCGCAGCACGTCGAGCTGGTCCTCCATCTCCACCCCCTCGGCCACCACGATCAACCCCATGCCGTGCCCCAGGCCGAGCACGGCGGAGACGACGGCGCACGCGTCGGGGTCGGTCGGCAGGTCGGCGACGAACGACTTGTCGATCTTGATGGCGTCGACCGGCAGGGTGCGCAGGTAGCTCATCGAGGACCAGCCGGTGCCGAAGTCGTCCAGCGCGATGGTCACCCCGAGCCGGCGCAGGTCGCCCAGCACCGAGCGGGCCGCGGCCGGGTCGTCGACCAGGGCACCCTCGGTGATCTCCAGCACCAGCCGCCAGGGCTCCAGGCCCGAGCTGGCCAGCGCCTGGTCCACCGTCTGCACGAAGTTCGGCGCGGACAGCTGGCGCGGCGAGACGTTGACCGCGACGGTCAGCCGGCGGTCGGACACCTCGGAGACCTCCGAGAGGGCCTGACGCAGCGCCCAGCCGCCGACCTCGACGATCCGCCCCGTCCGCTCGGCGATCGGGATGAAGACGGCGGGGCTGACCGGGCCGTTCGGGTGGTCCCAGCGCAGCAGGGCCTCCACCCCGGCCACCTGCCGGTCGCCGCAGTTGCGCCGGGTCTGGTAGCACAGCCGCAGCTGGCCGTCCCCACCGGCGCGGCGCAGCGCAGCAGCCAGCTCCAGCCGCTCGGAGATGTTCTCCCGCAGCCGGCTGTCGAAGAACTCGAACCGGCCCCGGCCCCGCTCCTTGGCGTGGTACATCGCGGTGTCGGCGTCGCGCAGCAGGGCGTCCACCGGGTCGTCCCCCTCCGGCGGTCGGTCGACCACGGTGATCCCGATGCTGGCCCCCGGCGCGACCTCGGCGTCGCCGACCGAGATCGGCTCGCTGAGCACCTCCACCAGCCGGTCGGCCATCGCCACCGCCTGGTCGGTGTCGGTGACCGGCAGCACGATCACGAACTCGTCGCCCCCGAACCGGGCCACGATGTCGGCCGAGCGGCAGCGCTGCCGCAGCCGCCGGGCCACCGCGATCAGCACCTGGTCCCCGACCGCGTGCCCGAGCCCGTCGTTGATGTCCTTGAACCCGTCGAGGTCGCAGAACAGCACCGCCAGCTTCTGCTGGCCGTCGAGGGCGGCCACCGAGGTGCGCAGCCGGTCCATCAGCTGGGCCCGGTTGGGCAGGCCGGTGAGCTCGTCGTGGGTGGCGCGGTGCTGAAGCTCGTCCTGCAGGTGCCGGCGCCAGGAGACGTCGGACTGCACCACCACGGCGCCCCGGCCCTGGCCCTGCAGCGGCACCACCTCGATCGCGGTGGCCCGTTCCGCCCCGGCGGCCAGGCACTGGCACTCGAACCGGGCCTGCCCACCGTTGCGGGCCAGGACCAGCGACACCTGGCCGGCGAAGTCGGCGACGGCGGGCCCGGAGGCCTGGCGCAGCGCCTCCACCCAGCTCTCACCGGTGGGCACCGGCCCGCACACGCAGCGGTCGCGTTCGTGGACCGCGCTGCGCCAGAGCCCGTTGGCCGCCATCACCCGGCCCTCGGAGTCCAGGATGGCGGCCCGGCCGTCCAGCGCCTCCATCAGCTCCCGGGCGAACCTGGAATCCAGCAGCGCCGCCGACTCGGCCAGCACGGTGTCGGTGACGTCCCGGTTGACCGCCACCAGCCCGTGCACGCTCCCGTCCGGGCCGCGTCGCAGGCAGACCCGGGAGTCCATGTGCACCTGCGCCCCGCTGACCGAGACCTGGTGCACCCGGCCCACCCAGCGTCCCGCGGCGCGCACCTGGGCCAGCGCGGCCTGCTCGTCGGTGCCCGAGTACGTGCTGGCGACGATCACCTCACGCACGTCGCGGCCCAGCGCGTGGGCGGCCGGCACCCCGTAGCTGCGCTCGGCCCCGGCGTTCCAGACGCAGATCCGGGAGGACTCGTCCAGGCACACCACCGCGTCCGGCACCGAGGCCAGCGCCGTCTCGGCGTCCACGCCCATGCCGGCGGCGGCGATGGCCACCTGCAGGCCCTCGGCGGCCCGGTCGGCCAGCAGCCGGAGCAGCTCGGCTTGCGCCGCGCTCGGCGGGTGGCCGCCGCGCAGCGTGCCCGCCAGCAGCACGCCGTGCTGGCACCGGCCGGCGCGCAGCGGCAGCACGAGCACCGACTCCACGCCGGTCAGTGCAGCCGCCGGCGACGTCCCGGCCGGCAACGGGCCGAACCCCCGGCCGGTGCGCAGCACGGCGGCCAGCAACCGGCTCAGCTGGGGATCGGCCAGGGCCAGATCGGCCAGCGCGTCGGCCCGTGAGGGATCGGGGTGCACCTGGGCGGCCACCTCACGCAGGCCGGGCGCCGAGCCGCCGTCGGCCAGCAGCACCAGGCTGACCGGCAGCACGGTGGCCGCCGCCTGGGCCAGCCGGACGGCGACCTCGCCCGGGGCCAGGCCGGGCACCTGGAGCCGGGCCTGGAACCGGGCCATCGTGTCGCGCACCGTGGCCGGGGTCGAGCGGCGCAGGACCAGCACGCCGTCGTCGAGGTCGGTCACCCCCACAGTTCCACCGCCATGCACCGAGGGTACCCGCAGGGTCGGGATTGGTAACCAAGTACGCTCGGCCCTCCCCCGTCCGGGTGAACCGGGCCGCGGGCCGGCCTCACGTCACAGGCACGTCCACCACCGGCTTGGTGGTCGGCTGCTGGGAGCCTCGGGCCGGCTCCACCGACACGGCCAGCGACGTCCCCTGGCCCAGGGCAGGCACGAGGGCCTGGGCCGACCCGGAGGTCACGTCGATCAGACCGGCCGAGCGGATCGCCTGCGGACCGATCACCCACAACTGGTACGTGCGGCCAGGCGGGGCAGCGGGGACGCCGTCCAGCGCGACCACCGCCTTGCCCTCGGCGGCGATCACCCGGGCGGTCCCGCCGGTGGACAGCCTGGCGCTGCGCTCGACGCGCTGCGGGTCGGAGACCACCTGCACGATGGCCTGGGCCCGCGCCTGCGCGCTGCGCGCCGACTGGGCCTGCTGCCAGGCCAGGCCGCCGAGGACGCCCACGGCGAGCACCGCGGCCGCTGCCACCCCGGCCAGCGCCCGCCGCGCCGAGCGCAGCGCACGGCGGCCGGCCAGCTCGTCGGGCGTCCTGCCCGGCCCGGCCGGGGCAGCCGTCGCCGGCTGCTCCCCCGGTTCGCGGGCCGGCTGCGCGTCCGCCTGCTCCCCGGGCCGGACGGCGGGAGGCGGGTCCTGGCGGGTGGCGTGCACCTGGGCCAGCACCTGCCGGCGCAGGCCCGGCGGCACCGGCAGCTCGGCCACCACGGCGAGCCGGTCGACCGCCTCGGCGAAGTCGGCGACCTCGGTGCGGCACGGCTCGCAGACGCCCAGGTGCTGTTCGAACCGAGCCCGCTCCTCGGCCGGCAGGGCGTCCAGCGCGTAGGCGCCGGAGAGCAGGTGCAGGTCGGGGCCGTCCTGGCCGGTGGACGTCGTGGTGTCAGGCATCGGAGCCCACCCCCAGGCAGTCGCGCAGGCGGATCAGACCGTCCCGCATCCGGGTCTTGACCGTGCCCAGCGGCAGGGCCAGCAGGCTGGCCACCTCCGGGTAGGAGTGTCCCTGGTAGTAGGCCATGGTCACCGCCTCACGCTGACGGGGAGTCAGCCCGCCCAGACAGCGCCGCACGCGCTCGGCCTCCAGCCTGGTCTGCACCGTCTCACTCACCTCGTCGTACGGCGTGCTGCCGGAGGCGGCGCCGGCCCGCTCCTCTCGGTCCCGGGAGGCCTGCACCGAGCGCACCCGGTCCACCGCCCGGCGGTGCGCCATCGTGGTGATCCAGGCCCGGGCGCTGCCGCGCTCGGCGTCGAACCGGGGAGCGGTCCGCCAGACCTCGAGCATCACCTCCTGGGCCACCTCCTCGGACTGGCCCGGGTCGCGCAGCACCGACCGGACCACGCCCAGGACGACCCCCGCGACCTGGTCGAAGACCTTCTCGAAGGCCGACTCCTCCCCCCGGGCCACCCGCACCATCAGGTCGGCCAGCGGTGCGGGGCCGGCGGCGGGGGCCGGCACGGCGACGGGGCCGGGCGGGCCGGGCTCGGGTCTGGGCATCAGGGCTCCTGGCTCACTGGGACGCTTCCACCGGTGTTCGGAGCCCCCGGCGCCACGGATGGGTCGGCACTCTTCCGGTGCGACCGGACCGTTGTTAACGTTCGGTGATGAATATGCCACTCTCCGACCAGGACGGCGTTCTGGACGCCCCTCGGGTCGGGGACGACATCATGGTGCTGCCGGTGGCCGGTGGTCCACCCGCGCCGGCCGTGGTGTCCGACTGGCAGACCGGGGCCGGCACCGGCCGGGCGCGGCTGAGCCTGGGCGCGGTCAGCACGCTGGCCGGTCACCAGCTGTGGCTCAGCGCGAGGGACGGCCGGCGCGCGGCCCTGCTGGTGTACACCGCCCACGGCCACGCGGTCCCCGAGCGGCGCGACGAGCTGGCGCTGACCGGCCTGGTCCCGGTCGTCCAGGAACCGCGCCGGGGAGCGGCCCGGGCCCCCGTGGAGCACCGGGTCCTGCTGATGCGCCACGGGCGGCGGGCCCGGGGCACCACCACGGTGGACGTGTCGGCCGGCGGCTGCCGGGTCAGGTCCGCCGGATCGGCCCCCCTGGTGCCCGGGGAGGTGCTCAACGCAGCGCTGGACGTCGACGCCGGCTCGACCGTGTGGGCCCGCAGCGAGGTGGTCTGGGTCGACCAGGACGACGGCACGGCCGCCCTGCGGTTCCTCGACGTCTCCGCACCGGACCGGCAGCGGCTGGACCGCGACGTCCTGACCTGGCTGACCTCCGCGCCACCGCCCACCTCGGCCGGCTGACCCACCTCACCCGCCGGCGCCGAGTCCGAATCGTGATGCATGCCCCGACAGATGCCCGGGTACATGCATGCCGGGATCGATCATGCCTCGATCGATGAGGAGGGGCGCATGCGCGAGTTCCTGACTGAGCTGCGGGCGAACGGTCTGGTGGTCCGGATCGCGGTGATCGCCGCCATCGGAGGTTTCCTGTTCGGCTACGACACCGGGGTCATCTCCGGGGCCGTGCTGTACATCAAGAAGGACTTCAACGCCGGGCCGGTGGCCCAGGAGCTGATCGTCTCGATGCTCCTGGTCGGGGCGATCGTCGGGGCGGTGCTCAGCGGCTACCTGGCCGACCGAATCAGCCGGCGGTACACCAAGGTGCTCTCCGGCTCGATCTATGTGATCGCCGCCCTGGGCTGCGCGCTGTCGGTGAACAGCACGATGCTGATCGGGTTCCGCTTCCTGCTGGGGGTCTCGGTGGGCACGGCGTCCTTCGTCAGCCCGATGTACATCTCCGAGGTGAGCCCGCCCCGGATCCGGGGCGGGCTGACCTCGTTCAACCAGCTGGCGGTCACCTCCGGCATCCTGATCTCCTACCTGGTCAACTTCTTCTTCCGGGACGTGAGCGACAACTGGCGCTGGATGCTGGGCCTGGCCGCGCTGCCCGGGGCGGCGCTCGCGGTCGGCATGCTGACGGTCCCGCACACCCCGCGCTGGCTGGTCGAGAACGACCGCGCCGACCAGGCGAAGGAGGTGCTGCGCCGGCTGCGGGCCGGCTCGGCCGACGACGACGTGGACAGCGAGTTCGGCGACATCCTCGACACCGTGCGGCAGACCAGCGACGTCCGGGTCCGCGACACCCTGGCCCCCCGGATGCGCCCGCTGCTGCTGGTCGGCATCGGGCTGGCCGTGTTCCAGCAGTTCGTCGGCGTCAACACGGTGATCTACTACGCGCCGACCATTCTGCAGGACACCGGGCTGACCGCCGACACCGCGATCGCCCAGACCCTGGGCGTCGGGATCACCAACGTGGTGTTCACCATCGTGGCGATCCTGCTGCTGGACAAGGTGGGACGGCGGCCGCTGCTGCTCACCGGGACCGGCTTCCTGGTCGTGGCCCTGGCCACCCTGGCGGCCTACTTCGGCTTCGACCAGCTGCGCCAGGGCGCACCCTGGGTGGCTCTGATCGCGCTGATCGTCTACATCGCCGGGTTCGCCGTGGGGCTCGGTCCGGTGTTCTGGCTGCTGATCAGCGAGATCTACCCGCAGCGGCTGCGCAGCCCGGCGATGTCGCTGTCCACCGCGTTCAACTGGGGAGCCAACTTCCTGGTCGCCGGCACCTTCCTCAGCCTGATCAACTGGATCAGCCGGCCGGGCACCTTCCTGCTGTACACGGCGCTGGGGCTGGCCGCGATCTGGTTCTTCGCCGCCAAGGTGCCCGAGACCAAGGGCAAGTCGCTGGAGGAGCTGGCGTCCGAGCTGGGCGCCGGCTCCCAGCAGGAGCAGTCCAGCGGCGCCGGTCAGCGCTGAGCGACGGCCTCCTCGCTGCGGCCGGCGGCCAGTGCCGCTCGGGCGCTGGGCCAGGCGTTCAGCCGCTCCCGCACCTCGGGGTGCTGCTCGGCGACCCGGGCCTGGGCCAACGCCCCCTCCAGCACCTGCTCCACCTGCACCGGCCCGCCGGAGCGGGCCGAGGCGACGGCCGCCTCCACCATGGCCAGGCTCTGGATGTTCTCGTGCACCTGTCCGACCGGCGGGCGGCCCGAGCGCAGCGCGGAGCAGAACACCTGCAGCGCACCGGCGATCCCCTCCAGCTGGGTCGAGCTGGCCGGGGCGGGTCCGGTGCCGTGCCAGGACGGCGCGGTGTCGCCGTCCCACAGTGCGCTGCCCCCGGCTCCGTTGACCCGCCAGTGGCCGTTCCAGGAGGTCTGCGCCCCGGTGGCGCACCAGCTCCCGGTCCAGGTGAACCGGCTGCCGTCGGCCATGGTGAACACCGCGGTCGCGTCGGCGTCGCCGCCGAACCAGCTCCAGGGCGGGTTCCAGGAGGTGCAGGACACGCTGACCGGGTCGGCCCTGACCAGGTGACGGGCGGTGTCGAAGGCGTGGATGGCCATGTCCACCAGCAGCGGGTCGGCCATCTGCTCGCGGAACCCCCCGAAGTGCGGGCCCCGGAAGAACTCCACGCTCACCGACCCGATCGGGCCCAGCGCCCCGGTCATCGCCGCCAGCGAGGCGACCTGGGGGTTCCACCAGCGCGACTGGCTGACCATGAACAGCTGGCCGGTCACCTCCGAGGCGGCGGCCAGCGACAGGGCCTGGGCCAGCGTCTCGGCCACCGGCTTCTCGCCGAGCACCGGCAGGCCGGCGAACAGCGCCTGGCTGGTCACCGCGTGGTGCGCCGGCGGCGGCGTGACGTCCAGCACCGCCCGGGCGCCGGTCCGCTCGGCGAGCTGGAGCAGGTCCGCACCGGTGGGCAGGTCCGGCCGGCCGACCTCCTGCAGCGCAGCCGCCGCCACCTGCGGGTCCACCTCGACCAGGCCGACCAGCTCGGCGTCCGGGCTGGCCAGCACGGTGCGCAGCCAGGCCCGGCCCATCGAGCCGGCGCCGACGGCCAGCAGCGGCAGCCGGCTCACGCCTGCGCCTCCTCGTCCCCGCCCCGGTCGTTCAGCGCCCCGGCGTAGGAGTGGCCCTGGTAGAAGTCCTCGGTCTCGTACCGCAGCAGGGTCGGCACGGCCCGCTCGGGCCGGTCGGTGCGTACCCACTCGACCGCGTTGGCGATCACCCGCCGCACCCCGGCGTGGTGGTAGACGGGGTAGTCCTGGTCGCCGGGGCTGAAGTAGAAGATCTTGCCGTGACCGCGGCGGAAGCAGCAGCCGCTGCGGAACACCTCCCCACCGCTGAAGGTGGACAGGAAGACCAGCTCGTCGGGCGCGGGGATGTCGAAGTACTCCCCGTACATCTCGTCCTCCTCGATGATCATCGGGTGCGGCACGCCGCGCGCGATCGGGTGGGTCGGGTTCACCGTCCAGACCAGCTCGCGGTCGTGCTCGCTGCGCCAGCGCAGCGTGCAGGTGGTGCCCATCAGCCGGCCGAAGATCTTCGACCAGTGCCCGGAGTGCAGCACGACCAGGCCCATCCCGGCCAGCACGTGCTGGTGCACCCGCTCCACCACGGCGTCGTCCACCTCGGCGTGCGCGGCGTGGCCCCACCAGGTGAGCACGTCGGTGCCGGCCAGCACCTGCTCGGTCAGTCCGTGCTCGGGCTCGTCCAGGGTCGCGGTGCGGACCTGCACCCGGTCGCCGAGGTTCTCCTCGATCCCCTCAGCGATGGTGGTGTGCATGCCCTTGGGGTAGATCTCGGCCACGTGCGGCTCCAGCTGCTCGTGCCGGTTCTCCCCCCAGACCGTCACCCGGATCGGGGCGGCGCTGGCGTCGGTGGCGGGTTGGCTGGTCATCGGGTCTCCTCCGGGTTGCTGGCTGCGCCGGCCCGCGGGCCGGTCAGGTCGGTCAGGTCGGTCAGGTCGGTCAGGTCGGTCAGGTCGGTCAGGTCGGTCAGGTCGGTCAGGTCGGTCTTCACTTGACGGCACCGCCGGTCACCCCGGCGGAGACGTAACGCTGGGCCACCACCAGCAGCAGCACGGCGGGCAGGGAGGCCAGGACGGCGGTGGCCATCACCGAGCTCCAGTCGTTCACGTAGGCCCCGATGTACTGGTACAGCCCCAGGGTCACCGGCCGCACGTCCTGGGTGGTGGTCAGGGTCAGCGCGAACAGGAAGTCGCCCCAGGCGAACAGGAACGAGAAGAGTGCGGCGGTGATCAGCGCGTTCCGGCTCATCGGCAGCACCACGGAGACGAACACCCGCAGCGGGCCGGCGCCGTCCACCCGGGCCGCCTCCATCACCGCCCGGGGCAGGCCGCCCATGAAGGCGCGCATGATGAGGATGCCGAACGGGATCCCGGCGCTGGAGTCGGCCAGGATCAGGCCGGGCACCGAGTTGAGCAGGCCGGTGTCGCTGTACAGGCTGTACAGCGCGTTGGCCACCACGATCCCGGGCACCATCTGGGAGATCAGGATGCCGAACAGGATCGGGGTCGCCCAGCGGATCCGCAGCTGGGCCAGCGCGTACGCCGCCGGGGTGGCCACCAGCAGGCTGAGCAGCACGCTGCCCAGGCCGACCAGCAGGCTGGTGCCGAGGTTGCCGCCCTGCTGGGTGAGCGCCTGCTGGTAGCCGTGCAGGCTGGCGTGCAGCGGCAGCCACGGGGTCGAGACCGCCGAGCCCGCCGGTTGCAGGGAGACGTTCAGCATCCAGTACAGCGGGAAGAGCAGGATGGCCAGCAGCGCAACCCCGACCAGTGTCCAGCCCCACCCCTGACGACGGTCCGGGGTTCCGGCAGCCGTTCCGGCTCCCGTCGCCCCGGTGGTCATGGTGGTCATCGGGCCACCCTCCTCACTCGTCCACCGCGCGCCGGGTGGCACGCAGGTACAGCACGGCGAAGGCGAGCGAGATCACGATCAGCACGTTGCCCACCGCCGCCCCCTGGCCGAACTCGAACTGCCGGAAGGACAGCTGGTAGGCCTGGGTGGCCAGGGTCTGGGTCGCATTCGCCGGGCCGCCGTTGGTCAGCCCCAGGATGATGTCCAGCACCTTGAGCGTGTAGACCACGCCCAGCACCAGCACCACGTTCACCACCGGTCGCAGCAGCGGCCAGGTGATGAACCGGAACGCCTTCCAGCCCGTGGCCCCGTCCAGCTGGCCGGCCTCGTACAGCTCGTCCGGGATCTCCTGCAGCCCGCCGTACAGGATGGTGGTGTTGAACGGGATCCCGATCCAGATGTTCACCCCGATCACCGCGACCAGGGCCAACGAGGTGCTGGTCAGCCAGCCGAGCCGGCCGTCGCTGAACGGCAGCAGCCCGATCACCTGGTTGATCGCGCCGTTGTCCTTGTCCAGCAGCCAGCGCCAGACCGCGCTGGAGACGATCAGCGGCACCAGCCAGGGCAGCAGCAGCAGCGAGCGGAGCAGCCCGGACAACGGGAACCGGCGCCGGAAGAACACCGCGATGGCCAGGCCGAGGACGAACTGACCCAGGATCGAGCCCGCAGTGAACAGCGCCGTGTTGACCAGGGCCTTGCTGAACACGGAGGAGCCGAACGCGGCCGAGTAGTTGGCCAGGCCGACCCACGGGGCCTGCCCGGTGAAGAACGTCTTGGTGGTGTAGTCCTGGAACCCCATCGTCACGTTCTTGACCACCGGGTAGCCGAAGAAGATCAGGAGATAGGCCACCGCCGGCAGCAGGAAGCACAGCTCCAGCAGCCGTTCCCGGCCCCGCGCGGAGACCACCCGGGCCACCGCGCCGCGGTCCGGACGCCGCTGGCCGCTCGCCGGCCGCTCCGGCGAGCGCGCCACGGTTGGGGTCGGGTGCGGCTGACCGTCAGCCATTCTCGGCGTCCTGGAGGGCCTGCTGCGGGGTCTTGCCTCCCACCAGGGCGCTCTGGATGGCCGTGTAGATCTTGGTCGCCGCCTTCGGCCAGTCCGCCCCCAGCTCTGCCGTCCGGGCCCGCGCGGTGGCCACCGTCTGCGCGAACGCCTTCATCTTGGGCACCTTGGCCACGAACTGGTCGACCAGCGAGGTCTTGGTCGGCACCGTGTCCCGCTTCTCGGCCAGCATCAGCTGGTTGGCGTCGGAGTTGATGCACTTGACCACCTCGGCGGCCTTGGCCTGCTTGGCCTTGTCGCCGGTCTGCGGCACGGTCCAGGTCTCCCCGCCGAGCGGGGCGACCTCGGTGGCCCCGGCCTGCGGCACCGGGATGTTCACCACCTCGTAGGAGGTGCCCTTGGCGTCCAGGACGGGGAACTGCCAGGGCCCGTTCACCATCATCGCGGCGTTGCCGGCCATGAACTGGTCGTTCACGTCGGCCTGGGTCCAGTTCACCACCGACGTCGAGGCCGACCCGCTCTTGACCAGGTCGTCCCACAGCTGCAGCGCCTGGGCCACCTGCGGGGTGGCCAGGTGGGCCTCGTCCCCACCGTTGGACCACATGAACGGCAGGAACTGCCAGGTGCCCTCGTAGTTCCCGACCGCGGAGAAGGCGATCCCGTACTGCTTGCCCTTGGTCAGCTTGGCCGCCGCGGTCTTCAGCTCCGCCCAGGTCGTCGGTGGCTTCACCCCCGCCGCCTGCAGCAGCTTCGGGTTGTAGAACAGCCCGATGCTGTTGGTGACCGGCTGCAGGCCGTACAGCTTGCCCTGGTAGGTGGAGGCGTCCACCACGCCCTTGGCGTAGCCGTCGGCGTTCAGCCCGAAGCTGTCCAGCGGGGCCAGCGCGCCGGTCGAGGCGATCTGCTGCAGGTCCGGGTTGTCCAGCATGAGGATGTCCGGCAGCGTCCGGGACGAGCTCTGCTGCAGCACCTTGGTGATCAGGTCCCCGCCGGGGACGGCCTGCCGCTGGATGCTCACCCCGACCTGCTTGCCGCAGGCCTCGAGCAACTGCTGGTAGTTCGTGTTGTCCGGCTCGTTGTTGTAGTAGTCGAGCTCCCGCAACGTAGTGGCCGAACCGGAGCTGCCCGAGCCCGAGGAGCTGCCCGAGCCTCCGCAGGCACTCAGGGTCAGGGGGGCGATCAGGGCGAGCGAGGCGGCCAGGGCGGCGCGCCGGGCGGGTGGGGACGACTTCATCGTTTCTCTCCGTTCGACGGGTTGTCATTGATCTTGTCGATTCGCATCGATGACCGATCCCGGCTCTGGTCGCGGGGCGGTGGTCAGCCGGCGGGGCTCAGCCGGGGACCAGGCTGGTTCGCCGTCGGGACAGCCGCGGCTGGACCAGCTGCAGGCCCGGTGGTGGCGCCGAGCCCTCGGGCCCGAGCAGGGTGAAGATCGTGCGCACGGCCAGCCGGGAGACGTCCTTGGGCTCCAGGGACACGTTGCTCACCGCAGGATGAGCGGCCAGCGCGACGGCGTCCGTGCTCAGCACGGTGACGCTCACCTGGCGGCCGGGCACCAGACCCAGCTCGGTCAGCGCGTTCAGGGCCGGCTGCACCGCCGCCGAGGCAGGGACGAGCACGGCGGCGGTCCGCCCGTCAGCGGTGGGGCGCAGCAGGTCCAGGTGGGCGGTCAGGGCCTGCCGCACGCTGGCCAGGTCCGGCTCGACCGGCTCCAGGGTGGTCAGCGACAACCCCCGCCGCTCGGCGACCCGAGCCGCCTCCTCGTGGAAGCGCCTGACATAGTTGATGTCCCGTCGTACCGTCTGCGCGCTGTAGCCCAGCACGAGCACCCGGTCGTGGCCCAGGTCGGCGGCGTCCTCGATCGCCAACCGGGCCGCCTGCTCGAAGTCCAGATCCACACAGGGCAGCCCCATCGGCTGCTGCGGAACACCGATCAGCACCACCGGCACGCGCAGCGAGGCGGCGAGCGGGATGCGCTCGTCCTTGGCCTCGATCTCCATCAGGACGATCGCGTCGCACAGCCGCCGACCTTCCAGGCGGGTCAGGGCCGCCGGCCCTTCGTCAGCAGTGACCAGCAGGACGTCGTGGTCGTGCTCACGGGCACCGGCGGTGATCACCTCGATGAACGGCAGCAGGCCGTGCACGTCGGCACTGGGCCCGAACGGCACGACCAGACCGATCACCTGGGTCCGCTGGCTGGCCAGGGCCCGGGCCCCGGCGTTCGGCTGGTAGGTGAGCAGCTCGATGGCGGCCTCGACGCGCCTGCGGGTCTCCGGGGAGATCGGGCGCTTGCCGCTCATCACGTAGGAGACGGTGCTCTGGGAGACGTTGGCCAGCCGGGCGACGTCCTTGCTGGTCGGCATCGGCCACCCCCTCCGGTCCCCATCGATCGGCTGCGCGTCGATACGCATCGACCTGGTCGACACTACGACCCGGCACGCCCCCTGACAACCCCCTCGGCCCTCCCGGACGAGGGCCAGCTGAAGGCCCTCGCGGCGCTCAGGACGAGGGGCGGCCGGGGTGGGCGGCGTGCTCGACCGGAGCGACGTGGCCCCGGCCGTGCCGCTGGATCCGTTCCTCCCGCACCGCCTGCCGCAGTGCGCTGCGGAACCGCCCCGGCCCCCAGTAGCGGGCGGCCACCAGCCGGGCGAGCTCAGCGTCCGACACCGGCCCCTTGTCCTGCACGGCCTTCACGATCATCTCGATCTCGCGGTCCAGAGCCTCCTGCTCGGCCTGCGGGGAGGCCGTCGACCACCGGCCGGAGGACGCCGGACCGGGCCGGAACCGGGACGCGCCGGCCGACGCCGCCCGCGCGCGCTCGGCCCGCTCGGCGATCCGCCGTCGCCGCTCGCCGTCCGCCTCCCCCGTCTGGTCGGTGCGCGTCCCGTCCTCCTCCGGCTCCTGCTCCCCGGCCTCGCTCTCCTCGCCACCGTCCTCGTCGAGGTCACCGCTGGTCAGCGGCTGGGCCAGGTCCTCCAGCTTGGCGCCCTCGGCCTTGACCCCCAGCACCAGCTCGACCACCCCGCCGAGCGCCATCACCGCGGCTCCGATGTAGAAGGCCAACGAGACCGTGCCCCGGTTGTCGGAGGCGATCAGGTTGCTGAAGATCAAAGGTCCGGAGATGCCGCCGACCGCGGTGCCGATCGCGTAGAAGAAGGCGATCGCCAGCGCCCGGGTCTCCATCGGGAAGATCTCGCTGACCGTCAGGTAGGCCGCGCTGGCACCGGAGGAGGCCAGGAAGAAGCAGACCACGAGGATGCCCAGGAAGATCCATGCGTTGCCGCCACCGGTCGTCAGGTAGATGGCCAGCACCACCGCGACGGCGGCCGACCCCAGGTAGGTGCCGGAGATCATCGGCTTGCGCCCGACGGTGTCGAACAGCCGCCCGATGGTCACCGGGCCGGCGAAGTTGCCCAGCGCCCAGATGATGATGAACACCGGGACGGTGCCCGAGGCAACGCCGAAGAACGTGGTGAGCAGGGTGCCCAGGTTGAAGGTGACCCCGTTGTAGATGAAGGCCTGGCCGACGAACAGGGCCAGGCCCAGGACGGCGCGCTTCGGGTAGGCCGAGAAGGCGACCTTGGCGATCTCCCGGAACGGGATCGACGTGCGCTGCCGGACGGTCAGGGAGTCCTGCGGCTCCTCCAGGTCCTGCCCGGTCTCCTCCACGACGTCGGACTCGATGTCGCCGACGATCTGCTCGGCCTCCTCCTCCCGGCCGTGGATGAACAACCAGCGCGGGCTCTCCGGCACGTGGCGGCGGACGACCAGGATCACCAGGCCGAGCACGGCGCCGATCCCGAAGGCGAGCCGCCAGCCCAGGTTCGCCGGGAAGATCGCCTCGTCCAGCAGCAGCAGCGCACCGGCCGACCCCAGCGCCGACCCGACCCAGTAGGACCCGTTGATGGCCAGGTCGACCCGGCCACGCACCCGGGCCGGGATCAGCTCGTCGATCGCGGAGTTGATCGCCGAGTACTCCCCGCCGATGCCCGCCCCGGTCAGGAACCGCGCCGCGTACAGGTACAGCGGGGAGAAGGCGAAGGCGGTCGCGACCGTGGCCAGGATGTACACGCCAAGGGTGATCAGGAACATCTTCTTGCGGCCGAACCGGTCGGTCAGCTGCCCGAAGAACAGCGCGCCGGCGCAGGCGCCGACGATGTAGATCGCGGCGGCGGTCCCGATCTGGGCCACGCTGATCGAGATGCCGCTGCCCTTCTCGGTCAGCCGGGAGGCGACCGAGCCGACCATGGTGACCTCGAGGCCGTCGAGGATCCACACCCCACCGAGCCCGATCACGACCCGCCAGTGGAACCGGGACCAGGGCAACCGGTCCAGCCGGGACGGGACCTGAGTGGTGATCTTGTCCAGCTCGACGTCGGAGCTCACCGGCGTACCCCCTCACGCTTGGGTTGAGCGGCGCGACCGGAACGCAGCCGGTACCACAGCCGCAACGGGAACAGGCCGATCAGCGGAGCCCGTCGGCCCAGGTCGTCACGGTCGCGGCGGTCGAACGCCGCGGCGAACCGGGCTGCGCGCTGCGGGCTCTCGTAATGCTTCGAACCGCCGAAGCCGCAGCCCCGCTCGCAGCGCCAGGTCATGGTGGCGCCCTGCGCGGTGAAGGCCGGCCGATGGCCGAGCAGCTTGCAGGTCAGCACGGAAGACCACCCCCGATGATGTCGACTCTGATCATCACGGGCGGGCTGTACCCGGGCATGGCCGGCACCAAACAGTTCTGTTGTCACAGGTTCGTCTCTGTTGTCCCAGGTTCATTGCGAGTGGGCGCCGTCCCGCGGTCCGGGCGTCACCTGCCGAGCAGCCCCGCCCGGGTGCAGGATGGGTCCGTGGACCAGCAGCCGGACAGCGACGTCGACGAGGACGCCCGCCGCGCCAGGGGGCTGTGGACGTTGCTCGAGCCGCTGCACGCCGTCACCTACTTCACCCCCGAGGGCACCGGCGCCCTGGCCGCCCTGGGGTTGCGCGGCTTCTGGCGCGGTTACTTCGCCGGTCGCTGCGGACCCCTGGGGGCGGTGAACCCCGGCCCGGTCACCGCGCTCTTCCACGGCTTCAGCCCGGCCACCGAGCACCGGGCGCTGCCGGCGGTGTGGGACCTGGTCTCCCCGGCCGACGCGGTCGCCGCCCGCTGCGCCGGGGCGGGCGCGGCGCTGCGCCGGCTGGCCGCCGACGCCGGCCTGCCCGAACGGGACTTCGACGACCAGGTGGTCGCCGACCTGGCCGACCGGCTCTGGGCGGTGGCCGGGGCGGCCGACTGCGCCGGCCGCGCGATGGCCGGCGCCAACGCCGACCTGCCCGCGCCCGGTGACCCGTGGCAGCGGCTGTGGCAGGCCGCGACGACGTTGCGCGAGCACCGCGGCGACGGGCATGTCGCCGCGCTGGTCGCGGCCGGGCTGTCCGGTCCGCAGGTGCTGGCCCTGCGCTGCGGCGCCGACCTGGACCGCCGCGTGCTGCAGCCGGCCCGGGGCTGGAGCGACCCGCAGTGGCAGGCCGCCGTCGCTGAGCTGACCGCGGACGGCCTGCTGGACGACGCGGCCCGGGTCACCGAGGCCGGCCGGGAGCTGCTGGCCGAGGTGGAGCGCAGCACCGACACCCTCGCCGCCGATCCGTGGGCGGTGGAGGACGACGTCGCCGACCTCGCCGTCCGGCTCCGGCCGCTCACCCTGGCCTGCGCCACCGGGCTGCCCGAGCAGGACCTGATCGGCACCGCCCCACCCTGGGACGCCGGCCAGGACCCGGAGGCGCTGACGGTAGGTCCCGCGGACGCCGGGCCCGCCGCCGACGGCGGCTGACCTGCTCGTCGGGCCTCGTCAGGCCCCGTCAGGCCCGGTCAGGCTGACGTCGGCGTGACGTCAGCGTCCCCGGTCAGGCTCGCGTCAGACCTGATCGAAGGAGGACGCGATGAGCTACGCGCTCGAGGCGCGCGGACTGACCAAACGGTTCGGCGCCCGGGTCGGCGACGTCCGGCAGATCCTCACCGACCTGGCCGGCCGGGTGCCGGTCGAGTCCGGCCGGCACCAGCTGACCGTGCGGGTGGACGGCGAAGACCTGCTGCCCGAGCTGGTGCACCGCGCATCTTCCTGGGCCTGATCACCTACATCTTCGGCGGCGCGATCGCCGGCGGTGCTCAGCCACCCACGACGTCGACGACCGGCCAGGAGTTGTTCACGTAGCCCTTGGGGTTCCACAGGTGAACCGGTGACTCCGGCTGGCTGGCTCCGCTGGTGTCCCAGGCCCGGGCCACCACCCGGCAGGCCCCGGCCGGCAGCTGCACCTGCGCGCTCCACCGGCGCCACACCCACGGGCCGCCCTCGCCCAGGTCGGCCTGCACCCAGTGCCGACCGCCGTCCACCGAGACGTCGACCCGGGCGACCTCGCGGTCACCGCCGGCGTGCGCGTAGCCCTGCACCCGGAACGGACCGGCGGGCACCGCCTCTCCCGGGCTGGGGTTGAGGATCTCGCAGTTCAGCGCCACCGCGCCGAGGGAGATGCCGTCGCCCGGGCCGGCCTGCTCCGGGTCGGCCTCGGCGGGCAGCACCCGGTAGGCGGTGGCCTGGAACCAGTTCCGCGAGGGGACCTGTGAGGCGACGACCCGCTGCAGCCACTTCACGTTGCGAGCGCCGACGTAGCCCGGGACCACCACCCGTAGCGGCGCGCCGTGCACCGGCGGCAGGTCCTGGTCGTTCATCGCCCAGGCCAGCAGCACCTCCGGCGACTGCGCCTTGGCCCGCGGGATGGAGGAGCCGTAGGGCTGGGCCGGGTCGGCGATCTGGGACACGTCGGGGGCCTCGAAGGCGATGTGTGCGGCGTCCGGCTGCAGGCCGGCCCGGCTCAGCACGTCGGCCAGCCGGACCCCGGTCCACCGGGCGGTGCTGGTCGCGCCACCGCGCCACAGGTCCTCCCCCGGGATCTCGCGCACCGCGTCCAGCCCGGCACGCCGGTTGCCGGCGCACTGCAGGGTGGCGGCCAGCTGATGGGTCTCGAACCGCTCCTTGAGGTCCTCCAGGCTCAGCTCGAGAGGGTCGTCGACCAGACCGTCGACCCGCAGCCGCCACTGCTGCGGGTCGATCTCGGGCACCGGGCCGTGGTTGCGGACGTAGAAGGTGTCCAGCGGGGTGAAGGCGTGCTCGGCCAGAGCGGTCAGCTCCGGCTCGGCGTTGTAGGGGTCCTGCTCGTGCACGACCATGTCCGCGCGCTTGCCCCACATGGGTCAGCTCACCTCTTCCGTCCGGGGCCTTCGTTGTACCGACGCCGAGCCGGCCACGCATCCGCACCGCTGAGACGGCGATCAGGGGTGGGCCCGCGGCCGGGCCGGCGATCGGCCGGCCCGCCGGTGGGCCCGCCACCGGCCGCCGTGTCACGATCGGCGGGTGAGTGACGCGGCGCCGTCCCGGCCGGCCGGGCTGGAGTTCCGGGTGGTGGGCTACCAGGACCCGGTGGCGCGGGCGATGATCGCCGAGGTCCAGCAGGAGTACGTCCTGCGCTACGGCGGCCCGGACTCCGGACCGGTCGACCCCGAGGAGTTCACGGCTCCGCGCGGGCTGTTCCTGGTCGGGCTGCTGGCCGGTGAGCCGGTGGCCACCGGCGCTTTCCGGCCGTGGCCGGCGGCCGGAGACGAGCCGGTGGTGGAGCTGAAGCGGATGTACGTGCGGTCCAGTGCCCGGCAGGCCGGGCTGGGCCGGGCGATGCTGCGGGAGCTGGAGCGGCGGGCCCGGCAGGCCGCGCGGACCCGCATCGTGCTGGAGACCGGCACCCAGCAGCCCGAGGCGATCGCGCTGTACCGGTCCGAGGGGTACCACCCGATCGAGCCGTTCGGGCACTACGCGCGCTCGCCCGAGCAGCGCTGCTTCGGCAAGCCGCTGCGGCCCACACCGGCTGTGGATGACCCTGGATCCGGGGGCCGCCCCGCCGTACAGTCGTGAGGTGGCCGACTGGCTGACGATCGAGGTGTTCGACGGCGCGTTCCCCGCGTCGCAGTGGCGGCGCGCCCACGACGACACGCTGGTCCAGGCCGCCGTGAGTGCCGGGGCGGTGGACTGGACCTGGCACCGGACCCGCTGGGGCGTGGTGCTGGAGCTGCGGTTCGGCTCCGAGGAGGCGCTGGAGCGTTTCCGCGCCTCGCCCGCGCTGCGCGCCGTCCTCGATGCGGTGCCGGACCGGGAGGCCGGGCTGCTGGTCTACCGGGGGCAGGGCGGTGGCGCCGGCGCCACGCTGCCACGCCGTCCCCACCCGGCCCCGGCCTGCGGCGCCGCCGCGCTGCCCGACCCGCCGCCACCCCGCCTGCTCGACCTGGCCGGCGGGCGCGAGCACCGACCGGACCTGCTGGACGCCCGGCTGGTCCCGGCCTGAGCCGCAGCCCACGGCGGTTGCCAGTCCGAGACGTCTTCCTCGATCCGTGACGGAGCTTCCGGCGTGCTCGCGCCACCGCTCGGGGCCGGTGACGGCCGTGCTGCCGGGTTGCTGAGCGGCCAGCAGGGAGCAGGGTGGTGGCACCAGCGCGCCCCGCACGGGCGCCCGAGCGACAGGAGGCAGCGACGTGACCCAGCAGTCCGGACCCCGCAGCCCGCGCCAGGACGACCAGCTGGCCCACGAGACCCAGGGCCTGGAGAAGGCCGGGCACAGCACCCGGGCCGAGGAGTGGCGCGACCCGGAGCCCAGCGCGGAGGACCAGCCGACGACCAACCCGATCCCGGACGGGCGCGGAACGCCGGCCGGGATGGACGAGCAGGACATCGCGGCGCGCACCGAGCTGGCCCAGTTCCTGGGCCGCTCGGCCTTCCCGGGCCGGGCCGAGGAACTGCTGTCCGTCGCCCAGCAGAACCAGGCGACCGACGTCGTCCTGGCCCAGCTGCGCCGGCTGCCGGCCGGTGAGACGTTCGAGAACGTGCAGCAGGTGGTGCAGCGGCTCGGGTTCGGCACCGAGCAGGAGCGCAGCTGACCCGCCTGGTCAGCCGACCGGCAGGTGGCGGCCCAGGAACTCCAGCGTCCGCGTCCAGGCCAGCTCGGAGGCCTGCGGGTGGTGCAGGACGAAGTCGTCGTTGTCGAAGGCGTGGTCGGCGCCCTCGTAGGTGACCAGCTCGGCCGGGTTCTGCGTGCCGGTCACCGCGGCCCGGATCGCCTGCACCGCCGAGGCGTCCAGGTACTGGTCGGCCGTACCCACGTGGTGCAGGCTGGGTGCGGTCACCGCCGGCGCCAGGTCCAGCAGGCCGGGCAGGGCCGAGCCGTAGTAGCTGACCAGGGCCTGCACCGGGGCGACGGCGGCCACGTTGAAGGCCAGACCGCCGCCGAAGCAGAAACCGAGCGCGGCGACTCCGCCCCGCACCTGAGGCCGGGCGCGCAGGTCCTCCAGCGCGGCGACGGCGTCGGACACCGTGGTGGGCCAGTCCAGCCGGGTGACCCGGTCCATCGCCGCCTGCAGCGCGCCGTCGGCGGACTCGGTGATCGGGGCCGGGTCCACCCGCCAGTACAGCTCGGGCGCCAGCACCGCGTAGCCGGCGGCGGCCAGGTCGCCCGCCCGGCGCTGGATGTACGGGCTGACGCCGAAGATCTCCTGCAGCAGCAGCACCCCGGGCCCGCTGCCGCCCGGTGGCAGCCAGAGCTGGGCGGGCATCGGCCCGTCGGGGGTGGCGACCTCGACCTGCGTTCCCGGGTGGCTGCTCATGACCGGAGTATGCGCCGTGCTTGAGCCGCCCCCGCAACGGGTACCACGGGGGCATGAGTGAACAGCGAGCACAGTCCGTGGGCGCCACCGGCGGTCTGCCGGGCGCCAACGCGGCCCCCGAGACCGAGGAGCTGCCCGACATCGAGCTGCAGGAGGTGGCCTCCCCGCAGGACGGGCCGAGCGCCCCCTTCGACCCGGCGGCCGGCACGGACGCCGACACCGCGGTCGACCAGGCCACGGTCGACGTCCAGGAGGTCGACGCCGGCCAGCGCGAGCTGGACGAGCAGGCCTGACGCCGGCCCTACGGCCCGCCGAGCCCGCCGGGTCAGTCCTGGCGGGCTTGGCGGGTGGCGCTGCGGTTGGCCTTCTCGATCGCCTCCACCAGCTCGTCCTTGTTCATCGAGGACCGGCCGTGGATGTCCAGCCGGCGCGCCACCTGCTCGAGGTGCTCCTTGCTGGCGTTGGCGTCGACGCCCTCGGCGCTGGGCAGGTCGGTGTCGGCGTTCCCCTCCGCCGACTGCTCGTCCGAGGGGCCCTTGCCCTCCTTGGGCTCCCAGTGGTCGCCCACCTTCTCGTGCGTGTGCTTGAGCGCTCCGTAGGCCACCCGGTGCGCCCGCGACTCGTCCTCGTACTCCTGCGCCGCCGAGTCGTGGGCCTGCGCGAAGGTGCGTTGCGCCTTCTCGTCCGAGCGCTGCAGCGTGCTGGGCAGCTCCTCCTGTCGGGCCTCGCCGCTGTCCTTGCTCTTGGGCACCCTGACCTCCTGGTCCTCAGCAGGCCCTCGCCTGCGTGCGATCAGCCCCGCGCGGGGCCCCCACCCGCGGCGGCAGTGGTGGCCGGGGGCCCCCCGCAACCCCGGCCACGCCTTGTTCTTACCCACATCGGGGCGAGCCATCCCACCGGACCGCCCGCGCGCTTCGCCGACGCCGGGCCGCTGGTTCACGGCCGGAGACGACCCCGCAGCAGGCCCTCGACGGCCAGCCGGGCGTAGGCGTCGGCCATCTGCTGGGCGCTGCGCCGGCCCTCGGGCCGGTACCAGCTGCTGGTTCCGTTCAGCATGTCCAGCAGGGCCAGGGTGACCAGCGGCACGTCGTCGGCGACCAGCTCCCCGCTGCGCACCCCGGCGGCGATGGTGTCCTGCACCCGGCGGTGGTAGTAGCGCCGGTGCCCGTCGACCACGGCCCGGTGCTCGACGCTCAGCCCCGCCAGCTCGTGCCGGCCGACCACGTGCTCGACCTGACGTTCGCCCAGGTGCAGCATGTGCGCCCTGACCAGCCGCGCCAGCCGGGTGGCCGGGGTGCCAGCCTCGTCCAGCAGCGGCAGCTGCCGCTCGACCGGCTCGGCGCTCACCCGCAGGCAGATCGCGTAGAGGATCTCCTCCTTGGCCGCGTAGTGGTGGTAGAGGCTCGCGCCCCTGATCCCGATCGCGTCGGCGATCTCCCGCATGCCGATCTGGTGGTACCCGTGGCGGGCGAACAGCCCGGCTGCGGTCGTGACGATCCGCTCAGCGGTCACCCCGCGACCGCGGGGCGGCGTCGGATCGGGGGCGGGGACGCTCATCTCGGCGAAGCGTACCCGGGGTCGCGCAGCATCCGCTTGAGGATCTTGCCCTGCGCGTCGGTCGGGAAGGCCTCGACCACCAGGACGGCCTTGGGAACCTTGTATGACGCCAACCGCTGTTTGCAGAACGCGACCAGCTCCTCGACCGCCGGCCCGGCGCCCGGCTTGGGGATGACGAACGCGGTGACCGCCTCGGACCAGTACGCATCCGCCCGTCCGACCACCGCGGCACGCAGCACGCCGGGGTGCTGCATCAGCGTCCGCTCCACCTCCTGGGAGGACACGTTCATCCCGCCCGACTTGATCACGTCCTTGATCCGGTCGTGGAAGAACAGGTTGCCCGCGGCGTCCTGGCGCACCATGTCGCCGGTGTGCAACCAGCCGTCCCGCATCACCTCCGTGGTCCGCTCGTCGTCCTTGTAGTAGCCCAACATCACCGAGGGGCTGCGGCAGAGCAGCTCTCCGGTCGAGGCGGGTTCACCGTCCGGGCCCACGACCTTGACCTCCAGGTGGGTGACCGGACGCCCGATCCAGGTCGGGTCCTGGTCGGGGACGTCGGCCAGGGTGGCGAACCAGCCGACGGTGCCCAGCTGGGACAGCTCGGACTGTCCCCAGTAGGTGCCCCACACCACCTCCGGGTCGGCCTTGGACCAGGCCTCGATGGTGGCCGGGGTCATCTGGCCGCCGTAGGTCATGCACCGTCGCACCGCGCCGACCGTGGCCGGGCCGAACTCGGGGTGCCCGGCCAGTGCCAGGTAGAAGGTCGGGGTCTGGGCGATCACCGTGACGCCCTCGTCCCGGATGATCGGCAGCGCGCTGCCCGGGTCCAGCGCCGAGGGCAGCACCAAGGTGGCGCCCATCATGGTCAGCGTGGTCATCGAGCCCAGACCGGCGATGGTGAAGAAGGGCATCACGAACAGCCAGACGTCGTCCGGGCCGGTCCGCAGCCCCCAGCTCCAGGCCGGCGCGGTGGAGGTCAGGTAGTTGCGGTGCGGGATCAGCACGCCCTTGGGCGCGGCCTCGGTGCCGCTGGTGTACACGAGCATCGCCACGTCGAGCTCGTCCACCTCGGCGTCCGGTTCCTGCTGCGGCGCCCGGACGGCCAGCGAGCGGAAGGACAGCCAGCCGTCGGCCACCTCGGCCTCCGCGGCGTCCAGGTCGAGCCGGGCCGGGGTCGCCCCGGGCTCCACCGGCTCGGCCAGGGCAGCCTCGGCCAGCGGCACCAGGTCGGTGCTGGCCAGCAGCACCCGGGGCTCGGCGTGCTGCAGCTGCTGAGCCACCTCGTGCGCCTTGAGCAGCGGGTTGACCACGGTGAACGCGGCGCCGAGCTTGAGGGCGCCGTAGTAGACGGCGACCACGTCGACCCGGTTGCGGGCCAGCACCGCCACCCGGTCCCCGCGCCGCACGCCCCGACCGGCCAGCACCTGGGCCGCCCGGTTGGCCATCGCGTCCAGCTCGGCGTAGCTGACCGCCGAGCGGGTGCCGTCCGCGGCGTAGGCCACCAGCGCCGTCTTGGCCGGCTGGTTCGCGGCGTGCCGACGCAGCTGGTCACCCAGGGTGGACCGCCCGATGGCGGCGCGGTGATGGGCGGCCAGGGTGCCCGGCGCCGGAGCGCTCATCCGGCCGACCCCGCCGCGGCCACCGGCGCGGCGTCGGTGCCCGTCCGGGCGAACATCGGGGCACCGAACGCCTCCAGCGAGACGATGTCCTCCACCGGGGTCCGGCTGAGCTTCCTGGGGAACCCCCGGGCCGGGTAACCGACCCCGATGTGCGCCGCGGTGATGAACCCCTCGGGGATCTGCAGCAGCTCGCGAACGGCCGACTCGGACAGGCACAGCAGCGTGGTCACCGCACTGGCCACACCCTGGTCGCGCAGGGCCAGGCAGAAGTTCTGCATGGTCGGGTAGATCGAGCAGCCGCCCACGACGCTCAGTCGGCCCAGGTCGTTGTCGGTGGGGTGCAGGCCCTCGAGCTCGGCGCACAGCACCACGATCGCGGGGATGGAGGCGAACCTCTCGGCGAACTCGTCGGCGGCGACCACCGCCTGGGGCAGCGCACCGACCCGGACGTCACCCACCCCGATACCGGCCAGGTAGGCCTTCCACGGCGGCAGGTACAGGTCGGCCAGCGCCTGCTTGCGCTCGGGGTCGCGGACCACGATCCAGCGCACCGGCTGCCGGTTGCCGCCCTGCGGACCGAACCTGGCGTGGTCGAACGCGGTGCGCAGCACCTCGTCCGGTACCGGCTCGTCGGTGAAGTGCCGGCAGGTGCCGGTGGTCCGCATCGCCTCGGTCAGCTCCATCGCTGCTCCCGTCGTCGCCGTCGTCGGCCTAACCATCGTCAGGCAGGGTGTGAGCAGCATGAAGTGATCTCCGTCTCACGTCAAGGGTCCCGCCTTCAGGTGCCCCGACGCGGATCTGGCGCGATGCCCGCCCAGCGCCTACCGTGACCTAACCATGGATAGGTGACTTTCTGTGGTCGACGGGGCCAGCGAGAGGAGCGTCGATGAGCGACCAGGAAGCCGGGGAGGCCGGAGCCGCGGGCGCGCCCGGGCCGGTGGACGCCGACCGGCTGCGCGCCGCGCTGGCCCAGGCGAACCTGCCCAGCCTGGTCGTGGTCCTGCACCAGCTGACCGGCCAGCGCCGGTGGCTGGCACCGCCGTATGCGCCCAGGCGTGGGCGCGGGATGGACGACAACGCCGACGGTGGCCTGCCCGACAGCGTGCAGCAGGAGATCCGGGACGCCGCCGAGCGAGCGATCCTGGCCTGGTCCCGCGGCGAGCCGGTCGCCCTTGCGGACCCGTCGGGGGCGCAGCTGGTCGAGCTGGTGTCGGTGGCCGTGGGCGAGCCGGTCCCGGAGGAGTTCGAGCCGATGATGGCCGAGCTGCTGGGCCTGTCCCCCCGCGGCGAGGCCGGCGCTGCCGAGCCCGCGCGGCCGGCGCCGGAGGCCCACGGCATCCGGGTCGCGGTGATCGGAGCGGGCGTGTCCGGCCTGCTGGCCGCCGAGCGGCTGCGCGGCCTGGGCGCGCAGGTGGTGGTCCTGGAGAAGAACCTCGACGTCGGCGGCACATGGCTGGAGAACCGGTACCCCGGCGCCGGCGTGGACACCCCCAGCCACCTGTACTCGGTCTCCTCCTTCGACCGGGACTGGTCGACCTACTTCGGCCGGCGCGAGGAGGTGCACGGCTACCTACGCGACTTCGCCGACGCCCGCGACCTGCGCCGGCTGGTCCGGTTCGGCACGCAGGTGCTGGCGGCGCGCTGGTCCGAGCCGAACCGGACCTGGACCCTGCAGCTGGCGACCACCGGTCGCCAGCAGCCCACCCAGGAGCTGGTGGTCGACGTCCTGGTCAGCGCCGTGGGGCAGCTGAACCGGCCCGCGATCCCGACCATCCCGGGCCGGGAGAGCTTCGGCGGCAGGGTCTTTCACTCGGCTCAGTGGCCGGCCGACATGGACCTGACCGGCCGCCGGGTGGCGGTGGTCGGCACCGGTGCGAGCGCGATGCAGATCGTGCCGGCCATCGTCGAGCAGGTGCAGCGGCTGACCATCTTCCAGCGCTCGCCGCAGTGGGTGGCGCCCAACGCCGACATCTTCCGCCGGGTGCACCCCGACCAGCACTGGCTGATGCGCGTCGTCCCGTTCTACCGGCGCTGGTACCGCGCCCGGCTGGCCTGGACGTTCAACGACAAGGTGCACCGTTCGCTGCAGGTGGACCCGGCCTGGGCCTCGGGCGGGCGGTCGGTGAACGCCGAGAACGACGGCCACCGCCGGGCCTTCACCCGGTACCTGATGGCCGAGCTCGACGGCCGCCCGGACCTGCAGGCCAAGTGCCTGCCCGACTACCCGCCCTTCGGCAAGCGGATGCTGCTGGACAACGGCTGGTTCGCGGCGCTGCGCCGTGAGCACGTCGAGCTGGTCACCGAACCGGTCGAGCGGTTCACCGCGACCGGGGTGGTCAGTCGCTCGGTGCAGGTGGAGGCCGACGTGGTCGTGCTGTGCACCGGCTTCCAGGCGCACTCCTTCCTGTCCCCGGTCCGGGTGACCGGCCGCTCCGGGCGGCCGCTGGCCGAGCAGTGGGGCCCCGACGACGCCACCGCCCACCTGGGCATCACGGTGCCGGACTTCCCCAACCTGTTCCTGCTGCTGGGGCCCAACACCGCCCTCGGCCACGGCGGCAGCATGATCACCATCGCCGAGCTGCAGGTCGGGTACGTGGCCGCGCTGGTGGCGCGGATGGGCCGGGAACGGCTGGCCGCCGTGGAGGTGCGGCGCGAGGTCGCCGAGGAGTACACGCAACGGGTGGACGCCGCGCACGCCGCGATGATCTGGACCCACCCGGGGATGACCAACTGGTACCGCAACGCGGCCGGGCGGGTGGTGAACACGCTGCCGTGGCGGATCGTGGACTACCGCGACATGGTGGCGAGCCCCGACCCGGCCGACTTCATCCAGACCCCACGGGACGACCAGATCGTTCGGGTCGCCGATCATGATCGCGCATCCGACTCGCCGACCTCGGGTTCGCGCGAATCGTCGCGATCGTGAGGCGGGGCGCCGTCAGCGACCCATCGGGTAGAACTCGGGGTTCGGCTGCAGACCGAACAGGTGAGCCAGCCGGTTGGAGGCCGCGAACAGCGCGGTGATCGACCCGACGTCCCAGATCTCCTCCTCGCTCAGCCCGGCGGCGCGCGCCGCGGCCAGGTCCGGCTCACCGAAGCCGGCCGGGTCCGCGCACAGGGCCAGCGCGAGGTCGACGATCGCCCGCTGCCGCGGCTGCAGGCCAGCGCCCCGCGGATGGGTGGCGACCCGGTCGGCCAGCTCGGGCTCCTTGGACCGGATGCGCAGGATCGCCCCGTGCGCGACCACGCAGTACGGGCAGTCGTTCACCCCGGAGGTGGCGACCACGACCAGCTCGCGCTCGGCCTTGCTCAGTCCTTCGTCGGAGTCCATCAGCGCGTCGTGGTAGTCCAGGAACGCGCGCAGCTCAGCCGGACGACGGCCCAGCGCCCGGAAGATGTTCGGCGTGAAGCCCGACCGCGCCACCACCGGCGCGAGCCGGTCCCGCAGGTCCTGCGGCAGGTCCTCGATCTCCACCGTGCCGAACCGGCTCACCGGCCCCTGCTGCGTCATCGCCATGCCGGCAGGCTACGACCTGGGCGCGGGCCTGTCAGGTGGGTGGCGGCGGCGCCGGCTCGAAGACCCACTCCTCCAGCACCGGCCGTTCCGCAGGGCGGGCGCCGGCGCCCTCGTAGCAGCGCCGGGCGGCCTGGTTGTCCTCCTCGGTCAGGCCCCACATCCCGAAGCAGCCGCGTTCGCGGGCCAACGCCGCCAGCGCCTCCACCAGGGCCTGCCCGTACCCCTGCCCGCGGGCGGACTCCTCGACACCGAGCTCGTTGAGGTACATCTCGGTGCCCTTGTCGGGGTGGGTGAGCTCGTGGCCGGAGACGAAGCCGACCGGCGCCCCATCCTCGTCCAGGGCCAGCAGCAGATGGTTGGCCGGCTGGGACAGGAAGCGCTCGGTGGCCACCCGCTGGGGTGCACCGTCGAACAGGTGCGCCGCAGCCATCACGGTGCCCAGGTCTTCTGGACCCATTCTCTGGATCGGCATCTCAGCAGTATCCGACCGTGTTCCGGTCCGGACAACGAGAGGGCGACCTCTGCCGGGCGGCCAGCTCCAGCCCGGCCCGCCAGCCCGGGGCCCGGCCACCACCGGGCGGACCGCCGGCGGCGGCGGCGAGCCCGCACCGGGTGAGCAGCCAGGCGGTCAGCGAGTTGGAGTTCCACATCTCGCCCAGCCCCAGCTCGTCCCGCCCCCAGGTCAGCGGCGGCACCTGCGGCACCAGCTCGAGCACCCGCTCGGCGATGCCCGTGCCGGCGGCCACCCGGACCGGGCCGCCCACCGCCTCGGCCAGGTCGGGGATGCACCCGTCCGGCCAGGACCGGACCTCGTAGCGGAAGGCCCGGAGCCTCCCCAGCATCACAGAGCCGACGGGGCCCTCCTGGACGACGCCGCGGTCGGCCACCTTCAGGTTCCACACCGGGGCCATCTCGATGACATACCGGCGCCCTCCTGCCGTGACCTGCAGGGCGGAGTGGAACAAGGACGCCGCGCGGCGGTGCTCGTGCCGGGCCACCAGCGCCTCGTACAGCTGCCCGTTCCAGCGCACCACGTGGCCGCCGGCGCCCAACGGCAGCCAGAACAGGTCCACGCTGCCGGTTTCGCCGGTCCCAGGCATCACCCTCGCCTCCGGGACCAGACCACCACCGAGGACGACGCGCGGGCCGGGGCGAAGGTCCCGCACGCCGGGGCTCACGGGCGGCGCAGCTCCACCCCGGCCCACACGAACCAGATGATCAGGCCGAGGCCGAACCCCGATGCGGCGGAGTCGACGGCCCAGGGCAGCAGCGTCGCGAAGCCGAAGCTGGACACGCCCACCGCCGTCCAGGCCAGCCCGCGGGACAGCGCCCGGGTACGCAGGGCCACGGCGCCGACCAGCAGGACCCAGCAGGCGCCGACGACCTCGATCCCCCCGCCCAGCGCCTCCTGGACCAGGCTCGCGGAGGCCCAGACCGACCGGGCCAGCTCAGGCTCCTGCCCGGCGAGCTCGACGACCGCGCCCTGACCGACCAGGGCCACCATCCCGCTGGCCAGCAGCAGCCCGGCCCACAGCAGCCCGAACGCGGCGCAGGCCCGCGCGCCGCCCGGGGCGGCACGCAGCCGCTCCGCCACCCCGAGGGCGACGACGGCCATCGCCACCCCGCCGATCACGTACAGGGTCAGGTACCACAGGTACAGGGACACCCGGTGCTCCTGCAGGAACGCCAGCGACCCGGCCGGGTCGGTGAGCGCGCCGGTGAAGCCCGCCGGCAGCAGGTAGGCGACCATCAGGCCGAAACCGGCGACGTAGCTGCCGCCGACGACGAGGGAGGCGATCCCGCCGGCGCGCTGGACGGGTCCGGGGGCCGCGGAGGTCGGTCGGTGGGTCAGGGGAACGGTGTGTGTGCTCATCCCGCAACCCTCCTGGTTCCGGGTCGCCGGCGGATCGGCGCGGAGGCCGTTCTTGGCCGGTACCCCGGTCCGACCGCGTCTGGTACCACGGTCTGATCCACGGCCCGCTCGGGATCCGTAGGCTCTGGTCATGCTGTCCGCCGCGCTGGGTGCCCTGTGGCACGAGCCGGCGGTGCCCGCGCCGGCCGCCGCCGGGCGCGGGGACCGCTGGCTGGTCGCGGTGCTGCTGCCGGTCGCGGTCGCCGAGGGGCTGGCGCGCCCGGACGTGGTGTGGCCGCTGTGGCAGATCGCGATGGCGTGGCTCTGCGCCGTGGCCCTGCTGTGGCGCAGCCGCCTCCCGCTGGCGATGCTCGTCCTGGGCTTCGGCGCGCAGACGGTCGCCGGACTGGTGCCGGCCCTGGCCGGCCAGCCGTTCAGCGTGCTGAACGCGACGGCGTGCGTGCTGCTGCTTCCGTACTCGCTGGCCCGCTGGGCCTCCGGGCGAGCGGTGCTGCTCGGCGTCGCGTTCCTGCTCGCGGCGCACCTGTTCCGGGAGCCGCTGTACGGGTCGAGCAGCGTCAGCATGGTGGTGGGCATCGGGTTCCTCCTCTTCCCGGTGGCCCTTGGTGCCGCAGTGCGGTTCTGGCTGCGGGCCCGACGACGCGAGGGCGAGCAGATCCGGTTGCAGGAACGCGAGCGGCTGGCGCGGGACCTGCACGACACGGTCGCGCACCACGTCTCGGGCATCTTGCTGCAGGCCAGGGCCGCCGTCGCCTCGAGCGACCCGGCGCGCGCGCCGGAGGTGCTGCGCACCGTGGAGGAGGCCGCCAAGCAGTCCCTGGCGGAGATGCGGACCCTGGTGGCGATGCTGCGCGAGGGCGAGGACGACGCCCCCGCCGAACGCGCGCCGGTGTACGGCATCGGTGACCTGGCCAGGCTGGCGGGCCGGGTCGACGGCGGACCGGACGTGGTACTGCACACCGCCGGTGACCTCGACGACCTCGGCGCCCCGGTGGGCACCGCGGTGTTCCGGCTGGTGCAGGAGGCCGTCACCAACGCCCGACGGCACTCCCGCGATGCGACCCGGGTAGAGGTGGACGTGCGGCGGGTGGCCGCCACCGTGCAGGTGCGGGTCACCGACGACGGCCGCCTGCCCGGGACGCGGGTGCGCGCCCGGAACCGGAGCGCGGGCGGCTACGGGCTGGTCGGGATGAACGAACGGGTCGGCCTGCTCGGCGGCAGCCTGCAGGCCGGGCCGGGGGCCGACGGCGGCTGGACCGTCCGCGCGGTGATCCCGGCCGGACGCCGGTGACGACCGGGCCGGGGGGCGACCGCGGGGGCCACGACCTGCGGGTGCTGGTCGCCGACGACCACGACATGGTGCGGGTGGGGCTGACCATGATCCTGGACGCGCAGCCGGGCATCCAGGTGGTGGCGCAGGCCAAGGACGGGCGGGAGGCGGTCGCGCTGGCCCGCCGGCTGCGCCCGGACGTCTCGCTGCTGGACATCCGGATGCCCGAGCTGGACGGGATCGAGGCGACCCGTGCGCTGGCCGGTCCGGACGTCGCGGACCCGGTTCCGGTGGTCGTGATCACCACCTTCGACCGCGACGAGTACGTCTACGACGCCCTGCGCGCCGGGGCCCGGGGGTTCCTGCTCAAGGACGCCGAGCCGGAGCTGCTCGTGCAGGCCGTGCACGCCGCCGCACGCGGCGACGCGCTGATCGCGCCGAGCATCACCGCCCGGTTGCTGACCACCTTCGCCGGCACCCGGCACGGGTCGGCGAAGGAGCCGGTCGTGCCGTTGACTCAGCGGGAGGAGCAGGTGCTGTTTGCGGTGGCCGCCGGCCGGACCAACGCCGAGATCTGCGCGGACCTGCACCTGTCGCTGAGCACGGTCAAGACCCACGTCGGTGCGCTGATGACCAAGCTGGGCGCCCGCAACCGCGTGGAGGTGGTGATCTGGGCCTACCGGAGCGGTCGGGCGCCGGGCTGAGATCGGTGGGGCTCAGTCGTGCGCCCCAGCACCGTGAACGCCTGCACGCGCTGGTCGGCGCCGCCGGGCGTGGCCAGGTGCCGTCCCCGCCGAAGTGCCAGACCGCCAGGTTCTGCACCGAGAAGCCGGTCTTTTTCGGGCTGGTCAGGTCCTGCACCCCGGCGGTGTCGAACCAGCCGCCGACGAACAGGTCGCCACCGAGCACCTGCAGGCCGTGCACCACACCCTGCCGATGTCCGGCGCACCGAACCGGTCGTCCCAGCCGGCCTGCTGCGCCGCCGCCGCGGCACCGTCGTCGGCCAGGGTCGGCGGGCCGGCGTCGGCCCCGGGCGCCGGCAGCGGGGACGGTGCCGCCGGAGGCGGGCCCTGCGCGGTCCTGCCGCCTGCGGCGGCGACCGGAGGCATCCGTCGCGCCCCTGCCGGTGGCGGCGCCTGCGGGTCGGGGGTCCTGGTCTCGTCCACCAGAGGGGTCCTATCAGCCGCGCTGCGGGTGACCGGCCTCAAGCCGGCAGGAAAGGGGCCTTGGTCCCGGATCGACCGCCCGCCCTCGCGTGTCACGCTTCCGGCAGCAGACCAGGAGAGGACGCGATGAGCAGCAGCGAGATGGCCGTCCAGGCCGTGGGCCTGGTCAAGGCCTTCGGCCGGTCGCCCGCCCTGAAGGGCCTGGACCTGCAGGTGCCGGTCGGACAGGTGAGCGGCTTCCTGGGGCCGAACGGGTCGGGCAAGACCACCACCATCCGGGTGCTGCTGGGCCTGCTGCGGGCCGACGCCGGCCGGGTGAGCGTGCTCGGAGCCGACCCCTGGTCGGACGCCGTGGCGGTGCACCGCCGGATGGCCTACGTGCCCGGCGACGTCACGCTGTGGCCCGACCTGACCGGCGGTGAGGCGATCGACATCCTGTGCCAGCTGTCCGGCCCGCTGGACCCACGTCGCCGGGCCACCATGCTGGAGCGCTTCGACCTGGACCCGACGAAGAAGGCGCGCACCTACTCCAAGGGCAACCGGCAGAAGGTGGCCCTGGTCGCCGCCCTCTCCTCCAGGGCCGAGCTGCTGCTGCTCGACGAGCCGACCAGCGGCCTGGACCCGCTGATGGAGGCGGCGTTCACCGAGTCCATCCGCGAGGTGAAGGCTGCCGGCCGCTCGGTGCTGCTCTCCAGCCACATCTTCGCCGAGGTGGAGCGCCTGGCCGACAGGGTGACGATCATCCGGGACGGGGTCACCGTGGAGGCCGGCACGATCGCCGAGCTGCGGCACCTGACCCGGACCGAGGTGGTCGCGCTGCTCGACCGCGGCACCGACACGCTCGCGGCGCTCCCCGGTGTCCACGACCTGGTGGTGGTGGACGGGCGGGCGACGCTCTCGGTCGACGCCGCGGAGCTGGGACCGGTGCTGGCCGCCGTCGCCGCCCTCGGCCCGCGCTCCTTGCAGGCCAATCCGCCCTCACTGGAGGCCCTCTTCCTGCGGCACTACCGGGCCGAGCTCGCCGCGCTGGCTGGTGGGGGGCAGCAGTGACCGCCACCGCCGAGGCCCGGCCGGCAGCCGGTCGGGCAGAGGCAGAGCACGACCCGGCGCACCCGCTGGCCGGGCTGGGCACCATGGTGGGTCTGGTGCTGCGCCGCAACCGGGTGCGTCTGGTCGCCTGGGTGGTGGTCCTGGTCGGGATGTTCGCCTACATCTGCACCTACTACCAGCAGCTGTTCACCACCCAGAGAGCGCTGGACGCCTTCGCGGCGGTCTCCGACACCCCGGGGATCCGGGCGCTGACGGGCCTGTCCCCCGCGGCGAACACCCTGGGCGGCGCGGTGTGGACGAAGGGCTGGATGACGATCGCCCTCAGCCTGGCCATCGGGGCAGTGTTCCTGGTGACCCGCAACGGTCGCGCCGACGAGGAGGCCGGCCGCACCGAGCTCTTACGGTCGCGGATGCTCGGCCTGCACGCCGCGTCGGTAGCCGCGTGGCTGGTCACCGGGACGCTGTGCGTGGTGGTCGGGCTGGGGATCGCGCTGGTCTCGGCGGCCAACGGACTGGACCGGTCCGGGATCGCCGGCTCACTGGTGATCGGGGCGTCGGCGGCCGGCGTGGGGTTGTCCGGGCTCGGCGTCGGGGCGGTGGCCGGCCAGGTCGCCTCGACCTCCCGGGGGGCCAACGCGCTGGGCTCGGCGGTGCTGCTCGCGTTCTACGTGCTGCGGATGCTCGGCGACCTGGGCGACGGCCGGCTGACCTGGGCCTCCCCGATCGGCTGGGGTCAGCTGATGCAGCCCTACGCCACCGACCGCTGGTGGCCCTTCGGGCTGCTGCTGGCGCTGACCGCGGCCCTTCTGACGGTGGCGGTGCGGATCGAGACCAGTCGAGACCACGGAGCCGGCCTGGTGCCGCAGCGCCCGGGGCCGGCCGACGCCCCGGCGCGCTGGGCCAGCCCGCTCGGCCTCGGGCTCCGCCTGCAGCGCGGCCCGATCCTGGGTTGGACGGTCGTGGTGGCGCTGGCCGCCCTGCTGTTCGGTTCGGTCGTGCAGTCGATGACCACCCTGCTCGCGGACGCCGGGGGCGCGGCGGCGCAGCTGCTGCGCGGTTCCGGGGTCCCCGCGCTGCTGGCCCTGCTGGCCGCGATGATCGGCCTGCTGACCGCGGTGTTCGCCGCCCAGTCGGCAGTGACCCTGCGCACCGACGAGGCGAGCGGTCTGCTCGAGGTGGAGCTGGCTGGGGCGCTGTCGCGCACCCGGTGGGCCGGGCAGCGGCTGATGATCCCGGCCGTGGGGTCGGCCGTCCTGCTGATGGTCGGCGGGGGGCTGCTCGGCGCGGTGTACGGGTCGGTGATCGGCGACCGGGCCCAGGCCCTCACCATGGCCCTGGCCGCGCTGGCGTACTGGCCGGCCGTGATGGTGGTGGTCGGGCTGGGCGTCGCCCTGTTCGGCTGGCTGCCCCGGCTCGCGGTCCCGCTGACCTGGTCGGTGCTGACCGCCACGTGGTTCGCCAACCTGCTGGGCGAGGTGCTCGGCCTGCCGTCCTGGCTCCTGCAGGCCCTGCCGTTCGCTGCGGTGCCCTACCTGCCGCTGGAACCGATGGCCTGGACGCCGGAGGTGGTCATGGTGGCGGTGGCCGGCGCCCTGGGCTGGCTCGGGCTGCGCCGGTTCGCACGACGTGACGTGCAGACCGGCTGAGCCAGCCCCGGGGCGCGGCGGTCACTCCAGGACGGTGCCGTCGGGGGCGATCAGGTGCCCCTCCCGCTGCTTGCGCAGCTCGGTCTCGTTGCGGATCTCCCGGAAGCGCTGGTCGGTCAGCGGGTACTTCCAGAACACGACCATGGCCAGCAGCGCGGCCAGCGCGGGCAACAGCCCCATCGTCACCCGGATGGCGGTGATGGCCGACTCGGGCTGGATCGGGTTGGGCGTGCTGGCGGTCGCCGACAGGTAGCCACCGATCCCCAGCGCCGCCGCGCCCAGGGCGCCCCCGATCGACTGGGTGAGCTTGCGGGTGAAGGAGAAGACCGCGTAGGTCGCCCCCTCGGACCGCCGGCCGGACTTCCACTCCCCGTACTCGACGGTGTCGGCCTCCAGGCCGAACATCAGGGTGTTGATGAACGCACCGCCGATGCCCTTGACGCCCAGGAAGATCAGCGCCGGGGCGACCGCACCGGTCGGGGTGAAGAACAGGGCCAGTCCGCCGGCGATCGTGAACAGGCCGCACCACTGGAACAGAGCCTTCTTGCCGTACCGGTCCACCAGCGAGGGGATGATCGGAGCGGCGACGATCGAGATGCCGCTGTTGACCAGAGTGATCGGGGCCAGCCAGGTGATGTCGCCCATCACGTACTGCGCGTAGTAGGCCGAGGCCCCGCCGACCGCGAAGAGCCCGATCAGGTAGAAGAAGCTGGCGGCGCACAGGTAGGCCAGGGGTCCATTGTGCCGCAGGGTCTGCCAGGTCTCGGCGACCGAGACCCGGGGCTGGCTGCGGACCACGCGCTCGCGGCAGAGGAAGAACGTCACCAGGTAGGCGGCGGACCCGACGACGATGAACAGCACGGTGGTCTGGGTGAAGATGGCCTGCACCCGGTCGTGGTACTCAACCGGGCTCAGGGTGGCCTTCTGGTGCTTCAGCGCGGAGATCCGGGGGGAGATGATGTAGGTCAGCACGACCCCACCGACCGCGCTGCCGAAGAACCTGGAGGCGACCAGCTTGGCCCGCTCCTTGACCGACTGGGTCATCGCCGAGGCCAGCGAGCCGTAGGGGATGTTGACCGCCGAGTAGACCAGGCCCAGCGCGGCGTAGGTCAGGTAGGCGTACAGCAGCTTCGTGCCGTCACCGAGGGCGGCCGGCACGTGGAAGGTCAGGAAGCTCAGGAACAGCAGCGGCACCGCCCCGAACAGGATGAAGGGGCGGAACTTGCCCATCCGGGTCATGGTCCGGTCGACCAGACGGCCGGCGAACATGTCGGCCACCGCGTCCCAGAGACGGACGACGAAGAACATGGTGGCCACGGCGGCGGCGGACAGCCCCGCCACGTCGGTGTAGTAGTACAGCAGGAACGCTGTGCTCAAGGTGAAGGCGAGGTTGTTGGCGAAGTCGCCGAAACCGTAGCCGAGCACCGAACGTCGAGGCAGGCGCTCGTCGACGAACCGCTGCGCGACCTCCTCCGGGGTCTGTACTGACATCGGAATCTCCTTCGTTCCCAGGGCATCTGCGGGGTGGTGCTCTGAGTGAAGGGCCGGCGGCGGCCGGCCGGGTACCGGTTGCCGCTTGTTGCCAGCGCCGCCCCGCGGCGGCTCGAAGACGCACGGCAACTGGCGGCAACTCCTGGGGCCGGGCCCGCTCGGGGTGGCTGAATGGGGGTGACCGTTTCCCACCACGAGGGCCCGGAGGGCTGACCCATGCTGCGTCCCCAGGACAGCGCGACCCGCGAGCGAAAGAGCCTGAACGGGCTGTGGGCGTTCCGCCTGGACGCCGACGGCGTCGGGCGCGAGCAGGGCTGGTACACCGCCCCGCTGACCGAGGCCCGGGAGATGGCCGTGCCGGCCTCCTTCAACGACGTCCTCGCCGACGCCGCGGCCCGTGACCACGTCGGCGACGTCTGGTACCAGCGCACGGTCCGTGTGCCGCGGGGCTGGCAGGGCCAGCGCGTCGTCCTGCACTTCGAGTCCGCCACCCACCGGGCGACGGTGTGGGTCGACGAGCACGAGGTGGTCAGCCACGAGGGCGGGTACACGCCGTTCGAGGCCGACATCACGGCGCTGGCGACCCCCGGCGCCGAGCTCCGGGTCACCGCCGTGGTCAACAACACCCTGAGCTTCCAGTCGATCCCGCCGGGGGTCATCGAGGACGGTCCGGCGGGCCGGCGCCAGCTGTACTGGCACGACTTCTTCAACTACGCCGGCCTGCACCGCTCGGTCTGGCTGTCGGCCACCCCTGCCGCCCGGATCGAGGACCTCACCATCACCACCGGCCGCCAGGGCGCGGACGGCTCGGTCGGCTGGCAGGCGCAGACGGACGAGGCGAGCGAGACGAGCGAGCTGGAGGTGCGCGCGCTGCTCCGCGACGCCGCCGGCGAGCAGGTCGCCGACGGCCGCGGCGCCGCCGGCACCCTGGTTGTCCCCGACGTGCACCTGTGGGAGCCGGGCGAGGGCTACCTGTACGACCTGGAGGTCCAGCTCGTGGACGGCGCCGGCACGGTGGCCGACTCGGTGCACCAGGCGGTGGGCGTGCGGACCGTCGAGGTCCGCGGCACCCAGTTCCTGGTCAACGGCCGGCCGTTCCACTTCCAGGGCTTCGGCATGCACGAGGACCACGCGGTGATCGGCAAGGCCCACCACGACGCGCACCTGGTGCACGACTTCGAGCTGCTGGCCTGGATCGGCGCGAACTCCTTGCGCACCTCGCACTACCCCTACAGCGAGGACGTCCTGGACTACGCCGACCGGCACGGGGTCGTCGTCATCGACGAGACCGCCGCGGTGGGCCTGAACATGGGCTTGGGCGGCGGCATCTTCGGCGGCCAGGGCTACACCACCTTCTCCCCGCAGACCATCAACGAGCAGACCCAGCGGGTGCACGCCCAGGCGATCCGCGAGCTCATCGCCCGGGACAAGAACCACCCCAGCGTCGTGCTGTGGTCGATCGCCAACGAGCCGGAGTCCGACACCGAGGGCGCCGAGAGCTACTTCCGCCCGTTGTTCGACGTCGCCCGGGAGGCCGACCCGACCCGGCCGGTCGGCTTCGTCAACGTCATGCTCGCCCCGCACGGCGCCTGCCGGGTGTCCCAGTTCGCCGACGTGCTGATGCTCAACCGCTACTACGGCTGGTACGTCAACACCGGTGACCTGGCCGCCGCCGAGCTCGCCTGGACCGCCGAGCTCGCGGGTTGGGCGGGCGAGGGCAAGCCGATCATCATCACCGAGTACGGCGCCGACACCCTGCCGGGCAACCACTCCCTGACCCCGCAGCCGTGGACCGAGGAGTACCAGGTGGACTACCTGGAGATGAACCACCGGGTGTTCGACGCCTGCGAGGCCGTGGTCGGGGAGCAGGTCTGGAACTTCGCGGACTTCGCCACCACGTCCGGGATCATGCGGGTGGACGGCAACCGGAAGGGCGTCTTCACCCGCGACCGGCGACCGAAGGCAGCGGCCTTCGCGCTACGCCGTCGCTGGACCAAGGACTCCTGAGCCGCGCCAGGGTCATCCCCCGGCCGGCGGCCGGCCGATCTCCCACTCCTGCCCGTGCGGGTCGATGATCCGGCCCAGCCGCCATCCGTGCTCCTCCTGCACCGGGCTGCTGAGGGTGGCGCCCGCCTCGACGGCCTGAGTGGTCAGGCGGTCGGGGTCATCGACGACCAGCAGGGTGCGGCCGGTCAGGCCGCCGGCTGCGGTGGGGCTGAGCCGGCCCAGCTCGGCGCTGCAGCGCCCGACCCAGTACACGGCCCCGTCCACGCTGAGCTGGGCGACGATGTCCTCACCCTCACCGACCTGGTGCAGCACGCGCGCCCCGAAGGCGGACCGGTAGAACTCCACGGCTGAGGCGGGACGGTCGACCCACAGCTCGGGCTGGATGCTGGACACGGCGTCCTCCACTCGGGCCCGTCGGCGCGACGGGCAGCACCTGGTTCTACGCCCGACCGCACCGGCCGCACCAGAGCCCGCGCGGCACACAGGCGAAGCTCGGCTGAGCAGCGGCGGCGCTAGCCGGCCTTCAGATCTCCGCGCAGCGCCTTCAGACGCGCGACCAGCCGTCGTGCCCACCGAACCTGCTGGATGAGCACCGCGACCAGCGCCACGAAGACGATGCCGAAGTACCCCCACTCGCCTCCCGGTACTCCCCCGGCGGGCAACAACGGCCAGAGCAGCAGCAGGCCGGTGAGTGACACCAGAGGCACCGCCAGGAACAGAAGCAGCAGCGAACCTGGTAGTCCCGCCACGACCCAGGCGCGCTGAAGAGCGTCATCGCCGGCTGCCCCGTCCGGTCCCGTCAGCAACGCCACGACCCAGCACCAGTACAGAACAGTGACACCACCGACGTACACCAATCCGGGCCGACCCACCTCAGCCAGAGTGGCTCGCGCACGGGACGATCGGTCCTTCATCACCTCAGTCTGGCGCGGATGGCATGGCACGGATGCGGCACCACCCGATCGGGTCACGACGCAACCACTCGGTCTGGTTGGCTGCGATCCCCTTGCGTGAACGGATACGGCGATACAGACTGTACTCAGTCCGGATCGTATTGAGTTGCCGAGGGGGGCGTCGTGTCGGATGCGTCACCGCAACGTCAGGTACGCCGTCGCAGCAGCACGCGCTCACAGCTGCTGGACGCCGCCGAGGCGATGTTCGAGCAGACCGGCTCGACGGCGGTCGGCGTCGAGGCGCTCGTGGCGCGTGCTGGTTTCACCCGCGGGGCGTTCTACTCCAGCTTCCGCACCGTCGACGAGGTCTACTTCGCGGTCTTCGACCGGCTCACCGAGCAGGTTCTGGGGGTCCTGAGCCGGTCGCTGGAGAGCGCGCTCGGCGGAGCCGACCAGTCGGTGGACGCCGTCGTGGACGACGTGGTGCGCGCCCTCCCGAGCAGGCTGACCTGGTACTCGCTGCGGGCGGTGCTGCTCGCGCGTGCGATGCACGACCCGGAGGCGAACGCGCAGCTGCGCGAGCACACCGCTGCCTTCTTCGCCGCTCTCGCCGACGTCCTGCTCCCGGCCCTGGCCGAGGTCGGCCTGGCCCCGGCGGTGGAGACCGACCTGTTCGTGCAGTCGGTCGCCACCGCCCACCTCGGCGCCGTCACCCAGTCCGCCATCCTCGACGACGCCGACGCCGTCCGGGTGGTGACCGTCCGCGGCGTCATCCTCGGTCTCACCCAGCCCGTCGCCACGCACCGCGACCCTGCGCGGCGATCCGCTGATCGCTGAGCAGACCACCCATGCTGCCGGACGCCGGGGACGCCCTGGGTCACGCCGCCCCCACTTTCCAGACGCCAGATGCCGCCGGGATCCGAGTCGGACCGGCACACCGAGAGGACCACGCATGACCGGCCACATCCCGCGGCACGCTGCGCCGCAAGCACCCGAGACCTTCGCCGAGGAGCTCCGTGACGCGTTCGCCCCGAGGACGATCCTGCTGGTCGTCGGCGTCGCGGTGCTGTGCCTGGGCTTCCTGCTGTCCTACCTGGGGGCCTTCCACCACCCGACCCCCAGCCGGATCCCCGTCGCGGTCGTCGCCCCCGAGCAGGTGTCCTCGCAGTTCGTGGACCAGCTGAACGGGATCGACGGCCGGCCGGTCGAGGCGACCGCGGTCGCCGACGAGGGCACCGCCCGCCGCGAGCTGCAGCGTGCCGAGACCTCGGCCGTCCTGATCGTCGACGCCACCGGCACGCGCGACCAGCTGCTAGTTGCCTCCGGCGGCGGGGCCGCCGTCGCCTCCGCCGTCGAACGGGTCCTGACGCAAGCAGAGGCAGCGCAGCAGCGCACAGTGTCGGTCACCGACGCCGTGCCGCACCAGGACGGTGACGCGCAGGGCTCCAGCGTCTTCTACGTGGTGATCAGCGCCGTGCTGGCCGGGTACCTGCTCGCCGCCGTCCTCGGCATGGCCAAGGGTGCGAGGCCCGCGACGTTCCGACGCGTCCTGTGGCGGCTGGCCGCCACCGTCCCGTACGCCCTGGTGATCGGCCTCGGCACGGCCGTCATCACCGGCCCGGTGCTCGGCGCCCTCACCGGCCACACCGCCGCGATCTTCCTGATGGCCACGCTGCTCACGCTGACCGCGGCCACCGTCACGATGGCCTTCCAGATCCTGTTCGGCATCCTTGGGATCGGCGCGACCATCCTGGTCTTCGTCATCCTCGGCAACCCCTCGGCCGGAGGCGCCTACCCCTACCCGCTGCTACCGCCGTTCTGGCGCGCGCTCGGGCCGGTGCTGCCCAACGGCGCCGCGGTGGACGCCCTGCGCCGGATCGTCTACTTCGACGGTGCAGGCGCCGCCGTCCATGTCTGGACTGTGGTCATCTGGGCCGTCGCCGGAGCCGCGCTCGCCGTGCTCGCCGGGCTCTTGCGTGAACGGCGCCGCGCCGCGGCCTCCTCGGCCGCTGCGATACCCGGGCAGGGTTGAGCCCAACGCCCGCCCGGCGGTTTCGGGGTGCTCGTCGGTGATGCGGCGGAACCAGTAGCCGGCCAGGTTGTGAGACAGGCCTTCGGGCTTGCCGATCCCGATCGCCCGCTTGGTCTACCGGCTCCGCGACGACAAACTTCTCATCGTCCAATGCCGCTACCACTACTGACTGACGAGGTGTTGTCGGCAGTGCCCTGGAGACACCCACGCGCCGTTGCTCACACCCGCCAGCACCACGAACGCCCAGGTCGTCGACCTGGGCGTTCGCCATGTGGTGGAGGTGGCGGGAATCGAACCCGCGTCCGCCAGCGCGAACCCAGGGATTCTCCGGGCGCAGCCTGAATCGGCTTTTCTCAGCCCCGACGATCACTCAGGCGAGTCGTCGAGCCGGGCTCAGTCACTGTTCAGTGTCGTCGCAGGTCCCGTGACCGGACCGTTGACCAGTGGCCTTCTAGTCGACGCCAGGCACCGGGTCGAAGGCGAACCCGGGCTGACGGAGTATCACACTCGCTCAGGCGGCGAGGGCGAACTCGGTGCGCTTAGCATTGGCACCTATTGGTTTGCGACGCGGATTTACGAGATCACGTCGCCTACTCGGCCCGCTTCCCCTGGACAGACGTCCAGCGTCGAAGCCTGTCACCCCCTCTGTTCAGTTGTGACACCAGTCTACGCGATCAGGGCGCCGCCTCCCACCCGTGGGCCGAGAAGGCTGCGCGGGCTCACCAGGACCCGCCGCCGCCCCCGCCGACGCCGCCGCCCACGAAGCCGCCGCCCCCGCCACCGACCCCGCCGGACGCGGCTGGGGCCTGCGCGGCGATCGCGGTGGAGGTGACGTGGCTGAACCGGTCCAGGTCGGCGCCGGTCGAGCCGAACACCGCCCCGCTCCACACCACCGGCCCGAGGTACCAGGTGGGCGCCGGCACCGAGCGCGCCCCGCGGGCGTCGGCGGCCTGCGCGAACGCGTCCGCCCAGTGCCGGGTCACCCCGAAGACGATCGCGTAGGGCAGGTAGGCCGAGAACACATCGCGGGAGGCGTCCAGCCGCAGCTGCTCGCCCTGCACCTCGCGCAGGTAGGCGGCGAAGGCCCGGGTCCGGGCCAGCACCTGCTCCCCCTCCGGCGTGCGGGCCGAGGCCCGCGCAGCCAGGACCACGGCCACGACCCCGGCCAGCACGCCGCCGACGCCGATCAGCGCGAGGTGGGTGAACGCGGCCAGCGCCCAGGTCGCCATCGCGGCCGCGGTCAGCAGGCCGATGGCGCCCGCCCACCACCGGGCGTGCAGCGAGCGAGGGTGGCCGGGGAACCAGCCGCGGGCGACCACGGCGTCGTACAGCGCGGCCTGCACCGCGCGCAGGTCGGCGGCGAACGTCGTCCGCAGCTGGGACATCAGCACGTCGTCCCGGTCGGCGAACAGCGCGCCGAGCAGCACCTGCTCGTACTCCTCCAGCCCGTCGGCGGGCCGGTCGGTCCGGGTCAGCCGCCAGTCCTCTGCGCCCTTGGCCTCGGCCACCGACTCCCCCGCCGGGATCCGCTCGATGCTCAGGTGGCCGCGCACCGCCAGGTCCACGATGGAGGCGGTGACGTCCTGCACGTCGGCGGTCTCGTTCAGCAGGGTGCCGAGCAGGCCCGGCCGCAGCCCGGACGGCGGGGCGGTCACCAACCCGGACGGCGCGGCCGCGGACCGGCGGGGCCGGCCCCCGGTCAGCGCGACCCCCGCGCCGAGGACGGCCAGGAGGAGCGCGGCGGCACCGGCCAGGCTGGCCGGACCCACGGCGAACGCCCGGGCGAACGACCAGCGCTCGCGCAGCACCGCAGGCGCCGCCGCGAAGGTGCCGGCCGGGAAGCGCGCGCTGACCGTCATCCCCTGGTTCGGGGCCAGGGTGACCGCCGAGTAGCTGGCGGTGCCGTCCCCGGCCACCTCGGCGGCGCAGGGCGAGCTCGCGCCCGCCGAGCCGCGCACGCAGGTCGCCTGCTGGACGGGCGCCGGGCCCCGCACGCTGACCTGCGCCGCCTCGATCGGCACGTCCCACCCGGTGCCGATGGCGTTCCAGACGAGCTGCTGGCGGCCCCGGTCGAGTACCGCGGACAGGGTGTAGTCGAGCTGGTAGGTGTGCCGGCCGCTGACCGTCTGGTCCGGGTTGCCGACCCGCAGGCTGGTCGCGCCGTCCGCACTGTCGGTGGCCAGCTCGGCCGGGTGGCCGTCCACCTGGGCGCTGACCTGGCTGATCGGGTAGAGCCGGTCACGGGTGGCGTCGTAGCGGGCCTGGGTCGGCACGACGCGGATGATGCCGTGCCGGTCACCGGCGCCGCCGAAGTCGTAGCTGATCGTCTCCTGCACGCGCACCGACCCGTCGACCCGCGGTTGCAGCAGGACCCGGTAGCCGAGGATGCGCTCCGCCCCGGCGGCCGCCGCTGACCCGGCGCCCGTCAGCCCCGCCAGCCCGGCCAGCCCGGTCGCGGTCAGGAGTGCGAGCAGCAGGCCGAGCAGCCGCCCGGCTGGCCGGGTGGGCGCCACGCTCAGCGGTTGGTCCGGTGCGAGATGGCCCGCTCGGCCTCGCGGCGGTCCTGCCGCTCACGCAGCGCGTGCCGCTTGTCGTACTCCCTCTTACCGCGGGCCAGCGCGATCTCCACCTTGGCCCGGCCGTCCTTGAAGTACAGCTTCAGCGGGACGATCGTGTAGCCCTTCTCCCGCGACTTGCCGGCCAGCTTGTCGATCTCGGCCTTGTGCAGCAGCAGCTTGCGCTTGCGCCGGGGGGTGTGGTTGGTCCAGGTGCCCTGCACGTACTCCGGGATGTGCACGCCCTCCAACCACATCTCGCCACCATCGATCGAGGCGAAGCCGTCGATCAGCGAGGCGCGGCCCATCCGCAGCGCCTTGACCTCGGTGCCCATCAGCACCAGCCCGGCCTCGTAGGTGTCGTCGATGTGGTAGTCGTGCCGCGCCTTGCGGTTGCTGGCGATGAGCTGCTCACCGCGATCCCTGGGCACCGGATCCTCCTCCGCCGTTCACGTCCGCCCGCCGGCGCAGGCCCGGCGGACACACCAGTCTACGGCGTCAGAGCCAGCCCATCGGGTTCACGTAGCTGCCATTGACCAGCACCTCGAAGTGCAGGTGGCAGCCGGTGGAGCTGCCCGTGGTGCCGGAGTAGGCGAGCAGCTGGCCGCGCTTGACCGACCCGGAGTGCACCACGATGGAGGTGAGGTGGTTGTAGGTGGTGCCCAGCCCCACCCCCTTGACGATTCCGTTGTCCAGCACGACCCGGTTCCCGTAGGCCCCGCCCCAGCCGGCTGAGACGACGCTGCCGTCGGCCGCCGCGTAGACCGGCGTGCCGCACGGCACGCCGAAGTCGGTGCCGGTGTGCAGCTTGTACACGTGCAGCACCGGGTGCAGGCGGTAGCCGAACGGCGAGGTCACCGTCTGGTAGCTGGTCGGGTAGGACAGGTACCCGCCGCTGGTCGTGGCGGAGTTGCCCAGGAACGTGGGCGCGGAGCGGTGCCGAGCGGCCGCTGCCGCCTGCTGGCGGCGCAGCTCGGCCTCGGCGCGGGCCTTCAGGACGGCGGCCAGCCGCGCCTGCTCGGCCTCCATCGAGGAGACCCGGGCCTGCTCGGCCGCCTTCTTGGCGCTGATCTGGGCGACCACCTGCTGCTGCTGGTGGACCAGCGCGGCCACCGAGGCCTCGGCGGCGGCGGCGTGCGCCTTGGCCGCGGCCATCTGCTGCACCAGGGCCGCGGACTGCAGCTTCAGCTGGGCGACCTGGGCCCGGACGGCGCTGAGCCGGGCCTGCTGCGCCCGGTTGTCGGCCTGCTCGACCTGCAACCGGGCGATGGCTCCGTTCTGCAGCCGCAGCGCGGTGTCAGCCAGCGCCACCCGGTCGGTCAGCGCCTCCGGGTCCTGCGCGCCGAGGACGATGTCCAGGGCGCCGGCGCCCTGGTTCATGTAGGCGGAGCGGGCGATCCGGCCCACCGTGTCCCGGGTGCTCTGCTCAGCCTGGGCCCGGGCGGCCAGGTCGGCGCCCGCCTTGGCCTGCTGGGCGGTGGCGACCTTCAGCCGGGCGGCCATGTCGGCGTCCGCGGCCTGCGCGTGGGCGAACTGCTGCTGGGCCGCGGTCAGCGCGGCGCGGGCGTCCTTGAGCTGGCTCTGGGTCTTCAGCAGCTGCACCGAGGCCTCGACCAGGTCCTGCGAGGTGCCCTCCAGGGTGTCCCGCAGCTGGGCGATCTGGCCCTCCAGGGCGCTGCGCCGGTCGGTCACCGAGTCGGCCGAGGCCGAGGACGCCGGGTGCACGACGCCGGTGGCCACCGGTCCGGTCAGCGCGAGGACCAGCGCGGCGGCCAGCCAGGCCCGCCTCCGCCTGGTGGGCGTTCGTGTCACGCGCTGACCTCCGTCGATGGTCCGGTCTCACCCTCGGGTCGAGGGCGAGAGTGCTGCTGGGGGTGGAGAGGAGCCTGAGGATGCATTAGACCCTGAGGTAGCGTCGCAGGGCCAGGAAGGAGCTGGACGCGGCGATCAGCAGCCCGACCAGGAACAGCCAGGGCACCACCTGCCAGACCGCCCGCAGGTCGATGTACTGGATGAAGGTGAGCAGCCCCGCCACCCGGTCCAGGACGACCAGCTTGACCACCGCGAACAGGGCGAGGGAGGCCAGGCCGGCGCCGACCACCGCGGCCAGCACCGCCTCCAGCACGAACGGCAGCTGGATCACCAGGTTGGAGGCCCCCACCAGCCGCATGATCCCGGTCTCCCGCCGCCGGGTGAAGGCGGCCAGCCGGACGGTCACCGCGACCAGCAGCACCGAGGCGGCCAGCGCGAAGCCGGCCGTCCCCCACGCCACGTAGGTGGCCACGTCGAACAGCGACACCAGGCGGTCCAGGACGGCGTTCTGGTCGGGCACGTCGGCCACCCCGGGCAGCGCCCGGACCATGTCCGCGACCACCGCGAACTGGGAGGGGTCGCTCAACCGGACCCGGAAGGACTCCGGCATCTGGTCGACGGTGACGTTGTCGGTCAGCGCCGAGTCGGCGGACTGGGCCTTGAAGTGGGTGTACGCCTCCTGCTTGGACTCGAACCAGAACTGCTCGACGTAGGGCTTGAGCTGCGGGCCGTTCAGGGTGGCGATGATCTGGTCGCGCTCGGCCGGGGTCGCGGCGCCGTCGGGGCAGGTGGCCGGATCGGCGTCCTGACCGCACAGGAACATGGTCAGCTGCACCTTGTTGTACCAGTAGCCGGTCATCACCCCGACCTGCTTCTGGGCCAGCAACCCGGCCCCGAACAGGGTCAGCGACACCGCGGTGACCAGCACCAGCGAGAAGGACATCAGCAGGTTGCGCCGGATGGACTGGCCCATCTCGCCGAGTACGAAACCGAACCTCATCTGCCGTGCCCCTCAGCCCGCGAACCCGTAGACGCCGCTGTCCTGGTCGCGCACCATCCGGCCCGCCTCCAGCTCGACCACCCGCTTGCGCATCTGGTCGACGATGGAGAAGTCGTGGGTGGCCATCAGGACCGTCGTGCCGGTCCGGTTGATGCGCTCCAGCAGCCGCATGATCCCCATCGAGGTGGCCGGGTCCAGGTTGCCGGTCGGCTCGTCGGCGAGCAGGATCGGCGGCTTGTTCACGAAGGCACGAGCGACCGCGACCCGCTGCTGCTCACCGCCCGACAGCTCGTGCGGGAAGCGGCGCTGCAGCCCGGCCAGGCCGACCAGTTCCAGCATCTCCGGCACCGCGTGGGCGATCTCGTGCCGCGGCCGGCCCAGCACCTGCAGGGCGAAGCCCACGTTCTCGTACACGGTCTTGTTCGGCAGCAGCCGGAAGTCCTGGAAGACGGTGCCGATCTGGCGGCGCAGCCGGGGCACCTTCCAGCTGGAGAGCCGGGCGACGTCCTGGCCGGCGACGTGCACGACGCCGTGGGTGGCCTTCTCCTCCTTCAGCACCAGCCGCAGGCAGGTCGACTTGCCCGAACCCGAGGCGCCGACCAGGAAGACGAACTCCCCCCGCGTGATCTCCATGCGCAGTCGGTCCAGGGCCGGGCGGTGGGTGCCCGGGTAGACCATGCTGACGTTGTCGAAGCGGATCACGGGGTCCAATGTCCTCTGACAGCTCGGCGACTGGGGGCAGAACGACGCCGGAGCGCCGCGGACGGTCGGGCAGGGTCGAGTGTAAGCCGACGCGGCGGCGTCAATTGGTGACGCGCCGCAACGATGGCTGGCTCATCCGGCGTACCGTCCAGTCCTCGACCGTCCGCAGCGCGGCCTTGAGCGCGGGCCGGACCGATAAACCCGTTGCCTGGGCCACGCGGGGAGAGTGTGCTCAGCCTGTGCCCACTTTCCCTGACCCACCCCCGCTGGCCCCGCCCGGGGTCATCGTCGACGAAGACGCCCAGGACGTGGACCTCGGGCTGCTCAGGACCGGCAAGGAGGCCGACGTCCACCTGGTCGAGCGCACCCTCGGCGACCGGGCCTGCCTGCTGGCGGTCAAGCGCTACCGCGGCGCCGAGCACCGGATGTTCCACCGGGACGCCGGCTACGTGGAGGGGCGCACGGTCCGTCGCTCCCGGGAGAACCGGGCGATGGCCCACCGGACGAGCTTCGGAAGGGAGCTGCTGGCCGGGCAGTGGGCGGCGGCCGAGTTCGCCGCCCTGCAGCGGCTGTGGACCGAGGACGGCCAGGACGGCGTCCGGGTGCCCTACCCGGTGGCGCGGCAGGGCACCGAGCTGGTGATGGAGTTCATCGGCGAGCCCGACGGCACGCCCGCGCCGCGGCTGTCCCAGCTGCGACCCACCGGCGAGGAGCTTGCCGACCTGTGGCGTCAGGTGCTGGAGGCGATGTTCGCCCTCGCCGGGCTGGGCCTGACGCACGGCGACCTGAGCCCGTACAACCTGCTCGTGCACCGCGGGCGGCTGGTGGTGATCGACCTGCCGCAGGTGGTCGACGTGGTGGTCAACCCGCAGGGCCCGGACTACCTGGCCCGTGACGTCCAGGTGGTCTGCCGGTGGTTCACCGCCCGGGGCCTGACCGGGGACGCACGCAACGCCGACCGGCTGACCGGGCTGATGCTGGCCGACGCCGGCCTGCGCTGATCACCGCTGGTACCGAATGATGACGTGATGATCACCGGCTGATGACCGGGGCGCGGACGCCCGCGGCTCAGACGTGCTCGGAGGTCCGGCGCCAGCGGATCCCGGACTCCAGGAAGTCGTCGATCTCGCCGTCGAAGACCGACGTCGGGTTGCCCACCTCGTGCTCGGTGCGCAGGTCCTTGACCATCTGGTAGGGGTGCAGGACATAGGACCGCATCTGGTTGCCCCAGCTGGAGCCGCCGTCGCCCTTGAGCGCGTCCAGCTCGGCCTGGCGCTCCTGACGGGCCCGCTCCAGCAGCTTGGCCTGCAGCACCCGCAGCGCGGAGGCCTTGTTCTGCAGCTGGGACTTCTCGTTCTGGCAGGTCACCACGATGCCGGTCGGCAGGTGGGTGAGGCGGACCGCGGAGTCGGTGGTGTTCACCGACTGCCCGCCCGGCCCGGAGGAGCGGTAGACGTCGACCCGGATGTCGTTCTCGGGGATGTCGATGTGGTCGGTCTCGGCCACCACCGGCAGCACCTCGACCCCGGCGAAGGAGGTCTGGCGCCGGCCCTGGTTGTCGAACGGGCTGATCCGGACCAGCCGGTGGGTGCCCTGCTCGACCGACAGGGTGCCGTAGGCGTAGGGCGCTGCGACCTTGAAGGTGGCCGACTTGATCCCGGCCTCCTCGGCGTAGGAGGTGTCGTACACCTCGGTCTTGTAGGAGTGCCGCTCGGCCCAGCGCAGGTACATCCGCAGCAGCATCTCGGCGAAGTCGGCCGCGTCCACGCCGCCGGCCTCGGAGCGGATGGTGACCAGCGCCTCGCGGTTGTCGTACTCCCCCGCCAGCAGGGTCCGGACCTCCAGCTGGGCCAGGTCGTGCTGGAGGCGGGTCAGGTCGCGCTCGGCCTCGGCCAGGGTGGCGGCGTCGTCCTCCTCCTGGGCGAGCTGGACCAGGACCTCCAGGTCGTCCAGCCGCTGGCTGATCCGGTCCAGCCGCTCGATGTCGGAGTTGAGGTGGCTCAGCCGGCTGGTGACCTCCTGGGCGCGCTCGGTGTCGTCCCACAGGTCGGGTGAGGCGGCCTGGGCGGACAGCTCCTCGGCCTGCACCCGCAGGGTCGGCAGGTCACTGACCTCGAGCACTGAGCTGAGGGTCTGACGGAGCTCTTTGAGCGCTGCTGCGAAGTCGACGGCGGCCACGAGGTTCCACGGTACAGGCCGGTGGCCGCTCAGCAGTCGGCAAAGGCGGCCGCGGGCAGGTCCCGCTCGTCCCCGGTGATCGCCTGCACGATCCGCGCCGCGACCGCCTTGGGGTCCTTGCCGGTCGGCAGGTCGGGGGCCCGGCCGGCGATCGGGCGGCCGGCCAGGCCGGTCTCGGTGTGCGGCGGCCGGGCGTCCACCACCCGGACGCCGCGCCGGCGCATCTCCCGGGCGGCGACGGCGTCCCAGGCGGTCAGCGCCGCCTTGGAGGCGGTGTAGGCCGCCATCCCCACCGTCGGGGCCTCGGCGACCACCGCCGACAGGTGCACCGCGAACGCCGGCCGGCCGGCCTGGGCGGAGGAGTACAGGTGCGGGCGGGCCTCGGTCAGCAGGCGGATCGGGGCGAAGGTGTTGGCCGCGAACAACTCCTGCAGGTGCTGCTCCTCGACGTCCCCGGCGTTGCCGAAGGCGACCAGACCGGCCGCGAACACCACCCCGTCCAGCTGCCCGTGATTCTCGATCGCCGCCCGGACGGCGCGCCGGCACTCCAGCTCCTCGCGGACGTCCGCGGCGCACACGGCCGCGCCCGGCGGCGCGATGGCCGCGAGCCGGTCCTGATGCCGCGCGACCAGGGTCAGCCGGGCGCCCTCGGCCGCCAGCAGCTCCGTGATCGGGGCGCCGAGGCCGCCACTGGCCCCGGCCACGAGCACGCTCAGTCCGTCCAGGCTGGTCACGACGTCTCTCCTTCGCTGCTGGTGCTCCGGTGCTGCCCTGTCCTCGCGGTGCCGTCCCATCGTCGCGGTGCGGCCCGGACCGGACCACCCGAGGACGAGCCGAGGCCGGGCCGAGGCCGGAGGCGGGCTGGCCCGGCCGAGCGGGTCGTCGCAGGATGGGGGTCTCGACGAAGAGGTGAGCTCTGATGACCAGCATGCTGACGGCGCCGTCGCTGACGGCTCTGACCGGCGACTTCTACGGCTTCGCCGACCTGCTCTCCGAGCAGGAGCAGCAGACCGTGGCCCGGGTGCGCGGGTTCGCCGAGGGGGTGGTGGGCCCGCTGGCCAACGAGTACTGGCACCGCGGTGAGTTCCCGCACCAGGTGGTGCCCGGGTTCGCCGAGCTGGATGTGGCGGGCCTGGCCTACTCCGGGGCGCGCAGCCTGCTCAACGGCTTCATCGGCCTGGAGCTGAACCGGGTGGACCCCTCGATGGCCACGTTCTTCGGGGTGCACTCGGGGCTGGCCATGGGCAGCATCGACCGGTGCGCCAGCGCCGAGCAGCGCGACCGCTGGCTGCCCGCGATGGCCAGCATGGAGCTGATCGGCGCCTTCGCGCTGACCGAGCCCGAGGGCGGCTCGGACGTCGCCGGCGGGCTGCGCACCACCGCCCGCCGGGAGGGCGACACCTGGGTGCTGGACGGCGCCAAGCGGTGGATCGGCAACGCCACCTTCGCGGACCTGATCGTGGTGTGGGCGCGGGACGTGGCCGACGACACCGTCAAGGGGTTCGTCGTCGAGACCGGGACGCCGGGGCTACGGGCGAGCCGGATCGAGCACAAGATGGCCCTGCGCACGGTGCAGAACGCCGATCTGACGCTGACCGGCTGCCGGGTGCCGGAGGCGAACCGGCTGCCCGGGGCCCGCACGTTCAAGGACACCGCCGCGGTGCTGCGCCAGACCCGCGGCGGAGTGGCCTGGCAGGCCGTCGGCGTGATGGTCGGCGCGTACGAGAAGACCCTGGCCTACGCCGGCCAGCGCGAGCAGTTCGGCCGGCCGATCGCCGGGTTCCAGCTCGTCCAGGACCTGCTGGTCAAGGTGCTGGGCAACATCACCAGCTGCCTGGCCATGGTCGTCCGGCTCGCTCAGATGCAGGACGAGGGCACCTACCGGGACGAGCACTCCGCGCTGGCCAAGGCCGTCTGCACGGTGCGGATGCGCGAGGCCGTGGGCTGGTGCCGGGAGATCCTCGGCGGCAACGGGATCGTGCTCGACCACGACGTCGCCCGGTTCGTGGCCGACGCCGAGGCGATCTACTCCTACGAGGGCACCCGGGAGATCAACTCCCTGATCGTTGGCCGGGCGATCACCGGGATCAGCGCCTTCGTCTGAGGGGTTCCCCAGGCCCGACGCAGGCCGGGCCGCCGTCCCGCCTGGGCGGGGCAGCGGCCCGGCTGCCAACCGTGGCTCAGTCTTGCTCAGGGGTAGCTCAGGCGTTGCCCTCGGCGCGCACGGTTCCGCCGGTACCGGCTCCCCGGGCCAGCCAGACCACCACGAAGGCAGCCTCGAGCACCAGGGAGACGATCAGCGGGGTGCCCCACTTGCCGATGTACACCCCGAACAGGCCGGTGGTCCGGCTAAGGATGCCGCCGATGAACATCAGGCCCGTGGCACCGGCCCCGACCCACCAGGCGGTCAGGCTCGGCCGGGCGAGCAGCGCCACCGCGGTATAGAGCAGGGCGGTGGCGCCGACGGCGAAGGCGATCCCGAGCCACAGCGCCTTGGCCCAGTGACCGGGCAGCTCGGCGAAGTGCAGCATCGACACGGCCATCGCGATCGCGGCGGCCAGGCCGGTGGCGAAGTCGCCCTGCCGGCCGGGCTGGAACCGGGACGGGACACCCACCTTCTCGGCGGGCCGGGCGGTGGTGTGCTGAGTCATGACAGGTGAACCTTCCGTGGTCGAATGCATGCTGCTCTGCATGTACCCATCCCTCCCACGGGCGACACCTGTTCGCTGTGAGGTCTCTAAGACCCCGGCCCGGCGGCGCGGTCGCGCTCGGCCTGCAGGCGCACCCGCTCCGGGACGACCTGCTCCCGGGCCGCGGTCGGCGAGAAGTCGAGGCGGGAAACGCCCAGCCCGCGCAGGATGGCCCGCTCGACCAGGGACAGCTCCTGCTCGGGGCGGTCGAAGCGCATCGGCTCACGCAGCGCCAGCGGCGGGTTGGTGATCAGCCGAGGCCGCCGGCGCACGTTCTGGGACGTGGCGTGCAGCACGAACGGGTGCACCAGCACCACGTCACCGGCCCTTCCGGTGATCTCCACGAAGTCGCTGCACCGGCTGACCAGGTCGGCGTAGTCGAACTCCTCGTTCAGCAGCCCCTGCGGGTTGTCGGCCAGGAGCTGGGCCACCACCGGCACCGAGTCGGCGGCCACGAACGTCCCCCCGCCCTGGGAGACCACGTCGGTCCAGAGCACGAAGGTGAGCAGGCCCTGCTCGGGGGAGTCCAGGAAGTGCCGGAAGAAGTCGCCGTCCTTGTGCCAGCCCGGCACCTGGGCCGACGGCGGCTGGAACGGCCGGTCGGCACCGACCCCCAGGTTGGCGATGAAGCTGTTGGTCCACCGCCAGGGCAGGTCGATCCGGTCCGGGCCGCCGACCAGCTCGCACGCTCCGCGGTAGGCGGCCGGCGCCAGCTCGGCCGCGTCCATCCAGTCCTGGGCCGACAGGTGCACCCGCGGCTCGGTCCAGGTCGAGGGGTCCTGCGGGTCCACCCCCAGCCGCCGCCAGGCGGTGTCCAGCCAGCCGGGCACCCGGGCGGGCTCGAAACAGCCCGGAAGGGTGACGAACCCGCGGGCCAGGAAGTGCTCCACCTGGTCGCTGTCCAGCACTGCCGTGCTCATCTGCCATCCTCTGCGTTGATGTAGTCCGCGGCCGCGTTGGCGTGGCCCCGGAGCCGCCGGGACCGCACGCAGCGGTCCCGGCGGCCGGGTCGGGCTCAGTCGTCGTCGTGGTCGTGTCCGCCGCGGCGCGGGGCCCCGGCGGCCAGCTCCAGGTCCTGCTGGAGCACCGTGTACTGCGGCTTGGCCTGGTAGCTGTCGTCCCACAGCAGGGCGGCACCCTCACCGGCGAAGACGCCGGGGATCCAGGAGTTGGCGTCGGCCACCCCCCACACCGTGTAGGAGATGCAGCGCCTGACCAGCAGGCAGGCCTGCAGCGACTGGGACCAGTAGGCCTGCTGGGTGTAGGCGGCCAGCGGGCTGACCGGCTCGTCGGTGTACGTGCCGGCCGTGGCGCCCGGCTTGACCGAGGTCCGGATGTCGACCTCGGTCTCGGCCACGTCCAGCCCCAGCGCCGAGAACCGCTCCAGGTTGGCCCGCAGGTCCGGGAAGCCGTAGGCGGTCGACAGGTGGGTCTGGAAGCCCACCCCGCTGATCGGCACCCGCTCGGCCTTGAGCTTCTTGACCAGGTCGTAGACGGCGTTGCTCTTCGGCCCGGTGAACTCGATGTTGTAGTCGTTGTAGAACAGCAGCGCCCTCGGGTCCGCCTCGTGGGCCCAGCGGAAGGCGTCGGCGATGTAGTCGGTGCTGTTGCCGAAGGCCTTGTACCAGATGTCCTGCCGCGGCGTCCCGTCGTCGTTGAACGCCTCGTTCACCACGTCCCACTGCCAGATCCGACCCTTGAAGTGGCGGACCTCGTCCTGGACGTGCTTCTTCAGCAGGGCACGCAGCTCGGCGTTGCTGAGCGGGCTGGTCATCCCGCCGTCGGTGGACACCCAGGTCGGCAGCTGGCTGTGCCAGACCAGGGTGTGGCCGCGGACGAGCTGACCGTTGGCCCTGGCGTTGGCCACCAGCCGGTCGGCCGCCGCCCAGTCGTAGGTACCGCGGGTGGGCTCCACCAGCTGCCACTTCATCACGTTCTCCGGCGTCACCGTGCTGAACTGGTTGTTCACCAGCTTGGTATACGTGGCGTCGGTACCCAGCAGGTCGGTGTTCACAGCGACCCCGACGCGCAGCCCGACGGGGACGGCCAGGGAGCGCAGCGAGTCGGCCGGCGGATGGACCCGGCCGCCACCGTGGTGGTGGTCGGGGGTGGTGGCGGCAGAGGCCGCGACCTGGGTGCAGAGCAGGGCACTAAGGCCCACTCCAGCGACGGTGACCAGGGTTCGACGTCGAGGCACGACATGCTCCTTCGCACGGGTGTTGCACGGGTCCTGCCAGGGGTGGATGAGCGCAGACAGCGCGAGCCGCACGTCCCAGATCCGGCGTTTCGAAACTATCGGGACGATTGCGACATTTGGACGCTAAACCGGCGCCGCGGTTCCGTCAAGGGGGTGACCGAGGTGTTCGCGAAGAAACACCAGGGTGGCCAGGTCGTCGTCCGTCCCGCCGCCCTCGTGCCCGTTGTAGGGCCACACGGCGATCTCCTTCGGGCCGCGGTAGGCGTTGAAGGCCGCGAAGACGGTCGACGGCGGCACGATCTGATCCATCAGGGCCGCCGAGAACCGGGCCGGGGCCCTCGCCCGGGCCGCGAAGTTCACGCCGTCGAAGTAGGACAGCACGTTCATCACCGGTCCCGCCTGCTCCCGGTGGGTGGCCAGGTAGTCGACCACCTCACGGAAGGGGTAGGCGTCGGTGACCGAGACCGCCCGGGGGAAGTCGCACAGGAACGGCACCCGGGCACTGAGCGCCGCCACGTCCGGGACCAGTGCGGCGGCGGCCAGCGCGGTGCCCCCGCCCTGGCTGGTGCCTATCACCGCGACCCGGTCGCCATCCACCTCGGGCAGGCCTCGGGCCGCGTCGACGGCACGGGCGGCGTCGATGAACAACCGGCGGAAGTAGTAGGTGTCGCGGTGGGTGATGCCCCGGGTCATCACCCCCGGCACCTGCGGGCCGGACCCGGCGCCGTCCGGGGTGTCACCGCGGCTCCAGCCCGACCCCTGCCCCCGGGTGTCCATCTGCAGGTGGGCGAACCCGGCGCTGGCCCACAGCAGGTTGTCCACCGCGTGCCCGCGCCCGCCTCCGTAACCGACGAACTCCACCACGGCGGGCAGCCGGCCGCCCGGCGGGCGCAGCGCCCCGGCCGGGCGGCGCAGCCAGGCCCGGATCGGGTCCCCGTACCAGCCCGCGAAGGTGACGTCGAAGACCTCCACGGTCTTCAGTCCGCAGTCGACCGGGTCGACCCGCACCCGGCCGCCCTGCTGCCGCGAGGCAGCCAGGCTGGACCGCCAGAAGGCGTCGAAGTCCTGCGGCTCCCGCTGGCTGCTGCGGTAACGGCGAAGCTCCGGCTCGGGCAGGTCAGTCTGCACGGTGCCACCCGGCGGCTCGTGCACCGCTCACCCCTTCACCGACCCGGTCAGGCCGCCGACGATGCGCCGCTCGGCGAAGACGAACAACAGCAGGGCCGGCACCATGGACAGTGCGGTGAAGGCCAGGATGCTCGCGGTGTCCTGGGAGTACTGGGACTGGAAGGTGGCCACCCCCAGCGGCAGGGTGAAGTGGGTCTGCTCGTTGAAGGCCAGCAGTGGCAGCTGGTAGGCGTTCCAGCTGGTGATGAAGGCCAGCACGCCGACGGTGATCAGGGCCGGCCGGGACAGCGGCAGCAGGATCCGCCAGAAGAAGGTCAGCCGGGAGGCGCCGTCCATCAGCGCGGCGTCCTCCAGCTCGTTCGGGATGGCGGCCATGAACGGCCGCAGGATGATGATCGTGACCGGCAGGGCGAAGGCTCCCTCGGTGATCGCCACCCCGTACCAGGTCTCCAGCAGGTGCAGCTGGCGCAGCAGCAGGTAGACCGGCAGGGTGGCCACGCCGAGCGGGAACAGCAGCCCGATCGTGAAGAGTCCGTAGAAGCCTTCCCGCCCCCGGAAGGCGTAGCGGGACAGCGCGAACGCGGCCATCGAGCCGGGGATCAAGGCGGTGCCGGTGGCGGCCACGGCGATCAGCGCGCTGTTGGCGATGAACCGCCAGAACGAGCCCGAGCCCAGTATCGCGGTGTAGTTGGAGGTCACCCAGGGATGCGGCCAGCCGGTCGGGGAGGCGTTCAGCTGTCCGTTGGTGCGGAACCCGCCGAGCACCACGAACAGCAGCGGCAGCACGGTCACCGCGACCACGACCAGGGCGAACAGGTACCGGACCGGGACCGCGGCCGAGTGCCGCCGACCCGGCCGAGTGATCACCGGGGCCGGCGCCGAGGTGGGTGCGGTGGAGGTTGCGGTCATGCTCAGCCCGCCCTCTCGGTGATGGCGCCGGCGGTGTCACGGCGCAGCGCGAACCGTTGGTAGACCAGCGCGAAGACGAAGCAGATCAGGAAGAGGATGACGGCCACGGCCGAGCCATAGCCGAACTGGTAGCGGCGGAAGCCCCGGTCGATCAGGTACGTGGCCATCGTCGTGGAGGCTCCGGCCGGCCCGCCCAGGGTCATGATCCAGACCAGGTCGAACAGCTGCAGGGACCCGATGATGGACAAGAACATCCAGATCCGCACGGTCGGGCCGAGCAGCGGCAGCACGATCCGGCGGGTGGTCTGCCAGGACGAGGCACCGTCCAGCGCGGCCGCCTCGCGCAGCTCTTCCGGAACCCCTTGCAGGCCGGCCAGGAACAGGATGATGCCGAAACCGATGTACTTCCAGGTGATCACGACGAACAGGGTGTAGAGCACGAGGTGCTGGTCGGCCAGCCAGTTGTGCACCAGCCCGCCGGCTCCCAGGCCCTTGAGCACCTCGTCCACCGCGCCACCGGGCTGCAGCAGGGCGAGCCAGACGACGGCGGTGATGGCCTCGGAGAGCACGTAGGGCGCGAACACGACCAGGCGCAGGACGGCCCGGCCGCGGATCCGCCCGTTCAGCATCAGGGCCAGCGCGATGCTCAGCGGCAGCTGCACGACCAGCGACAGCACGGCCAGGATCACGTTGTGCTCGACAGCCCCCTGGAACACGTTGTCGCCCAGCGCCTTCAGATAGTTGGCGAGGCCGACGAAGTCGGTCAGCGGCCCGAACCCGTTCCAGTCGTAGAAGCTGTAGTAGACGGCGGCCACCATCGGCACGAGCACGAAGAGCACGAACAGCACCAGGGCCGGCCCGAGCAGCACCGCCAGCTCGGCGCGACTGCGCGCGCTGAGCCGGCGGCGCCTTACGGTCGCCCGCGGCGCCGCGGTGGCGGGCGGCGAGTCGGTGACCATGCTCAGCCGGCCGACTTCACGGCGGCCGCCACCGAGCCGGCGTCGCCCTGGCCGGCGAACAGGTTGGCCGCGGCGTCGTCCAGGGCCTGCCCGGCCGCCGTCGGCAGCGCGATGTCGAAGTACTCCTGCACGTAGCCGGCCTTGGTGTTGAAGTCGTAGATCTTCTTGATCAACGGGTCGGAGATGGCCGAGACGGCGGCCTGGTTGACCGGGATGGTGGCCGCCCCGGCCTTGACCAGGTTCGTCTGCACCTCCTGGCCGGTCAGGTAGTGCAGGAACTCGGCGCAGGCGTCGGGCTGGGTCGTGGTGCAGGCGAAGCCGTCGCCGCCGCCGAGCGCCGTGGAGGGGTCGCCCTGGCCGCCGGAGATGGACGGGAAGGGGAACCAGCCGAGCTTGTCCTTGAAGCCCTTGTCGGTGGCCAGGGCGTCCATCACGCCGATGTCCCAGTCGCCCTGCAGCTCCATCGCGGCCTTGCCGTCGGCCACCAGGCCGGCCGAGCTGCCGGTGCCCTGCTGGGCCGGGGTGCCGTTGAAGCCGTCCTGGAAGGGCTTGCTGGCGATGAAGTCGATCACGTCCTGACCGGCCTTGGTGAAGCACGGTGCGCTCAGGTCAGCCGATGACATCGCCGACTTCAGGGTGTCGACGCTGCACTCGCGGATGGCGAACTCGTTGTAGTAGAAGGCGTCCGGCCAGCGGTCCTTGCCACCGAGGGCGATCGGCACGATGCCGGCGGCCTTGAGCTTGGCGATGTCGGCGTTCAGCTCATCCAGCGTGGTGGGCGTGGAGGTGATGCCCGCCTTGGCGAACAGGTCGGTGCGGTACCAGAAGCCGACCACGTGGGAGTCGTAGGGCACGCCGTACTGCTTGCCGTTCACCGCCCAGCCGCTGGCCGAGGGGCCGAGGCCGGCGATCCAGCTCTTGGTCTGGGCGGTGATGTCGGCCACCCGCCCGGACTGCACCTGGGTGGCCAGCAGGCCACCGCCCTGGTTGAAGTAGATCTCCGGTGGGTTCGGCGACTGCAGGGCCAGCGGCACCTTGGTGGTGAACTGCTCGTTCTGGATCGGGGTGTTCTTGATCACGATGTTCGGGTGCGCCTTCTGGTAGGCCGCGGCTGCGTTGGCCCACACCGTCTTCAGCGGGTCGTCGGTCCCGTTGTGCCACCAGGTCAGCGTGGTCTTGCCCCCGTCGGAGCCACCACTGCTCGACCCGCCGGACCCGCAGGCGCCGAGCATGGTGGCTGCCGCCACTGCCGCTACCGCCACCGCCACCGCACGACCGGTCCGCGTCACGCCTCTGTTCACCATTGACCCTTTCGAAGGTTTCGGCACATGCACCGAAAGCAGGAGGACGGCCACACCGTAAGGACCGCGACCTCCGGTGGTCAAGTGCCGTCGATCACCGTCCGGCCCCGGAGACCCAGGTCGACCGGCTAGGGTCACGGTCATGGAGGGAGTACCCGCGCCGGGCCGAGTGACCCTGGCGCGCGTCGCCGAGGAGGCGGGCGTGTCCCTCTCAACAGTTTCGAAAGTACTGAACGGCCGGACGGACGTCTCCCGCCAGACCCGGGCTAAGATCGAGGCTCTGCTGGAGGGTCACGGCTATCGGCGCCCTACCTCCGAGGCGGCCCCCGCCCCGCTGATCGAAGTGGTCTTCCACGAGCTGGACAGCGCCTGGTCCCTGGAGCTGATCCGCGGGGTGGAGAGCGTCGCCGCCCAGCACGGAGCCGGCATCGTGGTCAGCCAGAGCGGCCTCTCGTGGCGCTCCCCCGGGCCGGAGTGGATCGATGGCGCGCTCCGTCGGCGCCCGCTGGGCGTCGTGCTGGTCTTCTCCGACCTGGCCGAGAGCTACCGGGAGCAGCTGCGGGCCCGGGCGATCCCGTTCGTGATGATCGACCCCACCGGCGGCCCGGCGGCCGACATCCCCTCGGTGGGCTCGGCCAACTGGTCCGGCGGGCTGTCGGCCACCCAGCACCTGACCGATCAGGGTCATCGCCGGATCGGGATCATCACCGGTCCGGCCCACATGCTGTGCTCGCAGGCCCGGCTGGCCGGTTACCGCTCGGCGATGGCGATGGCGGGGCTCGAGGTGGACGGCGAGCTGGTCCGGTTCGGCGACTTCCACGTCGCCGGCGGACGCCGGCACGCCGAGGCCATGCTGGCGCTGGACGACCCGCCGACCGCTGTCTTCGCCGGCAGCGACCTGCAGGCGCTGGGCGTGCTGGAGGCGGCCCGCCGTCGAGGGATGCTGGTGCCCTCGGACCTGTCGATCGTGGGCTACGACGACCTTCCGCTCGCCCAGTGGTCCAGCCCGGCCCTGACCACGGTGCACCAGCCGCTGCGCGAGATGGCGGCCGAGGCGACCCGCCTGGTGCTGCGGATGCGCGAGCAGGTCGACCTCCCCCCCGCGCCCTCGGTGAGCATGGAGCTGGCCACCAGCCTCGTGGTCCGGGAGAGCACGGCACCCCCCGGTCAGGGGCCGCCGGTGCACACCGGCCGGGCCACCTCCGCTCAGCCGTAGCTCTGGCAGCCCCAGCCGTCGTGGTCACCGTCCAGGTGGTGGTAGTCCGGCCCGGTGATCGCCACCTTGTGCCCGATGGCCGAGCAGTTCAGGTCCGGGCCCGGACGGTTCCAGGGCTCCGCGCCGGCGGTCGGACCAGCAGGCGCGGCGGTCGGAGCGGCGGGCGCGGCGCTGGGTGGGACGGTCGGCGTGCCCCCGCAGCCGCGCGGTGGCGTCCGGTCGTCAGCGGCCACGTAGGCGCTCTCCCGCGGGTGGGCGCCGTATCCGTCCCGGCTGTCGTAACGTGCGACGGCCAGCCCCTGGCGGATCTCCTCCAGCCCGGCGTCGGTGCCCCCGACGTCCACGTAGCGCAGCACCCGGCCGTACTTGTCGCGGTCGTCCTTGCCCGTGGAAGGAGTCAGCTGCACCCGGTGGCCCAGGACCATGGAGCGCATCAGGTCAGAGGCCCGGCTGTACCCGCACTGGCCGCGGTCGGGGGTGTCGATCCCGATGATCCGGATCCGGCCGATCCCCTCGACGTCCACCGTGTCACCGTCGATCACCCGGCTCACCACACCGACCACGGCGCCGCTGTCCGCCGTCGGGGACCAGGCAGCCGGCGGGCGGGTGGCCGTGGCCATCGGGCGGCCGCCGGGCGCGGTGGCCCGGGTGGGCGGGCGGCCGCCGGGCGCGGTGGCCCGGGTGGGCGGGCGGCCGCCGGGCGCGGTGGCCAGCTCGTGCGAGCCGGCGGCGATCACGCCGGCGGTGGCGGCCACCGAGACCAGCACCGTTGCCGCTGTCCGGACCGGGCGCGTCGGCATCGTCCCCCCTCGCAGCGGGGGTAGGGCCCCCACACCGTTTCGTCCAGGCTAGGGCGGGGGCCGGCGGCCGGGGAGGTCGATCACCCGTGCGGCGCAGCCGCTGCCGGCGGCAGCCACCCGTAGAACATCTCGTGGGCTCGCGCTGCCCGGGACCAGGTGTGCCGGCCGGCCAGGTGGGCAGCACCCCAGGTGGCGGTGGGTGTCGTGCACTCTCGGTCCGGCCATGCCATGAGTGAACGAGCCTGCCGTTTCCGGCGGGTACGACCGGCGGTCTCCCACCAGGGAGTGGTGACAAAATCCCGCTTGGCCACCAAGACCTCCATCGCGGCCGACCAGCCGAGCACGCCGTCCAGCTGCGCCAGGCCCGAGGTGGTGACCTCGAAGAGGGCCTCGGTCGACTCGGCGATCACCTCGCAGAGCAGGCCGGAGCCCTCCAGGGTCGCGGCGGCGTAGCGCACCGACCGGTACGCGCTCAGCGCGGCGGCCACCGTCCCGAGCCGGGGAGGTGACGTCGATCCGCATCAGGGTCTCTGACTCCAGGCCCAGGGCCTGCGCCTGCGCCTTCACCAGGGTGACCACGGCGACACAACCGTTACCCTGCAGCCGCTCCAGGCGCCTACGCACCGTCGACCCGTCCGCCACCACGTCCACCGGTCAGACGACCCTCTCCAGCCCGGTGGCCCCTCGGTCAGGTGCTGGCCGACGACCGCCTGCTGCCCGGCACCGAGTTGCACAACCGCTCCCGCCCGGTGGGCTGCTGGTCGAGCGCGCCGAGCTTGGCGCGGCACGGACCATCGAGGTGCACCTGCGCGCCGGCCGGGACGGCCTGGTCGGCTGACCGCTCTGTAGTGCCGGTCCTGCACACCGCTGTCGGGTCATCGTGGCTGACCGGCACCGCGGCTCGTCCGCTCCCGGCCGGCCGCCGGCCAGGCCGACCGGTACCGGTGGGCCAGCGCTGGCGCCACCAGCGCGCTCAGGCCGCCGACGAGAAGGACCACCGACCCGCCGGCACCGGCGACCAGCAACGGGTCCAGGACCCGACCGACCGAGACCAGCACGCCCGGCCCGCGATCACCGATGGCCGTCATGGTGTAGACACCCGGTGCTGTCGCGTTGACCGTGTCCATCGCGGTGACCACGCGACCGGCGTGAGTGAACCGCAGATCCCGCCGGTAGGGCGTCGCCTCGATCGGTTCCCCGGAGGGGCCCACGATGGTCAGCTCGACCGGTGATGCCGTGAGCGTGCTCCTTTCGCCGGTCTGGACCAGGAAGCCAGCTGGCGCCGCGGGGTCCTCGTAGAAGACCGTCAGCGTCTGTGGCGCAGCGACCTGAACCTGTCACTGACCCGGGACGGCTGTCCTGGGCAGCCCGGACAGTCGGTCCTGGAGCAGTCGGTAACTGGAGAACCCCGCCACCAGGCTCACCGCCGTCGCCACGACCCCGGCCCAGAACAGGACCCGCCAGCTTCCGAAACGAGTGCCGGTCATCGAATCGTCCCTCCCGTTCTCTGCCTGAGCAACGGCCGGGATTCACGGGCCATCGCCCTCCTCATCACCGTCCCACCGCATCGGGCTGGTCCGAGGCGCCGAAGGTCCCGCCGCCTGAGCTACCGGTCATCACCAGGCCCGGTGACCGAGGCGGACGCCGTCAGGGGGCCACGGGCGTGGAACGCGACCGCGAGGTCACCGAGATCCGCACGCCACCGGACCAGGGCGCCAGCACGACGTCGAGGATCGGCAGCCGGGCCCGGGCCTGCAGCGAGACCACCGCCGAGCGCCCGTCCGGGCTGCCGGTCGGGGCGATCACCGCCAGGCCGTCGAGCCGGGCCGCCTGCGGTGACCGGGCAAGGTAGGCCGACACCGAGGCCGCCACCCCGGCGTCGGTCAGCGGCATGCCTCGTGCGTCCGGGCGGGCGCCGTCCACGTAGTAGGACGAGACGTCCAGCGCGTCGGCGGCGTCCAGGGCCGCACCGTCGGAGAGGGCGATCAACCGTTCTCGCTGCAGGTGAACGGCGCTCGCCCCGGCCACCACGCTGATCAGCAGGAGCACCAGCACCGTGTAGCCCAGGATCAGCACCGAGACCACTCCATCGTCCCGGCCGCCCGCACCCTGCCGGGTCCGGATCACGGCGCACCGGGACGGAAGGCGTCCACGGCCAGGACCTGGGTGGAGGACACGGTGACCACCGACGGCACCGCCCGGACCAGGAACGCGGGTGCACCGGGCAGCGGCACGCTGACCGAGACGTCGGCGCGTACCTGACCGCCGGGGTCAAGGCAGTCGGCGGTGGCGCAGGTCAGCCGCAGCGCTCCGCTCCCGGCCGCCAGACCCTGGTCGAGCAGCGCCAGCCGCAGAGCCGCCTGCGCCCGGGACCGACCCTGGGTCTCGTCCGAGGCGGCCACCATCGCCCGGGCTGCTGACCGGGCCGCGCCGTCCGCGGCGTAGGAGGCGGCCTGGACCCGGCCCAGCACCACCACCAGGTACACCAGCGGCAGCAGCATCAGCACGCCCAGGGTGACGAACTCCACCACCGCGCTGCCCTCCTCACCGGACAGCCGGCACCGGTGGCCGGCGACAGCCCGTCGGCCCGGTTGGGGCGCCGGGTCAGCCGGCCTCCAGCAGGGCATGCCCCTCCACCTCCACGGAGTGCCCCAGGCCGAGCAGACCGACCACCGGCAACGGCGCCCGGACCCGGACGACGACGGTCTGCAGACCCAGGGTCGTCTCCAATCCGGCGCTGACGTCCTCGGCGTACCGCGCTGACAGGTCCGCGATGATCAGTTCTCTGGCCCTCGCGGCGCCGGCGGCCGGAGACGACCCGGCGAGCGCGCCGTAGTGCGCCCCCTCGGCGGCGCAGGAGATGACGGTGGACCGCACGTGCAGCACTACCGCCAGCTGGACCAGTCCGACGAAGATCAACGTGACCAACCCGGCCACCAGGACGAAGTCCACCGCCGCGGCACCACGCTGCGCGTCTCGATGGCGCTCGGACCGGCCGCCACGGTCAGGGACCGGTGACACCACTGACCGCGGTGTCGAACAGAGCCGTCAGGCGCGGCGCAGCCACCGCCCACAGAGCGGTGACCAGACCGGCGGTCATGATGGTGATCAGCACCCAGCCGGGTACGTCCCCCCGGTCCCGGCCACGGGTGCGCAGGTCCCGCACAGACATCTCCATCAGCACGGCAAGAGCCAGCATGTCGTTCTCCTTCTCTGTCCGGTGGCCGGCCACCGCGGCACGGCTCACCCCATCCGGTCGGTCGTCGGCCGGAAGGCCGGGACGTCATAGATCCAGCTGCAGCACAGCAAGTCCGGGGTAGACGGCGAACACGACGGTGATCGGCAGGATCAAGAACACCACCGGCACCATCATGGCGATCTCCTTCTTGCCACCGGCCTCCATCAACCGTCGGCGGGACAGCTCCCGCACATCCGCCGCCTGGGCCCGCAGCACCTCGGCCAACGGCGTACCGCGCTGCACAGCCACGGTGATCCCGTCGACGAACCGTTCCAGAGCCGGCAGGCCGGTGCGTCGAGCGACGGTGTCCAGGGCGTCCTCCAGCGGCATGCCCACCCGGGCCTCGGCCAGCGCCCGCTCGAGCTCGACCGTGAGCTCGCCGCGGCACACGCGCGCCACCCGCTCCAGGGCACCGGCGGCCCCCTCACCGGCGCCCACGGACAGGGCCAGGAGCTCAGCGACCACCGGGAACTCGGCCAGGATGCGGTCGTTGCGCCGGGACACCTGCACCGACAACCAGCTGTCGCGCCCACTCACCCCACCCAGCGCGCCGACGACCAGCAGCACCAGCACCAGAAGCAGTCCGTTGCCGTGAGCGGTGGCCAGCAGGCCACCCACCAACATGCCGAGCAGCCCACCGCCCACCCCGCACAGCACCTGCTCGGCGCGGAAGGTCTCCAGCGAGGTCCGGTTGCCCGCCTGGTCCAGCCGCGCCAGCACACCCCCGGAACCGCCGAGCACCCGCTCGAGCCGGGTGGCGGCATCCCGGGCCAACGGGAGGAAGACCCGCTCCAACGCGGTCAGGGGAGTGGAGCGGGTCAGCAACCCGGAGGTCGGAGCGCTCAACCGCAGGTAGGGCCGCAACCGGTCCTCCAGGGTGGGGCGGCGCCAGCAGGGCAGCCGCCAGAACACCATCGCCGACCCCAGGCCCAGGCAGAACCCGATCAGGGCGCCGGGGGTCGTCCCGGCGTCGGTGCCGCTCACGCCAGCACCCGGGCCTCTTCGGGCAGCCGGCCGACCCGCAGCATCACCCGGTAGGCGAGCAGGGTGACCCCTGCGCCGACCCCGAGCACGACCGCGCCGGCGGGGCGCGCGTAGGCCGAGACCGCCTCCGGCCGGGTCGCCATCAAGGCCAGGATCAACCAGGGGGCAGCCACTGCGAGGCGGGCCGCGTTCACCGTCCAGCTCTGGCGCGCCTCCAGCTCCGCGCGGGTCCGCGCGTCGTGACGCAGGAAGCCCGACAACGTGCGCAGCAGGTGCCCCAGGTCGCTGCCGCCGACCTCACGGGTCAACCGCAGCGCCTCGCAGATCCGGTCGGCGACCGGATCGGCGAGCCGCTCCTTCAGCGCGTCCAAGGCCGGACCGAAGCGCCCTGAGGCTCGGTAGTCGCGGCCGAATTCCGCGAACGGGGACCGGAGCGCCTCTGGGCCCCGCTCCCCCAGCTGGGCCAACGCCTCGGGCAGCGACAGGCCGGCGCGGATCCCGGAGGCGATGTTGTCCACCACGTCCGGCCACAGCTCGCGCAGGCGTGAACGGCGTCGGCGGGCCCGAACCTTCACCAGCGCCACCGGCGCCCAGGCCGCCATGCTGGCGAAGCACACCGCGATGGCCGGTACCCGGCACAGGGCCAGCACCAGGACGAAGGTGAACATCCCCAGCCCGCAGGCCCCGCCGAGCAGGGCGCCGGGTGAGACCGAGGCCAGGTCGGCCTGGGCGAGCTGTTCGCGCAGGCGACGGACCGGCGCGGAAGACACCGGCCGGGCACGCGGCTCGACCTGCCAGCAGGACCACCAGCTGAGGAAAAGCCCGACCCCGGCGACGAGCCCCAGCAGGGCGCCCATCAGCGGCCACCGGCCAGCAGCCCGTGCACGTCACAACCGATGGCCGCGAACCGGTCCGGGTGCGGGGGATGACCGTCCGCCCGCACCAGCAGGTCTGCCCGGGTGGTGAAGATGTCGGCGGTCTCCACGACGTCCCCCTCGACCCGGCCCGGCACCGCCAGCACCTCCCGGACCCGACGACGGCCATCCAGGCCGAGACCCATCTGCACCACCAGGTCGATGCTGGAGGCGACGGTGGGCACCACGAAACGGCTGGACACGTTCTCCCCGGCCAGCAGGGGCAACGTGCACATCTTGGTCACCGCCTCGCGAGCACTGTTGGCGTGCAGGGTGCACAGGCCCGGTAGCCCGCTGTTCAGAGCGATCAGCAGGTCCAGGCTCTCCTCCTGCCTGACCTCACCGACCACGATGCGGTTGGGCCGCATCCGCAGCGCCTCCTTCACCAGCCGACGCAGCGGGATCTCCCCCGTCCCCTCCAGGCTCGGCTGGCGGCACTGCAGCCCGACCACGTCGCGCAGCGGTACCTGAAGCTCGAAGACCTCCTCGCAGGTGATCACCCGTTCGCGGGCGGGCACGGCCGCCGTCAGGCAGTTCAGCATGGTGGTCTTGCCGGCCTGGGTTCCTCCGGAGACCAGGATGTTCAAGCCGGCCCGGACGGCGGCGTCCAGGAAGGCGGCGGCCTGAGCCGTGAGGGTGCCGAGCAGCACCAGCTCCTCCAGACGTTTGGCCCGCACCACGAACTTGCGGATGTTGACCGCCCAGTGCTTGCGGGTGATGTCCGGGATGGCCACGTGCAGCCGTGAACCGTCCGGCAGTGCGGCGTCCACGAACGGCGTCGACAGGTCGACCCGCCGGCCGGTGGCTCGCAGCATCCGCTCCACCAGGTCCCTGACCTCCTCGTCGTCCAGGATGACCGTGGTCAGCTCGCTCACCCCGCCCCGGGCGCAGAACACCTTTCCGGGCTCGTTGATCCACACCTCCTCCACCCCGGGGTCGTCCAGGAGGGGCTGCAGGGCACCGAAGCCGGCGACGGCGTCCAGGACCTGCTTGACCGCGAGCTCCAGGTCGGCCAGCGGCGGCAACGACGCGGTCAACGTCCGCTCGTCGTAGTCGGCGACCGCCGCCTGCACCAGCCGACGGGCGCCCAGCAGGTCACGGACCGGGTCGACGCCGTCCCGGCGGATCAGCTCGCGCACCTCCTCGGCCACGATCGCCACGCCCTCCACCGATGCCACCCCTCCCAAGGTCAACGCCGCCACTGCGGGCACGACCAACGATCCCGCAGGCTAGCTGCGGAAAGACCTGCTGCGCAGGCGTTGTCCACAGTTCCCACCGAGCGTGAGCGCCGCCGTGCACCGGGTTCCTCGACTCACCCGTTCGCCACGCCGGACGCCGGCGGACAGCGGAACAGGGCGACCCGACCGTCGTTGTCCACAGCCCCTGCCTCCCCGGGACGCTCGGTCGGTGCCGTCTCCTACAGTCCACCTGACCGGTCAAGCCGGACCGGTCAGGTGGGTCGGACGGATCAGGAGGAGCGATGGACCTCGCCACGGCATGGACCATGGCACGCGGGCTGATGGACGAGCACGGTCTGCAGCAGTGGACGCTGTCCCTGGACCGGGCCAAGACCCGGGCCGGGATCTGCCGTTACGACCGCCGCACGATCGGCCTGTCCCGGTACCTGACCGCGGTGCACGAGCCGGCCGAGGTGCGGGACACCACCCTGCACGAGATCGCCCACGCCCTGGTCGGGCCGGGCCACGGCCACGACGACCTGTGGCGGGCCACCGCCCGCCGTTTGGGCTGCAGCGCCTCTCGCTGCCTGCCGGCCGCCGCACCGCGGGTGGAGGGCGAGTGGCTGGGCGTCTGCCCGGCCGGGCACCGGCGCACCGCCCACCGCCGCCCGGTCCGGGTCAGCTCCTGCCGACGGTGCGCGGCCCAGTTCGACATCCGCGCCATCTTCACCTGGACCTACCGGGGCATTCCGGCACCGATGCACCCCAACTACCTGGCCGAGCTGGCCGCGCTCGGGCGTGGTTCGGCAGCGCCGCCCCCGTCGACGCTGCCCGAGGGCAGCACGGTGCGGATCGCCGGCCGCGGCCGCTTCGAGGACCTGGTCGGCGTCATCGAACGTCGGGGGAGGACGCGTTACCGGGTGCTTACCGCCGAGGGGCCGCTGAGCGTGCCGTTCGCGATGGTCCACCCGCTCCCCGCCCCCGGGAAGGTGCGCGATCCCCGGTCTGCCTAGGCTGCGGGGATGAGCGTCCGCGCGGGCATCGTGGTCACCGGCACCGAGGTGCTGACCGGCCGGGTGAGTGACCTGAACGGGCCGTGGATGGCCGAGCAGCTGCGCCGGCGCGGCGTCGACGTCGGCCAGGTGGTGATCGTCGGCGACCGGCCGGAGGACCTGCACGCAGCGCTGACCTTCCTGGCCGGGCGGAACGAGCTGCTGATCACCAGCGGTGGCCTGGGTCCTACCGCGGACGACCTGACCGCCGCGGTCGTGGCCGAGCACCAGGGCCGTGCGCTGCGGCTCGACGAGGCCCTGGAACGGCGGGTGGCCGCCATCATCGCCGCCCTGATGGCGCGGCGCGGTGTCGAGCACAGCCCGGTGGCCACCGCGGCCGGTGCCCGCAAGCAGGCCCTGGTGCCTGACGGGGCGCTGGTCCTGGACCCGGTCGGGACCGCCCCCGGGCTGGTGGTCCCGGTCGCCGACGGCCGGACCGGACCGCCGGTCGTGGTGCTGCCCGGCCCGCCCGGGGAGCTGCAGGGCATGTGGCCGCAGGTGTGGCGGGCGGCCCCGGTCGCCGCGGTGGTGGCCTCGGCCGAGCCGTTGCACCAGAGCACGATCCGGATGTACGGCCCGGCCGAGGCCGACCTGGCGCAGAGCCTGCGCCGGATCGAGAACGAGCTGACCGGCCTGGAGGTCACCACCTGCCTGCGCGAGGGTGAGCTGGAGGTGGTCAGCCGGTACCCCCCGGCCGCGGAGGCCGGGCAGCGCCTGCTGCGTCAGACGTTGCTGGCCGACTTCGGGACGTCGGTGTACAGCCCCGACGGCCAGGCCGTGGACGAGCTGGTGCACGAGCGGCTCCGCCGGCTCGCACTGACCCTGGCCGTGGCCGAGTCCTGCACCGGCGGGCTGCTCGCCGCCCGGCTGACCCGGCTGCCGGGGTCCTCGGCCTTCTTCGCCGGTGGGCTGAACCTCTACTCGGACTCGGCGAAGGTGTCCCTGGCCGGGGTGTCGCCCGACCTGATCGCCCAGCACGGTGCGGTCAGCCCGCCGGTGGCGACAGCGATGGCCGACGGCGCGCGGGCCGCGTTCGCCGCCGACCTCGCGGTCGCGGTGAGCGGAGTCGCCGGACCGGGCGGCGGGACGGCGGCCAAGCCGGTCGGCACCGTGGTGCTCGCCGTGACCGGTGAGCAGGTCCGTGAGGTGCGTGTCCTGACCCTGGGCGGCAGCCGGGAGACCATCCGGCAGCGGTCGACCGTTGCTGCCCTGCACCTGCTGCGAGAGGCGCTGCAACGCAGCGCCTGAGATATCCACAGGGCCGCGCCGGGTGCGGCCGGGGTCGGCGATGCTTGGCCCGTGGAGCTGACGATCACCCTCCTCGACGCGCGGGACCCGCAGAACCGCCGTGAGCTGCTGGTACGGGCCGAACCGGGCACCCCGCTGGGCGAGCTGCTGCCCCACCTGCTGGGCAGACTCGGGGCGCCCTGCGACGCCCAGGTCGCGATCTCGGGCAGGCCGGTACCGCGGACGGCCGTGCTGGGGCTGGACCCACTGCTGAACGGCGCCCTGCTGGTCTGCCTGCCCCCCTCGGCCCGGGTGCCGGAGCCAGTGACCGCCGGGCCGCCCTGGGCCGCGCACGTGGTGGCTGGGCCGGGGGCCGGAGCCCGGTACCCGCTCGGCACCGGGGAGCACCTCGTCGGCCGGTCAGCGGCGCTGAGCGTCGCCGTGGACGATCCCCGGGTCTCCCGCCGCCACGCGGCGCTGACCCTTCGCCCGACCGGTGCCGTGGTCCGGGACCTTGGCTCGGCCAACGGCACCTGGCTGCTGAACGGCCGGGATCGACGGCCCGTCCCTCCCGAGGGTCTGACACTGCCGCCCGGCGCGACCTTGAAGATCGGTGACAGCCAGGTGGAGGTGCTGTGCCCACAGGACCCCCCGGCTGCGGTGACGCCCGACGGCGCCGGCCGGCTCCGGGTGGCGGCTGCCCCACCGGCCACCGTCACCGGCCGCCGCGCGGGGGCCGAGCGCCTGGAGGCCGAGCCGGCCACCCTCGCGGTGCCTGCTCCGTCCAGCCCACCACCGCCGCCGCGAACGCCCTGGGCGGCCATCGCGCTCCCGCCGCTGGTCATGGTCCCGATGGCGATGTGGCTCGGTCAGCCGTACCTGATGGTGATGGCTGCGCTGAGCCCAGTCGTCGGGCTCGGTCAGTGGGCGCTGGACCTGCACCGACGGCGGCGGGAACAGCGAGGCGTCCGTTGCGAGCATGCGGCGGCCCTGGCGCAGGCCGAGGAACGGCTCGCCGAGCTGGCCACAGCCGAGACGACAAGGCTGCACCAGCGCCTTCCCGACCTGGCCCGGCTGGCCCGCGCGGCCGCCGTACCGACCCGGGCGCTGTGGGCCGGGTGCGGCCCGAGCGTGCGACTCGGGACCCACGACCGGCCGTGTCAGGTGACGCTCTCCGCGCCAGCGCCAGCGCCAACGCCAGCGCCAACACCGGGGCCGGGGCCGGCGTCCGACCTGAGGCTGCCCCAGTTGCTCGGCGTCCCACTCGGCCTGGACCTGGCCCAGCACCCCACGGTGGTGCTCGCCGGCCCGGTGTCGTCCCGCTCCGCCCTGGCCAGCTCGATCGTCGGGCAGCTGGCCGTCCGACTGCCCCCCTCCCGGCTCCGGGTGGAGGTGATCGGGGAACCGGACCAGGCCCTGGACTGGATCGGCCGGCTGCCGCACCACCGCCGAGGCCTCGCCGACCTGCTGGCCGGCTCCTGCGCACCGGCCGGCGCCCACGCACCGGCCCCTCCAGGGCCGAGCGGCGGGGATGCCCGGAGCTGGGCCGTGCTGGTCGTGCCCGACGGCCGCCGGGCCGACCCGCGGGTCGGCCGGCTGCTCGCCGACCCAGCCAGCGACCCGGACGACCCGGTGCACCGGCGCGACCAGCAGGTGGTGCTGCTCCTGCTCGCCGACCACCCGGACGACCTGGCCTGCCCCGACGCGGCGGTGGTCCGGTTGGCCGACGATGAGCGCGCCCCAGCCCGCCTGCTGGTACACGCCGACAGGACCACCTTCGTCCCGGACCTTCCCTGCCCCGGATGGGCCGAGGAGGTCTCCCGCTCCCTGGCTGCCCTGGCCGAGGAGGCGCAGACCGGCGGGCACCTGCCCGAGACGGTCCGGCTCACCGACCTCCTCGGCCCGTTCGGGGCGGACCGCACGGTGGCGCGGTGGCAGCGCCGCCGCAGCGGTGCGGCCCCGGTGGGGCTGGTCCTCGACGAGCACGGCGACGTCGGAGCCTGGTCCCTCGACCTGGCCGCCGACGGACCGCATCTGCTGGCCGCAGGAACCACCGGGTCGGGCAAGTCCGAGCTGCTGGTCACCCTGGTCGCCGCGCTGGCGGCGACCAGCCACCCGGCCGACCTGGCCCTGATGCTGATCGACTACAAGGGTGGCAGCGCGTTCGCCGGGTGCGCCGACCTGCCGCACGTGGCTGGACTGGTCACCGACCTCGACCCGCACCTGGCCCAGCGCGCGCTGGGCGGGCTCCGGGCCGAGCTGCGCCGTCGCGAGCAGCTGCTGGCCGCGCACGGGGTCCCCGACCACCGCGCGTGGTGCGTGGACCCCGGCCGGGCCCACCTGATGCCTCGCCTGGTGGTCGTGGTCGATGAGTTCCGGGTGCTCGGTGAGGAGCTGCCGGACTTCGTCCAGGGACTGGTCCGGGTGGCCACGGTCGGCCGGTCGCTGGGCGTGCACCTGGTGCTGGCCACGCAGCGGCCGGCCGGCGCGGTCAGCGCCGACCTGCGTGCGAACGTCAACCTGTGCGTCTGCCTGCGGGTGCAGAGCCGGGCGGACTCGATGGATGTGCTGGACGCTGCTGAGGCCGCCTCGCTGCCGGTGCACCTACCCGGCCGCGCCGTGGTCCGCACCGGGGGCGGCGCCCTGCGCCAGGTGCAGGTCGCCACGGTCAACGTGCCTCCCACGCCCGCCACCCGGACCGAGGTCGTGCCGGCCGGCACCCCGCCACCGAGCCCGCCGGTCGGTTCGGGCCGCACGGACCTGCAGGCCCTGGTCGAGGCCTGCCGGCAGGCCGCCCGCACGCTGGCCGTGCCCCCGGCCCGCCCGCCGTGGCCGCCGCCGTTGCCGGCCACGGTCACGCTCGGTGAGCTGCCGCGGCCGGTGACCCCGGGGCTGAGGATCGGGCTGGTCGACGACCCCGAGGGTCAGCGGGTGGACTGCCTGACCTGGGACGCCGGCGTGGACGGCCACCTCTGCGTGATCGGCGGCCCGCGCAGCGGACGCAGCACGGTGCTGGCGACCCTGGCCGACTCCGGCCGGGACGGCGGGCGCGACGTCTACCTGGTGACGGCCGCGCGGTCCCGCGCGGCGGTCCGCGAGGGCGGCCACGTCGGGGCGGTGGTGGCGGCCGAGGACCACGACCGGGTCCTGCGGCTGCTGACCATACTGGGGTCGCCGGCGGCCCGGCCCCGCCTGCTGCTGGTCGACGACTGGGACACGGTGCTGACCGGCTGGGCGCTCGGCGCGCAGGGGCAGGCCTGCCTGGACGCCCTGGTGCTCCTGCTGCGCCATCCCGGCGAGGTCGCCGTGGCCCTCGCCGGCGGCCGGTCGCTGCTGGCCGGAGCGGTTGCCGGGCTGCTCCCCCACCGGCTCGTGCTGCCCGGGGCGGACCAGACCGAGTCGGTGCTGGCGGGTGTGCCACCGGCGGACGCACGGATCACCCCCCGCCCGGGCCGCGCAGTGCTTCTCGGCCGCGCTGGGGTCCGACACGTCCAGGTGGCCCTGCCCGGCGCGGACGGCGACACAGGCCCGGGGGCGGCCCCGGCCCGGTGCGCGCCCACGGTGCTGGAGCTGCCGTGCCGGTTGACCGCCGCCGAGCTGGCCGATCATCCCGGCCCCCGGACCGGCGCCCGGCTCGGGCTCGGGTTGTCCGCGACCGGCGGCCTCGAGGTGGTGGGCGTCCCGGCGGTGCCGGTGCTGCTGGTCCTCGGCGCGGCCGGCAGCGGCCGCAGCAGCGCGGCCCGGCACCTGGCGCAGGCCGTCTGCGGAGCGGGCGAACCGACCGGGCCCGGCAGCCGGGTCAGGATCGTCGACGAGCTGCTCGACCTCCCGGAGGAGGATGAGCAGGAGCTGATGAGCCTGCTGTCCCACCCGGGGCCGCCGGACGTCCTGCGGCTCGTCGTGGTCGCCCAGGCCGGCGACCTGCTCAGCGGGTACCGGCCACTGCTGACCCAGCTGCGCCGGCACCGCAGCGGCCTGCTGCTCGGGCCGATCGGGCCGGGCGAGGCGGAGGCTCTGGGACTGCGCCGGGCACCGAGCTCGGCCGGCCCACCCGGCCGGGCCCTGTTGGTGCACCGAGGACGGGCCCGACTGGTCCAGCTGCCGGCTCCGGGTGGCCGGCGAGCGCTGCCGCAGGACCGGCGGGCGACCGCGACCACCGGCGAGGACGCGTTCCGGTTACGGGCCTGCTGACCGCGCCGCCGCACGGTGAGCCGCACCGGCCGGCCGTCAGCCGGAGCGGAGCGCGTCCCGGAGCCGAACCCGGGCCCCGGTCCGGACGACCCCGTTGCGGTAGATCCGCCCGGTGATGGCCAGCAGCAGCGGCACGCTGGCCCCGGCCAGCGCGAGCGAGGTCAGCACCTGCCACCACGGCACCGGTCCCATGGCCAGCCGCATCGGCATCAGGGTCGGCGCGAAGGCCGGGACCAGCGACAGCACCGCGACGGCGGCGTTGTCCGGGGCGTTGGGGAGCACCGAGATGCCCACGACGTAGCCGATCACCAGCAGCATGGCGGTCGGTGCGGTCGCCGCGCCGACGTCCTCCTGACGGGAGACCAGCGCGCCCAGGCCGGCGAAGACCAGGGCGTACATGGTGAAGCCCAGCACGAACCACACCACCAGCCAGACCACCGACCCCAAGGTCGTGGACAGCGACAGGGACACCGCGCCGGTGAGCTTGCCCGCGGCCACCCCGGCCACGCCGACCAGGAAGACCTGCAGCAGGCCGACCAGCCCGATGCCGAGCACCTTGCCCGCCATCAGCTGCCAGGGCCGGATGGTGGCCAGCAGCAGCTCCACCACGCGGCTGGCCTTCTCCTCCACCACCCCCTGGGCGACGCTCGTGCCGGTGCCCAGCAGGGCCAGGTAGATCAGGATCCCGGCGACGCTGCCGACCGCCAGGCGCTGCGGGTCGAACTTCGTCGGCGGCGCCAGCGGCTCGACCGACACCTGTGCCGAGGCGATCCGGGCGGCGACAGTGCCCGGGTCACCTCCGAGCCGGGAGATCTCGGCGTCCAGGCTGGCCTGCGCGGCGACCCGGGTCAGCGCCGCCTGCACCCCGCCGTTCAGGTCCTTCTCCACCACCACCCGCACGGTCGAGCCCTGCACACCGGTGACCAGCGCGTCCAGCCGGCCCTGGGTGACCAGCTGACGGCCGGCGGCCTCGTCGGCCACCTGCTGGGTGCGGATCTGCACCCCGGCCTGCTCCGCCGCCAGCGGCAGCACCCTGGCCACCGCCGCGACCCCCGGCACGAACCCGACGTGCTGCACGCTGCTGCGCGAGCCGACCACCTTCATCACCACGGCGAAGGCGACCACCAGCAGGATGAGCACCAGGGTGGTGATCCGGTACGTCTTGCTCCGCAGCCGGGTCCGGATCTCCCGCTCGGCGACCAGGCGCACCCCCTGCGCACCGGTCAGCCTGGGCGGCGGGGTGGGCTCGGGCGCGGTGCGCGGGGCGTGGCTCACTGGTCCTCCTGGGGCAGGCTGTCCGGCGCGTGCTGGTGGCCGGGTGCGCCGTCCTGGCTGACGACGTGCCGGAACAGGTCGACCAGCGAGGGCTCCCGCTGCCGGAACTCGTGCACCGGCCCCTGGGCCAGCGCCGCGGCCAGCACCGTCTGGTCCTCGACGCCGTCGGCGAGCTGCAACAGGTAGCGGCTGCCGTCCACCTCCAGCGTGCTCACCCCTGCCACCGCCTGCGGCCAGAGCGGCTCGCGCGCCCGAACGTCCACCATCAGCTGGAGCGGGCCCGTGCCACGCAGCTCGCGCACCGACCCGCAGGCCACCATCCGGCCGGCGCGCACGATGCCGACCCGGTCGCAGATCCGTTCCACCAGGTCCAGCTGGTGGCTGGAGAAGAGCACCGGGACCCCCGTGGCCGCCTTCTCCCGCAGGACGGCGCTCATCACCTCCACCGCGACCGGGTCCAGGCCGGAGAAGGGCTCGTCCAGGACCAGGACCTCCGGGTCGTGCACCAGCGCCGAGGCGAGCTGGACCCGCTGCTGGTTGCCCAGGCTGAGCTTCTCCACCGCGTCGCCCCAGCGCTCGGCGACCCCGAGCCGCTCGGTCCAGGCCCGGGTGCGCTGCTCGGCCAGCCGGCGGGGCAGACCGTGCAGCCGGGCCAGGTAGACCAGCTGCTCCCCGACCTGCATCTTCGGGTACAGGCCGCGCTCCTCCGGCATGTACCCGATCCGGCGGCGGGTCTCGAACGTCACCGGGGCCCCCGCCCACCGGACCTGTCCGGCGTCGGCCGCCAGCACCCCGAGCGCGATCCGCATCGTCGTCGTCTTACCGGCACCGTTGCTGCCGACGAAACCGAAGATCTCCCCCGCGGCGATGTCGAAGGTCATGTCGTCGAGCGCCACGACGTCGCCGTAGGTCTTGTCGATCCCCACGAACTCGAGCCGCCGCGCCCCATCCACGGCTGCGACCCTATCGATCCCGACCCCGCCGAGGGCGCCGATCACCCTCCTCGGGCGGCACGTCGCGCGCCCGGCGGCGGGCCTAGGCTGGGCGGGTGCTGATCCGCGCTGCCCGCCCAGAGGACGTCCCGCAGATGCACCACCTGGTGATCGGGTTGGCCAAGCACCACGGCGAGGCCGACGAGGTGCAGGCGGACGCCGAGGACCTCGCCCGGGTGCTGTTCGAGCCGGAGGCCTCGGTGCACGCCGACCTCGCCGTCGACGACGACGGCACGGTCGTCGGGATGGCCGTCTGGTACCGCACCTACTCCACCTGGCGGGGCCGGCACGGGATCTGGCTGGAGGACCTGGTGGTCGACCCTGACCACCGCGGCGCGGGCATCGGCCGGGCCCTGCTGGCCGCGCTGGCCCGGCGCTGCGTCGACTCCGGCTACGCCCGCCTGGAGTGGAACGTCGTCGACGACAACGACGGGGCGCTGGCCTTCTACGCGACGCTCGGTTCCCAGCACCTGTCCACCTGGCAGCTGCACCGGCTGGACGGGGAGCGGCTGGCCCTGGTCGCCCGCTCGGCGGACGCCTCCTGAGCCGACGGAAGTGAGTGTGGGCCTCGCCGAATCGGCGAGGAACGGTTCACCGGCTGATGACCTCGACAGCGGCTCCGGCCGCTAGGCTGACCCCGGCACCGGACGGGCGACGTCGGGCCGGCACCGGGACTCGGCAGACTCGGCACCAGGTGCGCGCGGCAGCAGCGGGCGAGCGTCAGCACAGGGGGCCTTGATGCCTGGTCGGCATCGGGTCGGCAGAGGGGCGGATGACGTGACGACGATCACCTGGCGGCAGGAGGCGGCCGCGGTCGACGACGACAGCGTCGACCTGAGGGTGCCGGCCGATCCGGCGTACCTGGCCATCCTGCGCACGGCGGCCGCGGCACTGGCCGTCCGGCTCGACCTCACCCTGGACGACATCGAGGACCTGCGGATCGCGGTCGACGAGGCCTGCGCGCTGCTGCTGGACCACCGCGCCCACCCCGGGCAGGACCTGTCGGCGACGTTCACCATGCATGCTGACAGCCTCGAGGTGCTGGTCACCGGACCGGCCGGCCACCTGGCCGACCGTGCCGGTTTCGCCCGCACGGTGCTGGAAGCACTGGTGACCAGGGTGGAGACTGGAGCACTGGAGGACGGGTCCTGGATCCGTCTGGTTCACGAGGGAGGTCGGAGGTCACCGTGACGGCACCGGGAGCTCAGGAGACCGAGCTCTCAACGGCGAACCCCCAGCCGGCCGGCGTCGAGCCGCTGCTGGCCGAGCTCGCGGGCATCCCCGAGCAGGACCCCCGCCACTCCGACCTGCGGGACCGCATCGTCCGCAGCCAGCTCCCCCTGGTGCACCACCTGGCTGCCCGCTTCCGCGGCCGCGGCGAGAACTACGACGACCTGGTCCAGGTCGGCACCATCGGCCTGCTGAACGCCGTCGACCGTTTCGACCCCGCCCGGGACAGCTTCACCGCCTTCGCGGTGCCGACGATCGTGGGCGAGATCCGCCGCCACTTCCGTGACCGCGGCTGGGCGGTCCGGGTTCCGCGCCGGCTGCAGGAGCTCTCCCGTCAGGTGGCCGGCTCCCGCGAGACCCTCACGCACAGCCTGGGCCGTTCCCCGACGGTGGACGAGATCGCCCGCGACCTGGGGGTGGACGCCGAGCTCGTGCTGGAGGCGCTGGAGAGCGCCTCGGCCTACGCGACGGTGCCGCTGCCGACGGCCCCGGACGAGACCGACGTGGAGGTCCGGCTGGGTGAGGAGGACGAGGGTCTGGAGCTGGTCGAGGCCCGGGAGACCCTGCGCCCGCTGCTGGCCGGTCTGCCGCCCCGCGAGCGCCGGATCGTCGGGCTGCGGTTCATCCGGGGGATGTCACAGTCCCAGATCGCCGCCGAGGTCGGCATCTCCCAGATGCACGTCTCGAGGCTGCTCAGCCGCAGCCTCGCCCAGCTGCGCGAAGGGCTGACCGAGACCGACCAGGGCTGACCAGGGCTGACCTAGGGCTGACCTAGGGCTGACCGGCCGGGCTAGTTCCCGGGCCGGGACGGCGGCGCCGGCCAGGTCTGCCGCCGGACCCCGATCCCGAGCGCCACCGCGGCGACCAGCAGCAGCGGCACCCCGACGTAGGGCAGCTGGCTGCCGGCCATGTTGGCTCCCACCGCGCCCTGCACGAGCTGCCAGGTGATCACCAGCCCTCGAACCCCCCGCTGGCCGGCCCGCACGGCCCGGGCCGCGCCGAGCAGCGCGAGCCCGGCGAGCAGGCCGAGCAGCGCGAGCACGGCGGTCTGCACCCAGTCGGTGGGTGGGTGGCGAGCGGTCAGGTAGCCCAGCCAGCAGGCGGCCAGTACGAGCACGGCGGACTCGAGCAGGACCAGACCCGCCAGCACCGCGCGCAGCCGCCGGGCGCCGAGGTCGGTGGGCTCGGGCTGGCTGGGCATCGTCGTGGGCTCCCTGGGCGGGCGGCGGGCGGCGGGCCGGCCGGCCCGCCTGGACAGGCTAGGCGGGCCTAGCGCGGCCCGCGGCGGCGGTGGAACCCCCGGCCGGAGACTGGACGTTAACCGGCAGCGGCCGTCGCACCCGGCCGGCCCGCCGTCCACGACGTATGCACGGAACCATCAGCCCAGGTCAGGAATATGTGGACAACCCGGCGAGGGCCGTGTACTACTCGTTGTGTACGAGCGCTCACAGGTTAAGGGCGTGTGACAGAGAACTCTCGGGCCTTTGTCGCCGCACGTCTTGTGAAGGTGGGCACAAGGGTGTGAGGGTTGTTGTTAGAACATTGACGGACGCAAGGGCGCGTCGGTCTCGTTGATGGGTGGGCCCGGGTTGCCGGGTTCCTCCGTGCGTGGGATCAATGGGGAGCGGGCAGTCGCTCCTGTCCCACCGCCCTGCGTGTGAAGGAGACACGACCTCATGGATTGGCGCCACCGCTCAGCATGCCTGGACGAGGACCCCGAACTGTTCTTCCCGATCGGCAACACCGGCCCCGCGCTGCTGCAGATCGAGGAGGCCAAGGCCGTCTGCCGACGTTGCGACGTCGTGGACACCTGCCTGCGCTGGGCCTTGGAGACCGGACAGGACGCAGGCGTCTGGGGCGGGCTGTCCGAGGACGAGCGCCGCGCCCTCAAGCGCCGCAACGCCCGGGCTCGTCGGGCCGGCTGACCCGCAACTCGCGTGCGCGCGACCTCACCAGCGCACGACCGGCGCCGGACCCACGACGGTGGGGCCGGCGCCGTCGTCTGCCGGTGACGGCGAGCCGGCCTCCGGCTCGGCGCCGGTCGAGGAACCGGGCAGCCCCTCCGCGGGCGGTTCCGCGACCACGGCCAGCCGGCTGATCGGCCCGGTGTCCGCCGAGGCGTCCGCCTTCGCACCCTGCGCCCGCACCTCGATCGTCACCTCGGTGCCGCCACCCGGCGGGGTCGCCCAGTGGATCCGGCCCCGCCGCTCCCCGCCCAGCAGGGCCTGGACGATCTGGGTCCCGAGTCCGTCGCGGCCGGGCACGAACCCTTCCGGCAGGCCGATCCCGTCGTCCATCACGGTCACCGTCAGCCAGTCCCCCACCCGGTGCACCCGGATGGTCACCGTGCCGCCGCGGTCCTTGAGCCCGTGCTCGACGGCGTTGGTGACCAGCTCGGTCAGCACCAGCGCGATCGGGGTCGCCGTCTCGGTCCGCAGCTCCCCGAACCGGCCCTCGCGCCGCAGGCGCACCGGGGCGGGCAGCGAGGAGCCGGCCACCTCCACCGCCATCGGCAGCGTGCGGTCGATCACGGTGTCGAAGTCGACCAGCTCGCCCAGCCCCTCGGACAGCGTCTCGTGCACGGCGGCAATCGTGGAGACCCGGCGCATCGCCTCCTGCAGGGCGATCCGGCCCTCGTTGTCCTGCGGCAACCGTCGGGCCTGCAGCCGGAGCAACGCAGCGACCGTCTGCAGGTTGTTCTTGACCCGGTGATGCACCTCGCGGATGGTGGCGTCCTTGCTGAGCAGCTCCCGCTCCCGGCGGCGCAGCTCCGAGACGTCACGAAGCAGGACCAGGGCGCCGACCCGTTCGCCCTCGGCCTTGAGCGGCAGCGCCCGCAGCGACAGCGTCGTCCCCCGGGCCTCGATGTCGCTGCGCCACGGGGCGCGGCCGGTCAGCACCAGCGGCAACGACTCGTCCACCGGGCCACCGGTGGACAGCAGCGGGGGCACGATCTCGGCCAGCCCGCGGTTCATCAGGTCGCCCACCCAGCCCAGTCGGTGCAACGCCGACAGCGCGTTGGGGCTGGCGTAGCTGACCCGGCCCTCGCGGTCCAGCCGGAGCAGACCGTCGCCGACCCGGGGGGCGCCCCGGCGCGAGCCGGTCGTGGCGCCGGCGAACGGGTAGTCGCCGGTGGCGATCATCCGGGTCAGGTCATCGGCGCACTGCATGTAGGTCAGCTCGAGCCGGGAGGGCGTGCGCGCCGTGGCCAGGTTCGTGTGCCGGGAGATCACCCCCAGCACATGGCCGTGCCGGACGACCGGCACCGTCTCCTCCCGGACCGGTACCTCCTCGTGCCAGTCGGCCTCCCGCTCGGACAGGATCCGGCCCAGGTCGTAGGCACGGTCCAGCTGCACCCGCCGCCCCCGCGGGAGCCGGGAGCCGACCACGTCGTCGTAGTAGACAGTGGCGCCGGTGCTGGGCCGCACGTGCGCGACGGCCACCCAGCCACCGCCGTCCTGGTCGGCCACCCACAGCACCAGGTCGGCGAAGGACAGGTCGGACAGCAGCTGCCAGTCCCCGACCAGCAGGTGCAGCCACTCGATGTCGGCCTCGGCGAGACCGGAGTGGCGGTGCAGCATGTCGTTCAGGGTCGGCACCCGTCCAGACTAGGACGAGGCGGACGGCGCCCGGTCAGGACGTCGAGCGCACCACGCTGCGCAGGGTGCGCAACGCCACAGACAGGGAGGCGATGTCGCCCTTCTCCAGCCGGCGGACCTCCTCCAGGGTCTGCCGCGAGCGGGCCACGGCGTCGGCGTTGGTCTCCTCCCAGGCCAGCACCCGACGGTCCGGTTCCTCCCCCGCGGTGCTGGTCAGCACCGCGATGGTGAGGGCGTCCAACGCCGAGTACAGGTCGTAGCGCAGCGCCGCGCGGGCCAGGGCCTGCCAGCGGTCACGGCGCTCCAGCCCGCTGATCCGGGTCAGCATCGCGTCCACCCCGTACCGGTCGGACAGCGCGAAGTACACCCCGGCCACCTCGGTGGCCGACCGTCCGGTGCTCTCGGCGATCTCGGTGACGTCCAGCAGCTGGAACACGTTCAGCAGGCTGGCCCCGCGCGTCGCCAGCTCCTCGGGCACACCCAGCTCCCGCAGTCGCCCGGCCGCCTCACGCACCGACTGCGCCTCGGAGCCGACCATCAGGTCCGGGACCGCCGGGGCCAGCTCCCGCACGGTCGCCCGGAACCGCTCCACCTCCGCGCCGACGTCCAGCCGACCGGCCCGCACCTGCAGGAACCAGCGGACGGAGCGGTCCAGCAGCCGCCGGTACTCCCGGTTCAACGCGGTCTGCGCCTTGGTCGAGACGGTGTCGTCCAGGTCGTGCACGGCGCGGGTGAAGCTGGGCAGGTCGAAGACCCGTTGGCAGATCAGGAAGGCCCGCGCCACCTGCTCGGCGCTCGCGCCGGTCTCCTCCTGGGCCCGGAAGCTGAAGGTGATCCCGCCCCGGTTGACCATCTCGTTGACCAGGGCGTTGGTGATGATCTCGCGCCGCAGCGGGTGGGCGGCCATCCGGTCCTGGTAGCGCTCCACCAGCGGGGCCGGGAAGTAGCCGTGCAGGATCTGCTCAAGCCACGGGTCGTCGGGCAGCGCCGAGGCCAGCACCTCGGCGTCCAGGGTGATCTTGGCGTAGGCGGCCAGCACCGCGAACTCCGGGGAGGTCAGCCCGCCGCCCTCCTCCATCCGGCGCTCGAGGGTCTCCTCGTCGGGCAGGAACTCCAGGGAGCGGTCCAGCTGGCCGCGCTGCTCCATGGCGCGCATCAGCCGCAGGTGCACCGGGGCCATGCTCGCCGCCTGGGCGCGGGACATCCCGAGCAAGGCGTTCTGCTCGTAGTTGTCGCCCAGCACCAGGGCGGCGACCTCGTCGGTCATCTCGGCCAGCAGGGCGTTGCGCTGCTTGCCGGTCAGGTCTCCGTCGGCCACCACCCGGTCGAGGAGGATCTTGATGTTCACCTCGTGGTCGGAGCAGTCCACCCCCGCGCTGTTGTCCAGGGCGTCGGTGTTCACCCGCACCCCGTTCAGGGCGGCCTCCACCCGGCCCAGCTGGGTCAGCCCGAGGTTGCCGCCCTCGCCGACCACCTTGACCCGCAGGTCGCGCCCGTCCACCCGGATGCCGTCGTTGGCCTTGTCCCCCACGTCCCCGTTCGTCTCGGCGGCAGCCTTCACGTACGTCCCGATGCCCCCGTTCCACAGCAGGTCCACCGGCGCCCTCAGCACGGCCTGCAGGAGCTGCTGCGGGGTCAGCCGGGAGGTGCCGGAGGCCAGTCCGAGCACGCCGGCCACCTGCGGGCTGACCTGCACCGACTTGGCCGACCGTTCGAAGACCCCGCCGCCGGCGGAGATCTTCTCCGGGTCGTAGTCGGCCCACGAGGACCGGGGCAGGGCGAAGAGCCGCTGCCGCTCGGCGTAGGAGACCTCGGGATCGGGGTCGGGGTCGAGGAAGATGTGCCGGTGGTCGAAGGCGGCCACCAGGCGCAGCGTGCGGGACAGCAGCATGCCGTTGCCGAACACGTCACCGCTCATGTCGCCCACGCCGACCACCGTGACCGGGTCGGTCTGCACGTTGCGGCCGAGCTCGCGGAAGTGCCGGCGGACGCTCTCCCACGCGCCCTTGGCGGTGATCCCCATGCTCTTGTGGTCATAGCCCGCCGAGCCACCGCTGGCGAAGGCGTCGCCGAGCCAGAACCCGGCCTCCAGCGCCTCGGCGTTGGCCAGGTCGGAGAAGGTCGCGGTGCCCTTGTCCGCGGCCACCACCAGGTAGGGGTCCTCGTCGTCGTGCCGGACGACGTCCCGGGGCGGCACCACGACCTGCGAGCCGTCCTCGGCCAGCCGCCGGTTGTCGGTGACCTCGAGCAGCCCGGAGATGAAGGTGCGGTAGCAGGCGATGCCCTCGGCCAGCCAGGCCTCCCGGTCCCGGGCGGGGTCGGGCAGCCGCTTGCCGACGAACCCGCCCTTGGCCCCGGTCGGCACGATCACCGCGTTCTTCACCGTCTGCGCCTTGACCAGGCCGAGGATCTCGGTCCGGAAGTCCTCCCGCCGGTCGCTCCAGCGCAGGCCGCCGCGGGCGACCTTGCCGAACCGCAGGTGCACGCCCTCCACCCGCGGGGAGTAGACGAAGATCTCGAAGGCCGGCCGGGGGGCCGGCAGCTCGGGCACCCGCGCCGGGTCCAGCTTGACCGCGATGTGCTCGGAGCCGAGGTAGAAGTTGGTCCGCAAGGTGGCCTGGACCAGGGCCAGGAAGGCACGCAGGATCCGGTCGTGGTCCAGGCTGGCGACCTCCTCCAGCGCCGCGGTGATCGCCTCCGCCGCCTGGTTCGCCGCGGCCAGCCTGGCCTGGCAGGCCCGCCCGTCGGGCTCGCCCGCGGCGAAGGCCTGAGGGTCGAACCGGATCCGGAACAGCCGGGCCAGGTCGGCGGTGATCTGCACGTGCGTGCACAGACAGTCCACCAGGTAGTCCTGGCTGAACGTGGTCCCGGTCTGGCGCAGGTACTTGGTGTAGGTGCGCAGCAGGGCCACCTGCCGCCAGCCGAGCCCGGCCAGCAGCACCAGGCGGTCCAGCCCGTCGCTCTCGGCCCGCCCGGCCCACGCGGCCAGGAAGGCGTCCGCGAACGCCTCCCGCACGGCCGGGGACTCGGGGAAACCGTCCCGGTAGCGCAGGCCGAAGTCGTAGACGTAGCGCCGGTCGCCGTTGGCCCGCTCGATCACGTAGGGCCGCTCGTCCACCACCTCGACGCCGAGGTTGGCCAGGAACGGCAGCACGGCGGACAGCGACAGCGGCTGGGTCCGGTAGACCTTGAACCGGCGCTCCGCGGCGCGGGCGCCGACCGGCTCGTACAGGTTCAGGCCGATCCCGGCCGGGTCGTCGTCGAGGGCCTCCAGGCGCTTGAGGTCGGCCACCCCGACCCGGGGCAGGGCGTCCTCCTTGTAGCCCTCGGGGAAGGCACCCCGCCAGGTCCGCTGCAGGCGGGCGGCCTCCTCCTCGCCCACCTCGGCCAGCAGGGCCTCCTCGAACGCCTCATCCCAGCTCCGGGTCGCCTCGATCAGCCGGGCCTGGAGCTCCTCGTGGTTGATCTCCGGCGGCTCACGGCCCGGGTCGAGCCGGACGACGAAGTGCAGCCGGGCCAGCACCGACTCGGTGACCCTGGTGGTGTAGTCGACGCTCCGCCCGCCCAGTGCCTCCAGCAGGATCGCCTGCATCTTCAGCCGGACCGCGGTGGTGTACCGGTCCCGCGGCAGGTAGACCAGGCAGGAGACGAACCGGCCGTAGGGGTCCTGACGCAGGTACAGCCGGGTGCGGCGGCGCTCCTGCAGGTGCATCACCGACAGCGCGATGGCGTACAGGTCGTCCAGCTCGATCTCGAACAGCTCGTTGCGCGGGTAGGTCTCCAGGATGGCCAGCACGTCCTTGCCGGAGTGGCTCTCCGCGGAGAAACCGGCCCGCTCCAGCACGGCGCTGACCTTGCGCTCCAGTACCGGGATGGAGGAGACGCTGCGGGTGTAGGCCGCCGAGGTCCACAGGCCCAGGAAGCGGCGCTCGCCGACCACCTCCCCGGCGGCGTCGAAGGCCTTCACGCCGATGTAGTCCAGGTAGGTCGGGCGGTGCACGGTGCTGCGCGCGTTCGCCTTGGTCAGCACCAGGACGTGCTTCTCCCGGGCCTTGCGCCGGGCCTGCGGGGTCAGCCGGCCGAAGCCGGAGGAGGTCCGGCCGCCGTCCTCGCGCAGGATGCCCAGACCCGAGTCCTGCACCGCGACCAGCGCGTCCTCGCCGTCCACCTCGGCCAGCCGGTACTCCCGGTAGCCCAGGAAGGTGAAGTTGCCGTCGGCCAGCCAGCGCAGCAGCCGCCGGCCGTCCTCCACCTCGGTCGGGTCCACCCCCGGCGGCGGGGCGGCGTCCAGCTCCTCGGCCAGCGAGCGGGCCTGGTCCACCATCGCCGGCCAGTCCTGCACCGCCACCCGGACGTCGTCCAGCACCCGCCCCAGCCGGTCGGCCAGGGCGCTGCACTCGGCGTCGTCGGTCTCCCGGTCGATCTCCAGGTGCATCCAGGACTCGCGCACCGCGCCCTCGCGCTCGGCGCTGTCGTAGGCGCTCGGCTCGAGCTGCAGGATCTCCTGCAGCTGGCCGTCGGCGTCGCGGGTGAGCACACCTGGGGGTGGACGAGCAGGTGCAGCGCACGGTCCTGAGCGGCCAGCTCGGCGGTCACCGAGTCGACCAGGAACGGCATGTCCTCGCAGACGATCTCCACCACGGTGTGACCGGTCGTCCAGCCGTGCTCGTCCACGGTCGGACTGAAGACGCGCACGTTCGCCTCGCCGGTCCGTCGGCGCGTCGCCAGCTGCCGGTGCGACAGCGCGGCGCCGGCCAGGTCCACCGCGTCGCGCTCGCGCAGGTCCTCCACGGCCACGTGCCGGTAGTAGCGCTGCAGCAGCGAGCGCAGGTCGAAGCCGCAGCCGGCCCGCTCACCCGCCTCCGCGGCCCGGGCCAGGATCTCCTCGCGCTCGCTGTCCCGCGCACTGACCGCGGCCAGCGTCCCGGTCGTCGGCTCGAGGGTCTGCTGGCTCCTGCTGCTCTGCGTCGTCACCGTTCTCAACCGTCCACCCGGGGTCCAGGGCCGCGACGTTGCGACCGCACGTCCAGCATCGACACTATCGGGGGGCGACGGGAGGCGCCCGCAGCCGCGGGACGCCCGCAGACAGGAGGACCCCGTGCGAGTGACCTACGAGCTGCGTTACGACGCCACCCCCGAGCAGGTGGCGACGATGATCGCGGACGAGAGGTTCCAGGACCTGAAGTGCGAGCGCACCGGGGCCCTGGAGTGGGAGGTCACCGTCGAGACCTACGACGACGGCAGCACCACCGTGACCTCCTCGCGGGTGATGCCCACCGACCACGTGCCCGACTTCATCCAGCGCTTCGTCGGCGCCACCTTGACCCTGCGCCAGGTGGAGGACTGGGAACCCGTGGACCAGGACGGGGGCCGGGGCACCGTCACCGTCGAGATCAGCGGGGCGCCGATCGTGTTCACCGCGGACCTGACGCTGGGGGTGCAGGACGGGACCTGCGTGCAGACCGTGCGGGGAGACCTGAAGGCGTCGGTCCCGCTGGTGGGCAGCAAGATCGAGAAGGCGGCCGAACCGGCGATCCGGGCGGCCATCAAGGCCGAGCAGCGCACCGGGGAGGCGTGGTTGGCCCGCTGAGCGTTCCGCGCTGTGCAGCCGGGGGGCGGAGCCGTAGGGTGGGGGCTGCGCCTCCTCCGCTCGAGGGCCTGGCGCCATCAGGACGCCGACGGGCGGGTTGTCCCGGGTGTCCCCCGTCACCGGGGACCCCGCCCGTCGGCCCTCAACCCCTCGCCCTCAGCGTCCGGGCTGAAGCTCCTCGACCAGCGCGGCCAGCTCACTGGGGTCATACCACAGCAGGTCGCACTCGCCGGCCGCCTCCACCGTCAGCTGGGCGTCCTCGTCCCCGGCGTCCGCCGCCGCCAGGGCCGCCACCGCGGCCCGGACCGCGGGTTCGGCGGCGGCCTCGTCGAGGTGCACGGAGGCGACCTGGGCGAGCCGGACCACGGCGCTGACCCGGACCGAGGACCGGTACCCGGCCGCGACCGGGGTGCAGCTCGCGTCCGGGACGTCGAAGGCGAGCACGACCCGGCGGGGGGCGGCCCCGGTGGCGGCGATCCGGCGCAGCGAGGCGTGCGCCGCATCCTGGGAGGCCACCCACTCCAGCTCCTCGGTGTCCCCCTCCACATACCACTCGCGGATCGCCGGGGTCAGCGCGTGCGCGTCCAGGGCGACCTGCGGGCCCGGACCGAGCTGACCCCCGCTGACCAGGTGGACCAGGTCGGCCGTGGTCCCCGGCAGGTAGACCCGGGTCATCCGGCCCGCCCCCAGTCCGCCGGGTCGGCACGGCGCGGGGCGGGCGGCAACGGGCCGGTACCGGCCGCCGGTCCGGAGGCCAACGGGGCCGGGTCCTCCAGCGCGGCCAGCGAGGTCCGTTCGGCGATGGTGAGCACGGCGCGACGCCGGGCGGCGTCCATCACGTTCGCCCCGATCGCGGCCAGGTCCTCCGGGCCGGGGCCGAGCACGGTGACCTCGCTGCCGCCGGCGTGCACGCGCGCGACCTCGTGCAGGCAGCGCCGGGTTACCCGGACCCGCCAGCGACGCTCCACGCGGGCCAGCAGGTCGCTCGGATGGTCGGTGACGAAGCTGACCATCGGCGCCAGGACGTAGACGTGGTCCAGCCCCAGGCCGGCGGCGAGGTCGGCGTTGGTGGCCGAGCAGGCGCCGCCGTCCACGTAGCGCTGCCCGGCGATGGTGACCGGCGCGTACCAGCCGGGGATGGCGCAGGAGGCCATCACCGCCTGCGGCAGCGGTGCCTGCGGGGCGCCGGGCGCACCGAACACCGTGCGTCGCCCGCTGCCGTAGTCCATCGCCACCACCCGCAACCCGGGGTGGGACGCCCAGCCGCGGGGCACCGCAGCCTCGACCAGCCGGCCCACCTCGCCCAGGCTGCCCCGGCCCTCGGGCACCAGGGCGGCCAGCACGGCGGTGGGCGGCAGGTGCCGCAGCCGGGTCACGTTGTGCGCGACCAGCCCAGCGCTGCCCGGACCGAACCGCGGCCGTGGCGGCGTGGCTGACCCGACCGACCGGTCGTTCCAGGCCACCCCGGCCAGCGGCCCGGCCTGCGCGGTGTCCCCCAGCTGGTGCGCCCTCAGGTGCTCCACGGCGACGCCGGCGGCCAGCAGCGAGGCCACCACCGACCCGGCCGAGGTGCCGATCAGCAGCTCCGCCCGACGCGCGTCCAGGCCGTGGCGGCGCTCCAGCGCGGACAGCGCCCCGACCATCCAGGCGCCGCCGAGGACACCGCCCCCGCCGAGCACCAGGCCGAACCGCTCACCGCTCACCGCACTGCCTCCCGCAGCTCGACCAGGGAGTCGGTCAGGCACTGGGCCAGCACGTCGAGGTCCGACATCGCCTCCCGGTCTCCGTACAGACCGTAGTACACCCCGCCGTCGTAGCTGGTCAGTCCGACGGACAGAGCCTGCCCGCGGGCCAGCGGGATGACCGGGTAGGTCGAGAGCATCCGCGCCCCGTCCAGGTACAACGGCTGCTGCGGACCGGGCACGTTGGTCACCACCAGGTTGAACAAGCGCGCCGACAGCCCCGAGGCGACACGGGCTCCGAGCGCGTGCAGGGTGGGCGGCGCGAAGCCGGCCATCCCGGCGATCGCCGGGGCGTCCACCGCCTGCCCGCCCTCCCGGTGCGACATCGTCTGGTAGGAGATCTGGTGCAGCCGCATCAGCGGGCTCGCCTCGCCGGTGGGCAGGTCCAGCAGCAGGGAGGCGACCCGGCTGCCGACCGCCGAGACGTCCTGCGGTTCGTCGGCCCGCACGCTGACCGGGACCAGGACCCGCACCACCGAGGAGGGCGGCACCGGCTCGCCCCGGCCCAGCAGCCAGGCCCGGAGCGCACCGGTCAGGGTGGCCAGCACGACGTCGTTGACCGTGACCGAGGTGGAGGCCTGCGGCAGGGCCGGTGGGGAGGAGGTACGCCGTCGACGCCGGGTGACTGCGTGGTTGCGGATCCGGCGGTAGTCCTGAAGGTCGGTGGCCACCGTCGCGTACCGGCGGTGCTCGCCGATCTCGGCGTTCAGCGGGCTGCGCGGCACCGGGCGAGCGGCCGTCCGGGTGGCTGCGCGTGCGGCGGTGGCCAGGCTGCCGAGCATCCCGGCCGCCTTGCCGGCCGTGCTGCGGACGTCGGCCAACCCGGTCCGCACCGTCTCCACCACCTCCCCCGGGCGGCGCACGGAGTCGGCCAGGGCTGCGGCGACCAGCTCCACGGCGCTGGGCTCGGGGCCGGGCTGCCAGATCGGGGCGGGGCTGGACCGCCGACCGGCGTCCTCGTCCAGCACCACCTGGGCCAGGTCGACGGTGTTCCGGCCGTCGACCAGCGCCTGGTGCACCTTGGAGACGACGGCGAACCGGTTGCCGGACAGGCCTTCGACGATGAACATCTCCCACAGCGGCCGGTCCCGGTCCAGCGGCCGGGCGTGCAGCCGGGCGACCAGCTCGGCCAGCTGCCGGCTTGAGCCCGGTCGGGGAAGGGCCGAGCGGCGGACGTGGAAGGAGATGTCGAAGCGCTCGTCGTCGACCCACACCGGGTTGGCGAGCCGGCCCGGCACCCCGCGCAGCCGCTGCCGGTAGCGCGGCACGAACGCGATCCGGGCCTCCACGTGCCGGGTCAGCCGCTCCACGTCCAGGCCCTCGTCCGGGACCTCGAAGACCATCACCGAGCCGGTGTGCATCGGCGTGTTGCGTTCCTCCAGGTAGAGGAAGGACACGTCGAGCGCGGACATCCGGTCGGGCACGGGCGCTACCTCGGCGACCGCGCGTCGTCCGCGCCCAGGTCGAGCTCCAGGAGAACCTGCAGCTCCTGCACGGTGCGGCTCGGCTCCTCGTGCAGGACCCCGATCATGCCCACCGCCACCGCTCCGCGGACGTTGTGCGGCAGGTCATCCACCATCACGCAGTCTGCGGGCGGCAGCCCGAGGGCGTCGGCCGTGTACCAGAAGATCTCCGGCTCGGGCTTGCGCATGCCCACCCGTCCGGAGATGACCACGGCGTCGAACACGTTGGCGAACAGGGCGTCCGGGTAGTGGTCGCCCCAGGAGTTGGACAGCAGTGCCGTCCGCACCCCCGCCCGCCGGGCGGTGGTGATGGCCCGGAGCACAGGATCGGACAGCTCGACCAGGTCGCCCAGGAGGCGGTCGAGCAGCCCAGCGGGGTCGACCGGGGAGCCGCGACGGCCCAGCTCCTCGGCCAGCAGCACCTCGAACTCACGGGGTGCCAGCTCCCCGCGTTCCAGCTCGTGCACCGGCGAGCGGTGGGCCTGCGCACCGTGGGCCGCCTCAGCCGCGGCGACATCGAGCTCACCGTCCTGCCGCTCACCCGGTGCAGCGGGCGCGGGACTCTCGCCGGCCCTCGGCCGCGGGTCGTGACCCCCGACCACCGGACCGACGTCGCTCTGCCGGCGGCGGCCCACCCAGTCGGCCATCACGTCCCTGAAGTGGGCGAAGTCGACACCGTCGCGCTCGGCCCAGGCGCGCATCGCGCGGTCCAGCGGCGCGGTGAGCACACCCCCCCAGTCCACGATCAGGCCCCTCGGCGTACCCACCGCCCCATGCTAGGCGGACGACGGCGGGGACGGCTTTCCGGCCCGAGCCCCGTGGACGAGCGCCGACCGGCCGCACGGGCGCCGGCCGCTGCCGCGGCTCCGGGGTCCGGGATCGAGGCCTCGGCACCGTCCGTGCCGGCGTCCAGAGAGGCGGCGAGCCGGTCGGCCAGGGCACGCAGGGCGGCCCGGGCCGCGGACCGCGGGGTCGCCTCGGTCAGGGTGCGACCAGCCAGCATCGCGGCGTCGAGCGCAGCGGGGTCGTCGGGCACCAGGGCCACGGCACGCTGCCCGGCGTAGCGCTGCATCGAGCTCTGCAACCTCATCCCCGGGCCGGGACCGACCGCCGAGGCCCGCACCCGGTTCAGCACGACCTGCGGCGCGGCGGCGCTGAGCGCCGCGAGCTCGGGCAGCTGCCGGACGAGCCGTTGCACCCCGACCGGGTCCGCAGCCCCCACCGCGAGGACGACGTCGGCCGCGGCCAGGGCGTTCGTCGTGGCCTGGTTGCGCCGGGGGGCCGTGGTGTCGTAGGAGAGCTCCTCGTCCTCCTCCAGGCAGAAGCCGCAGTCGACCACGATGGCCTCCGCCCACTGGCGGGCCACCCGCCAGACCGTCTCCAGACCGGACGGGCGCAGCTCGCTCCAGCGACCGGGCCGGGGCAGACCGGTCAGCACGTGCAGACCGGGCAGCACCGGCGGCGCCAACCAGGCCAGCCGCGTCACGTCCAGCAGGCCCTGGTTGGCGGCCCGGACGGCCGCCGCGAGCCCAGCGGACTCATCGAGCAGCCCCAGCAGCTGGGCGATGCTGGCGCCGTAGGTGTCGGCGTCCACCAGCAGCACCCGCCGCCCGGCCCTGGCCAGCTCGGCCGCCACCGTCGTGGCCACCGTCGTCCGCCCCGGCGCCCCAGCCGGCCCCCACACCGCGACCAGGGCAGCGCTGGGGGCCCGGGCCGGCGTGGGGTCGGCCGGGTGACTGCGTCGGACCATCGGGCCGGAGCAGGTCCGGACGCTGTCCTCGGCGGCCGGGACGACCCCGGCCGGCAATGGGTGGCCGGCGTCGGCCGGCTCGGGCGCCTGCGGGCCCGTGGACCGCCGGGCGTCCCCGCGGCCGCCGTCGGCCGGCCGCTGGGGGCCGGCCACCAGCTGGGCCAGCTCGCGGGCCACCGAGGTGGCCGAGGCGTCCAGCGGCAGCACCGCAGCCGCGCCCAGGCTTCTCCAGCGCGCGGGCTCGGCCGGCTCCGCGTCGAGGGGGACCAGCACCAGGGCAGCCACCCGGTCACGGCTCAGGGTGGCCAGGGCCTCACCGTCCAGACCGTGCAGGTCGGCCGAGACCACGGCGGCCTGCGCCAGGCCGGCTGCTGCGCAGGCGGTCAGCTCGGCCAGGTCGGCGCAGCGCCGCACGACCCGCACCGCGCCGGCCCCGTCCGGGGAGCCGGCCGCGCCCCGCTCCAGCCCGGAGACGAGCACGGCCTCGGCCGGACCGGTCATGGCGACCAGCACCCGCAGGCTCATGAGCCGGACTCGATCGCGCTGCCGGGCACCGGGACCAGGGCGACCTGCGCGCCATTGGCGAGGGCCCCCAGCAGGTCGGCGACCTCCTCGGGCGCCAGCAGCACCTGCACCGAGGGGCCGCGGACGGCGGCCAGCCCGGCGCCGGACTCGGTGATCGCGTTCACCGGCGCGTCACCAGCCAGCCGCCGAGGGGTCTGGAACTCACCGGTGCTCCCGGCCCGCCGTTCGGCCACCCAGACGTCGACCGCCGACCCGAGGGTGATGCCCTCCGGCAGAGCCCCGGAGACCGGGACCGCGACCGGTCGCAGGTCCATCCGGGCTGCGTCGGCCAGTGCGGTGCGGGGCACCAGCTCCCCGGCTGCCACCGGGCGGGTCAGCACCTGACCGACCGGGACGCCGTGGCCGCCGGGCAGGTACTGCGACATCACGCCGTCCAACCGCACCCGGGTCAGCGTCACGTCCTGGGCCCGGAGCTGGTGGCCGACGGACAGCGTGCTGCGTGCGGTGTAGACCGGGGTGGTGCGGTCCGCGGCAGCCAGCACCCTCGCCCCGGCCAGCACCGAGCCGAAGATCAGCAGCAGCCCGACCAGCAGCCGGGCGTCCCGCCAGGAGGGACGACGCAGCCGTGCGGCCCTGGCCGAGGGCGGGTGCTCGCCGGCTCGTGCCATGACGAGGGTCGTTGCTCGGTCGCTCCCCATGGCGGCACCCTGGCAGAACGCAGGGACGACCGGGCCGGGAACGCGGGCAGCTGTGGACACGACCACGCGCTCGGCCCACAGCTGTGGACGCACCGCTGCGGGGCACCTGCGCCGTGTCAGACTGGCGCCATGTCGCCCCGCTTCCTGCAGCTGGCGGACGTCGCCGAGGAGCTGAACATCTCTGCCCGGCAGGCCTACGCGCTGGTCAACTCGGGCGAGCTGCCGGCGATCCGGGTCGGCGGCCGCGGGCAGTGGCGGGTGGAGGCCTCGGAGCTGGAGGCCTACATCCAGCGCAAGTACGCCGAGACGCGGGAGTACCTGGCCGCCCGGCCGGCCGGAGCCGACGACGCCGCGTGGTCCGAGGGGGTCGAGCCCGGGGCTCGGCGCGGCTGACGAGCCGGGTCCGTCGTCGGCCGGCGGGTTCAGCCCAGCCTGAGCTGGGCCAACCCGGCGAACGGGATGGTCAGCACGTTCACGCGACGGTCCCCGGGGTCGGCGGCCCGCTCGGCCAGGTCCAGGTGATCGGCGCCGACCCGGTCGATGGTGCCGGAGACCGTGGTGCCGGGCACCGGGCCGCCTGGTGCGGGGCCGGACAGCAGCAGCGCCGTCACCCGGGCGCGGTCCCGGGCCAGGCCGCGCAGCAGGGCACCGAGCGGGAACCGGCGGCCGGCGACCGGCGCCATGGCCGCCGGCCCCAGGCCGCGGACCGCGCGCAGCGCGGGAGAGGGCAGCACGACGCGTCCGCTCCCGGCGGAGACCAGCAGCCAGCCGTCCCCCAGGTCGAGAAGCCGGCCCTCCAGCCGGGTGCCGTCGGCCAGCCACCACCCGGCGCTGCGACCGACGTTGCCCCGCAGCCGGTCGGCCAGGGTCAGGGCCGCCCACTCCGCCCGGGTCTGCTCGGTGGCGCGTGCGTGCAGGTCCTCGCGTTCGAACTCGGCGAACTCGGCGTCCAGGTCCTCGAACAGTCGCTCCCAGCGTTCCGGCACCTTCGAGACCGCCTCTGCGCGTGTCGGACAGGTCTGCCCTCTGGGCGGTCCCAGCCTAGGGCGCCCAGCGGTGGCCGGGGGCCCGGGCAGGGCGCACCTGTGGATCGCGGGCGGCCTCAGCCGACCTGCAGCTCGGTGAACATCCCGGCCCGGTAGTGGCCGGGCAGGTTGCAGACCAGCTCATAACGCCCGGCGGGCAGCGTCAGGCTGACCCAGCCGGTCGCTCCCGGGGGGATCCCGTCACCGGCGCCGGCCGCGCAGTCCGCCGAGGCCTCCCCGAGGCTGCCCGTCTCCGACACCCGGCCGCCTTCGTCGGAGCTCCGGGCTCCGGCCGGCTGCCCGGCCGGCAGCGGCAGGACCACCAGCTCGTGGGTGAGGTAACCGTCGTTGGTCACCCGGAACGAGACCGTGCCGTGCGGCACCGAGGACGTCCCGAGGGTCAGCTGCATCATCCCGGGCCGGAACCACCGCCAGTCCTGCCCGGACAGCAGTCCTCCGTCGGCGCCTGGCGACGAGCCGTCGCCCATCATCGAGCCGCCGCCCGCTCCCGAGCCGCGGCGCATCATCGAGCGCATGTCGGTCACGTGAACCTGCACCACCGTGCCCGGCAGGGTGGGCACGGCGCAGGGTGCCGCCGTCGCCGACGCCGTCGAGCGCCCGGACCGGTGCCCCAGGGCGCCGGTCGCCGCCGCCACCGTGAGCAGCGAAGCGACCGAGAGCACCAGCACCGCGAGCGCCGGCCGGGCCAGTCGTGCAGCCGTCGCCCTCATCGCTCGGCGAGCATGTCGCGCCGGGCCCGGTACTCCTGCTCGCTGAGCTCTCCCCGGGCGTAACGCTCATCCAGGATGCCCCGGGCCCGCGCGGCACCGCCGTCCGGCTCGTTCCTGCGGACCGGCCCCTGTTCGGAGCCGCGGTCGCGACGACCCAGCAGAGCCCGCCCCACCCAGAGGGCGGCGGCGACCACCACGGTCCAGAGGGCCAGCATGCCCAGGCTCATCAGCGCCCAGTCGGCGCCACTCCACTCACCGTGCCACATCATCGTCGGCTCACCCCTAGGCCCCGGCGGCCGGCACGTTGCCGACCAGCTCCAGCCTGCCCCGGTCGACGGCGTGGCGGCGGGACCTAGGTCGTGGGCCACCGACCGCCCCTGCGCGGTGGGAGGGCCGCGGTGGACCACCGGCCGTGACGCCCTCCCACCACCCGCCACGGCATCCACAGATCTCGGCGAACCCTGGACGCCTGGGTCGCGGAACCGGTATCTCTTGGCAACCGACGTCATCAAACGACATCAAACGAGGTTCCACGTATGTTCGCAACACTGGGTGTCACCCCCGCTCTCCCTCTGGTGACAGGGCTGGGCCCAGCGCTCACCAGCGCCCTGGTGCCGGCCGCGCAGGCCGGTCTCCTGGCCGCCACGCTCGCCCTAGTGGTCGCGATGGGGCTGGGCGCGCGGGACGCCGTCCGCGACACCCGGCTGAACCGCCAGGGCCGGGCGGTGCCGAGCCGGCCGCAGCGCCCGCTCCCCCGCCGGCTGGCCTACCGGCTGACCACGGCCCTGCTGGCCGGCGCCCTGGTCAGCGCGACCGGGAGCGCCGCGCACGCCGGACCGGTCACCGCGAGGCCGGTCATCGCCTCAGCCGCCCAGGCGGCCGGAGACCAGCAGCTGGTCGCTGACGCGTCCTGGGCAGCCCCTGCCGAGGCGGTGCCGGTGACCCCGCCCGACCTGGGCTGGACGCCCACGCCGCCCCCGGCGCACTCCGACACCGGGATGAGGACTCCCGCGCCCCGACCCGACCCGGAGGACCTCCGGACCGTCGTCGTCCGTCGCGGGGACTGCCTGTGGACCATCGCGGCGCGGGCGCTGGGCCCCGCCGCCACCGACGCGCAGATCGCGATGGCCTGGCCGCACTGGTACGCCGCCAACCGGGCGACCATCGGCCCGGACCCTGATCTGCTGCTGCCCGGTCAGCGGCTGCTGGCGCCCCGCTCATGAGCGGGGCAGCCGGAGAGCCGACCCTGCGCCTGCTCCCCGTCCCGATCAGCGAGCCCCGGCCCGCCCTGCGCGTGCTGCCCGGCGGCCGGCTGCGAGACCGCCGCGAGCCCGCCGCCCCCGGGCTGTGGCCGGTCGCGGTCCCGGACCCGGCCCGGCCCGGCCAGGCACCGGGCCGCGGTAGCCGCTCCCCCGAGCCCATCGCCCCGGTGGCCGACCCACTCCCCGATCCGCTGCTGTGGACCGGTCAGGTGGTGCAGGCCGCGATGGAAGTGATCGCCGGGACGAGACCGGCCAACCAGCTACGCCGGTCGACCTCCCCGAAGGTGCACGCGATGCTGGCCCGCCGGTTCGCGCTGGCCCAGCGCACCGCCCGCCCCGGCGAACCTCCGGCCCGCCCGGCCGTCCAGGCGTTGCACGCCTGCCGGGTGGATGCCGAGGTTGCGGAGGTCAGCCTGATCTGCCGCCTACCGGGGCGGGTGCGGGCGGTCGCGGTCCGGCTGCAGGCCGCCCACGGCCGCTGGCGGATCCACGAGCTGGAGCTGGGCTGAGCCGCCGGCGAACCTCAGGCCCGCCGCTTGCGGCTCGCCCGGCGCTCGGCCCGGTTCGCCGCCGGCTCGGGCTCGGCCACGGCCGCCGCGCCCTCGTCGGAGCGGGTCTCCACCTGGGTGTCGCCGTCGGCGCTGGGCGCCGAGTACTGCAGCTGGGCCGGTCGCTGGGGCGACACCAGGCCCTTGGCCACGATGACCGGCTCCTCCCCGGTGCCCCCGGTCAGGTCCTCAGCCGGCTCCTGGACCTGGACCTCGACGTGGAACAGGTAGCCGACCGACTCCTCCTTGATGCCCTCGGTCATCGCCTGGAAGAGCTGGAAACCCTCCCGCTGGTACTCCACCAGGGGGTCGCGCTGGGCCATCGCGCGCAGCCCGATGCCCTCCTGCAGGTAGTCCATCTCGTACAGGTGCTCGCGCCAGCGACGGTCCAGCACCGAGAGCACCACCCGCCGCTCCAGCTCGCGCATCAGCTCCTCGCCGAGCTCGGCCTCGCGGCGCTCGTAGGCCAGGTGCGCATCGGCGCTCAGCTCGGTGACCAGCATCTCCGAGCTGACCAGCCCACGCCCGCCGGCCTCCTCGACCACCTCCTCCACGGTGATCCCCACCGGGTAGAGCGTGCCCAGCGCCGTCCAGAGCTTGTCCAGGTCCCAGTCCTCGGCGAACCCCTCGGAGGTCTCGGCGAGCACGTAGCCGCGGATCACGTCGTCGATGAAGTGGCCGATCTGCTCGGACAGGTCCGCGTGCTCCAGCACCTGCCGGCGCTCGGCGTAGATCACCTCGCGCTGGCGGTTCAGCACGTCGTCGTACTTGAGCACGTTCTTGCGGATCTCGAAGTTTCGGGCCTCGACCTGGCCCTGCGCGGAGGCGATCGCCCGGGTGACCATCTTGGACTCGATCGGCAGGTCGTCCGGGATGCCCGCCCGGGTCAGGAAGGTCTCCACCAGGGCGGCGTTGAACAGCCGCATCAGGTCATCGGTCAGCGACAGGTAGAACCGGCTGAAGCCCGGGTCTCCCTGCCGGCCGGAGCGGCCGCGCAGCTGGTTGTCGATCCGGCGCGACTCGTGGCGCTCGGTGCCGAGCACGTACAGCCCGCCGAGCTCGACCACCTCGTCGTGCTCGGCGGCGACCGACTCCTGGGCCTGCTTGAGCACGTCGGGCCAAGCGGCCTCGTACTCCTCGGGGTCGTCCACCGGGTCGAGTGCGCGCTCACGCATGGCGGCCACCGCGACGAACTCGGCGTTGCCGCCGAGCATGATGTCGGTACCCCGGCCGGCCATGTTCGTGGCCACCGTGACCGCGCCCTTGCGACCGGCCTGGGCCACGATCGAGGCCTCCCGCTCGTGCTGCTTGGCGTTCAGGACGTCGTGCGGCACGCCACGCTCGACCAGCAGCTGGGAGAGGTACTCGCTCTTCTCCACGCTGGTGGTGCCGATCAGCACCGGCTGGCCCTTCTCGTGGCGTTCGGCGATGTCGTCGGCGACGGCCGAGAACTTGGCCACCTCGGTCTTGTAGACCACGTCGGAGGCGTCCTCGCGCTGCATCGGCCGGTTGGTCGGGATGGTCACCACCCCGAGCTTGTAGATCGACATCAACTCGGCCGCCTCGGTCTGGGCGGTGCCGGTCATCCCGGACAGCTTCTCGTACAGGCGGAAGTAGTTCTGCAGGGTGATCGTGGCCAGAGTCTGGTTCTCGCTCTGGATCTGCACGCCCTCCTTGGCCTCGATGGCCTGGTGCATGCCCTCGTTGTACCGCCGGCCGGCCAGCAGCCGCCCGGTGTGCTCGTCGACGATCAGCACCTCCCCGTTCAGCACGACGTAGTCCTTGTCGCGCTTGAACAGCTCCTTGGCCTTGATGGCGTTGTTGAGGAAGCCGACCAGCGGGGTGTTCACGGACTCGTAGAGGTTGTCGATCCCGAGCAGGTCCTCCACCTTCTCGATCCCGGACTCCAGCACCCCGACCGTGCGCTTCTTCTCGTCCACCTCGTAGTCGCGCTCCGGCTGCAGCCGGGTGACGATCTTGGCGAACTCGACGTACCACTTCTGCGGCTGGTCGGAGGGACCGCTGATGATCAGCGGGGTGCGCGCCTCGTCGATCAGGATCGAGTCCACCTCGTCGACGATCGCGTAGTGGTGACCGCGCTGCACCAGCTCCTGCGGCGAGGTCGCCATGTTGTCCCGCAGGTAGTCGAAGCCGAACTCGTTGTTGGTGCCGTAGGTGATGTCGGCGGCGTACTGCTGGCGCCGCTCGTCGGGGCTCATCTGCGCGGTGATGCAGCCGACGGTCAGGCCGAGGAAGCGGTACACCCGCCCCATCAGCTCGGACTGGTAGGAGGCCAGGTAGTCGTTGACCGTGATGACGTGCACGCCCCGGCCGGTGAGCGCGTTCAGGTAGGCCGGTGCGGTCGCCACCAGGGTCTTGCCCTCACCGGTCTTCATCTCCGCGACGTTGCCGGAGTGCAGCGCCGCGGCACCGACCATCTGGACGTCGAAGTGCCGCTGACCCAGGGTGCGCCGAGCCGCCTCCCGCACGACGGCGAAGGCCTCGGCCAGCACGTCGTCCAGGGTCTCGCCCTCGGCCAGCCGGGACTTGAACGCCTCGGTCTGCTCCCGCAGCTCGGCGTCGGTCAGCCGGGTGAAGTCGTCCTCGAGCGCGTTGACCTGGGCCGCCAGGCCCTGCAGCCGACGTAGGATTCGCCCTTCCCCGGCTCGCAGCAGCTTCTCGACGATCTTGACCACGAGGTCTCTCCCAGCTTGTCGTGTCGCGCCTGACTGCCTGCCATCGTAGAGCGACCGGGCGCCACCCCGGGCGACCGCGGCCCGGCCTGCTGCCCGCGTTGCCTGGTCAGCGCATCCGGGACAGGCTGCCCCCATGACCTCACCGGCTCCGCTCGGCGCGGCGACGGTGCACCAGCCGGACCTCAGCGACGGCACCCTGCGACTGCGTCCCTACCGGCCCGAGGACATCGAGGCGATCGTCTCGATGTCCCGTGACCAGGACGTGCGGCGGTGGGCACGGGTTCCCGAGCCCTACGGCCCGGAGCAGGCCGAGGAGTTCCTGGTCGACACCGCGGCGCAGTGGCGCGCCGGCACCTGCTACTCCGTCGCGGTGCTTGAGCACGGGCGGTTCGCCGGCGGGATGAGCGTGCGGCCCAGCGGCCGGGGACGCGCGGAGCTCGGTTACGGGCTGCTGCCCCAGGCCCGGGGCCGGGGCGTGATGACCCGGGCCGGCCGGCTGCTGCTGCCGTGGGCGCACGAGACGCTCGGGCTGGCCACCATCGGCTGGCTGGCCGCGGTGGGCAACTGGCCCAGCCGGCGGGTGGCCTGGGCGCTGGGCTTCCGGGTGGAGGGCACCTCACGGGCCCTGGTGTCCGGCGCCGACGGCCCGATCCCGGCGTGGTTCGGGTCCCGGACCGCCGAGGACCCCTACCAGCCACCGGGGCCGTGGTGGACGGCGCCGGAGCTGACCGACGGGGTGGTCCGACTGCGTCCGCTGACCGCCGCCGACGCCGGCCGGATCGTGCAGGCCTGCCAGGACCCGGACAGTCGGCGCTGGCTGACCCTGCCCGATCCCTACCGCGACCAGGACGCGCTCGACTTCCTCCTCCGCACCCAGGCGCTGGCCGCCGACGGCGAGGCGGTGCACTGGGCCCTGTGCGCCCCGCGCGACCCGCAGCTGCTGGGTGCCATCTCCGCCTTCCGGTTGGCCGACCCGCGCGCCGTGCAGGCAGAGATCGGGTACTGGACGCACCCTGCGGCGCGCCGGCGCGGGCTGACCGCCCGAGCCGTGCGCCTTGTCGCCCGCCACGCGCTGGTCCCGGTCCAGGACGGCGGGCTTGGACGCGGTCGGGTGGTGATCTGCGTGGCGGCCGGGAACCTGGCCAGCCGCCGGGTGGCGCTGGCCGCGGGTTTCCGGCCGGCCGGGGTCGACCGGTCAGGGATGCGACTGTCCGGCGGGGAGCTGGTCGACCTGCACCGGTTCGACCTGCTCGAGCATGACCTGACCGCGGCGAGCCCCTCGGTGGGGCAGGACCCGCCGGGCGGCGGCCGTGCCTGAACCGCGACTGCCTCTTCCCGCCGGGGTCACGGCCCGGCCCTGGAAGCTGTCTGACGCGCCGTCCCTGGTGCTGGCCTTCCGCGACCCGCTGGTCCGCCGCTACGCCTCGGCCCCGGTCGACGACCGCAGCTCCGCCGTGCAGCGGGTGCAGGCCTACACGGACGGCTGGCGGGCCCGGGACGGCGCCTCCTGGGCCCTGGTCGACGCCGGCGGCTCGCTCGTCGGCTCGCTGCGGTTCGCGCTGCGCGACCCGGCGCTGGGGATGGCCAGTGTCGGGTACTGGCTCAGCCCGGAGGTCCGCGGCGCCGGGATCGCCTCCGCCGCGGTAGGGGCCGGTACGCACACGGTGTTCGCCACCTTCGGCTGGCGCCGCGTCGAGCTCTACCACGCGGTCGAGAACGAGCGTTCCTGCTCGGTCGCCCGTCGGTCCGGGTACCGGCTGGAGGGCGTCATGCGGGAGGCGATGCACTACCCCAGCGACGGGGAGCAGGACCGGCCTCGATGGTCCGACGAGCACCTGCACGCCCGGCTGATCAGCGACCCCCGGCCCTGACCCTGCGGTCGACGCGCGGGGCGACCGGCGAGGCGACCGCGCTGGTCTGCGCTGTCTGGCTTTGCGCTGGTCTGCGCTGGTCTGCGCTGGTCTGCGCTGGTCTGCGCTGGTCTGCGCTGGTCTGCGCTGGTCTGCGCTGGTCTGCGCTGGTCCGGGATGGTCCGGACTGGTCAGGGCGGTCCGGGCTGGATCTGCGGGTGCGCCAGCAGGGCCGGCCCGAGGTCGCCGAGCCCGGTCGCGACCACCTGGTCCAGCTCCAGCCAGTGCGCCATGGCGGTCAGCTCGGCCGCCAGCGCCCCGACCACCTCATCGGCGCGACCGGCCCGAGACCGGCCCGGGGCGGCCGGATGGGCCCAGGCGGACTGCACCCGCAGCCGGCCCGCAGCGCGGTCGGCCTTCAGGTCCACCCGGGCGACGAGCTCGTCGCCGAGCAGGAACGGCAGCACGTAGTAGCCGTGCACCCGGCGGTGCGCGGGCGTGTAGATCTCGATCCGGTACCGCATCCCGAACAGCGCCTGGGTGCGCTCGCGCTCCCAGATCAGGGAGTCGAACGGGCTGAGCAGCGCCCGGGCCGACACCGACCGGGGCCACCGCGCCTGCGGGTCGAGGTACACGGTGCCCGGCCAGCCGCGGACGGTCACCGGCACGGCCAGCCCCTCCTCGACCAGCTCCTGCACCGCGGCGCGGGCCGGTCCGCTCTTCATCCGCACGTAGTCACGAAGGCAGCGCAGCGTGCCGATCCCGTGCGCCCGCAGCGCGGTCAGCACCAGCTGGCGGTGCGCCTGTCCGGGCTCGGGGTCCGGGGCCTGCGCGACGGCGGCCGGCAGCACCCGCTCGGGCAGGTCGTAGCGCCGCTCGAACTGGCTGGTCCGCCCGGCGGAGCTGATCCGGCCGGCCCAGAACAGGTACTCCACCGCCCGTTTGGTGTCCGACCAGTTCCAGCCCCAGTGGTTGCGCTCCCGCGGCCGGTCCTGGTCCAACGCGCGTTCGATCTGGGCGGCGGTCAGCGGACCGCGGGCCTCGACCTCGTCCTGGACGGCCTGCAGCAGCTCGCGGCGCTCCCGGGCGACCCTGACCATCCCGCCCCAGGCCTCCTCGGCCGCCTGCGCCATCCGCCAGCGCAGCAGCCGGTGGGTCGACGGAGCGACGTAGGAGGCCTCATGAGCCCAGTACTCGACCAGGCGGCGGGGCGCCCGGGCGGTCGCGTCGTCCAGCAGCCGACGCGGATAGGGGCCCAGCCGCGCGAAGAAGGGCAGGTAGTGGCTGCGGCTGAGCACGTTGACCGAGTCGATCTGGACGACGGCCACGGTGTCGATCACCCGCTGCACCGACCGCATCGTGACCGCGCCACCACTCGGACGGCGATCCAGGCCCTGGGCCGCGACCGCGATCCGGCGGGCCTGCGGCAGACCGAGCGTCTCCCGCGTACGTCGAGGGGTCGGGGTCACGTTCCCATCCTGGCAGCGACCCCGGACATCCCCTTCACCCCACGTGCACCGGTCGGCGTGGGCGGGAAGAGTGACCAGAAAGGCTGTGGAGAACCGGCCTTTCGAACATGCGTTCGATAGAATCGTCGTATGACACCCGACGCGGCGGCCCGCCGGCGCGACACCGCCCTCGCCCACCTTGACGCGCTGGCCGGTGAGCAGCTGCCCGCCGTCCAGATCTCGGCCCTCCTGGTCGCCCTGGCGGGCTGGCACAGGGTGGAGTCAGCGGCACGGGCCGCCAAGATCCGCACCTTGGCCGTGCTGTCCTGCGTGTTCGAGCGGCTGGTGGAGACCGGCGCCCAGGAAGCAGACCAGCTCTGCCCGGGCGGTGGTGGTCGCCTGGCGGGTGAGCTGCTGACCCGCGAGCTCGTGACGGACGCGGAAGATCTCGTCGTGGCCGAGGCCGCCGCGTTGCTCTCGTTGTCCCGGCGGCAGGTCCTGAACCTGATGGCCGAGGCCCACATCCTGAGCGAGCGGCTGCCGCGCACCCTGGCTCTGCTTGGCGAAGGCATCATCGAGCGCTCCCACGTCTCCGCCATGCTCAGGGTGACTGAGGGCCTGGGCGCGGAGGACGCGGCAGCCATCGAAGACCGGTTGTTCCTCGGCCTGCCGCATGCCGACCTGACTGATGGCCGGCCGCTCCAGGGGCCGACCCGGCAACCACCGACCCCCGCACAGATCCACCGCGCGGGTTCCGCCCTTGCCCTTGCCCTGCTGCCCGAGGGCGCAGCTGGGAGCGAGGCGCAGGTGAGGGAGGACAAGACCAGGGTGGTGCTGGCGTCAGGCGACGGCTTTGACACCTCACCCGGGTCGCCGGCCTGCCGGGCCGGGCTGGCCACGTTGCAGGCCACCATGCCGGCGACGGACGCGGCCTGGGTCTGGGCGACCGTCGACGCAGCAGCCCGTTTGCTCCGCAAAGACCTGCGGGCCCGCCGTCGCGCCGCAAGTGCTTCGGGTGGTCCGCTCCCGCAGATCCCCAGCCTCGCCCGACTTCGGGCCCAGGCGCTGCGCGACCTGGTCTGCCTACCGGCCGGTGACCCCGACCGGCCCGCGGCCTTGCGGGTCGAACTCCAGGTCACCATGCCGGTGACCATGTTCGGCGGACTCATGACCGAACCGACCGGCGTGCCGGGCGCGTCCGGCTCATCCGGGATGTGCGGTACATCCGGCGTGCCGGGTGGAAACGGGCCGGCAAGGTACCGGAGCGATCTGGCTCAGGTCGATCCCGGTTCGGGGCCTCAGCTGCTGCTCTCCGGGCGAGCGCGGTCGATGCTCGAGGGCCTCCTCACCAGTTCAGACCTCAAGCTGCGCAGGCTCTTCACCTGGCCAGACGGGTCCTTGGCCCTGGCCGAGTCATTCACCCACGACCCGCCGGACAGCCTGGATCGGCACATCCGCCTGCGTGACGGCACCTGTCGAGCTCCAGGCTGCCTGACGCCCGCCGCCTCGTCGGACCTGGACCACGTCGTGCCCTACCAGGAGGGTGACCTCACGCACGCGGGCAACCTGCATGCCCTGTGCCGGCACCACCACCGGCTGAAGACCTTCACCCGTTGGCGGCCGGTGCTCGACCCGGCGACAGGTGAGGTGACCTGGACCAGCCCCAGCGGCCGTCGCTACCTGACGCGCGCTCGGGACTATGGCTGGCTCGCCGGGGATGTCCGGCCTTTGGCCGACACGTGTCCTGCCACGTCTGCGATTGGCGACAGCGCAGGAAGAACGGAGACACAGGCCCAGATGGAGGCAGAAGTCGGACCGTGGTGGGACGAACCACCACCGTTCTGACCAGTTCCCATCCTGATCCTCCGGCCGGCTCGAGGCGGCGGCGGGTCGGGCTCGACGTGCTCTGGAGGTCCGGGGTCTCCGTCACGCAGGCGTCGACCCCGGACTCAGGGTGCTGCTCGGTCCCGCCCTCACTGCTCGGCGGCGGTCTCGGGCTCATCCTCGGCCAGGATCCGGTAGAGCTCGCGGCGGGCGCGAGACAGAACGGCCTGGGCCCGGGAGACCTGCGGGGCGCTGCCGGCGTGCAGCACCTGGACGGCCGCCACCTGCAGCTGGCCCAGCAGCTCCCGCATCTCCGGCGTCTCCTGCGGTGAGTCCTGCTTGACCTCCTCCCAGGGAAGCCCGAGCTCCCGGCGCCGCTCGGAGACCTGCTGGCGACCGGTCTCGGTCAGCTCGAAGGCCTTGCGACCCTGCTCGGAGACCGGGCGGAGCAGTCCCTCGTCCTCCAGCTGGGCCAGGGCCGGGTACACCGAGCCCGGGCTGGGACGCCAGAGTCCGTCGCTGCGCTGGTCGACCTCGTGGATGATCTGGTACCCGTTGCGCGGCTCCTCCTCCAGCAGCAGCAGGATCGCCGCGCGGACGTCACCGCGACGGGCGCGGCCCGGGCGGCCGGCTCCCCGCCGCCCGCCCCACCGCCCCGGTCCCATGCCCGGTCCCATGCCCGGTCCCATGCCCGGTCCCATGCCCGGTCCCATGCCCGGGCCCATCGGACCGGCGCCGGGCATCGCGCGGCCACCGCCGCGACGCCCGGGGCCGGGCATCGGGGGCAGACCCGGGAACGGTGGGTGGTGCCACATCCCCGACGGAGCCTCGGATGCCTCAGCGTCGGGCAGCTGGCGGCGCCAGCCACCGTGGGCGTGGTGCGGGTGGTGCTCGTGGTGGTGCTCAGGACGGTGCTTCATGACGACTCCTCAGGACGGCGACACCAACAGCGACATACGAACGATATATCGCCGAACAGTCACCGACAAGGCCGGTCAGGTCAGCCCCGTCGGCGGGCCACCACCCAGGTCAGGACGGCCGTCACCAGCACGGCCAGTACCGTCGGCCCGTACTGCCGGGCCAGCACCGGCAGCACCACCGCGTTCAGGTCCAGCGGTTCGCTGGCCACCGGAGCAGGCCGGGGCCGGGAGGGCGGGGCTGCGTCAGCCGGCGCGGTGGGACGTGGCCCGGGAGCAGCGGCCGGAGCGGCCGCCGGCGTGGGTGGTGCCGCAGCCGAGGGTGCCTCAGCCGACGGTGCCTCAGCCGACGGTGCCTCAGCCGACGGTGCCTCAGCCGACGGTGCCTCAGCCGGCGACGGTGGCACGTCGGCCGGGCCACCCGCGGGCTCCGCAGCCGGCGGCGGAACCGGCGCGGCGTCCTCGGGGGTCGCCGCAGCGGCCTCGCCGGCCCGCGGGGCGGTCATCCGCTCGGCCAGGCAGGTCGCGAACTGGTCCAGGATCTTGTTGCTGACGTCCTGGATCAGGCCTCGCCCGAACTGCGCGGGGCGCCCCGTCACCTTCAGGTCGGTGTCCACCACCACCTTGGTGGAGGACTCGCCCTCGGCCTCCAACCGGGCCACCACCGAGGCGGCGGCGGTCCCGTTGCCCCGCTTGTCCCGCCCGCTGGCCTCGATGGTGGCCGTGTGGCTTGACTCGTCCCTTCCGACGAAGGTGCCGGTCCCGGAGTACTGCAACGAGATCGGTCCCAGCTTCACCTTGACGGTGCCGGTGAACTCGTCACCGTCCATCCCGGTCAGGGCGGCGCCGGGGAAGCACGGCGCGATCCCCTCCAGGTCGAGCAGCGTGGCCCAGGCGGTGTCGATCGGTGCGGGGACGGTGAAGGTGTGCTGGAGGTCCACTGGTGTCCTTCGGGTGAGGGCGGGAAGGAGCCGGCCCGGCGCTGCCGCCGGGCCGGCTCCGTGCGGATCGCGGTCGAGACTCAGACGCCGGCCGCGGCGGCCACCGCCCGCGAGGTGAGCACCTGGGCCAGGTGCCGGCGGAAGTCCTCGTCGGCGTTGGCGTCCGAGGGTGGCGTCGTGCCCTCCGCGGCGGAGGCCGCCGCCTGCCGGATCGCGTCGGCGGTGGCCGGCTGACCGACCAGTGCCGCCTCGACCCCCTGGGCGCGGACCGGGACGTGCGCCATGTTCGTCAGCCCGACCCGGGCCTCGGCGATCGTGCCGCCCTCGACCCGTACCGAGGCGGCCACCGCCACGATCGACCAGGACTGCGCCACTCGGCTCATCTTCTCGTAGTGCGCACCCCAGCCGGTGTGCTTGGGCACCCGGACGGCGGTCAGCAGCTCACCCTCCTCCACCGCGGTGGTGAACAGGTCGACGAAGAACTCCGAGGCCGGCACCCTGCGCTCACCGCCCGGGCCGGTGACCACCATCTCGGCCCCCAGCGCCAGGGCCGGGGCCGGCATGTCACCGGCCGGGTCGGCGTGCACCAGGGAGCCGCCGAACGTGCCCCGGTGCCGCACCTGCGGGTCGGCCACCGTCTGCGCCGCCACCGACAGCAGCAGCGCGTGCTGGCGGATCAGCGGCTCCCGGGTGACGTCGTCGTGCGTGGTCATCGCTCCGATCACGATCGCGTCGCCGTCGTCGCGCACGCCGCGCAGCTCCGGGATACGACCGAGGTCGACGACCAGCTCGGGGGCCGCCATCCGCAGCCGTAGCACTGGCAGCATGCTCTGGCCGCCGCCGAGCACCTTGACCTCACGGTCACCGGCCTGGGCCAGCAGCTCCAGGGCGGCAGCCACCGACGTCGGCGCCTCGTAGTCGAACTGGACCGGGATCATGCCTGCCGCCCTTCCTCGGCGGGCCCGGAGCCCGACCCCTCGAGGCCGGCGGACTGCACCGGCTCCTGCCAGTGGTCACCGGCCGCCGCCGGCTCCCCCGCGCCGGTCACCTGGCCGCCGTCCTGGACCGCCCGCCAGACCCGCATCGGCGTGCACGGCATCTCGATGTCGTCCACCCCCCACGGGCGCAGCGCGTCCACCATCGCGTTCACCACCGCCGGGGTCGAGGCGATCGTGCCCGCCTCCCCGACCCCCTTGACACCCAACGGGTTCGAGGTCGCGGCGGTCTCGGTCCGGTCGGTGGTGTACGTCGGCAGGTCCGGCGCGCTGGGCACCAGGTAGTCCACGAAGGTGGCGTTCATCAACGTGCCGCTCTCGTCGTGCCGGGCGTCCTCGTACAGCGCCTGCGCAATGCCCTGCGCCAGGCCGCCGTGCACCTGGCCCTCCACGATCAGCGGGTTGACCACCGACCCGATGTCGTCGACGCAGACGTAGGTGCGGATCCTGGCCACCCCGGTCTCGGTGTCGACCTCGATCGCGCACAGGTGGGTGCCGTGCGGGAAGGAGAAGTTCTCCGGGTCGAACGTGGCGTCCGCGTCGATGCCCGGTTCGACGCCGTCAGGCAGGTTGTGGGCGGTGAAGGAGGCCAGCGCGATCTCGGCCATCCCCATCCCCTTGTCGGTGCCCTTGACGCTGAACCGGCCGGCCTCGAACTCCAGGTCGTCCACGCTGGCCTCGAGCAGGTGGGCGGCGATCGGCCGGGCCTTCTCGATCACCTTGTCGGCCGCCTTGACCACGGCGATGCCACCGACCGCCAGCGATCGGGAACCGTAGGTGTCCATCCCCTTGTGCGCGACGTGGGTGTCACCGTGCAGCACCTCGACATCCTCGAACGGCACACCGAGCCGGTCGGCCACGATCTGGCTCCACGCCGTCTCGTGGCCCTGACCGTGCGGGGTCACCCCGGTGACGACCTCCACCTTGCCGGTCGGCAGCATCCGGATCGAGGCCGCCTCCCAGCCGCCCGCGCCGTAGGAGAGCGAGCCGAGCACCCTCGAGGGCGCCAGGCCGCACATCTCGGTGAAGGTGGAGATGCCGATCCCCAGCTGCACCGGGTCCTTGCGCTCGCGCCGCTCGGCCTGCTCCCGGCGAAGGCCGTCGTAGTCGAACAGCTCCTTCGCCCTGGCGGTGGCCGCCTCGTAGTTGCCGGAGTCGTACTGCAGGCCGCAGACGCTGGTGAACGGGAACTCCTCGTGGGTGATCCAGTTCTTCTCCCGCAGGGCCAGCGGGTCCATCCCGAGCTCGTGGGCCAGGGTGTCCATCATCCGCTCGATCGCGAACGTCGCCTCCGGCCGTCCGGCGCCGCGGTAGGCGTCGGTCAGGGTCTTGTTGGTGAACACGTTGGTGCACGAGAAGCGGTAGGCCGGAAACTTGTAGATGGCGTTGAACATGAACGCGCCCAGGATCGGCACCCCGGGGCCGACCACCCCCAGGTAGGCGCCCATGTCGGCCAGCAGGTCCACGTCCAGCGCGGTGACCGTGCCGTCCTTCTTGGCCGACAGCGTGATCCGCTGGATCTGGTCCCGGCCGTGGTGGGCGGACAGGATCGACTCGCTGCGGGTCTCGGTGTACTTGGCGGGCTTGGCCAGCCGGCGTGCGATCAGCGTGGTGGCGATCTCCTCCGGGGAGAGGTGGATCTTGCCGCCGAACCCACCGCCGACGTCCGGGGCGACCACCCGCACCTTGGACTCGGGGATGCCGAGCACCACCGACATCAGGAAGCGCGCGATGTGCGGGACCTGCGTGGAGCTCCACATCGTGAGCTGCTCGCCGGTCGGGTCGACCACCGTGGAGCGGGGCTCCATGAAGGCCGGGATCAGCCGCTGCTGACGGAAGGTCCGCTCGATGACGATCGAGTCGGTGTCGGCCCGCGCCGCCTCGATCGCCGCCCGGGCGCTGGTCCCGGTGCCTGCCTCCCCGGAGTCGAAGACCCACACCGCGTTGACGTTGGTGCCCAGGTCGCTGTGCACCAGGTCGGCGCCGTCCTTGATCGCCTCCTGCATGTCCAGCACGACGGGCAGGTCGTCGTAGTCCACCTCGACGGCGTCCGCGGCGTCCCGGGCCTCGGCCTGGGTGCGGGCGGCCACGACGGCGACGATCTCGCCGGCGAACTTGACCTCAGCGGCGGCCACCGCCGGGCGGCGCGGGTGCTTCATGTCCGGGGTGATCGGCCAGGCGCAGGGCAGGTCGCCCTGCTCGGCGTCCAGGTCGGCGCCGGTCCACACGCCCAGCACCCCCGGCATCGACCGGGCCTGGTCGGTGGCGACCCCGGTGATCCGGGCGTGCGCCGCCGGGCTGCGCACCATGGCCAGGTGCACCATGCCGGGCAGCACCATGTTGTCCGTCCACCGGGTGCGCCCGGTGATCAGCCGACGGTCCTCCTTGCGCCGCCGCGACCGCCCGATCTCGGCAATTCCCTGACGTTCGTCCACTGCGGTCACGAGGCCACCTCCGCGGCCGGCGTCCCGGCCGCAGCCCGGATCGCCTTGACGATGTTCTGGTACCCCGTGCAGCGGCACAGGTTGCCCTCGATGCCGTCCCGGGCCTCCTGGTCGGAGGGGTTCGGGTTGTCCTTCAACAGGTCGATGGTCTGCATGATCATGCCGGGGGTGCAGTAGCCACACTGCAGTGCGTGGTTGTCGTGGAAGGCCTGCTGCACCGGGTGCAGCTCCCCGCCGGAGGACAGTCCCTCGATGGTGGTCACCTCGCTGCCGTCGGCCTGGACCGCCAGGACCGAGCACGACTTCACGCTGCGCCCGTCCAGGTGCACCGTGCAGGCGCCGCAGTTGCTGGTGTCGCAGCCGATCACCGTGCCCGTCTTGCCGAGTCGTTCGCGCAGGTACTGCACCAGCAGCAGCCGCGGTTCGACGTCATCGGCGTAGGTGATCCCATCCACCTGGACCGAGATCCTCTTGGTGCTCATCCGACCTCCTCCACCCGCGCGCCACCGCTGTGTGGCGCACGATCCGATCCAACGTGAGGCAGGGTCGGATTGCAAGAGGGCGAACGGGTCACCGGACGGCTAGGCACGGTGACCACCTCCTGCGGTCGACCCTGCCGAGGGCACCGCCGAGGCCCGGGCGGAGATCGCCGGACGAAGGGGTGCCCACGTCTTGTACCGCCACGCCCCGGCCCACAGCCCCGCGCCGTAGGCGAGGTCGTCCAGGCGGTGCGCGACCGTGTAGCCGACCAGGTCCTGGGCCGCGGCCACCCGGTGCCGGTCGGCCGCCGCCTCGACCAGGGCCGCGACCAGCGCCGCCCGACGGGCGCGCCGGGAGACCAGGCAGGCCGCTGCGGTCAATGGCCACCAGTGCCGCATCAGCAGCGACGCCGTCTGCCAGCCGGTGCTGACCAGGCCGTAGGGGGTCAGGCGGGCCGCGGCGCGCCACGGGTGGTCACTACGGGTGAGCCGACGGGCCAGCCGCGCGGTGGCCGCGCCGGTGACCGCGGCCGCGGCGACCCAGGACCAGCGCCGTTGTAGGAGCAGCAGCGCCCAGACCGTCGCCGCCCACGGTGAGGAGGCCAGCACCGGCACCGAACCGGGGTGCCGCAGGGCCAGCGGCGCGGCCGAGGTACCGTAGAACGCCTTGCGGGACAGCCACTCACCGACCTGGACACGGTGCTCATGGCTGACCTCCCCCGCCGGCTCGTAGCGAACCCGCCAGCCTGCCTCGACCAGTCGCCAGACCAGGTCGACGTCCTCACCGACCTGCAGCTGCTCGGCGAAGCCGCCCCCCAGGGCACTCACCCGGGCGAGCACCGCCGCGGTGGGCACGTAGGCCACCCGGCCGCGCGGGCGGACCGGGGCCGGCGACGCCCCCATGTCCAGGGAGGACCGGGCCTGCTCGTACCGGGCGACCCAGCCGCCGGGCCGGGCGGAGGGGACCGGCAGCGGGCCGGCCACCCGCGGGGCCACCAGGGCCAGCGCCGGGTCCTCGAAGTGCGGCAGCAGGGCCTCCAGCCAGCCGGGCCGGGGCACCACGTCGGAGTCGACGAAGGCGACCAGCGGCGCGGCGACCTCGGCCAGGCCACGGTTGCGCGCCGCGGCCGGCCCCAGGCTGACCTCCTGCCGGACCACCCGGGCCCCGGCCGCCCGGGCCACCTCGGCCGTGCGCGGCGACGTCGACCCGTCGTCGACCACCACCACGTCGAGCTCGGCGGCCAGCCCGGACAGCAACCGGGCCAGCTCGCGCGGGCGGTCCCTGACCGGGACCACGACGCTGACCTCGGCGGCCGACGCCGGCCGGGCCGGCAGCTGCGGGTGGGCCATCCCCCGGTCCAGCAGGATCCGGGCCAGCGTCGCGCCGGCGGCGTCCCGCACGGTCAGCCGCGACCCGCCGAGCAGCCGGACCGCCTCCGGCCGCAGGTACAGCATCCGGGCCGGGGAGCCGCCGAACAGGGTCCGACCGCCGTCGGCCCGGACCACCGCCTCGTCCAGCACCACCGTGAACCCGTTCGGCAGGCGCTGGTCCTGCGGCGGCCGGCCGACGCGTGGGCTGCCCTCTGCCCTCATCGCAGCCGGCCCGCCTCATCCGGGCGCCAGCGTTGCACCTGGGCAAGGACCTCGGCGGCCATCGCGGCCAGGTGCCGGTGGCCCTCCTGCTCGCTGGCCCCCTGCGGGTCGCCCAGCACCCCGCCGGCATCGACCGCCCGGACCCCGCCGCGGCGCAGCTCGGGCAGCAGCTCGGCCAGCGGCGCCCGGGCCCCGGCCCGGGCCTGGTCCAGCTGCACGCTGGCCGGGGCCAGGGCCAGCAGCAGCGAGGTCTCGAACCGGCCGGCGTGGGCGTCGGCGCCCGGCTGCTGGCAGGGCGCCCAGGCCACGTCGCGGCCCTCGGAGCGGAGCCGGACGACGGCCTCCCGCAGCCCCGGCACGTTGCCGCCGTGCCCGTTCACCAGCACCAGCCGCCGAGCCCAGCCCAGGGCGGAACGGCCCAGCTCGAGCAGGACCAGCAGCAGCGCCGCCTGGCCGATGGACACCGTGCCGGGGAACCCGTCGTGCTCCCCGCTGGCCCCGTAGGGCAGGGCGGGCGCGAGCAGTAGATGGTCCACCGGGCGGGCGCTGCCGACCACCTGCTCGGCGACCCGGGCGGCGACCAGGGTGTCGGTCCCGGTCGGCAGGTGCGGGCCGTGCTGCTCGGTGGACCCGACCGGCAGCACCAGCGTCGGCCCCTGCGGCACCGCGGGCCAGCTCAGCTCGGCCAGGGCGGGCACGTCGCCTCCGGCCGGGCCGCGAACCCGGCGAGCGGGTCGACCTCGCAGGCACTGACCACTGGCCCGGCCGGCGCGCGGCTACCGATGGTGACCGGGACGGCGCGCGAGCTCGTGGCCGCTCGTCCGGGCCGGCTCCCGCCCGCTGGACCTGTGCGGTGCGAGTGGTCCTGAGCCGGCCGAGGCGCGCCAGTCCGGTCGGTCGCCGTCCGGGCCCGCAGGGCGCTCTCGCCGTGCCCCTTGACGCACTCCGGGTCGGGCCCGTCCAGCGGGAGCCCGGTGAAGAACTTGGCCGCCATGCACCCGCCGCGGCACGAGCCGTAGGCCGAGCAGGAGGTGCACGAGCCGCCCTTCTGCTGCGCCCGCAGACCGGCGAACAGCTCGCTGGTCCGCCAGACCGAGGTGAAGCCGCCGGCCTGCCGCACGTTCCCGGCCCGGAAGGCGTCGTGGATGGCGAACGGGCAGGCGTACACGTCCCCCACCGGGTCGATCAGGCAGACCACCCGGCCGGCACCGCACAGGTTCAGCCCGGGCAGGGACTGCCCGTAGGCGGCGAGGTGGAAGAAGGAGTCGCCGGTCAGCACGCCTTCCCCGCGGCGGACCAGCCAGTCGTACAGCTCACGCTGCTGGCCGGCCAGCAGGTGCAGGTCCTCCCAGACGTCGGCGCCCCGCCCCGAGGGCCGCAGCCGGGTCAGCCGCAGGGTGGCCTGGTACCGGTCCGCCAGGTCGGCGAGCTGGTCCAGCTGGCCGACGTTGTGCCGGGTGGTGACCACCGAGATCTTGAAGCCCTTCATGCCCGCCGCGCGCAGGTTGTCCATCGCCCGCAGGGCGGTGGCGTAGGAACCGGCGCCACGGACGGCGTCGTTCACCTCGGCGGTCGCGCCGTCCAGGGAGATCTGCACGTCGACGTAGTCGCTGGCCGCCAGCCGGGCCGCCACCGCCGGGGTGATCCGGACGCCGTTGGTGGAGAACTTGACCCCCACGTGGTGAGCGGTGGCGTGCTCGACCAGCTCCCAGAAGTCCGGCCGGACGGTGGGCTCGCCGCCGCCGATGTTCACGTAGAACACCTGCATCCGCTCCAGCTCCTCGATCACCGCCCTGGCCTCGGAGGTGGTCAGCTCGCGCGGGTCACGCCGGCCGCTGCTGGACAGGCAGTGCGAGCAGGACAGGTTGCAGGCGTAGGTGAGCTCCCAGGTGAGGCAGATCGGCGAGTCCAGACCGCGCTCGAACAGCTCGACCAGCGCTGGCACCGGGCTTGCGCCGGGACCGGGCGTGGCGGCGTCCAGGACGGTCATCGCGCCTCCCGGGGCACGATCATGCCGGTCGCGGCCAGCGTGCCGAGGGCCGCCAGCACCGCCTCGGGCACCTGCCCGGGCGCACCCGGCACGCCGGCGGCGACGCAGGCCGAGCGCGCGTCGGGCTGGTCGGCCAGCCGGTCGAGCACCTCGCGCAGCACGGGCTGCTTGAGGAAGGACAGTCGCCGGGTGCCGAAGTGGTAGAGCAGGGCCCCGAAGGGCTCCGGACGGACGGCCACCTGGGGGTGGGGGCGCCAGGCGCGGTCGAGGTCGAAGGGGGCGAGGGCGGCAGGGGTCGTCATCGACCCTCCTTCCGGCACGAGGGGTCAGTACACGCCGCACATGCCGTCGATGGACACGTCCTCGACCAGCAGGTCCTGCTCCAGGACACGGCCGGGGTCGACCTGGCCGGGCTCCGGGTCGCGGGAGCTGATCGGTTCCGGCACAACAGGGTTGACGTCCATCCGGGGCCTCCTCGAAGCGGCGGGCGACTGGCGGGCCGACCATAACGGCACCGAGTGCCGAAACGGAAGGGGCAGCTCAACCCTGTGCTTCGCGTGCGCCGGGCGCCACTGGTCGGCCGGTCCCGATGGTGCTGCCCGGACGTCGGCGGCACCTACCCGATCGGGTAGGTGCGCTCCTGACGCTGCGCAGGGCGTGGCGACAGGTCTTGCCTGCCCCCCTTCTCCGCCGGCAGCGGGAGTGGCAGGTTCCGGTGACGAGGCACCGAGGCCCGGACGGCGACCGCCGGCGGGCCGACCCGTACCGGAGAGGACCGACATGAAGGTCGAGGAGCTGCTCAAGCCGTTCCCCATCAAGGAGTTCCACCCGTTCCCGCGGGCGATGATGGGCCCGGGTGCGCACGAGATGATCGGACCCGAGGCGCTCAAGCTCGGGTTCAAGAAGACCCTGGTGATGACCAGCGGCCTGCGCGGCACCGACATCGTGCACAAGATCGTGGAGTCCATGAAGTACCACGGCCTGGAGGTCGTGGTGTACGACAAGGTGGAGTCCAACCCCAAGGACTACAACGTGATGGACGCGGTCGGGCTCTACCAGCAGAACGGCTGCGACTCCTTCGTCTCGATCGGCGGCGGCTCCTCCCACGACGCGTGCAAGGGGGCCCGGGTCTCGGTGGCCCACGACGGGCGCAACGTCAACGAGTTCGAGGGCTTCAACAAGTCCGAGACGCCCAAGAACCCCCCGCACATCGCCGTCTCCACCACGGCCGGCACCGGCTCGGAGACCTCCTGGGCCTACGTCATCACCGACACCACCACCGACCCGGACAACCCGCACAAGTACGTGGCCTTCGACGACACCTCGGTGACCAGCCTGGCCATCGACGACCCGGTGCTCTACTACGACTGCCCGGTCGACTTCACCGCGCAGTGCGGCTTCGACGTCCTGGCCCACGCCTCCGAGCCCTACGTCTCCCGGCTGGACTTCCCTCCCTCGCTCGGCAACGCCCTGCACGCGATCAAGATGACCAACGAGCACCTGCGCGAGGCGGTCTGGAACGGGCAGAACCTGGCCGGCCGGCAGGGGATGATGTACGCGCAGTACATCGCCGCGCAGGCCTTCAACTCCGGCGGTCTGGGCATCATCCACTCCATCTCGCACGCGATCAGCGCCTTCTACGACACCCACCACGGCCTCAACAACGCCATCGCCCTGCCCCGGGTCTGGGCCTTCAACATGCCGGTGGCCTACAAGCGGTTCGCTGACATCGCCTACGCGATGGGGATCGACACGCACGGGATGACCGACGTGCAGGCCGCCGACGCCGCCCTGGCCGCCGCCATCCGGCTGCTGCGCGACGTCGGGATCCCGGAGAAGTTCACCGACGTCACCCAGGACAGCTACTCCAAGAACCGGCTGGGCACCGGCCCGACGGCGTTCTACGAGAACGCCAAGGTGATCTCCGGTGACGAGGCCGACGTCGCCCGGATCACCAACCACGTGCTCGGCGACGCCTGCACTCCCGGCAACGCCAAGGAGTGCACGTTCGAGACCGTGCGGCCGGTGGTGGACCACTGCATGAACGGTGACCTGGATGACCTGCTGAGCTGACCGGGCCCGGCCGTGGGCGCACCCGCGCCCACGGCCGGGCGGTGGCACCGAGACCCCCGACCGCGACCGACGGCCCGCGACACGTGACGCACTCGAGGAGACCCAGGATGACCGACGCGCTGCCCACCGGTGCCGGAGAGTTCGCCGACGTGCGGGACGTGCTGGAGCGGTTCGCCGAGGCCGGCTACCTGGCCGACGCCCGGTTGGCCACCACGGTGTTCATCCAGAGCCGGCTGGGCAAGCCCGTGCTGCTGGAGGGGCCGGCCGGGGTGGGCAAGACCCAGCTGGCGCAGACCCTGGCGCAGGTCACCGGACGCCGGCTGCTGCGGTTGCAGTGCTACGAGGGTCAGGACGAGACCAAGGCGCTGTACGAGTGGGACTACGGCAAGCAGCTGCTCTACACCCAGCTGTTGCGGGACAAGATCAGCGAGGTGGTCGCCGACGCCCCGACCCTGCACGAGGCGGTCAAGCGGGTCGGCGAGCAGGACAGCGTGTTCTTCTCCGAGACCTTCCTGGCCTCCCGCCCGCTGCTGGAGGCGGTCCGCTCCCCCGAACCGGTCGTGCTGCTGATCGACGAGATCGACCGGGCGGACGAGGCCCTGGAGGCGGTCCTGCTCGAGCTGCTGGGCGAGTTCCAGGTCTCGATCCCCGAGGTGGGCACCTTCCGGGCCATCCACCAGCCGTACGTGGTGCTGACCTCGAACGCGACCCGGGACCTGTCCGCGGCGCTGAAACGCCGTTGCCTGCACCTGTTCATCGACTACCCCGACCCCCAGCGCGAGCTGGAGATCGTCCGGTCCAAGCGGACCGGACTGCCCGAGGCGCTGGCCGCCCGGTTGGTGCAGGTGGTGCGCAGCCTGCGCGAGCTTGACCTGCGCAAGTCGCCGAGCATCTCCGAGACGGTGGACTGGGCCCGGACGCTGGCCGTGCTCGGGGTCGAGGAGCTGACCGCCCAGGTGCTGGCCGACACAGCCAACGTCGTCCTGAAGTACGAGCGGGACCTGCACCGGGCGATGGACCTGCTGCCCGCCCTGCTCGATCCGAACACCGACATCCCGGACACCGGACCCGGCCACGGGCACGGTCACGGCCATGGCCACGGGCACGGCCACGGCGCCCTGCCGGAGCAGGGCGGGGAGGTCGAACGGTCGCTGGCCGACGGTCGCGCCCGGCGCGCGGGCAAGGACGAACCCGGCCGGCACGACGAGGCCTACTACGGCAGCCCGACCGCCGAGCCCGCGGCGCGCCGTCCCGGGGTCGGCACCGGACAGGGTGGGCGCGCCTTCGCGGCCGCGGTGACCCGGAACAAGGGCGGGCGAAGGCCCGGCCGCGGCTAGGCGGGGGCCGACGTGGAAGGGGCTGTGCACCGCTTCGTCCGCCTGCTGCGGCTCGCCGGCGTGCGGGTCGCCGTCTCTGAGGTGGTCGACGCCATGTCGGCGGCGGCCCAGCCCGGGGTGCTGGAGGACCGGGAGACGCTCCGTCACGCCCTGGCCGTCTCGCTGGTCAAGGACCGCCGCGACGCCTCGGCCTTCGACCGGGTGTTCGAGGCCTTCTTCCGGCTGCGCCCGGTGCGGCCCGAGGACGCCGGCCACGGCCACGGGCACGGCCACGAGGACCTGGTCGACGAGGGCGCCGTCGAGGACGTGACGCTCTCCCAGGACCCCTCCAGCACCCCGCAGCAGGGTCACTCGCACGGCAAGCCGCAGGACATCCGTGAGTACTTCGACCCCGAGGACCTGGCCGCCGCCTACAACCTGCACCAGGAGGCGGACACGATCGACCTGGCCTCGATGACCGAGGAGATCGTGCTGTCCACCGACCAGGCGGAGGCGATCAGCCAGGCGGCCCGGGTCGAGCTGAGCACCTCCCGGCTGCACGGCGGCGGCATGCCCGGGGAGCTGGCCAGCGGCGAGCGCCCGACGATGGACATCGAGCTGAGCGTGGCCCAGGAGCTGGCCCTGCTCTCCTGGCTGGCCGAGGAGCTGGGGCCCGAGGCCGACCTCGACCCCGAGCAGGTCGCCGCCCTGCGCCGACGCCTGGGCGGGATGATCCAGAACCTGCCGGAGCGGTTGCGGGCCTACCTGGAGAAGCTGCTGGCCCTGGACCGGGTGCAGGTGGAGGCGGCCCAGGTGGAGGCCGGCGGGGTGGACACCCTGGCCGAGCAGCAGCGCGCCGAGCTGGAGGAGTCGCTGCGGCGCCTGGTCCGCAGCCTGCACGGTGCGCCCCGGGCCCGGCGCCGGGTCAGTGCCGCCGGGCGGGTGGACGGCGGCCGGACCATGCGCCAGTCCATGCGCTACGACGGGATCCCGTTCCGGCCGGTGACCGTCTCGCGGGCCCTGGACCGGCCACGGCTGGTGGTCCTGGTCGACGTCTCGCTGTCGGTCCGGGCCACCTCGCGCTTCACCCTGGAGGTGGTTCACGGGCTGCAGGGGCTCATCGCCCAGATCCGGTCCTTCGCGTTCGTGGCCGACCTCGTGGAGACCACCGACCTGCTGGCCGAGCACCGGGCCGAGGCGGCCCTGGCCCAGGTGGTGGCCGGGGTGGGAGCCGGCGGGGTGCTCGACGTGGACGCCGACTCCGACTACGGGGCGGCCTTCGGCGCGTTCTGCGCCGAGCACTCCACCGCGCTGACCCGCCGCTCGACGCTGGTGGTGCTGGGCGATGGCCGCAGCAACGGCAAGGACCCGGGCCTGAGGGCCTTCACGGAGATGACCCGGCGGGTGCGGGAGACGATCTGGCTGACCCCCGAGCCCGCGTACTCCTGGACCCTGGGCCGCTGCGACCTGCCCGCCTACGCCGAGCTGTGCGACCGGGTCCAGGTGGTGCGCGACCTGGGCGGGCTGGAGCGGCTCTCGCACCGCCTGTCGCGGTCGGCGAAGGTGGTGGCCGGGTGAGCCTGACCACGCGACCGCACCCGATCGACCCGTTCGCCGGCAGCACGGACGGGCGCTACGAGGACGAGGTGGTCGTGGTGGCCCGGCGGCCCGGGTTGCGCCCGGCGCCGGGCGAGCTGACCGGCGCCCGGTGGAGCGCGGTCACCGAGCACTTCGCGGTCGGCGGCCGACGCGGACGGCTGGTGCTGCTGCACGACCTGGCGCCCGAGCAGGTCGACAACGACGTCGCGGCCCTGCTCGCCCAGGAGCTGTTCGGGCCGGGCTGGGCCGGCGGCGCCGACGTCTTCGAGCGGCTGTTCACCGGGATCGTGCTGAGCGGCCAGGACGACCCGACAGCGGCCTGGGAGCTGTTCTACCGCTGCACGCTGCACCGCCTGGACGTCCTGGCCGGCCGCCCGGGGCCGCCGTCCGGGGCCGCCGGGGAGACCCTGGCCGGCTTCGCGCCGGTCTACCGCCGCGCCCAGGAGCTGGTGGTGGGGGCCGGCCCCGGCTCGGTGCTGGACCTGGGCAGCTGTTTCGGGTTCTTCCCGTTGCGGCTGGCTGCCGACCCGGGCTGCCGGTCGGTCACCGCCTCGGACGTCGCACCCGGTACCTGTGCCCTGCTGGCGAGGGTCTCCGTCCGGCTCGGCACCCCGCTGACCGTCCTGACCTGCGACGCCGCGGGCGTCCCGCTGGCCACCTCCGGCACCGACACGGTCACCGTGCTGCACGTGCTGGAGCACGTGGACGCCGACCACGGCGAGGCGATCGTGGCCGAGGCGGCGCGCCTGGCCCGCCGTCGGGTGGTGGTCGCCGTCCCGCTGGAGGCGGTGCCGGACCCCACGTACGGGCATCTGCGGACGGTGACGACGGCACAGCTGGCAGCCACCGGCGCCCGGCTGCACGCCGCGGGTTGGCGCGCCGAGGTGTTCGAGCACCACGGCGGCTGGCTGGTCCTGGACCGCCGCTGACCCCTGCTCGTGCTCAGGCGCTCCGCACGGTGAGCCCCACCACACCTGCCCGAGTGGACAGGCGCTGACCTGTCCTCCCGGTCACGATGGTGATCAGGTTGACGCCGTCCCGGCGTCGCGAACCCGACCCGCGCGGAGCCGCCATGACCATCCACTTCGCCAGCTGGCCGGCCCCGCCGCAGGGTCGGGTCCGGTTCGTCGCCGCCTGCCCCGACTGCGGCGCCGAGGCCGAGTGGTGGCAGTCCGGCTCCCGCGGCCCGCAGGACTACGAGATCCGCTGCGCCGAGCACCTGGCCCGCAGCGCCTGAGCCGACCGGTCGTCACGCCGGCTGGGTCTCAGATGTAGCCCAGCTTGCTGGCCGCGTACACCGCCTCGGCCCGGCGGCTGACGTGCAGCTTGCGCATCACGTTGCCGACGTGGAACTTCACCGTGGTCTCCGAGATGTACAGCCGCGCCCCGATGTCCCGGTTGGACATCCCCTGGGCGAGCATCTTGAGCACCTGCAGCTCGCGGTCGGTCAGCCGGCCGGCGTCGCGGGTGTCGGGGGCGTTCAGGCTGCGGACCATGGCCGCCGCGCTGCGGGCGTCGAAAGCGCTGTCGCCCTGGGCGACCGCCCGGATGGCCCGGACCAGCTCCCCGGTGTCCACGTCCTTGACCACGTAGCCCTTGGCCCCGGAGTGGATCGCGTCCACCACCAGGTGGTCCTCCAGCAGCGTGGTCAGGACCAGGACGGCCAGCCCCGGGTGCTCCTTGGTCAGCCGGGCGCACAGGTCCAGGCCCTCGGCGTCCGCCCCCGGGGAGAGCTTGAGGTCCAGCAGGACGACGTCCGGCCGGGTCCGGGCCACCACCCCGGCCGCCTCCGCCGGCCCGGCCGCCTCGGCCACCACCCGCAGGTCCGCCACCCGTTCCAGGACGGCGCGCAGCCCCTGCCGCACGATGGCGTGGTCGTCGATCAGCACCAGGTCGATCACGGGCCGTCCTCCTGGGCCACCGGCACCTTGACCACCGTGCGCACGCCGCCCAGGCGCGAGCGCTGCACCGCGAAGTGGCCGCCGAGCTCCTCGGCCCGGGCCGCCATGTTGACCAGCCCGCGGTGCCGGCCGTCGACGTCCCCGGCGGCGTTCACCCGCAGCAGCGTGCGCAGGGTGGCCGGGTCGCCGTGCCCGTCGTCGTCGACGGTGAGCCGGACCTGGCCCGGGGAGTAGCTGAGCCGCACCACGCACCGGGCGGCGCCGCTGTGCGCCGAGACGTTGAACAGGGCCTCCCCCACGATCCGGGACAGCGACTGCTCGGCGGCGGCCGGCATCGGCCTGGGCTGGCCCTCCAGCCGCAGGTCGACCACCAGGCCCGGCCGGGTGGCCAGCGTGACGGCCTGCTCCAACAGCCGGGGCAGGGTGGCCGCGGCGCCGTCGGCGCTGTGGTGCAGCGCCCAGATCGAGGCCCGGAGCTGGCCCACGGCGTGCTGGCCGAGCCGGCAGGCGTGGTCCAGCTGCTCGACCAGACCGGCCGTCCGCCGGTCGGGGGCCGCCTGCTGCTCGGCGAGCTCGTCGCGGACCACCTCGACGGTGAGCCGGGCGGCCAGCACGTACTGGGTCACGCTGTCGTGCAGCTCGCGGGCGATCCGGTGCCGTTCGGCGTCCAGGGACTCGCGTTCGTGCGCGGCGGTCAGCTGCTGCTGGGCCGTCTGCAGCTCCTCGCTGCGTGCGGCCAGGTCCCGGGCCCGCTGCGAGGCCTCCGCGGTGGCCCGCTCGGCCCGGGTCTGCAGGGCCACGCTGGAGTGGTACAGGTGGGCGCTGTGCAGGGCGACGGCCGCCTGGTTGACCAGGATCCGCAGCACGGACAGGTCCAGCGGCTCGACGCCGTCCTCCAGCCCGCAGACGCCGGCGATCCCCCCGACCGGCTCCCCGTCCACGGTCATCGGCACCGTGACGTGGCCGGCGAGGTCGGCGCCGGCCCGCTCCGGCGGGGCCTGGCGCAGGCCGAGCACCGCCTGCGCCACGTGCTCGGGTAGCTCCTCCAGCCGGTCCGCCAGCGCGCCGGTCTCGTCGAGGGCCAGGAACCGGGGCCGGGCACCGGGCAGGCAGCCGTCCGCCACCGCCAGCACCAGCCAGCTGGCCTGCAGGTGCTCGGCGGCGGCCCGCAGCACCGCGGTCAGCAGGGCACGCGGACCCTCCACGGTGCGCACCAGGGCCACCGAGATGTAGTCCAGCGACCGGACGGCCGCCTCCAGTCGGGCCGAGCTGCGGCGGAACTCCTGGTAGTAGGAGCGCTTGCCGGACCGGACGCCGGTCAGCGAGGCGAGGTCGGCCTCCATCGCCCGCCCTACAGCGCCGCGCGGAACAGGGCCTCGACGTCAGCGGCACCGGCCCCCCGCGGGTTGGTGGTCAGGCACGCGTCGTCCAGCGTGGTGCGGGCCAGCCGGGGCAGGTCGGCCTCGCTGACCCCGAGCTCACGCAGGCCGCGCGGCACGCCGACCCGGTCGGCCAGCGCGCGCACCCAGCCGGCGAGCATCTCGGCCACCTCCTGCGGCGGCGCACCCTGGGCGGGCAGCCCGACCGCGGTGGCCAACGGCACGAAGCGCTCCGGTACCAGCGCCGCGTTGTAGCGGATGACGTGCGGCAGCAGGACCCCGTTGACCACCCCGTGCGGGGCGTCCAGCAGGCCGCCGACCTGGTGGCTCATGGCGTGCGTGGCGCCCAGGATGGCGTTGGTGAAGGCCAGCCCGGCCTCCAGGCTGGCCTGCGCCATCGCCGTGCGGGCCTCGGTGTCCAGCGGGCGCAGCAGGGTGCGCTCCAGGTCCGAGGCGACCAGCCGGACCGCGGTCAGGGCGTGCACGTCGGTCAACGGGTTGTGCGCCAGGGAGACGTAGGCCTCGATCCCGTGGGTGAGGGCGTCCAGCCCGGTGGCCGCGTTCAGGGCGTCGGGCATCGTGGTCAGCAACCGCGGGTCGGTGATCGAGATGTCCGGCACCAGGGCCCGGCCCATGATCGTCACCTTGGTGTGCCGGGAGGTGTCGCTGACGATGCAGAACTGGCTGACGTCGGCCCCGGTACCGGAGGTGGACGGGATCATCACCAGCGGCGGGATCGCGGCGCCGGCCTTGTCGACCCCGGCGTAGTCCAGGATCGAGCCGCCGTTGCCGGCCAGGATGGCCACGCCCTTGGCGGCGTCGATGCAGGAGCCGCCACCCACGGCGATGATCACGTCGCAGCCGCGCTCGCGGTAGCGCTGGTGGGCGGCGTGGATCTCATGGTCCTTGGGGTTGGGGGTGACGCCGTCGAACACCTCGGCGGTCAGACCGACGTCCGCCAGGTGCACGGTCAGCTCGCGCACCCAGCCCGCCTCGGTGACCCCCGGGTCGGTGACCACGAACGGCCGCCGGGCACCCAGCCGACGGGCGCAGTGACCCACCTCGCCCAGGCTGTTGTGGCCGAAGACGACCTCGGGGGCGTGGAACTTCACCACCGAGCGAGCGGCCGGGACCGAGGCATGAACCGTCGGAACGCTCAACGTCGTCACCGACCTCTCCCTCATCGGAGCAACCCAGCGACCGTCTGCGCGGCCCCGGGGGCAGGCTACACCGGACGCTGCCGCCCGGCCCGGCCCACGAGCGGCGCGGACCGCACCCCCGGTGACCGTGTCAGCGGGGCCCGAGCACCCAGAATGGGCGGGTGCTGAGCACCGGGACGACCACGCGGGCCGACCACTTCCTGAGCGTGGCGCACGCCTACCTGAGCGGGCAGCGGTGGCAGGCCAACCCGTTGGCCACCCTGGCCCAGGCCCTGGCCGAGGGTGAGGGCAGCCACGACCCGCTGTTCGTCTGGGCCGCCGACCCGGGCACCACGGGGCAGGTGGTGGCCGCCGCCGTCCACCCCCGCTCCTTCGTCACCGTCGGCCCGGCGGCACCGCCGGCGGCCCGGGTGCTGGCCGAGCGTCTGCACGACAGCGGCCGCCCGGTGGCCGGGGTGGCCGGCGACGCCCGGGCGGCGGCCGAGGTGGCGGCCCGGATCGCCGCGCTGCGCAGCGTGCCGGCCGAGCTCGCCGTCCGCGAGACGGTCCAGGTGCTCGGCGAGCTGCGCCCCCCGAGCGGAGTGCCGGGCGCCGCCCGCGCGGGCGGCGGCGCGGACCGCGAGCGGTACCTGGACTGGCAGCAGGCCTTCCACCTGGAGGCCTTCGCCGGCCGGCCGGCGCCCTCCCGCGCGGTGCTGGCCGCCGCCGTCCTGGGCCGGCTGCGGCGGGGCCTGGTGCTGTTCTGGCGCGACGGCGCGGGCGAGCCGGTGAGCATGGCGGCGATGCACCCGGCGGCCTTCGGGGTGGCCCGGATCGGTCCGGTGTTCACCCCGCCGGAGCACCGCGGCCGCGGGTACGGCGCGGCGGTCACCGCGGCCGCCGCCCGGCTGCTGCTGGCCGGCGGCGCGCCGGAGGTGATGCTGATGACCGACCGGGCGAACCCGGTCGCGAACCGGGTGTACGCCCGGCTGGGGTTCCGCCCGGTCGGTGAGGCCGCCGAGTGGGTGGTCGGCCCGACCTGAGCGCCGCGGGGCCTCCCGCCGCGGGCGCGACCTCAAGGGCCACCGTGACGCTGCCGAATCAGCCAGCGTGGCCGGGGCAGGCGTGGTCGAGGCAGGAACGAGGCTGGGGACGAGATGAACATCCGCAACATCGCGGCCGTGGTGGGGTCGGCCGGGCTCGCGGTGCTCACCGCGGTGGGCGCGCTGCACGGACCGCGCACCGACCCGCCGCAGGTCTCCAGCTCGGCGCCCACCGCCCGCGCCGAGCGGCTGCCGAACCCGGCCGACCGGCGTGACCTGATCCCCGCCGACCGGTCCGTGCCGATGCTCTCCCCGGCCTTCGGGCAGACCGTGGTGGGCACCGACACCCGGGTGTGGCCGGCGACCAGCTACGGCGCCATCCGGCTGTGGGACACCGGCACCACCTGGCGCGACCTGGAGCCCCGGCGCGGGGTCTTCATCTGGTCCGCCCTGGACGCCCGGGTCACCGGCGCGCTCGCCCACCGGGCCAAACCGCTGATGGTGCTCGGGCAGACCCCGGCCTGGGCCTCCAAGCGTCCGGCCGAGGTGGCCAGCTTCGGGCTGGGCACCGCCGCCGAGCCCACCCGGCTGAGCGACTGGGACACCTACGTGCGCGCGGTCGCCTCGCGCTACAAGGGGCGGATCGAGGCCTACGAGCTCTGGAACGAGGCCAACCTGGGCAGCATGTTCTCGGGGCCGCCCGCGGTGATGGCCGAGATGACCCGCCGGGCGGCCTCGATCATCCACGCGGTGGACCCTCAGGCGGTCGTCGTCTCGCCCTCGTTCGGGATGCGTTACACCACCTCCCTGCCCTACCTGGACACCTTCGCCAAGGCGGGCGGCTTCCGCGGCGTGGACGTCGTCGGCGTGCACGCCTATCCCGAGCACGGCAAGGGCCCGGAGGACATGTACACGCTGCTGCGGGCCACCTCGGCGCGCCTGGACCAGGACGGGGTCCACCTGCCGATCTGGCAGACCGAGATCACCTTCGGCCTGATCAAGGCGAGCGGCGGCCACCCCCGGATCGCCTTCCTGGGCCAGACCGGTGCCGGGATGGTGGCCCGGGCGATGCTGCTGACCTTCGCCAGCGGCACCAACCGGATCTACTGGTACGCCTGGAACGACCTGGCCTGGGGCGGCACCCCGATGGTCGACGCCGCGCTGCACCCGACCCCGGCCGGGGTCGCCTACGGGCAGGTCTACGCCTGGATGGTCGACCACCGGATGGACGGCTGCACGGTGGTCGGGCCGGTGTACAGCTGCCGGTTGGTCCAGGGCTCCCAGACCTCGTTGGCGGTCTGGACGGTCGGGCCGGCGTCCGGGCTCAGGGTGCCCGCCGGCTACACCCGCCTGCGCACGCTGGACGGTTCCAGCCGGGCGGTCACCCCGGGCACCACCCTCACCCTCAGCGCTCTGCCGCAGCTGCTGGTGCCCGCCCAGCCGATGGGCACCCACCACACCCAGGCGCCGGGAGGGCGTCAGACGCGACCGGCTCACGCGTCCCCCAACGTGTCCCGCGCTGCGGTGGTCACGGCGCTCGGCGGCCCGACCAGGAGCACCCGATGAACGTCATCCTCGAGCCTGGACGCACCCGCGGCGTGGAACAGCCGCAGACCGGCCCGGTCCGACGCTCACGCCGCCAGCGCCGGCGGCTCGTCGTCCGGCTGCTGCTCGCCGTCGTCGCAGTCCTGCTCACCACGTTCGGCATCCAGGCGTGGCAGGTGTACCGAGGCGCCACGGGCGCCCGGAGCGAGCTGGACCTGGTGGTGTCCGCACTGAAGCAGGGCGACGTCGGCGGCGCTCGGCGGCACCTCGACGCCGCCGGCGCGGACCTGGACACGGCGGCCGGGTGCCTGCGCTCACCGTCGATGCGACTGCTGGGCAACGTACCCGGCCTGGCCGGCGTGCTGTCCGACAGCGCCCACATGGTGGCAGCGGCCCAGGAGGTGACCACGGCCGGGAAGCTGGCCTTCCAGGCGCAGGCCGGGTTGCCGGCCGGCAACCAGCTGTTCAGCGGCGGACTGCTGACCGGTGGCCGGCTCGACGTCTCGGCCCTGGCGCCACTGTCCCGTTCGGTCGGCGGGATCGATGTCCGCCTGACCGACGCCGAGCGTGAACTCTCCCTGGTTCGCGCCAACGGTTCCTCCCGGTGGTTGCGCCACACCCGCGACAGCACCGCCGCCAAGGTCGACCAGGCACGCTCGATGGTCGACACCGCCGGGCAGCTGCTCTCCGTCCTGCCGGACGCAGCCGGGCAGAACGGGCCGCGCTCCTACGTGGTGGCCGTCATGAACCCGGCTGAGCTACGGCCCTACGGAGGAGCACTGCTGAGCCTGACCCGGCTCGATCTGCGTGACGGGAAGGTCAACCTGGGCCAGCGCGGCCAGACCTATGACCTGACGGGGGGAAACCGGGCCATCAGCTGGCCAGGGCTGACGAGCGACCCCTGGTACACCGGCGTGCCGCGGCCTCTTGTCAGTTCGGTCTTCTCCGCGGACTGGCCCACCTCAGGTGAGCAGTTCCTGCGTGCCTACCAGACACAGTTCGGGGTCCACGTCGACGGCGTCGTCGCGATCGACCTGGTCGCCTTCGCTCGCCTGCTGGAGATCACCGGCCCACTGCGGGTGCCCGGATACGGCCCGGTGACCTCGACCAACCTGGTGCAGACCCTCATCGGCCAGGGCTATCGAGAGCTCCCGGACTTCAAGGCGCGGCACGAGCTGAACAACCAGCTGATGGACCAGCTGCTGCAACGGATCGCCTCGCCCTCCCACCTCGGAGCTGAGGCCACCGTCCTGGCCCGGGCCGCCGAGGGCAACCACGTTCTGGCCTACGCACGGTCCGCGTCGCTGCAGGCCGCCTTCGACAAGGCCGGCCTCACCGGCCGGCTGACCACCGCCCCCGGTGACCAGCTGCAGGTCTTCACCGTCAACACCAACGCCAGCAAGGTGGACGTCGCCCAGGACGTCGGCGTCGTCCACGAGATCACGCTGCAGCCGGATGGTTCAGCCCAGATCACGACCACCGTGCGGGTCAGGAACACGCTGAAGGGGCCGCGACCTGCCGGTGACCGCGGCAGGGGGTACCTGACCACGTTGGCCCACCCGGTGGTCGGGGCGTACCTCCCTGAGGGCGCCACCGACATCATCAGCACCCAGGGCCCCCGGCTGGGTACTCCCCTGCACGAGCACGGCCGCACCGTGATGCGCTGGGCAGCGGTGATCGAGCCCGGCGCCGAGGCCACCTTCTCGGTCCGCTACCTGCTGCCTGAGGCGGTCAAGCCTTCCGGGCCCGGATGGGTCCTGGGGGTCGGTCTGACCCCGCAGCCGACGGCCACCACCCGGCACGCCCGGTTGATCGTCAACCTGGGTACGCGCTGGGACGCCGCCACGGTCCCGGGATGGTCGCGACGGGGCTCACAGCTGACCGCCGACGTGGTCACCGAGAACCGAGCCAGCGTGGCCATCCCGCTCAGCCGGCGCTGACCGCCTCGCCGCGCGTCCCCGGCGCCGCGCCGGGCCGGGCCGGCGGGACGGTGCGGCAACCGGCGGGGACGGGGCAGCTCGAGGGTGCACGTCAGCGGGCGACTCCGTGGTGGATCGGCCCGCCGCGCACCGACAGCCGCTCACCGTCCCCGCCCCAGCGCAGCGCGATCATCTCGGCGGCGATGCTGACCGCGGTCTCCTCCGGGGTGCGGGCACCCAGGTCCAGGCCGATCGGGGAGGACAGCCGGGCCAGCTCGTGGTCGGCCAGCCCGGCCTCCTGCAGCCGCTGCAGCCGGTCCTCGTGGGTGCGCCGGGAGCCCATCGCCCCGACGTAGGCCACCTCCGGCAGGCGCAGCGCGACCTGCAGCAACGGGACGTCGAACTTCGGGTCGTGGGTCAGCACGGCGAGCACGGTGCGGGCGTCGACCCGCCCGGCCTCCGCCTCGGCCGCGAGGTAGCGGTGCGGCCACTGCACGACGACCTCGTCCGCCTCGGCGAACCGGGACCGGGTGGCGAACACCGGCCGGGCGTCGCAGACGGTCACGTAGTAGCCCAGGAACACCCCGATCCTGGCCACCGCGGCCGCGAAGTCGATCGCCCCGAACACGATCATCCGCGGCTTGGGCGCGAAGGCGGAGACGAAGACCCGCATGCCCTCCCCGCGCCGCTCGCCGTCCGGGCCGTAGGTCAGGGTCTCGCTGCGGCCGGCGGCGAGCAGCCCGCGGGCGTCGTCGGTGACCGCGTCGTGCGCCCGCTCCGAGCCCAGGGTGCCGGTGACCGAGTCCGGCCGGACCACCAGCCGGGCGCCCAGCCGGGCCGGGTCGGGATGCTCGATCACCGTGCAGACGGCGACCGGACGGCCGGCCTCGACGTCCTCGGCGACGGCCCCGAGCCCGGCGAAGCTGTGCTCGTCGACCCGCTCGACGAACACGTCCAGGATCCCACCGCAGGTCAGGCCGACGGCGAAGGCGTCGTCGTCGCTGACCCCGTAGCGCTGCAGGACCGGCCGGCCGCCGGCCAGCACCTCCTGGGAGAGCTCGTACACCGCGCCCTCCACGCACCCCCCGGACACGCTGCCGACCGCCTCGCCGTCCGGGCCGAGCAGCATCGAGGCGCCGGCCGGGCGGGGCGCCGAGCGCCAGGTGGCCACCACGGTGGCCATCCCCACCGCCCGGCCCGCACGCCACCAGCCGACCAGCTCGGGCAGGACCTCACGCACGTGCCACCACCTCGGTCAGCTCCTCCAGGGTCGCCATCGAGTGCCCGGCCAGGAAGTCGTCGACGTAGGGCAGCGCCGCGACGATCCCGCTCTGCACCGGGGTGTACCCGCTCTTGCCGCGGTGCGGGTTGACCCACACCACGCGGTGCGCCAGCCGGGACAGCCGGGCCATCTGCTCGGCCAGCAGGCCCGGGTCGCCGCGCTCCCAGCCGTCGCTGACCACCACGACGACGGCGCCGCGGGCGACGCCGCGGTGCGCCCACCGGTCGCAGAAGGCCTGCAGCACCTCACCCAGCCGGGTGCCCCCCGACCAGTCCGGCACGGCCTGGCCGGCCAGCCTGAGCGCGGTGTCGGCGTCCCGGACGGCCAGCGCGGGGCTCACCCGGGTCAGCCGGGTGCCGATGGTGAAGACCTCGGTGCCGGCCGGGGCCGACCGCATCCACACGTGCCCCAGGCGCAGCAGGGCGTCGGCGTAGGGCGTCATCGAGCCCGAGACGTCCAGCAGCAGCACGACGCCGCGGGGCCGGGTGGCGCGCCGGCGGTGGTGCAGGCGGCCGGGCTCCCCGCCCCGGCGCAGCTCCTCGCGCAGGGTGGCCCGGGCGTCCACCCGGCCGCGGCGGGCGGCGGCCAGCCGGGCCGAGCGCCGTCGGGGGGCGCGCGGGTGCAGCCGGGCGAACAGCTCGGCCAGCAGCGCCCGCTCGGCGGGGGTCAGGTCGGCCAGGTCCCGGTGCCGCAGCAGGTCCTGGGTGCTGGCCCGGGCCCGGACCACCTGGGCGTCGTCCGGCTGGTCCTGCTCGCGCCGGCCGGACCCGCCCAGGTCCGGCAGCCCGGGCAGCGGTCGCGGCGGCAGGGCACCGCGCGAGCGCCCCCGCCGGGGCAGCTGACCGGTGAACCACGAGCTGAACACGTCGTCCAGGACCGGCACCAGCTCCGGGTCGGGGCACAGGCAGGCGCGGGCCGCCCAGTAGACGCCCACCCGCTGGTCGGCGCCGAGCCGGGCGCAGGCCTGCAGGAAGGTCTGGGTGCGGTCGGGGGTGACCGGCAGCCCGGCGGCCCGCAGCGCCGCGGCGAAACCGGTCAGCACCACATCGGTGCGCGTCCCCGGGCGCTGCGCCCGGGCCGTGGCCTGGTTCATCCGGCCAGCAGCCGGTCGAGGTTGTCCCGCACCCGGTCGACGTCCTCGCGGTACTTGCAGACCGCCCCCAGGGTGACCGCGGCGGTCTGCAGGTCCAGCTCGGGGCGGCCCAGCTCCAGCAGGCACCGGGCCCAGTCCAGGGACTCGGCCACCCCGGGCGGCTTGACCAGCGAGCCGCCGGCGGCGTCGACGGTGCCGCTGCGCAGCCGGTGGACGGCGCGGGCGACCTGGTCGGCGAGCCGCTCGGACAGCCCCGGCAGCCGGGTGCGCAGGATCTCCACCTCCCGGGCCAGCCCCGGGTGCTCGACCCAGTGGTACAGGCAGCGCCGTTTCAGCGCGTCGTGCAGCTCACGGGTCCGGTTGGAGGTCAGCACGACCAGCGGCGGCCGGTCGGCGCTGACCGTGCCGAGCTCGGGGATGGTGACCGCGCCGGTGGAGAGCACCTCGAGCAGGAACGCCTCGAACTCGTCGTCGGCCCGGTCCACCTCGTCGACCAGCAGCACCGCCCGGGGGTTGCGCAGCACCTGCAGGACGGGCCGGGCGAGCAGGAAGCGCTCGTCGAACAGGGAGTGCTCGACCGCGGCCGCGTCCAGCGGCTGGCCGCCTCGGACCGCCTCCAGGGTGCGCAGGTGCAGCACCTGGCGCGGGAAGTCCCAGTCGTAGAGGGCCTGCGAGGCGTCGATGCCCTCGTAGCACTGCAGCCGGATCAGCTCCCCGCCCGCGACCTCGGCCAGAGCCTGGGCCAGCGCCGTCTTGCCGGTGCCGGGCTCACCCTCCAGCAGCAGCGGCCGGCGCATCGACATGGCCAGCCAGGCCACCGTGGCCAGCCCGTCGTCGGCCAGGTACCCGGTGCGGGCCAGCGCCTCGGCCAGCCGGGCCGGGCCGCCGTCCAGCGCCTCCTGCAGCCGACCCTCCGGGCCTGCGCTCGCAACCATGGCGTCAGCATGACGCATCCACCCCGCCGACGGCGCCCGATGGGCAGCCGGACCCCTGACTGGCGGCCCTGCCCCGGGCTCAGCGGCCGGCGAGCCAACCGGCCGGGTCGGTGAGCACCTCGCGGACCGCGGTGGTGGCCGCCCCCAGCACCGCCGCCCTGCTGCCGAGCGCGCTGACGTGCACCCGGACCGGCACCCAGCCGGCGGCCAGCACCCGGCGTCCCAGCTCCTCCTGCACCGGGCCGACCAGCCACGGGGCCAGCCGGGCGTACAGGCCGCCGAGCACGACGTCGCTGACGTCGAGCAGGTTCAGCACCGCTCCCAGCACCGAGCCCAGGCCGTGGGCGGCGGCGGCCAGCGCCGCCAGCACCGCGGGGTCGCCCCGCTCGGCGCGCCGGATCAGCTCCTCGACCGGCTGGCCCGCCCCACCGGCCTGGCTGCCGGGCGCGCCCCGCACCCCACCGGCCCGCAGCAGCGCCTCCTGCCCGGCGACCAGCTCCAGGCAGCCGCGCCGTCCGCACCGGCAGACCGGGCCGCGTTGGCCGTCCAGGTCCACCGGTACGTGCCCGATCTCGCCGGTGAACCCGTGCGTGCCCCGGAACAGGCTGCCCGCCACCAGCACCCCGGCGCCGACCCCGATCTCGCCCGAGACGTGCACGAAGCTGTCCACCGGCTTGCCGTCGGGCCGGGTGGGCGGGGCGATCCGTAGCACGGCCAGCGCGGCGAGGTCGGCCTCGTTGAACAGCTGGACCCGCACCCCGGGCCGGCCCAGGTCGGCCAGCCGGACCCGCAGCGGCGGCAGCAGGGCGGCGTCCCGCCAGCCCAGGTTGGGCGCGAGCAGCACCTCCTCACCCCCGGCCCGGACCAGCCCGGGAACCGCGAGCACCGCCCCGGCGAGCTGGTCGACGCCGGCCGAGGCCAGGCACTCCCGCAGCACCGGGACGGCGAGGTCGAGCGCACGCCCGGGGCCGCCGGAGCGGAGGTCGACCGCCAGCAGCCGCTCGGCTCGGACCGTTCCGGCCAGGTCGACGACCACGCAGGACAGGTAGTCCACGTTCAGCTCCAGGCCCAACCCCATCGGCCCGGCCGAGGAGAGCACCAGCGGCTGCCCCGGCCGGCCGGGGCCGCCGCCGCCCGCTGGTCGGGCCGCCCGGCCGGGCCCGGCCTCCTCCACCAGCCGGCCGTTGACCAGCGCCTCCACGATGTTGGAGACCGCCGGGCGGGTCAGCCCGGTGCGCTCGGCGATCCCGGCCCGGGAGACCGGACCCCGCTCGGCCACCACGCCCAGCACCACCGCCAGGTTGTGCGCGCGGACCGAGGCCGGACGCGCGGCGGCGGGCGGCTGGGGCATGCGCGACACCGTAGATGACGGGCGGCACACCGCCGGCCCTTGACGGCACCGGGGCGGCCCGCCAGGATAAGTAAACAGAATAAACAAACACCGACGTCAAGGAGGACCGTCATGGTCTCGCCCGTGGCCACCCCGGCCGACAAGTTCACCTTCGGACTGTGGACGGTGGGTTACACCGCCCGCGACCCGTTCGGCGACCCGACCCGCCCGCCGCTGGAGGCGACCGAGGCCGTGCACCGGCTGGCCGAGCTCGGCGCCTGGGGCCTGACCTTCCACGACGACGACCTGATCCCGTTCGGGGCCGAGGAGGCCGACCGCGAGCGGCGGATCAGCGAGCTGGAGAAGGCGCTGGCCGACACCGGGATGACCACCCCGATGGTCACCACCAACCTGTTCAGCCACCCGGTGTTCAAGGACGGCGGGCTGACCAGCAACGACCGCGCGGTGCGCCGGTTCGCGCTGCGCAAGGTGATCCGCAACATCGACCTGGCCGCCCGGATGGGCGCCCGGACGCTGGTCCTGTGGGGCGGGCGCGAGGGGTCGGAGACCGACTCCTCCAAGGACGTGCGGGCCGCACTGGACCGCTACCGGGAGGGCCTGGACCTGCTGGTGCAGTACAGCCTGGACAACGGCTACGACCTGCGGTTCGCGATCGAGCCCAAGCCGAACGAGCCCCGCGGAGACATCCTGCTGCCCACCATCGGGCACGCGCTGGCCTTCGTGAACAGCCTGGAGCACGCCGACCTGGTCGGCCTGAACCCCGAGGTCGGGCACGAGCAGATGGCCGGCCTGAACATGGTGCACGGGGTCTCCCAGGCGCTGTGGCACGGCAAGCTGTTCCACATCGACCTGAACGGCCAGCGCGGCCCGAAGTTCGACCAGGACCTGATGTTCGGGCACGGCGACATCCTCAGCGCCTTCTTCCTGGTCGACCTGCTGGAGAACGGCGCCCCGGGCGGCGGACCGGCCTACGACGGACCCCGGCACTTCGACTACAAGCCGCTGCGCACCGACACGATCAACGGCGTCTGGTCCTCGGCGGCCGCCAACATGCGTACCTACCTGCTGCTCAAGGAGCGGGCGGCCGCCTTCCGGGCCGACCCCCAGGTGCAGGAGGCGCTGGCCTACGCCGGGGTCCCGGAGCTGTCGGTGCCGACCCTGGCGGCCGGGGAGTCCTGGCAGGATCTGGTGGCCGACCGGAGTGCCTTCGAGGACGCCGACCCGCAGGCCCTCGGCGAGCGCGACTACGGCTTCGTGGCGCTGGACCAGCTGGCCATCGAGCACCTGCTGCGGGCCCGCTGACCCGTCACGGCGGGGGCCGCCTGCCCCGGCATAGGGTCTGGGCAGGCGGCGCCGACGACAGGCCGCCCCGGTGGATGGGCAGGAAGGAAGGCACGCGATGACGCTGGTGGCCGGGATCGACTCCTCGACCCAGTCCTGCAAGGTGGTGGTCCGGGACGCCGAGACCGGGCGGCTGGTCCGGGAGGGCCGGGCCTCGCACCCGGACGCCACCGAGGTGCACCCCGACGTGTGGTGGTCGGCGCTGCAGGAGGCGGTGCGGGCCGCCGGCGGCCTGGACGACGTCGCGGCCGCCGCGGTCGGCGCCCAGCAGCACGGCATGGTCGCCCTCGACGACCAGGGCGAGGTGGTGCGCCCCGCGCTGCTGTGGAACGACACCCGCTCCGCCCCGCAGGCGGAACGGCTGACCGAGCAGCTCGGCGGCGCGCAGGCCTGGGCCGCCGCCGTCGGGCTGGTCCCGGTCGCCTCCTTCACCGTGACCAAGCTGGCCTGGCTGGCCGAGAACGAGCCGAAGAACGCAGCCAGGGTGGCCGCGGTCTGCCTGCCGCACGACTGGCTGACCTGGAAGCTGGCCGGGGCCGGTGGCCTGCAGAGTCTGCGCACCGACCGCGGTGACGCCTCGGGTACCGGGTACTACTCCGCGGCCACCGGCGACTACCGGCGCGACCTACTCGAGGCGGCCCTCGGGCACGACGCCGTGCTGCCCGAGGTGCTGGGCCCGAGCCAGAGCGCCGGGCGCTCGGCGGTGTCCGGGCTGAGCGAGGGCGCGGTGCTCGGGGCCGGTACCGGCGACAACATGGCCGCGGCGCTGGGCGTACGGGCCCGGCCCGGTGACGTGGTGGTCAGCATCGGCACCTCCGGGGTGGTCTCGGCGATCTCCGACGTCGCGGCCGACGACGCGAGCGGGATCGTGGCCGGGTTCGCCGACGCCACCGGTCGCTACCTGCCCCTGGTCTGCACGCTGAACGCGGCCCGGGTGCTGGACGCCACCGCGCGCATCCTCGGCGTGGACCACGAGGAGCTCTCCCGGCTGGCGCTGTCCGCACCCACCGGCTCCGGCGGCCTGACCCTGGTGCCCTACCTGGAGGGCGAGCGCACCCCCAACCGGCCCGACGCCACCGGTGCCTTCCACGGCCTGCGACTGGAGACGGCCGACCCGGCGTTCCTGGCCCGGGCCACCATCGAGGGCCTGCTCTGCGGCCTGGCCGACGGCCTGGACGCCCTGGTCGCCCAGGGCGCGCAGGTGCAGCGGGTGCTGCTGGTCGGCGGTGGGGCCCGCTCGCACGCGCTGCGGGCGATCGCCCCCTCGGTGCTCGGCCACCCGGTGGTGGTGCCGCCGCCGGGTGAGTACGTGGCCGACGGGGCCGCCCGGCAGGCCGCCTGGGCCCTGGTCGGCGGTGACGCCGCACCGGAGTGGGCGCTGGAGGGCACCGAGTCCTTCCAGGGCGAGCCCGCGCCGCAGGTGCGCGCCCGGTACGCCGAGGTCCGCGAGCTCACGGCGCGCCGGCCCTGAGCGGCGTCTACCCTGAGGCGGTGACCCCGGTCAGCCTCGGCATCCCCGCCCGCCGCAGCACCACGCTGCCCGCGGACCGCCCCGCCGAGCCCGGGCTGGTGGACCGCTTCGGCCGGGTCGCCACCGACCTGCGGGTCAGCCTGACCGACCGGTGCAACCTGCGCTGCACCTACTGCATGCCCCCGGAGGGCCTGGACTGGCTGCCGGACGACCAGGTGCTCTCCGACGAGGAGCTGGTCCGGCTGATCACCGTGGCCGTCCGCGACCTGGGGGTCACCGAGGTGCGGTTCACCGGCGGCGAGCCGCTGCTGCGCAAGGGGCTGGAGAAGATCGTGGCCGCCACGTCGGCGCTGCGCACCGGCTCGGGGCAGAAGGTGCTCACCGCACTGACCACCAACGGGCTCGGGCTGGCCCGCCGGGCCGCCGGGCTGCGGGCCGCCGGCCTGGACCGGGTCAACGTCTCGCTGGACACCCTGGACCGGGCGCGTTTCCACCAGATCACCCACCGGGACCGGCTGCCGGACGTGCTGGCCGGGATGGACGCCGCACGAGCGGCCGGGCTGACCCCGGTCAAGGTGAACACCGTGCTGCTCCGCGGCGTCAACGACGACGAGGCCGTGCCGCTGCTCCGCTGGGCGGTCTCGCACGGCTACCAGCTGCGGTTCATCGAGCAGATGCCGCTGGACCCCTACGGCGCCTGGGACCGGGACGCGATGATCACCGCCGCCGACATCCTCGCCGAGCTGCGCACGGCCTTCACCCTGGTGCCCTCCCACCCGGCCGTCCGGGGCGCGGCGCCGGCCGAGACCTGGCTCGTGCAGGACGAGGCCGGTGCGGTGGCCGGCACGGTCGGCATCGTCGCCTCGGTGACCCGGCCATTCTGCGGGGACTGCGACCGCACTCGGCTGACCGCCGACGGCATGATCCGCAACTGCCTGTTCGCCACCCGGGAGACCGACCTGCGGGCGGTGCTGCGCTCGGGCGGGGACGACCGGGCGATCGCCGACACCTGGCGCGGGGACGTGTGGCGCAAGGAGGCGGGGCACGGCATCGACGACCCCAGCTTCCTGCACCCCGACCGGCCGATGAGCGCGATCGGTGGCTGACCCGGACGCCGGCGCGGTGCGGCTCACCGTGCGCTTCTACGCCGGGGCGGCGGCCGCGGCCGGCTGCACGCAGGAGCAGGTCGAGCTGCCGGCCGGCGCCGAGCTGCCCGACCTGGTCGCCGAGCTGGTCCGCCGGCACGGTGACCGGTTGGCCGCGGTCCTGCCCGCCGCCACCTTCCTGATCGACGAGGTGGCCGGCCGCGGTTCGCTGCCCCTGGACGGTGCGCGTGACGTCGACGTCCTCCCTCCCTTCGCCGGCGGCTGAGCCGACCACGGCCGACCCGGCCGTGGTCGCGCCGGCCCACGGCGCCCTGCTCCGGCTGCTGCCGGAGACCACGGTCGGCGTCCTGGCCGCCCTGTTCTTCAGCTGGCGGGTCGGTGCGCCCAGCCCGTGGTGGGACGAGGCCGTCACCCGGGACGTGATCTCCCGGCCGACGGGGGCGATCCTGGAGCTGGCCGAGCGCGTCGACCTGGTGCACCTGGCGTACTACCTGCTGGTGCACGGGCTGCTCGGCCCGGACGCCTCGTTCACCTCGATCCGGATGCTGTCCGTGCTGGCCGCCGGGGTCACCTGTGGGCTGCTGGTCGCCGTGGGCCGGGTGCTCGGCTCGCTGCGCACTGGGGTGGTGGCCGGCGCGCTGTTCGCGGCCGCGCCGCTGGCCGCCCGCTATGCGCAGGAGGCACGGCCCTACGCTCTGGTGATCATGCTGGGCGCCGCCACCACGCTGGCCCTGCTGCATGCGCTGCGGGCACCACAGCGACGGTCCGGCTGGCTGCGGTACGCCGTCCTGCTCGGGTTGTGCGGGGTGGTCAACGTGCTCAGCCTGCTGCTGCTGGCCGTGCACGGCGCGCACGTGCTGGCCCTGGGGCGAGGACGCCGGCCGTGGCTGGTCGCCGCGGGCACCGTCGGCCTGCTGCTCAGCCCGTTCGCTGTGGCGCTGAGCACGCAGAGCGGCCAGGTGGCCTGGCTGGTGCGGCCCGACCTGGCCGAGCTGGGGCTGTTCTACCGACTGGTCTACGACGGCTGGTGGCCGATGCTGACCGTCCTGGGTCTGGCCGTGCTCGGCGCGCTGCTGCCCCGGGTGAGGGTGCACCGCCCCGCCCTCCTGCTCGGCCTGCTCTGGGCGGTGCTGCCCCCGGTGCTGCTCTGGCTGGCCTCCCAGGTGCACCCGCTGTTCGACACCCGCTACGTCCTGGTCTCGGTGCCGGGCGTGGCGCTGGCCCTGGCCTCCCTCGCCGGTGCGCTGCGGCCGGTCGGCCTCTGGCGCCCGGTCGTGCTGGCCGCCCCGGTGCTGGCCCTGGCCTGGGCCGGGTCGCACATGCAGCTGGTCTACCGCAACCCGGTACTGGGCCACTCCGAGGACCTCCGGACCGCTGCGCAGACCATCGCGACCCGGGCCCGGCCCGGGGACGCCGTCCTGTTCCTGCCGTCCTCGCGCCGGATCGTGGAGCTGGCCTACCCCGCCGCCTTCGCGCGGACCGACGACATCGCCCTGGCGCATTCACCGAGCGCCTCGGCCACCCTGTTCGGGGTGGAGGAGCCGGCCGCCGACCTGGCCGCGGACATCGACGCCCGGAGCCGGGTCTGGCTGGTCACCGGCCCGCTGCGGGCCGGTGAGGTGCTCAGCGAGAGCGACCGGCTGAAGGCGAAGCTGCTCGGCCGCACCGACCTGCAGCTGGTCTCCACCACCCTGGCCCGGCGCTACACGGTGCTGCTGTTCGAGCGTTGACGGCTTTGACCGATTGGCCTTGGCCAGCTGGTTTTTCGGCGGCGATGCGGTGGCACGACGAGCTCCGGAATCGCTTACCGCAGGCCCACATCGTGCCTTGCCGGTACCGGGCCGGTCGACGTGGGCCGAGCACGTCGACGGCACGCTCGGCCTGGATTCGTCCGAGCCAACCGCCGGCTCACGGCGCGGCGTGCGTGCTCTCGCGGCCGTGGCGGACCGGCGACAGTCAGCGAAGCGCGTTCAGTTCGTCGAGGGCGCGATGGCCGCGGTTGACCACCCCAGCAACGACAGCGTGGCGACCGAGACGGACGGGCCACTCGAGCTGCAGGAGGATCTGTGTCGCTGCGAGGATCGCCGCCCCCTCCCAGCCGGCCACGAGGAGGATTCTCGTCCATAGCCGCCTTCGGACACCGTCCAGTGGATCCTGAAAGGTATGCCATGTGAGGGTGGTGAGATCGGTCGCCCGGGTGCCGCTACCCGCGTTCTCGATGTCCACGAGTGCCACCACCTCTCCGTCACCGACCAGCACATTGCTCGGGTTGAGATCGGCATGGACCATGTCCGGCGCCTCTCGTGGTGGTGGGGCGTCGGCACACAGGAGCCGCAGCCGCTCGACCAGGGCCGACACCGCGGAGGAGTACCCCGAGAGCGCCGCGACAACCGGTTCCTGACCGGTGGCAACCCGCCACGCGTACGACCAGTGATCGTGGAGCTCGGAGGCTTGGCCGGCCTGGCGTTCGATGATCTCCATCAGCTGCTCAACGATGGACGGGGTCAGCTCTGTCACGGGGGCCGCGTCGACGAAGTTCATCAGATGCCATACGTGAGTGGCTGTGGCACCCACTCCGAGCCAGGCCGGGGTGGGATAGCCGCACCCACGCATGTGCTCGACAACTCTCTGGGCTCGCAACGTCTCGTCCAGGTGGTTGGCGTGTGCCCGGGGAACTGCCTTGAGTACTGCATGTCCCGTTCCGGCCAACTGGACGCGGACGGCGCCCCCATTGACGCCTCCGGCCAGGCGGCCGATAACAGTGACCACTGCCCCGACCACGCTGGCCACGTCGTCCATGACCTCGGCCGGCAGCCCTTCGCGATCGGTGCCCTGGTTCATGCTCTCCCTGAGTCCGGCCCGCCGGCGCATCCGAGCCGCTGGTCTTGTCCGTGGCGTCCTGACGCCACACGTGACCGCAGCCACTGCAACGGTAGCGGCGCACCACGATCTCCAGGACCGTGGGGCGCCACCCGGACGGCTCGTGCGGCAGGCGCCGACGCACGCCGTCAAGGACCGCGCCCTTGCACCCGCACCGCCGGCACCAGCGGTCCTCGGCAACGACACGGCAGGCCAGGACTGGGCGAGGCGTCGCGTACGTCGAGGTCTTCGGGGCCGGCTGTGAGAGCTCCCAGGACCGGAAGACCTCCACCATCTCGGCCTCGTAGCCTGGTAGAGCCGCAGCGATGTTCTCGCGGAAGATTCGGGGGGTCCGACACGCTCCGACAGAGTGGCCGAGCTCTTGGATGAAGCAGGGGTATCCGGGTGACGTGGACCGCGTACTCAAGAGCCTCCGGCGAGAACGTCGTCCGGCTCAGGGGCAGGCGACCCACTCGTCGGCGCCGTCGGGGAAGACCTGACGCTTCCAGACCGGCAGCCGGTGCTTGACCTCGTCCACCAGGGCGGCGGCCGCCGTGAACGCCTCCGCCCGGTGCACCCCGGCCACGGCCACCACCAGGGCGGCCTCCCCCACCCGCAGCTCGCCCAGCCGGTGGCTGACGGCCAGCGCCTCGACCTCGCTGCGGGCGGCGACGTCGGCGGCCACCTCGGCGAGCACGGCGGCCGCGCTCGGGTGGGCGACGTACTCGATGAAGGCCACCGGACGCCCGCCGTCGTGGTCACGGACCACTCCGGCGAAGGTGACCACGGCGCCGCTGGCCGGGCCGGCCACCGCGGCCTCGTGCGCCCGGACGTCCAGCGGCTCGTGGGTGACCGTTGCCGACGCGACGCGGCGGGACGGTGCGGCCATCCGGCTGGTGTCCCGCTGGTGCGGAGCCAGCACGTGCTCGGGCGTCAGGGCGGGGTGCTGGGCGAGCGGGTCGGCCTGGGTCACCTGTTCAGGGTAGGTCAGCCGGGACGGCTGGACCCTCGGGCAGGTCCGCCGGGGTGTCCAGGTCACGTCCCGAACCGATCCCGGTGCAGTCCACCGCGAGCACGTCCGCCCGGCCGGCCAGGTAGTCCCGGGCCCCCCGGTCACCGCGCGCGACCCGGCGCACGCCGGCCCAGTGCCGGGCCCCGATCAGCACCGGGTGCCCCGGGACGCCGGCGTAGCCGGCCCGGGCCAGCACGTCCGGGCCGGCCCGGGCCACCATCCGGGCCACGACCGGCGCGCCGACGTCGGGCAGGTCGACCAGGCTGACCAGCGCGCAGCCGGCGCCGGTGCCGGTGCCGGTGCCGGCGGCAGCGTCCAGGCCCGCGCACAGCGAGGCGCCCATCCCCTGCTCCCAGTCCGTGGCCAGCACGACCTGCGCGCCCGCCGGCACCAGGTCGCGGGCCCGGTCGGCGGCCGCCCCGAGCACGACCAGCACCGGGTCGCAGCCGCCCTCCCGCAGCGCCTCGACCGAACGCCGCAGCCACGGCACACCGTCCGGGCCACGCAGCAGGGCCTTGGGCCGGCCCATCCGGCGCCCGGCGCCGGCGGCCAGCAGGACGCCGACCACCGCGCCGTGCCGGACGGGGTCAGTGGATGGTGAAGCCACCGTCGATCACCAGGTCTGCCCCGTTGACCATCTCGGCGTCGTCCCCGGCCAGGTAGACCGCCGCGGCGGCCACCTCCTCGGGCTGGGCGAACCGGCCGGTGGGGATCTGGGCCTTCATCGCCTCCCCCCGGGGGTTGTCCCAGGCGGCGATGCCCAGCGGGGTGAGCACGATGGTCGGGGAGATCGTGTTGGCCCGGACGCCGCGGCCCGCCCACTCCAGGGCCAGCACCTTGGTCATCCCGACCAGGCCGGCTTTGGAGGCGGTGTAGGCCACGTGCCCGGGCAGCGCCACCGAGGCGGCCTGCGAGGCGATGCTGATGATGACGCCGCTACCGGCGGCGAGCATCGCCCGGCCCGCGGCCCGCGACATCAGGTAGGCACCGGTCAGGTTGACGGCCAGGGTGGCGTGCCAGTCGTTGTCGTCCAGCTCCTCGGCCGGCGCCAGCCGCGCGATGCCCGCGCAGTTGACCAGGACGTCGATCCGCCCGTGGACGGCCAGCACCGCCTCGACGGCGGACTGCACCGAACCGGCGTCGACCACGTCCACCTGGTGCGCGGTGTGCGCGCCGGCCAGCTGCCCGGCGGCCAGCTCACCGACGGTGGCCGCCACGCTCGCGGCGTCCAGGTCGGCCGCGGCCAGCACGGCGCCGTGGTCGGCGAAGGTGCGGCAGATCTGGGCGCCGATCCCCGACCCGGCCCCGGTCACCAGCACCACCTTGCCGGCCAGCCGGCCGGAGGTGGACCAGCCGCCGGCCGCGCTCGTCCCGCTCATCCTCAGAACGCCGTGTAGCCGCCGTCGGCGACGAGCACCGACCCGGTGATGAACGAGGCGGCGTCGCTGGCCAGGAAGACCACCGACGGCGCGATCTCCTCGGGGGTGGCGTACCGCTGCATGGGCGCGTCCTCGATCCAGTAGCGCTGGAACTCCGGCCGGTCGACCGGAGCCATGTCCGTCTTGACGTACCCCGGGGCCACCGCGTTCACCCGGATGCCCAGCGGCGCCCACTCCGCGGCGAGGGACTTCGTGAGCTGGTGCACGGCGGCCTTGGAGGCGTTGTACGCCGGCTGCATCTGCGGCCGGTTCACGATGATCCCGGAGATCGACCCGATGTTGACGATGCTGCCCGAGCCCTGCTGGCGCATCCGGCCCCCGACGGCCAGGCTGGTGCGCCACAGGGCCTTGACGTTCAGGTCGAAGACGGCGTCCCACTCGCTGTCGGGCACCTCCCAGGACGGCGCGTGGAAGCAGACCCCGGCGTTGTTGACCAGCACGTCCACCCGGCCCAGCCCGGCGACCGCCTCGTCGGTCATCCGGCGGACGTGTTCCGGGTCGGTCAGGTCGGCCTGGATGGCCAGCACCTGGTGCCCGGCCGCCGCCAGCTCGGCGACCACCTGCTCGTTGCGCTCCCCGTCCCGGGCGGCGATCGCGACCCGGGCGCCGGCCTGCGCCAGGGCGGTGGCGAACGCCTTGCCCAGCCCCTGGTTGCCGCCGGTGACCAGCGCGGTGCGGCCGGACAGGTCGAAGGGTGAGGTCATCACGGCACCACGATCGACTTCAGGCTCTGCGGGTCGGTGTCGGCCTCCAGTGCCGCGGCCACGTGGTCCAGGTCGTACCGACCGGTGACCACCGCGTCCAGGTCGACCGCACCGGAGGAGACCAGGTGGATGGCGGCCGGCCAGGTGTCCCGGTAGCGGAACACCCCGGTGACGCTGATCTCGTTGTTCTGGATGTAGCCGACCGGCAGGGTGACCTCCGAGGCGCCCATCCCGACCAGGATCGCGGTGCCGTCCGGGCGGACCGCCTGGATGCCGGCGACCACCGCCGGGGCGGCTCCGCTGGCGTCGACGAAGGCGTCCACCTTGGGCGACAGCGCGGCGACGTCGGTGGCGGCCGGGTCGAGCACCTCGGTGGCACCGAACTCCAGCGCCCGCTCGCGCCGGGACTCCAGCAGGTCGGTGACCACGATCCGGGCGGCGCCGTAGGCCCGGGCGGCCTGCGCGCAGATCACCCCGATCGGGCCGGCGCCGGCGATCAGCACGCTGCTGCCGGGGGCGACGTGCGCCTTGCGCATCGTCGCGATCGCGACCGACAACGGCTCCAGCAGGGCCGCGGCGTCGTCGGAGACGTCGTCCGGCACCGGGTGGGCGAACTCGGCCAGGATGGTCACGTACCGGCAGAAGGCACCGTCCACCGGTGGGGTGGCGTAGAACTCCATGTGCGGGCAGAGGTTGTAGCGCCCGGCGCGGCACTGGTCGCAGCGCCGGCAGGGCCGCTGCGGCTCGATCGCGACCCGCTCGCCGACCCGGTCGGCGGGCACCTCGCTGCCCACCGCCGCGATCGTGCCCGACGCCTCGTGGCCCAGGATCATCGGGCTCTCCACCACGAAGTCCCCGATCCGGCCGTGCCGGTAGTAGTGCACGTCGGAGCCGCAGACGCCGACCGCCTTCACCTCCACCAGCACCTCGTCGGCGCCGGGGGTGGGCACCGGCCGGTCCTGCACGACCAGGGTCTCCACCCCGGTCATCACGCTGGCTCGCATCGACGTAGGTCGTTCACCGCTCATGGGCCGAGCCTAGGGCCTGGCCGGCGGCGCGCCGTCGAGCGGGTCGCACGCGCACCGGCGCACCGGGGCACGCGGGAACCGCCGGGAACGGCCGGGAACGGCCGGGAACGCCGAACGGGCGGCCCCCGCGAGGGGACCGCCCGTTCGGTTGCTAGCGGTGGTGCTGGGCGCAGGCCCGGGGTGGGTGGATCAGAAGTCCATCCCGCCCATGCCGCCGTCGCCGCCGGGAGCCGCCGGGGCGGCCTTCTCCGGCTTGTCGGCGATGACCGCCTCGGTGGTGAGGAAGAGCGCGGCGATGGAGGCCGCGTTCTGCAGCGCCGACCGGGTGACCTTGACCGGGTCGTTGATCCCGGCCTCGAGCATGTCGACGTACTCGCCGGTGGCGGCGTTCAGGCCGTGGCCGGTCTTCAGGCCGCGCACCTTCTCCGCCACGACGCCGCCCTCGAGGCCGGCGTTGATGGCGATCTGCTTGAGCGGAGCCTCGACGGCGACCTTGACGATGTTGGCGCCGGTCGCCTCCTCACCGGTCAGCGACAGGGTGCTGAACGCCTTCTCGGAGGCCTGCAAAAGGGCGACGCCGCCACCGGCGACGATGCCCTCCTCGACGGCCGCCTTGGCGTTGCGCACCGCGTCCTCGATGCGGTGCTTGCGCTCCTTGAGCTCCACCTCGGTGGCGGCACCGGCCTTGATCACCGCAACCCCGCCGGCCAGCTTGGCCAGGCGCTCCTGCAGCTTCTCGCGGTCGTAGTCGGAGTCGCTGTTCTCGATCTCGGCCCGGATCTGGTTGACCCGGCCGGCGATCTGCTCGGGGTCACCGGCACCCTCGACGATGGTGGTCTCGTCCTTGGTGATGGTGACCTTGCGGGCGCGACCCAGCAGGTCCAGGGTCGCGTTCTCCAGCTTGAGGCCGACCTCCTCGGACACCACCTGGCCACCGGTCAGGATCGCGATGTCCTGCAGCATGGCCTTGCGGCGGTCGCCGAAGCCGGGCGCCTTGACGGCGACCGAGCGGAAGGTGCCGCGGATCTTGTTCACGACCAGGGTCGACAGCGCCTCGCCGTCGACGTCCTCGGCGATGATCATCAGCGGCTTGCCGGACTGCATGACCTTCTCCAGCAGCGGGAGCAGGTCCTTGACCGAGGAGATCTTGGAGTTGACGATCAGGAGGTACGGGTCCTCCAGCTCGGCCTCCATCCGCTCCGGGTCGGTCACGAAGTAGCCGGAGATGTAGCCCTTGTCGAAGCGCATACCCTCGGTGAGCTCGAGCTCGAGGCCGAAGGTGTTGCTCTCCTCGACGGTGATGACGCCTTCCTTGCCGACCTTGTCCATCGCCTCGGCGATCAGCTCGCCGATCGAGGCGTCGCCGGCGGAGATCCCGGCCGTGGCCGCGATCTGCTCCTTGGTCTCGACCTCCTTGGCGGAGTCGAGCAGCGCGGCGGAGACGGCCTCGACGGCCTTCTCGATGCCGCGCTTGAGCGCCATCGGGTTGGCCCCGGCGGCCACGTTGCGCAGACCCTCACGCACCATGGCCTGAGCCAGCACGGTGGCGGTGGTGGTGCCGTCGCCCGCGACGTCGTCGGTCTTCTTGGCGACCTCCTTGACCAGCTCGGCGCCGATCTTCTCGTAGGGGTCGTCGAGCTCGATCTCCTTGGCGATCGAGACGCCGTCGTTGGTGATGGTGGGGGCGCCCCACTTCTTCTCCAGGACGACGTTGCGGCCCTTGGGGCCCAGGGTGACCTTCACGGCGTCGGCGAGGGTGTTCATGCCCCGCTCAAGCCCGCGACGGGCCTCTTCGTCGAACGCGATGATCTTCGCCATCGTTAGGTGAATCCCTCCACGTCATGTGTGGCTGGCCGGTGGGTGCCCGCGACGGACGAGGCAGACGGCGCCGGTCATGTCCCGACGACGTGAGCCCCTCACCTTCCCGGCCGGAGCGTGCTTTCTCGGTGTCGAGCAGTGCGGTCGTGCTGTCACTCTCGACCCGAGAGTGCCAACACCATGATTAGCACTCGACCCTGGAGAGTGCAAACCCTCCGCGGGTCGCCCGGGCGGTTCAGCCGGGCTCCCCGCCCTCGTCCTCGACCATCGCCTCCAGGGCCGGCAGGGCGGCCTGCAGGGCGGCCCGGTCGGTGGCCGGCAGGGCCTCGATCCGCTGCCGCAGCATGGCCGCCCGCGAGGAGCCCATCCCCAGCACCAGCCGGGACCCGCTCTCGGTGGCCGCGACCAGGGTCGCTCGACGGTCCTCGGGGTCGACCTCCCGAGCGACCAGGCCCTGGTCCTCCAGCGAGGCCACGATCCGGGTCAGGGTGGGCGGGGCGACGCCCTCCCGGGCGGCCAGGTCACCGAGCCGCAGCGGCCCCGAGCGCACCACGGTGGCCAGCGCGGAGAAGGCGCCCGGCCCGATCTCGGCCGCGGCGCCCCGGCGGACCATCCGCACCAGCCGGCCCAGGCTCAGGTACAGCCGGGCCGCGACGTCCTCAGGGACCCCGGAGGGGCTGGCGGGCCGGTGCGGGTCATGGGCCTGCGGTCGACGTGTCACGCTGGCATTCTCCCCGTCACGGCCGGGCCCTCGCGAGCCCCCGGCCGGGTCGTCCGGCCCGGGTCGCGGCCGGTGAGGCCGGCCAGGGGTGCTGGCCGGGGTGGTCGCAGGGTGGTTGCCGGGGTGGTCGCAGGGCGGTCGCAGGGTGGCTGGAGGGGCGCGTGGAGGGGTCGGTGGAGGGGTCGGTGGGGTCGCACCGGAGAAGCCGGACCGCCCGTTCCGGCCGGGACCGGCTGCGCCAGGTGGTCAACCTGCTGAACGGCTCGACGGTGCTCGGCCTGGCCCTGGCCCGCGCCGCCGGGGTGGCCACGGTGCCCGGGCCGCGTGGACTTCGGCTGGCCGTGGACTACCCGGCGCGGCCCCCGGCACCCCGAGCCGGGGCGGTCACCGTCGGGGACGTGGTCCTGCTGCGGGCGAGCGCCGCGCCGCCGGCCGAGCTGACCCGGCTGATCGCGCACGAGCACGCGCACGCCCAGCAGTGGGCGCGCTGGGGCGGGCCGGTCGGCTTCCTGCCCGCCTACCTGCTGGCCAGCGGGTGGTCCTGGCTGGTCTGCGGGCACCCGGCGCTGCGGAACGTCTTCGAGGTCGCGGCCGGGCTGGCCGACGGCGGGTACCCCGAGCCGGAGCCGGCCGGAGCCGGAAGAACCGGGCTCGCCAGGGCCAGGGTCAGGAGGCGGCGTCCCGGGCGAGGGCGACGACCAGGGTGACCTGAGGCTCGCCGTGCGCCACCGCCTGGTCGCGGACCACCACGGGCGCGAGCCGGGCCTGGCCCACCCCGAGGTCGGCGACCAGCGCTGCGGCCTGGCCGGCCTGGTCGGCACCGGCGAAGTACACGGTGGTGACCGCCGGGCCGTCGCCGGAGAAGTTGCCGATCGCCGGGACCGTCCAGCCCTTGGCCCGCAGCACCGCCTGCTTGGCCCCGGCCAGCCCGGCGGACCTGGTGGCGTTCAGCACCAGGACCGGCACGCTGCGGTCGACCGTCGGGCTGGGCGTGGCGGTCGCCGTCCCGCTCGGGCCGGGGGCCGTCGCGGTGGCGCTGGGGCCGGCACCGGTGGAGGCCACGCCGTGCGGCAGCAGGTCACCGCGCGCCAGCAGCCGGTAGGCACCGACCGCCACCGCGAGGACCACCAGCACCACGACGGCCGCGGGCAGCACGGTCCCGGAGCCGAACACCGGGTTCCGGTGGGCAGCGCCCCGGCCGGAGCCGCTCACCCGCCGGTCAGCCGAGCCCGAGCCGGCGGGCCGAGCGGGCCCGCTGACGCTCCGCCCGCATCCGGCGCAGGCGCTTGACCAGCATCGGGTCGCGCTCGAGGGCCTCGGGCCGGTCGATGAGCGCGTTGAGCAGCTGGTAGTAGCGGGTGCCGGTGAGGTCGAACAGCTCCCGGACCGCCTGCTCCTTGGAGCCGGCGTACTTCCACCACTGGCGCTCGAAGGCGAGGATCTGCTCCTCCCGTTCGGTCAGCGGGCTGGCCTCGGCGCCGGGCCGCTCGGCTCTGACGGCGTCCATGATCCTCCTCCGACACGACGACGTCGTCACTGTAGGGGCGAACGACAGCCATGTCATTCGTCCTGACCGGCCGGGTGTCGCGCCGAACGCCTCGCAGCGGCGCGGAGGGTCAGGCCATCGTGTCCAGGATCGTGGCGATGTCCGCCTCGCTGGTCCGGGGGTTGACGATCGCGAACCGGGTGACCGTCTCCCCGTCGTGCACGCTGGGGACGACGAAGGCCAGGTTGGCGTGCAGCAGGCTGTCCGACCACTGCTGGTAGCGGGCCGGTGACCAGCCGCGGCGCCGGAACATGACCACGGACAGGTCCGGCTCGCGGACCAGCTCCAGGTAGCTGCGGCGGCCGATCTCGGCGGCCGCGTAGCGGGCCACCTCCAGGGTCCGCTCCACGGCCCGGCTGTAGGCGGCCGTGCCGTGCCGGGCCAGGGAGAACCAGAACGGCAGGCCGCGGGCCCGCCGGGTCAACCCGATCGCGTAGTCGGCCGGGTTCCAGTCCGCGCCCTCCAACACGTCCAGGTAGCCCGCGCGCTGGGTGTGCGCGGCCCGGGCCGCGGCCGGGTCACGGTAGAGCAGGGCGCAGCAGTCGAACGGGGCGAACAGCCACTTGTGCGGGTCCACGACCAGGGAGTCGCAGCGCTCGATCCCCGCGAACAGCCCGCGCACCGACGGGGCGGCCAGCGCCGCACCACCGTAGGCGGCGTCGACGTGGAACCACAGGTCGTGCTCGGCGGCCACCGCGGCCACCGAGGCCAGCTCGTCCACGATGCCCACGTTGGTGGTGCCGGCGGTGGCCACCACGGCGAAGGCACCCGGCGCCCGGCTCGGGTCGGCCTCCAGCGCGGCCTGCACCGCGGCCCCGGTCAGCCGGCCCCGGTCGTCCACCGGCACGGTGAGCACGTCGACGTCCATCACGTCGGCCGCGCTGACCACCGAGGAGTGCGCGCTGGCCGCCGACACGACCACCCAGCGCGCGGGCTGCGCCTGACCCTGCTCCGCGCGCCGCCGGCGGGCCCGGTGCCGGGCGGCGACCAGCGCGGACAGGTTGCCCACGCTGCCGCCGGGCACGAAGACGCCGCCGGCCTGCTCGGGCAGGCCGGCGAGGTCGGCGATCCAGCGCAGCGCCTGGTTCTCCGCGTACACCGCGCCGGCGCCCTCCAGCCAGGAGCCGGCGTAGATGCTCGAGGCGCCGACCACCAGGTCGAACAGGGTGGCCGCCTCGGTCGGGGCGCACGGGATGAAGGACAGGAACCGGGGGTGGTCGGTGGAGATGCAGGCGGGCGCGAGCTTGTCGGCGAACACCTCCAGGACGTCGTCGCCCAGCCCCTGCTCGGTGACCGTGGCGCCGACCAGGGCGTCGAGCTGCGCGGGGGTCATCGGGCCGTCCAGCGGCACCGGGTCCAGCCGCAGCCGGTCCCGGGCGTAGTCCAGCACGGCTTGGCCCAGACGCTCGGTCGCCTCGTCGTAGCGGTGCACGGCCGCGAGTCTAGGTGGCTGGCCACGGGCCGCTGGGCCGACGCCGTGCTGGCGCGTCTGCCGTCGGTCCGTACTGCCGGCGAGTTCACGAGCCACGCCTCGCCGTCGGTCGACCTCCGGGTGACCTGCGCCCCCGCCGGGGGGGCACGGTTGGATGGCCTGATGGACGTAGCGCAGTGGTTCCTGCTCGCGGCTGAGCGCGGTAACGACGCGACGCGTCTCGACCGCCGGCACTCAGGCGGTGCGGCGTGGACGGCCGGCAACGAGGTGACACCGTTGGTGCACGGAGCGACGTATTTCGCCGAGCTGACCCGCTGCCTGGCCCTGGTCGGGCCCGGTGACCTGGTGCTGTTCACCGACTGGCGCGGTGATCCCGACGAGCTGCTTGCCGAAGGCGGGCTGCCCGTGTCGGGGGCCCTGTGCGAGGCCGCGGCCCGGGGTGCGGTCGTCAAGGGGCTCGTGTGGCGCTCACACCTGGACAGGCTGTCGTTCAGCGAGCAGGAGAACCGCCATCTGGGTGAGGACATCGAGGCTGCGGGCGGCGAGTGCCTCCTCGACCAACGGGTGCGGCCCGGCGGGTCGCACCACCAGAAGTTCGTCGTCCTGCGCCACGGCAGGCGCCCGGAGCTCGACGTCGCGTTCGTCGGTGGGATCGACCTGTGTCACAGCCGGCGTGACGACGCCGACCACCACGGCGACCCTCAGAAGCAGCCGATGGCGAAGGTCTACGGCGACCGCCCGCCATGGCACGACATCCAGCTCGCCGTGCGCGGACCCGCCGTCGCCGACGTCGAGGCCACCTTCCGCGAACGGTGGGAGGACCCGGCCCCGCTCACGCGCAACGTAATCAACTTTGCCAGCCAGCGGCTGCGCGGCGACGACCACCGGCCGGACCCGTTGCCCGCACCGGCGCCCGACCCGGCGCCGCGCGGCACCGCGTACGTCCAGGTGCTACGCACCTACGGCAACCGCCACCCCGGCTACCCGTTCGCGCCGGGCGGCGAGCGGAGCGTCGCGCACGCCTACACCAAGGTCGCCGCCCGCGCGCACCGCATCGTCTACCTCGAGGACCAGTATCTCTGGTCGGCCGAGATCGTGTCCTGCTTCGCCGCCGCCCTGCGGGCCGAGCCGGGGCTGCACCTCGTGGCGGTCATCCCGCACCACCCCGACCAGGACGGACGGTTGTCCGAGCCGCCGAACCTGGTGGGCCGGCAGCACGCGCTGGACCTGTTGCGGACGGCCGCGCCGGAACGCGTCGCCGTGTACGGCGTCGAGAACCACGCCGGGACGCCGGTGTACGTGCACGCCAAGGTCTGCGTGATCGACGACGTGTGGGCAGCGGTCGGTTCGGACAACATCAACCGCCGATCGTGGACGCACGACTCCGAGTTGTCGTGCGCGGTGATCGACGAGACCCGCGACGAACGGCCGCCGGCCGTCATCGACCGCGACGGTCACGGGGCGCGGCGCTTCGCCCGCGAGCTGCGCCTCGAGCTCGCCCGCGAGCACCTCGACCGCGCCGACGGCCGCGACGGCGATCTTGTCGACCCGGCCGGGATGTTCGCCTGCTTCGCCGAGAGCGCCGCCCGCCTGCAGCAGTGGCACGACCGCGGCCGCGTCGGCCCGCGCCCGCCCGGCCGGCTGCGCCCGTACTCGGCACCGCGCCTGACCCCGCGGACGCTGGCGTGGGCGGACCCGCTGTACCGGACGCTGTACGACCCGGACGGACGGCCGCTGGCGCTGCGCTTGCGCCACCGCTTCTGAGCGGACGGCACGTCCGTCGTCTCGACGGGCCGAACGGGACGCTGCACGGAGACGACCTGGCCCCATGACGATCCCCCTGGACGGCCTCGTCGACGCGCCGGGGGGCTGGGAACGACTGATCCGCGGGTTGCCGGAGGGCATCGGCGTGCTGGCGGATAGTGGTGCCGAGCGGTGGTCCTCGGACGGCCTGCGCTGATGCGCGGCGCCTGGTTCGTCGCTCGATCCGGGGGTCCCCTAAGGTCCGGGCGTGAGCGGTGCACGGCCGGACGACGGCGCTCTGGACCTGTCCGGGCTGGACCCGGGGTGGGCCCAGGCCCTGCGGCCGGTCGCCGGCCGGCTGGCCGCGATGTCGGCCTTCCTGGCCGCCGAGCAGCGGGCCGGGCGGGGGTTCCTGCCGGCCGCGCCGGACGTGCTACGGGCCTTTCGTCAGCCCCTGGACCGGGTGCGGGTGCTGGTGGTCGGCCAGGACCCCTACCCCACGCCGGGGCACGCCGTCGGGCTGTCCTTCTCGGTCGCCCCGGGGGTGGCGCCGCTGCCGCGCAGCCTGGTCAACGTCTTCACCGAGCTGGTGGCCGACCTGGGTGGCCCGGCTCCCCGATCGGGGGACCTGACGCCGTGGGCCGAACGCGGGGTGCTGCTGCTGAACCGGTGCCTGAGCGTGCAGCCGGGTCGGCCCGGCGCGCACCGCGGCAAGGGCTGGGAGGAGGTCACCGACCGGGCGATCCAGGCGCTGGTGGACCGCGGCGGCCCGCTGGTGGCGGTGCTGTGGGGGCGGGACGCCCGCAGCCTGGTCCCCCGGCTCGGCGCCCTGCCGCGGGTGGAGAGCGCGCACCCCTCCCCGCTGTCGGCCCGGCACGGCTTCTTCGGCAGCCGTCCGTTCAGCCGGGTGAACGAGCTGCTGCTCGCCGGCGGTGGAGAACCGGTGGACTGGTCGCTGCCGTGACCGGAGCGGGGGCGGCCCGGCCCCCGGTCACCCTCGACTGGACGGCGGCCTCGACTGGACGGCGGCCGGGCCCGGGCAACAATTGAACGATCATCTGCCCGCCCCCTGCAGGAGGATCTGACGTGAAGCTGTTCACCGCCCGCGAGCTGCCGGTCCGGCTGGCCACCGGAGCCTTCATCCTCAACAGCGGGCTGGAGAAGCGTTCGGCGGATGCCGAGACGGCCGGCAACCTGCACGGCTTCGCCAGCGGCACCTACCCCGCGCTGGGCAAGCTGGACTCCGCGACCTTCGTGCGGGCCCTGTCCACCGCGGAGATCGCCCTCGGCGCGGCCCTGCTGCTGCCGGTGGTGCCGACCGTGGTGGCCGGGGCCGGGCTGACCGCCTTCTCGGCCGGCCTGCTCGGGCTCTACCTGAAGACCCCGGGCATGCGCCGCGAGGGCAGCCTGCGCGCCACCCCGCAGGGGCTGCCGCTGTCCAAGGACGTGTGGATGCTGGGTGCCGGGCTCGGGCTCGTCATCGACGCGCTCACCCGCCGCACCGACTGAGACCGGGCCGCCGTCGGGGGCGCGGCGCGGTCGGCAGCAGAGTCAGCCCGGCTCCTGCCAGTCGTCACCGGCGGCCAACCGCAGCTCGAGCAGCTCGCGCAGGTCGATCGACTCCCCGTCCCGTCCGCCGCGGCCGACCACCAGCGGCGGGTCGGAGGGGACCAGCGTCACCCCCACCAGGCGTGCCTTGAGGCTGGTCGGGGCGGACAGGTTGTAGTACTCCCCGTCCTGGCTGACCCCGACCGTGCCCTCCCGGCGCAGGTACCACCCGGTCAGGCCGGTCCGGTACCGCGCCTTGCCGTCGCCGGCCCGGGCCAGCAGGGGCCGAGGGGTCAGCCGGTGCCGCGCCTGCGCGGTGAAGTCCTCGATCAGCTGCCGGGCGCGTTCGGTCTCCTGCTGCTTGGCCCGGGCGGCCCGCTCCGCCTGGGTCGCGGCCGCCTCGCGGCGCCGACGACTCCAGTCGTCCTGGGTGGCGGGCGACTGCTCGGGGTCGGCCGGTGGTCCGGAGCTCATGGCGGCAGTCTGCCCGGTGTCGGGATCGGCGCCGCTCCACCTTCTCCCCGCTCGCTCAGGTCGCCGGGTCAGGTCGGCGACGCGGTGGCACCGGGGTGGGCGGGGAGGCTGACGCGGAACCGGGTGCGGCCCGGCTCGGAGTCCACCGTGATCTGCCCGCCGTGCCGCTGGGTGATGATCCGGTAGCAGATGTCCAGGCCGAGGCCGGTGCCCTCGCCGACCGGCTTGGTGGTGAAGAAGGGCTCGAAGACCCGGCTCAGCAGCTCGCCGGGGATGCCGCTACCGGTGTCGCAGATCTCGACGGCGACCCCGTCGGCCTCACGGACGGTGCGCACGGTGAGCGTGCCGCCGTCGGGCATCGCGGCCACCGCGTTGTCGATCAGGTTGGTCCAGACCTGGTTCAGCTCCCCCGGGTAGCCCGGCACGGTCGGCAGGTCGGGGGTCAGCTCCTTGACCACCTGCACCTGCGCGGTGCGGATCTTGTGGCTGAGCATGACCAGGGTCGACTTCAGGCCCTCGTGCACCGCGACGTCCTGGAAGGGCGCCCGGTCCAGCTGGGTGTACTGCTTGGCCGCCCCGACCAGCGCCGAGACCCGGTGCGTGGAGTCCTCGATCTCCGCCATCAGCATCTCGGTCTCCAGCGCGTAGGCGATCCAGCCCAGCCCGCTGCCCAGGGTGGCCGGGTCCCACCGGTCCAGGCCGGCCAGGTCGGCGGCCAGGGCCTCCAGCCAGCCGGTGTCCAGACCGCCGGCGACCAGCACCGGGGCCAGCTCCCAGCCGTTGGCGACGTCGCGCTCGGCGAGCCAGTCGGCGACCTCGTCCTCGGCGTCCGCGGTCTCGACCGGGCCCAGCTCGGGCGCCTTGGCCAGCCGCTCGATGGCCTCCTCCTGGGCCGCGGACAGCCGGACCAGCACGTCCGGGTCGACGTGCCCACCGGCCAGCGAGGCGAGCTTGTGCCGCATCCGGGCCACCCGCTCCCGCAGCGAGGACGTGGCCCGCACGGCGGCGGCGGCCGGGTTGTTCAGCTCGTGCGTCAGGCCCGCCGACAGCCGGCCGAGGGAGGCCAGCCGTTCCCGGTCCCCGACCAGCGCGGTGCTGCGGGTGATGCCCAGGTACAGCCCCTCCAGCAGGTGCACGGCCATCGGGAACCAGGAGCGCATCGCCTCGGCCAGGTCCGCGCCACCCAGCACGAAGAACTGAGCGTCGGTCACCGCCTGCAGGCTGTTGCTGTACCGGGCCCGGTCCGCGTCGGCCACGAAGGACGCCGTCGCGCCGGCGTAGGCGCCGCGGTGGTCGGTCCGGTTCACCTCCACCTGGCCGCCGTCCACCGCCCGACGCATCACCACGGTGCCGCTGAGCAGGACGAAGAAGCAGGTGGCCGGCTCGCCCTCGCGGTAGACGTACTCCCCCGCCGCCCGAGCCTCGACGTCGCCGTGCTCGGTCAGCCAGCCGAGCTGGGCCTGGTCCAGGGCCTCGAACAGGAACAGGGTGCGCAGGTCCTCGGCCTGCAGCGGGCCGTCGGTGCTCATCGCGCTCACACCTCTCCGAGGTACCGGTGCACCAGGGTGACGGCCAGGGCGCCCTCACCGACGGCCGAGGCCACCCGTTTGACCGACGCGGCGCGGACGTCGCCGGCCACGAACACCCCGGGCAGGCTGGACTCCAGCAGGAACGGGTCGCGCTCCAGCGGCCAGCCCGGCGGGGGCCCGTCCGGTCCGCGCAGGTCGAAGCCGGTCAGCACGAAGCCGGTCTCGTCGCGCAGCACCTGCTCGGGCAGCCAGTCGGTCATCGGCGCGGCCCCGATGAAGACGAAGACGTGCCCGCAGTCCAGCTCCCGCTGCCGGCCGCTGACCCGGTCGGTCAGCGTCACCCGTTCCAGGTGCTGCTCGCCGTGGCAGGCGCTGACCTCGGTGCAGGTCGCCACCTCGATCGCCTCGATCGCCTCGATCTGCTCCACCAGGTAGCTGGACATCGAGGCGCGCAGGTCCGGCCCGCGGACGGCCAGGGTGACCCGCTGGGCGTGGGCCGCGAAGAACACCGCGGCCTGGCCGGCGGAGTTCGCCCCGCCGACCACGACCACGTGCCGGCCGGCACAGGCCGCCGCCTCGGTCGCCGCCGAGCCGTAGAACACCCCCCGGCCGACGAGCTGCTCGGCGCCACGGGCCGGCAACGAGCGGTAGGCGACCCCGGTGGCCAGGACGACGGCGTGCGCGGCGATCTCGCTGCCGTCCTCCAGGGTCAGCACCCGGGCCGGCCCGCGGGTGGCCAGGCCGGCGACGGTGCGGGCGGAGAGGATCTCGGCGCCGAAGCGTTCGGCCTGGCGCCGGGCCCGCGCGGTCAGCTGGCCGCCGGAGACGCCGTCCGGGAAGCCCAGGTAGTTCTCGATCCGGCTGCTCTGCCCGGCCTGCCCGCCGGCCGCGCGGCTCTCGACCAGGACCGTGCGCAGGCCCTCCGAGGCGCCGTACACCGCCGCGCCCAGCCCGGCCGGACCGCCACCGACGATGGCCAGGTCGTAGAACTCCCCAGCCGGCACCGTGCTCAGCCCGACCATGGCCGCCAGCTCGGTGCTGCCCGGCCGGCGCAGCACCGCGCCGTCCACCCCGATCACCACCGGCACGTCCTGCGGCCCGCAGCGGGCCAGGTCCAGCAGCCGGGCGCCGTCCGGCTCCTCGACCGAGTACCACCGGTAGGGGACGCCGTTGCGGGACAGGAAGTCCCGCGCCTCGAAGGACGGCGCTGACCAGCGGTGCCCGAGCAGCTTGACCTGCCGCCGCTCCGCGCGGGCGGTGCGCCGCCAGGCCTCGAGCATGGCGTCCACCACCGGGTAGAGCTTCTCGGCCGGCGGCTCCCACGGCTTGACCAGGTAGTGGTCGACGTCCACCTGGTTGATCGCGGCGATCGCCACGTCGGTGTCCGCGTAGGCGGTGAGCAGGGCCCGGCGGGCGTCCGGCACCAGGTCCATCGCCTGCTCGAGGAACTCGATGCCGTTCATCCCGGGCATCCGGTAGTCGGCCAGGATGGCCGCGACCTGCTCCCCGCGCAGGGTCAGCTCGCGGATCGCCTCCAGGGCACTGGCCCCGGACTCCGCGCGCACCACGCGGTGCCCCTCGGCGTAGCCCCGCCTCAGGTCCCGGGCCACCGCGCGGGACACCGAGGGGTCGTCGTCGACGGTCAGGATCACCGGCTTGGCCGGACCCTGACCCTCGGCCACCGGGGCGCGGGCCGGGCTGCTGTGCTCTGTGCTCACGGGCACCTCCTCGCAGGACGACAACGCGAAGGCTCGCACGGATCTGCCCGGGCACCGCGTGCCGGGCACCGCGGAGACCGCCGGAGTCAGCCGACGGCGGCCGCCGCCACCTTCAGGTCGGCGACCAGCGCCCCGTAGGCCTTGTCCCGGTCCTGCTCGGGCACCCGCAGCACCGAGGAGGGGTGCACGGTGCCCATGAAGGTCCGCTCACCCAGGGAGGTGGCCAGCCGGATCAGCTGCCCGCGCTGCCTGGTCACCCGGAAGCCCTTGGGCAGCAGCGCTTTCGCGGCGGTCGCGCCGAGGCAGACGATCAGCTCCGGGGACACCTGCTGCAGCTCGGCGGCCAGCCAGGGCTTGCAGGCCAGGATGTGCGCCAGCTCCGGGGTCTGGTGGATCCGGCGCTTGCCCGGACCGTCCTGGGTGAACCGGAAGTGCTTGACCGCGTTGGTCACGTACAGGTCGCCCCGGGCCAGCCCGGCCTCGTCCAGGGCCTGGCGCAGCAGCCGGCCGGCCGGCCCGACGAACGGGATCCCGCGGCGGTCCTCCTGGTCCCCGGGCTGCTCCCCGACCAGCGCCACCCGGGCGTTCGGCGAGCCGGCCGAGAAGACGACCTGGGTGGCCGGCTCCCACAGCTCGCAGCCGCGGCAGGACGGGGCGGCCGCGCGCAGCTCCTCGACGTCCTGGACGACCTCGGGCAGCCACTGCCGGGCCCCGGGTCGGGCCGGTGTCTCGGTCATCCTCCGAGGGTGCCCGATCGACGCCGGTGCGGCGCGCCGGCCCGGGTCCTGGGATGATTCCCCGGCCGGAAAACGCTTTGCGGCGGGGTCGCGGCGGCGGCCAGGCTGGACCGACGTCCGAACCGAGCTGGGGGCCGACCCGATGAACCTGTTCCGCGACCTGTGGGCGACCGCGCCCCGCCGGGGTGCGGTCCTGGTCGCCCTGATCCTGCTCTCCTCGACCGGGACCGCGCTGTCCGCCGCGTTGGGCGGCCCCGTGCTGGTGCACCGCTCGGTGTCGTGGTTCGTGGCGCTGTCGGTGACCCTGCTGCTCGCCGCAGCGGGGGACGTGGCGCTGCGGCTGGGCGTCTCGCAGCTGACCGCGCAGTGGTCGGCGGCCACCCGAGGCCGGCTGTCCGTGCGGGCCTTCCGCCAGCCGCTGCCGGTGCTGCAGGCCACCCCGGTCGGTGAGCTGCTGGACCGGATCGACACCGACGTGCACCAGGTCGCCGCCGAGCTGCGCGGCTCCGGTGCCCGGATCGCCCAGATGGGTGCCTCGGCCCTGATCGCGGTGCTCACCGCGCTGGTGGTCTGGTGGCCCGGCGGGCTGGGTCTGGCCGCCCTGACCGCGCTGACCGCACTCGCCGTCCGCCGCCCGGCCCGCAGGATCCCCCCGGCCCGGGAGGCCGAGGAGGAGGCCTGGTCGGACCTGGCCGCGGTGGTCGAGGAGGCGGTACACGGCCAGGACGACGTGCGCACCAGCCTGGCCCGGCCGTTCGTGATCCGCCTCTACGCGCGGGCCTCGGCGGTGGTGATGGCCCGCGGCCGCGCCGTCTGGCTGGACTCCGCCCGGCTGGCCGCGGCCGCGGTCGCCGTGCTGTCCCTGGGCATCGCCTCGTTCGTGGTGGCCGGCGCGCTGGCCCTGCAGGCCGGGGCAGTGGACGCCGCCCGGCTGACCTCGACCTGGCTGCTGGCGGTGGCCGTCGGCGGCACCGTCGGCCGGGTCGGCCAGATGCTGCCGGAGCTGCAGAGCGCACTGGGCGCCTGGAGCCGGATCCAACGGCTGGAGGAGGCACCCCGGGAACCGGTCGGTGGCCTGCCGCCCAGCGACGGCGACCTGCAGATCGAGAACCTGACGTTCAGCTACCCCGAGGACGTCGGCAGTCGGCCACCAGTGCTGCGCGAGGTCAGCCTGACCTTCCGCCCGGGGCCTGTCCTATGCGGTGGTCGGCCGTACCGGGTCGGGCAAGAGCACCCTGGTCAAGGTGCTGACCCGGGAGGTCGAACCGCCCCGGGGCACAGTCCGGCTGGGTGGCGTCGACGTCCTGGACCTGGACCTGGCCGCGCTGCGACGCCGGCTGGCCGTCGTCCCGCAGCGCACCGAGATCCTGACCGGGACCCTGGCCGAGAACGTGGCCCTGTTCGACCCCGAGCTGGTCGAGGCGGCCGGCAAGGCGGTGGCCGAGCTGGGCCTGGACGCCTGGGTGGCCGAGCTGCCGGAGGGGTTGTCGACCCGGCTCGGCGAGGGCGGGGTGGTCCTGTCGGCCGGTCAGGAGCAGCTGGTCGCCTTCGCCCGGATCCTGGTCCGCGACCCGGCCGTCGTCGTCCTGGACGAGGCCACCGCCCGGATGGACCCGCTGACCGAGTCCCGGGTGCAGCGGGCCACCGAGCGTCTGCTGCTGGGCCGGATCGGGATCGTCATTGCGCACCGGCTGACCTCGGTCCGGCGGTGCGAGGAGGTGGTGGTGATGGCCGACGGCCAGGTGCTGGAGGCGGGCCCGCTGCGCACCTCCCGGCGGTTCGCCGAGCTGATGGCGGCCGGCGAGCTCACCCCGCGCCCGGCGGCCGCCGCCGCCACCGCCGAGGACCGGGCGCCCGCCGCCGGGCCGGCCGCCCGGGTCGCGGGCGGGTCCGCCGGGCCACAGCCCACCGGCCCCGCGCCGCGCCCCGCCCGCCAGGACGACGCCGCCACGCACACCATGCGGGAGATCGCCCGGCTGGCGGTCAACGACCCCAAGTACGGGGCCTTCCCGATCGGTCTGTGGACGGTGAACACCGTGATCGGGCTGGAGGGCAGCCTGCTGGCGGCCCTGTGGGCGAACCTGGTCGACGGCACGGGCAGCCCGCTGCCGCTGGCCCTGCTGATCGCCGTGGCGCTGGCCGCCGGCATCCCGATCATCTACCTGACCAGCCTGTGGTTCCCCCGCTGGTGGGTGCTGCAGCAGCTGCGGATCGGGCTGCGGCTGGTGCACGGCCAGACCGGACCGAGCCGGGTCGGCTCCTACAGCCCGGCCGCGGTGGTGGCGCAGGCCGGGGACACCGAGCGGGTGGTGATGCTGGCCGACAACACCGCCGACATCGCGATCGCCACCGGCACCCTGGTGGCGATGACGGCGATCTCCCGCTCGCCGGTGCCGGGCCTGTTCTTCCTCGCCACGATGGTCGGGTCGGCGGCCAGCGCGCTGGCCTTCGGCCCGACGCTGAAGCGGGCGGCGGCCCGGACGGTGGCGGCCCGGGCCGCCTTCGCGACGTCGCTGGTGTCGGCGCTGTCGGCCTCCCGGACGGTCAAGCTGGCCTCGGCCACCGACCAGGTGCTGACCCACCTGGCCCGGCTGGACGCCGTCCGGACGCAGCGCCAGCACCGCGAGGTCGCCACCCAGGTCTGGGCCCGCGCGGTGCCCGGCCTGGCCGGCGGCCTGCTGCCGATCGCGGTCTGGGGGCTGTACCTGTCCGGCGCGCTGTCGGCCGCGACCACCCTGGTGGCGGTCAGCGCGCTGGGCGCCGCCGGGTGGTTCGGCTGGACGGCCGCCTCGCTGGTCTCCCAGCTGCCCTCGGCCCGGGTCTGGACCCAGCGCACGGTGGCGATGACCGGCACGCCGCACTTCTCCGCGGCCCTGGAGGGCGTCGACCTGGTGGCGGGCACCGCCCCGGCCCCACCGGCCGCCGTCCGTGAGCCGCTGCGCGAGCTGAGCCTGCGCGGCTTCGGCGCGGTGCACGAGGACGGCACCGTGGGCATCGACGGCGTCGACCTGGAGGTGACCAGCGGCCAGCTGGTGCTGGTCGTCGGGCCGGTCGGCTCCGGCAAGTCCTCGTTCCTGCGGGCCCTGGCCGGGATCGTGCCGCACACCGGCACCCTGGCCTGGAACGGCAGGCCGGTGACCGAGCCGGACGTCTTCCTGCGCCCCGGCCAGGTGGGCTACGTGGGTCAGCTGCCCCGGGTGCTGTCGGGCACGGTGGCCGAGAACGTCGCCCTGGGGCAGGACCTGGAGGTGGCCGCCGCGGTCCGGATGGCCCAGCTGGAGCGGGACCTGGCCGGACCGGGTGGCGGCCTGGGCCTGCTGATCGGGCACAAGGGCACCCGGTTGTCCGGCGGGCAGCTGCAGCGCCTGGCCCTGGCCCGGGCGCTGGCCGCCCGGCCCGAGCTGCTGGTCGCCGACGACGTCTCCTCGGCCCTGGACGTGGCCACCGAGCTGGACCTGTGGCGGGTGCTGCGGGAGGCCGGCACGACGGTGATCGGCTCGACCTCCAAGCGGGCCGCGCTGACCCGGGCGGACCAGGTGCTGGTGCTGGACGGCGGCCGGGTGGTGGCCCACGGACCGTGGGCCGTGCTGGAGCGCGAGCACGCTCCGCTGGCCGGCTGAGCCTGCTCCGGCCGGGCAGCTGGGCATGGACGAGTCGGCGCCGATCACCTTCCGGCGCCTTCGCCGGGAGGACTTCCCGCGGCTGGGCCAGTGGCTCGCGCAGCCGCACGTGGCGCGCTGGTGGAACCACGAGACCTCCGCCGAGGCGGTCGAGCGGGACTTCGGCGCCAGCGCGGACGGCGCCGAGCCCAACCAGGACTGGCTGGCCCGGCTGGGCCGCGAGCCCGTCGGATTGCTGCAGTACAGCTGGTACCGGGACTACCCCGACTACCGCCGCGAGCTGGCAGCGGTGGTCGAGGTGCCCGAGCGCGCGGCCGGCCTGGACTACCTGATCGGGGACCCGGACCGGATCGGGCGCGGCCTGGGCCCGGCCATGATCTCCGCCTTCGTCACCCGGGTCTGGTCGCGCGACCCGGAGGTGAGCTGCCTGCTGGTCCCGGTCGTGGCCGCCAACCGGCGGTCCTGGCGGGCGTTGCAGAAGGCGGGGTTCACCGTGGTGGCCAGCGGCGAGCTGGAGCCGGACAACCCGGTCGACGACCGGGAGCACGTCGTGCTGCGGATCGACCGCCCCGAGGAGTGAGGATGGCGGTGAGAACGTCGGTGCTCGGCGCTTGACCCTGACCCGGCGTCAGGCAGCACGGTGGCTCCATGACCGAGGTGATCCGGATGACCCAGGACGCGACGCCCTCTGCGCCGCAGCCGATGACCGTGGGCCAGGTGGCCCAGGCGTACGGCGTCACGGTCCGCACGCTGCACCACTACGACGGGATCGGCCTGCTGGTGCCCAGCGGCAGGACGGCGGCGGGCTACCGGCTCTACACGCCGGCGGACCTGCAGCGCCTGCAGCAGGTGGTCGTCTACCGGCGCCTCGGTCTGCCCCTCGAGGAGGTCGCGACCCTGCTCGACGACCCCACTTCCGACGTGACGCAGCACCTGCGCCGCCAGCGGGAGGCGGTCCGCCGCCGGGTCGCCGAGCTGGGTGACCTCGTCAACGCCATCGAACGAGCACTGGAGGTCCAGATGTCCGGCACGAACCTGACCCCGCAGGAGCAGCGCGAGCTGTTCGGTGACTCCTTCAACGACGACTACGCCGCGCAGGCGCAGGAGCGCTGGGGTGAGACCGAGGCCTGGCGTGAGTCCCGCCGGCGCACCACCCAGTACACCAAGGCCGACTGGGAGCAGATCAAGGCCGAGGCGGAGGCGGTGAACGAGGCGTTCACCGCCGCCCTGCGGTCCGGCGCTCCGGCCGACTCGGTGCCGGCCATGGACGCTGCCGAGGCCCACCGCCGGCACATCCACGACCGGTTCTACGACGTCTCCTACGAGATGCACCGCGGTCTGGGCGACCTGTACCTCGCCGACCCCCGGTTCACCCGGACCTACGAGGACCTCGCCCCCGGTCTGGCGCAGTACGTGCGGGACGCCGTGCACGCCAACGCCGACCGGCACGAGAGCGGCAGCTAGCCGGCGCCGACCTGGCGGAAGCGGTCACGGCTCGGCTCGGTCGTCGCCGGGATCCCGACCGAGGTGGCAGCCAGGTCGGCGACGTGGTCCAGGTAGGCCTCGCGGTCGGTGACCACGCCCGTGTAGTGCCCGAACAGCTCGAAGCTGACCGTGCCGATCAGCTGGGTCCAGGCGCTGACCGCGGCTGGGCCCAGCTCCGGCGCCAGCCCCGGGATGCCTGTGCTGTCGACCGCGGCCACGGCCGCCGGGTCGGGGGCGGCCGCCGGGTCTGCGGCCTCGGGGAGCGTGCGCGCGGCGAGCAGGACGTCGATCAGCGTCAGCGCAACCCGGGCCGCCGGCGGGATGGTCGCCGCCGGCGCCGTGTACCCGGGGACCGGCGAGCCGTAGATCAGGGACCAGCGCTCCGGGTTGGCCACACCCCACCGGCGGACCGCCCGCCAGACGGCCAGCCACTGCCGCCTCGGGTGCTCCGCCGGGTCGACCGCGGACTCCGCGTGCTCCCCCAGGTCGTCGTAGGCCGCCACGATCAGCGCGGTCAGCAGGTCGTCCCTGCTGGGGAAGTAGCGGTAGACCGCCGAGGAGACCAGACCGACCTCCCGAGCGACGGCGCGCAGCGAGAGCCCTGCGGCGCCGTGCTCGACGAGCTGGCCCTGCGCCGCGCGGGTGATGGCCTGCAGGGTCTGGGCGCGGTTGCGTTCCCGGGCGGTGGGCATGTCGCCATCCTCGCACAGAGCGAGAGCACTGCTCTTGACACCAGCCGGATCCTAGTGAACGCTGCTCTTTATGAGAGCACCGCTCACCCAAGGAGCCGAGATGTCCCAGGACCAGCCCGCAGCCCAGCCGAACCGGCACTACCGCGAACCGGACGTGTTCACCCGCCGCGTGATGAACCCGCTGGTGACCTGGCTGACCCGCCGCGGGGTGTCGGTGGCCGGCTCGGCCGACCTCGGGGTCCGCGGGCGCAGCAGCGGGCAGATGCGGCACACGCCGGTCAACCCACTGCCGTTCGAGGGTCAGGAGTACCTGGTCGCCCCGCGCGGGACGACGCAGTGGGTGCGCAACATCCGGGTCGCCGGTCAGGCCGACCTGCGGCGTGGCCGCCGGGTGCAGCAGATCGCCGTCGTCGAGCTGGAGGACGCCGAGAAGATCCCGGTGCTGCGGGCCTACCTGAAGAAGTGGGCCTGGGAGGTGGGGATGTTCTTCGAGGGGGTCGGTGCCGACTCCAGCGACGACCAGCTCGCCGAGATCGCGCCCCGGCACCCCATCTTCCGGATCACCAGCGTCTCCTGACCATCGCCGCCGGTAGCGTGCCCGCATGGCCTGCCAGCAGAGCGCACGTCGGGCGCCCGTGGACCTGGACGTGACCTGGGTCCACGGAGCGCCGCAGGCGGCGCCCGACCCCGGGCCGCCGATCCAGGTCCACCCGGCCGCACCGGGCACGTACCTGCTGCGGCAGAACAAGTCCACCCACTACGAGGCGCCCTTCATGGTGCTGCTGATCGGCCGGGAGCGGGCGCTGCTGCTGGACACCGGGGCCAGCTGCGATCCTGAGGTGTTCCCGTTGCGCGCCACGGTGGACCAGCTGCTGGCCGCCGAAGGCCAGGCCCAGCCGGACGGCGCTGAGCTGCACCTGGTCGTGGCCCACACCCACGCGCACGCCGACCACGTGGCCGCCGACGCCCAGTTCGGCGACCGGGCCGCCACCACGGTGGTCGGTACCGACCTGGCCTCCGTACGACACTTCTGGGGCCTGGACGAGGACCTGGAGCGCAGCGCCCGGCTGGACCTGGGCGAGCGGGTGCTGGAGGTGCTCTCCATCCCCGGTCACCACGCGACCTGTATCGCGGTCTTCGATCCCTGGACGGGTCTGCTGCTGACTGGGGACACGGTCTACCCGGGACGGCTGTACGCGCCGGACATGCCGGCCTTCGTGGCCGGTCTGGACCGGCTGGTCCGCTTCGCGCAGGCCCGCCCGGTGACGCACGTGATCGGCTGCCACATAGAGATGACCCGCAGCCCGGGCCGGGACTACCCGGTCGGCACCACCTACCAGCCGGATGAGCCCGCACTGCAGATGACCGTCGAGCAGCTGGTGCAGGTGCGCGACGCCGCCCACGCGGTCCGCGACGAGCCCGGCGTGCACGTCTTCGACACCTTCATCATCGACAGCTCACCCAGAGCCGGTGGCTAGGCGACGGGTGGCAGGGGCCGAGGGTAAGCCGCGCCGCGGGCGGCGCGCTGTGGCACAGTGACCGCGGGACGAGGCGAGGAGAGGCCGATGGGCTGGAACGAGATGGTCATCGAGCAGTTCCTGGAGGGTCGCGAGCGGGTGGCCGACACCTTCGACCGCGACAGCATGCTGCTGCTCGGCACCACCGGGGCGCGCTCGGGGCAGCCGCGGGTCTCTCCGCTGGTCTACCTGGCGGACGGCGATCGGCTGGTGGTGGTGGCCTCGGCCGCCGGCGCCGACCACCACCCGGCCTGGTACCACAACCTGCTCGCCAACCCTCAGGTGCAGGTCCAGCGCTGGGCGCAGGGGCAGCTGCGGACCTACGACGCACGGGCGGAGGTGGCCGGCCCCGACGAGCGGGAGCGGTTGTGGCAGGTCCTCACCCAGCGCTCGCCCGGCTTCGCCGGCTACCAGGAGAAGACCGACCGCACCATCCCGGTCGTGCTGCTTCACCCGCCCGTCCACCCCTGATCGGGTGGGATCCGGTCAACGGGTGGGATCCGGTGCGCTGGAGGGACGGGATCCCACCCGGTGACTGATCCCCCTGCCGCCAGTGGTGGGCCGAGTACGTGGCGAGGCTGCGCGCCACCGCCGAGGGGTTCGCCGGCTGAACGCCGTCGCCGGTTCAGGGACGGCCGTGACCGCGGTCCGCCGCTGCGTGAGCGGTCTCGCCCGGCGGCCGGTCGTCCTCCCCGACCAGGACGCGCAGCAGCCGGCCGAGCTCGGCCCGCTCCCGGCCGGACAACCGGTCGAACATCGCCTGCAGGGCGGCGGCGCGCGCCTCGCCGATCTCGGCCTGCACCCGGCGTCCCTCGTCGGTGACGGTCAGCAGCACGGCCCGCCGGTCGGACGGGTCCGGGGAACGCTCCACCAGTCCCCGCTGCTGCAGGGCGTCGGCCACCTCGGTCGCCGACCGGGGCGCGATCCGCAGCGCCTCGGCGAGGTCGGACAACCGCCGGCCGTCCGAACCGGACAGCACCCCCAGCGCCCGGGCGTGGTGCGGGGAGAGGTCCCACGGCGCGAGCACGTGCGCCCAGCGGTGACGCTGCGAGCGCGCGGCCCGGATCAGCAGCTCACCCAGTGCGGTGGCGTCGTCCTCGGGCATGGCGGAATGCTAGCCGACCGCGGCGGGTTACCACACTTTGAGGTAACCTCAGCAATATTTCCGGCGGTCTTCCGCCGCCGGGAGCCCTGACCGAGGAGGTGGTCGCCATCGCGGCGACGACGACGACACGACCCGCCGCCGAGCGCACCGGCGGCGGGCGGAGCAGCGGCCTGCGCCGCAGCCCCGAGGACGTGGCGCAGCTGGAACGCGCACCCGTGCCGCTCAGCCGGGTGACGGCGTTGTTCTCCCCCTACCGCTGGCAGGTCGGGCTGGTGATGGCGCTGATCATGATCAGCTCCGCCGTCGCGCTCGCCTCGCCGTTCCTGGTCAGGCTGATCATCGACCGGGCCCTGCCCCGCCAGGACGTCTCGCTGCTGCTGGCCGCCGTCGGCGGGATGCTGGCCGTCGCGGTCATCACCTCCGCCCTCGGCGTCGTGCAGACCTGGTTGTCCACCACCGTCGGCCAGCAGGTCATGCACCGGCTACGGACGTCGGTCTTCAGCCACCTGCAGCGTCAGTCGCTGGCCTTCTTCACCCGCACCCGCGGCGGGGAGGTGCAGTCCCGGCTGACCAACGACATCGGGGCGATGCAGTCGGTGGTCACCTCCACCGCCACCTCGCTCGCCTCCAACACCACCACGGTGATCGGCACCATGGTCGCGATGCTCGCGCTGAGCTGGCGGCTCTCGCTGCTGTCCCTGCTGGTCATCCCGCCCGCCGTGCTGCTCACCCGACGGGTCGCCCGGATGCGGCAGAAGGTGACCGCGGCCCGCCAGGGCCGGCTGGCCGACCTCGCCGCCCAGGTGGAGGAGGGCCTGTCGATCAGCGGCGTCCTGCTGGGCAAGACCCTCGGCGCCGGACCGGCTCAGTCCCAGAGGTTCACCGACACCTCGGCCGACCTGGTGAGCCTGGAGGTGCGCTCCCAGCTGGCCGGCCGGTGGCGGATGGCCACCATGACGATCATCTTCGCCGGCATCCCCGCGCTGATCTACCTGGCCGCCGGGCTGCCGGCGACCTCCGGCGGGATGACCATCGGCACCCTGGTCGCGTTCACCTCCCTGCAGGGGGCGCTGTTCCGGCCGCTGATGGGGCTGCTGGACGTGGGCGTCCAGGTCACCGCCTCGATGGCCCTGTTCAGCCGGGTCTTCGAGTACCAGGACCTGCCGGTGGAGATCACCGACCCACCGGCGCCGGTCCCGCTGGACCCGACCGCGGTGCGCGGCCAGGTCCGCTGGGAGCAGGTCGGCTTCACCTACCCGGACGCGGACCGGCCGGCGCTGAGCGGCATCGACGTCGACGTGGCGGCCGGCTCGTCCCTGGCCCTGGTCGGGCACACCGGTTCCGGCAAGACCACGATGGCCTCGCTGATCGCCCGGCTGGCCGACCCCACCGTCGGGCGGGTGACCCTGGACGGGGTCGACCTGCGCGACCTGAGCCTGGACACCCTGGCCCGGGTGGTCGGGGTCGTCTCCCAGGAGACCTACCTGCTGCACGCGACCGTCCGGGAGAACCTGCGGCACGCCCGTCCGCAGGCCACCGACGCCGAGATCGAGGACGCCGCCCGCCGGGCGCAGGTGCACGAGGTGGTGATGGCGCTGCCCAGGGGCTACGACACCGTGGTCGGCGCCCGGGGGCACCGGTTCTCCGGCGGGGAGAAGCAGCGACTGGCCATCGCCCGGACCCTGCTCCGCGACCCTCGCGTACTGGTCCTGGACGAGGCCACCAGCGCCCTGGACAACGGCACCGAACGGGCCGTGCAGGCTGCGCTGGACGAGGCCGCCCGGGGTCGGACCACGATCACCATCGCCCACCGGCTGTCCACCGTGCGCCGGGCCGACCGGATCGTCGTGCTGGACGACGGCCGGGTCGCCGAGCAGGGCACGCACGAGCAGCTGGTGGCCCGGGGCGGGGTCTACGCCGCCCTGGTCGAGGCCGGTGAGTATCGCGCCACCCTCGCCGCCTGAGCCCCGGGGCCCCACCCCGGACGGCTACCCGACGATCGCCGAGTAGAGGGTCTGACGCAGCAACGGCCGCAGCGGGTAGGTGCTGGAGGGCAGCAGCTGGGTCATCAGGACGACGGTCAGGTCCTCCACCGGGTCGACCCAGAACGTGGTCGAGGCCGCCCCGCCCCAGTTGAACTCCCCGACGCTGCCGACCGAGCGGGTCATCGCCGGGTCGAGGACCACCGCGAACCCGAGCCCGAACCCGACGCCGTCCTGGGAGACCTCGGCGAATACCGGGCGCCCGTAGTGGGCCAGGTCGACGCCGCCGGGCAGGTGGTTGCTGGCCATGAAGGAGACCGTGCGCGGACCGAGCAGCCGGACCCCGTCCAGCTCCCCGCCGCCGCGCAGGAACTGGGTGAACCGGTGGTAGTCCGCCGCGGTCGAGACCAGCCCGCCGCCGCCGGAGAGCATGGACGGGGCGAGCACGCCGTCGCCCAGCGGCGTGGCCTGCATACCTCCCTCCGCGGTCGGCAGGTACAGCCTCACCAGCCGGTCCGCCTGCGCCCGGTCGACCCGGAACGTGGTGTCGGGCATGCCGAGCGGTTCGGTGATCCGCTCGGCGAAGAAGGTGTCCAGCGACTGGCCGGAGACCACCTCGACCAGACGCCCCAGGACGTCGGTGGCGTAGGAGTAGTTCCACTCTGTGCCCGGCTGGAACAGCAGCGGCAGCCCGGCCCAGGTGTCGACGGCGGTGGCCAGGTCCATCCCGGGCGGGCTGCCCCACTCGAAGCCGGCGGCGCGCAGCATGCCGTCCACCGGATGCATCCGGTGGAAGCCGTAGGTCAGGCCCGCGGTGTGGGTGAGCAGGTGCCAGATCCGGATCGGCTCGGTGGCCGGCACGGTGACCGGCCGGACGTCCGGGCCCCCGACGTACACCCGGGCGTCGGCGAAGGAGGGGATGAACCGCGCGACCGGGTCGGTGAGCTGGAAGGCGCCCTCCTCATAGAGCATCATCGCCGCGACCGAGGTGATCGGCTTGGTCATCGAGTAGATCCGCCACAGGGTGTCCGGCTCCACCGGCAGCCCGGCGTCGACGTCGCGCCGTCCCCTGGTGGTGCTGTGCACCACCTGGCCGCGGCGGGAGACCACCAGGTGGTAACCGGGCAGCCGGCCGGCGTCCACGTACCGGTCCAGCGCGCGGTCGGCGCGGTCCAGACCGGCCTGGCTCATCCCGACCTCAGCCGGGTCCACGTCCACCTTCATCGCGTCCTGCCCACTTCCCTCGACATCGAGACGACTGCACCGTAGCCCGGGCCCGACGACCCCGCGTGCCGGTCTCCGGGATCGTCCCGGCCGCGACGTAACCTCAAGGCATGACCTCGAACAGGAACCAGAGCAGGACGGCGGTGGGTGGCTGCCGGCGGTGCACGGTCGACCTGCTGCACTGCCACGGCACCCTGGTCCTGCACAGCCAGGGCGAGCAGGAGTGCACGGCGCCGGGCTGCAGCGGTGGCCCCGACCTGCACGACCTGGTGATCGACTGCACCGAGCTGGCCGGCTGCCAGTGCACCCGGCAGGCGGCACGCGACGTCGCCTGATCCGGGTCTGGCCCGGGCCACCCCGCCCTTGCTCGAAGACCGGGTGGCATCGGGACAACGGGTGGGATCCGGTGCGCCAGGGGGACCCGATCCCACCCAGTGAGGCTTCCCGCGCCGGGCCGGTACCGGCGAGCGTCACCCGTTCGTCGACGCCAGGTCCTAGCCTGCGGCCATGGACAACGAGCCGACGTCGGTGGACGCCGAGAAGGTAATAATGCAGCAGTACCTGGACCAGCACCGAGAGGCGGTCCTGTGGAAGCTGGACGGCCTGAGCGAGCGCGAGCTGCGGATGCCGATGACGGCGACCGGCACGAACCTGCTGGGCATCGTCAAGCACCTGGCCGGCGTGGAGCTGGGGTACTTCGGGGAGGTGTTCGGCCGGCCCTGCGGCATCGACCTGCCCTGGGCCGCCGACGACGCACCGGACAACGCCGACATGTGGGCCACCGCGCAGGAGTCGAAGGAGTTCATCGTCGACCTCTACCGCCGCTCGGCGGCGCACGCCGCGGCCACCATCGACGCCCTGGACCTGGACTCCCCCGGTCATGTGCCGTGGTGGACGAACGGGGAGGTCACCCTGCACCGGATCCTGGTCCACATGGTCGCCGAGACCGCCCGGCACGCCGGACACGCGGACATCGTGCGAGAGCTGATCGACGGCCAGCGAGGGCACCGGGCCGACAACTCGAACCTGCCTGAGCACGACGACCAGTGGTGGGCCGAGTACGTCGCGCGGCTGCGGCGCACGGCGCAGACGTTCCCCGCCTGAGCGAAGGCCCGCGGGTCAGAACTCCCGGGTCCGCTGTGCGCGGTGGGACCTGCTGCCCTGCCACGGCACCCTGGTGCGGCACGGCCCGGACGAGCAGGCGGGCATGGCCGAGGGCTGGACGGCCGACCCGGACCAGCACGACCTGGTCATCGACTGCTCGCAGCGCCGCGAGCCTCAGTCCGCGGGTGCCTGGGCCAGCGCCTGCAGCAGGCCCCCAGTCGTGCCGGCCGGGTCCACGCTCAGCGCGGTGACCTCCCGCGTCCGGCCCTGCCGGTTCAGCTGCGCGCCGTCAGCGGCCAGCACCGGCTCCAGCGGGTCGATCGAGGCCCAGTCGAGGCCGGCCAGGGCCTCCCGCCGCAACGTCCCGGCGTAGACCGCCTCCCGACCGCTGTCCCCGTCCACCCCCCGGACCACGAGCACCCGGACATCGTCGGCGGCGGGCGCCACGGCGAACGCCTCCTTCGCCGTGGCCGCCACGGTGGAGGCCAGCGCGCGCAGGTACAGGTGGTTGCGGTCGGTCTGGGTGCGCCGGCGAAGCGTGGGCCGCCCGGCCGGGGTGGTGTCCGGCCGGTGCTCGGGCACCAGGTCCAGGCCGCCGATGTGGATGACCACGGTGACCCACCGCCGGCCGGTGACCGGGTCGTGACCAGCATCGACGCACAGCGAGTCGCTGGCGTTGTCGGCGAAGGCGTCGTCCAGGGTCTGGACAACGGTCAGCGGGTGGTGCCCGGCCAGCCGCTGCCAGTGCTCCTCGGCCAGCGCCTGCCGGTACTGACCGAGCACGACGGCGCCCGTGCGCTGCCGGTCCAGCTCCGTCTGGGCCTCGACCTCGGCGGCCCGTGCGGCGGCCCGACGCTCCGCCAGCCGCCAGAACGCGATACCAGCCCGACGTCGCGCCCTCATCGCCTTGCGCACCGACGCGACCCGCCGCGGGTCGGCGCCCGCGACAGGGGGCAGGACCGGCCGGCCGGCCGCCGCGAAGGCCTGCCGGTGCAGGCCGGTCAGGGCGTCCTCCACCCGTCGGACGGCCTGCACCTGGCGCGCCCGGTCCGCGGCCCGGGCCTGGGCCTGCTGCTGGGCCACCGTGGGGCGGCGCGCTGCGGTCGGCCGGGTGCGACCGGCGAGCGGCGTCCACACCGTCATCGGTCCGAGGCCGCTGGACACGGTGGTGCGTCCCGCCCCGACGTGCAGCCGCGCGCTCCTCGGTCCCACGCTGGCCCGCAGGCCGCGGCTGGTGGCCCGGATCCGCACGCCCGGCGCAAGCCTGAAGCTGACCCCGATGCCCATCCTCGTCCTCCGCTCGCCTCAGCCGGCCGAGCGCCAGCGCGCGCGGGAGTCGGTGGCCGTCGTGCGGCACCGCATCGGCGTGCCTCGGCTGGTGACGCCCACCGCACCCTGCGGTGAGCAGAACGACCCCGGGTGCACCACGCGGTGGGGGCTGGTGGTGGTCGCGGAGTGCTTCGGGGTCGGGTTCGCGGCCGGGTTCGCGGCCGGGTTCGCGGCCGGGCTCGCGGCCGGGGCGGGCGTCCGGTAGGTCGGCCCGCCCCCCAGGGCAGCCACCTTCGCGCCGGGAAGGCGCTGGGTCGGGCAGCCGTTCAGGACGCCGGCGATCGCGTCGTGCTCGGCCCGGGTGACGCTGAGCCGGTAGCGCGCCTTCACCGCCACCTGCCGGGCGACGTAGGCGCACCGGTAGGCCTTGTTGGCCGGCAGCCAGGTGGCCGCGTCGGCGTCGCCCTTCTGCTCGTTGGCCGACCCGTCGACCGCCTCCAGGTCGAGGGTGTCGTTGGCGAACGCGGTCCGGCGGGCGGCATCCCACTGCCAGGCGCCGCTGGCCCAGGCGTTGCCGAGCGCGACGACGTGGTCGACCTGGACGGCGGTGCTGGTGGAGGCGCCCCGGACGAACCGGATCGCCGTCCCGGTGTAGGGGTCGTGCAGGGTCCCGGTCATCACCACGCAGCCGCTGGTGCCGGCCTTCAGCGTGATGGCGGTCAGGTCACGGCGCAGGGTGTCGTTGCGCTGGTCGCAGCCGTTGCGGTCGGTGTCGGTCCAGGCGGCCCCGAACTGCTCGCGGCGGTACCCGGTCATCGGCGCGCGCCCCCGGACCCTCAGGCTCGCGAGAGCGGCCAGGACGGTACCGGGGCGGGCGGTCGGGACCGACGCCGACGGAGCCGACGCCGACGCAGCCGACGCCGACGCAGCCGACGCCGACGCAGCCGACGCAGCCGACGCGGCCGACGCAGCCGACGCGGCCGACGCAGCCGACGCGGCCGACGCCGACGCAGCCGACGCCGGCGAGCGCGCGACGGTCGGGGAGGTGGAGGCCGTCGGGGCCGTGCTCGCGGCGGCAGCCACCACCGCGGCGGTGGCCGCGGGCGAGGTGGCCGTCACCCCGGACGGGTCCCGCGGGGCCGGGGCGACGTCGGAGGCGGTGGCCGACCCGATGCCCAGGGCGGTGACGGCGCCGACCACGGTCAGTGCGGCGGCGGCCCGGCTGTGCAGCCGGGCCCATCCCACCCGTCCGCGGGCGAGCCCGACCAGGCCGACGACGCCGGCGTACAGGCCGGCCATGACCAGCGCGGAGCCCAGACCACCGAGCAGGCCGAGCAGGCCGAGCGCCACGAAGCTCCCCCAGCCCCACAGCAGCGACCTGCGGGACGGCGCGCACCCGGCCCGGTCCTGCGACGGCGGCGCCGTGCTGCTGCCGTACCCGGTCGTGGGCGCGGGGACCCCCGCCTCGCCGTCACCGTCGCTATCGCCGTCGCTGTCGCCGGGCGAGAAGAACTGCCAGCCCACCGGCGCCGGCGGCCACGAGGGGTCCGGCGCCCAGTCCTCGGTCGGCGCCCAGCCCGGCGGGGGCTCGGGCCAGCCGGGTGGCGGGTTGAACACCGGTGCCATCGTTGGTCTCCCCTCCCCGAGCCGTAACAGATCGTCACGCCTTGAGGACAGTAAGCACTGTTGCGGCCAAGGATCCACGAGCTATGCCCGAGATCATCCATTTGCCCGAACGGCCCCTCCACCCTCCCGCCCCGCCTCACCGCCGTGATCATGGGCTAAAGGTTGATCATCCGCGGATCCATCAACCGTTGACCCATGATCAGCGCCGAGGGGAGGGCGGTGGGTCAGGCCCCGGCGACCGGGAGGTGCCGGCGGGAGGTCAGGGCGACGTCGCGTTGGGGGGCCGTGCCGTACAGGGTGCTGCGCTCCCGGGCCGGGCGTCCGATCCCGGCGGCCAGCTCGCGCAGCTGGGCCACGGTCATCGCCGAGCCGTGCTGGGAGCCGGCCATCCGCGAGATGGTCTCCTCCATCAGGGTGCCGCCGACGTCGTTCGCGCCGCCGCGCAGCATCGCCTGGGTGCCGGCCACCCCGAGCTTGACCCAGGAGGTCTGGATGTTGGGCACCAGGCCGTGCAGCAGCACCCGGGCCAGGGCGTGCACCACGGTGTTCTCCCGCTGCGTCGGGCCGGGCCGGGAGACCCCGGCCAGGTACAGCGGCGCGTTGTGGTGCACGAACGGCAGCGCGACGAACTCGGTGAACGCCGCGCCTCCCCCGGCCAGCGAGCGGCGCTGGACGTCGGCCAGCAGCCGCAGGTGCGCCACCCAGTGCGCCGGGGTGTCGACGTGGCCGTACATCATCGTGGAGGACGTCGGCAGCCCGACCCGGTGCGCGGTGGAGACCACGTCCAGCCAGGCCGCGGTGGGCAGCTTGCCCTTGGTCAGGATCCAGCGGACGTCGTCGTCCAGGATCTCGGCCGCGGTGCCGGGCAGCGAGCTCACGCCGGCCTCCTTGACCGCCAGCAGGAACTCCTCCACCGACAGGCCCATCCGGCCGGCCCCGTTCACCACCTCCATCGGGGAGTAGGCGTGGATGTGCATGCCCGGCACCCGTTCCCGCACCGCCCGGGCGATGTCGAGGTAGGCGGTGGCCGGCAGCTCCGGGTCGATCCCGCCCTGCATGCAGACCTCGGTCGCGCCGTCCCGCCAGGCCTGCTCGGCCCGGTCGGCGACCTCGGTGACCGACAGGGTGTAGGCGTCGGCGTCCCGGCGGCGCTGGGCGAAGGCGCAGAACCGGCAGCCGGTGTAGCAGACGTTGGTGAAGTTGAGGTTCCGGTTCACCACGTAGGTCACGTCCTGTCCGTTCACCTCCCGGCGCAGGTCATCCGCGATCCGGACCAGCACGGCCAGCTCCGGGCCGTCGGCGTGCACCAGGGCCAGCGCCTGCTGCTCGGTCACGCCCGCCGGGTCCCGCTCGGCGGCGCGCAGCGCGTCGGCCAGGTCGGAGTCCAGCCGCGGGGGCGCACCGGCCGGCGCGCCGACCCGGGCGGCGTCCTCGCGCAGCAGCGCCCAGTCGCCGTAGACGTCGTCGAAGTCCCCGCGCCGGTCCGACGTCCGGCCGGTGGTGTCGATGCTGGCGTGCAGGTCGGTGCGCCCGGCGCTGGTCCAGGTCGGGTCCGGCTCCTGCCAGGGCCGCCCGACCGGTAGCGCCGCCGCCCGGGCCAGGCCGCGCTCGTCGGCCAGCGCGTCCACGTGCGCCTGCACCCGGGGGTCGATCCACGGCTCACCGGCCAAGGCGTAGCGCGGGTGCACGGTCAGCCGCTCGGTCAGCTCGTAGCCCACCTGCGCCGACCAGAGGGCCAGGTCATCCAGCTGCGGCCAGGGCCGTTCGGGGTTGACGTGGTCGGGGGTGAGCGGGGAGACCCCGCCGAAGTCGTCGGCGCCGGCGGCCAGCAGCCGACCCAGCGCGGCCGGCTCGGACAGGTTCGGCGGCACCTGCACCCGCGCCGAGGGCCCGAGCAGCAGCCGCGCCACGGCGACGGTGGCCAGGTAGTCCGCCTCCTCGGCGTCCGGGGCGTCACGCATCGCGGTGGCCGGCTTGGCCCGGAAGTTCTGCACGATGACTTCCTGGACGTGCCCGTAGGCGCGGGAGAGCCGGCGCAGGTCCAGCAGCGACTGCACCCGCTCGGCCAGGGTCTCCCCGATCCCGACCAGGATCCCGGTGGTGAACGGCACCGACAGCCGGCCGGCGTCCTCGATGGTGCGCAGCCGGATGGTCGGGTCCTTGTCCGGGGAGCCGTGGTGGGCCAGGCCGGGGGTCTCGAACAGCCGCCGGGAGGAGGTCTCCAGCATCATCCCCATCGACGGCGAGACCGGCTTCATCCGGGTCAGCTCGTCCCAGCTCAACACGCCGGGGTTGACGTGCGGCAGCAGACCGGTGGTCTCCAGCACCTGCACGGCCAGCGCCCGCACGTAGCCCAGGGTGGAGTGGTAGCCAGCCTCCTCCAGCCACTCCTGGGCCTGCGGCCAGCGGTCCTCCGGCCGGTCACCCAGGGTGAACAGCACCTCCTTGCAGCCCAGTGCGGCGCCCTGCCGGGCGATCCGCAGCACCTCCTCCGGGGTCAGGTACGGCGCCTGGCCCTGCCGGGCGAGCTGGGCGGGGGTCTGCACGAACGTGCAGTAGTGGCAGCGGTCCCGGCACAGCCGGGTGACCGGCACGAACACCTTCTTGGAGAACGTGACGGTGCCCGGCCGCCCGGCCGAGGCCAGTCCGGCGTCCCGCACGGCGCCGGCCGCGACCAGCAGCCGGTCCAGGTCCTCCCCGCGGGCGTGCAGCAGGGTGAGCGCCTCGAGGTCGTCGAGGGCGACGCCGTCGGCGGCGCGGCGTAGCGCCCGGCGCAGGGCGGAGGAGGTGGGCTGCATGCCCTGATTGCATCACAGCGGGCCCGGCCGGCCCGTCCCGCCGCCGGGCGGCGGGACGGTCTCGGCGTGATGGGCCAGCCCCCCGGCGTCAGGGCATGGTCACGTAGCCGTGCCGGGTCTTCCACAGGAAGTACTTCTCGAAGGCCAGCTTCATCGCGTGCGACTGCGGTCCGGGCACCAGCACGCCGTGCTTGCGCGGCGGCAGCATCTTGTCGGCCAGGATCAGCACGCCGTTGTTGCCGGCGTCCATCACGCAGACCGCCGGGATGTCCCCGAACGCCTTCTGCTCGGTCGGCTCCTCGCCGCGGATCTGGGCGGCGATGTTGCGCGCCGCCACGTGCGCCTGCGCCTCGGTCGGGAACCCGGTCTTCGGGATGCCGATCGGGATCGAGGTGTGCCAGGGCGCGATGACCTGGGCGGCGATCCCGACCGCGTAGACGTCGTCGTAGGGCTTGGTCTGGTAGGTGTCCCTGACCGGGACGTAGCCCTTCGCGTCGCTGATCTCCGGGGCGGAGGCGATCACCTCCTGGCCGAGGAACGGCGGGATGACCATCGCGTAGGCGAACGGCAGCGCGCTGCCGTCGGACAGGGTCAGCTTGCCCTCGTCGACGCTCTCCAGGCCCACCCCGACCCTGGTCGTGATGCCCTGCCGCTTGCAGAACATGCCGAGCAGCGCCTCACCGTGGGGCAGCCCACCGATCCCGAAGTGGCCCAGCTCCGGTTCGGCGCTGACGTAGGTGAGGGTGACGTGCCGCTTGAGGCCGTTCTTGTTGAGCTGGTAGGCGGTGTTGAACAGGAACTCGTACGCCGCCCCGAAGCACCCGGCACCCTGCGCCGCGGCGACCACCACGTCCCCGGGCGCGGCCAGGAACCGCTTCCACGCCTCGCCGGCCTTGATCGCCTCCTCCAGCGAGGTGATCGTGACCGCGTTCTCGCGCAGGCCGGGAACGACGTCGAGGTCGTTGCGGTAGCCGGTGGCGATCACCAGGTAGTCGTAGGGCTGTTCGCCGGCGGTGGTCTGCACGACGTGCCGCTTGGGGTCCAGCACGGTCGCCGATGCGTGCACGAACCGCACGTCGTGCTCGGCGAAGACGGGCTCGACCGGCACCGTGATGTCCTTGGCGGTCCGCTTGCCGAACGGCAGCCAGATCAGCGAGGGGTTGAAGACGAAGACGTCCGACGGCGAGACGACGGTGACCTCCACGTCACCGTGCAACTCGTGCTTGACCGCCAGTGCGGCGGTCAGGCCGCCGAAGCTGGCGCCCAGGACCAGGACCCGTTTGCGTGACATGACTGTGCCTCCTCCGCGGCGACCCGGCCGGCCGCCGCAGCACCGAGCCTGCCCGCCCGGCCGCTCGCGGGAGGGGGTCGAACGTCCCGCAGCGCCTCACCTCGCGGTCGGGTCCTCCACGCGGCCGGTGAACAGCTGGGCCCCGGTGGCCACGTCGTGGACCACGAACCAGGACGGCCGGTCCAGGGTCAGCGACGGGGGTCAGCGCCCCGCCGGCCAGCAGCCCACCCAGCGCGAGCACCGCCTGTCGCCGCGACGGACGGCCCCGGCGGTCCGCACCGCACCCGTTCCCCTCTGCCCTGCTCACCACCGCACCGACGCGCCCGACCGCACCCCGGTTCCGCGCCGGCGGTGACCCGGGGCCACCTGCGGTGTTTGCTGCCGGCCCGGGCATGACAGGCTGAGCGGGCCGACGTCGAGACCGCGCAGGCGATATCTTGACGTCGAGAGAGGCAGACGACGGAAGGAAGCTCGGTGACCGGCTCCACGATCATCTACACCTACACGGACGAGGCGCCGGCCCTGGCCACGCACTCGCTGCTGCCGATCGTGGAGGCGTTCGCGTCCACCGCGGGGGTCTCGGTGGAGACCCGGGACATCTCCCTCGCCGCCCGGATCCTCGCCCAGTTCCCCGACCGGCTGCGCGAGGACCAGCGGGTGAACGACGCGCTGGCCGAGCTCGGCGCGCTGGCCACCACCCCTGAGGCGAACATCATCAAGCTGCCGAACATCTCCGCCTCGGTGCCGCAGCTGAAGACGGCGATCGCCGAGCTGCAGGAGCAGGGCTACGACCTGCCTGACTACCCCGACTCCCCCGCCACCGACGAGCAGCGCGACGCACGCGCCCGCTACGACAAGGTCAAGGGCAGCGCGGTCAACCCGGTGCTGCGCGAGGGGAACTCCGACCGCCGGGCACCCGCCTCGGTCAAGAGCTTCGCCCGGGCGCACCCGCACTCGATGGGCGCCTGGAGCCCGCAGTCGCGGACGAACGTGGCCACGATGGGCCGCGACGACTTCTACAGCAACGAACGCTCCGCGGTGGTCGGGGCCGACGGGTCGCTGCGGATCGAGCTGGTCGCCGACGACGGCCAGGTCACCGTGCTGCGCGAGTCCGTGCCGGTCAAGGCCGGGGAGGTGGTGGACGGCACGTTCATGAGCGTGGCGAAGCTGGAGGAGTTCCTGCGCGGGCAGGTCGCCCGGGCCAAGGCCGAGGGCGTGCTGTTCTCCCTGCACCTGAAGGCGACCATGATGAAGGTCTCCGACCCGATCATCTTCGGGCACGCCGTGCGGGCCTTCTTCCCCACCCTGTTCACCGAGCACGGCGCGACCCTGTCCGCCGCGGGCCTGTCCCCCAACGACGGGCTCGGTGGCATCCTCAAGGGCGCGCAGTCGCTGCCCGAGGCCGAGGCGATCCGGGCGGCGGCCGAGGCGGACCTGAGCGAGGGTCCGGCCCTGGCCATGGTGGACTCCGACCGCGGGATCACCAACCTGCACGTGCCCAGCGACGTCATCGTGGACGCCTCGATGCCGGCGATGATCCGGACCTCCGGGCACATGTGGGGCCCGGACGGCAACGAGGCGGACACCCTGGCGGTGATCCCGGACTCCAGCTACGCCGGCGTCTACCAGACGGTGATCGAGGACTGCCGGGCCAACGGCGCCTTCGACCCGGCGACGATGGGCTCGGTGCCGAACGTCGGGCTGATGGCCCAGGCGGCCGAGGAGTACGGCAGCCACGACAAGACCTTCGAGATCCCCACCGCGGGCACGGTGCGGGTCGCCGACAGCTCGGGGCAGGTGCTGTTCGAGCACCGGGTCGAGGCGGGCGACATCTGGCGGATGTGCCAGACCAAGGACGTCGCGATCCGGGACTGGGTCAAGCTGGCCGTGACCCGGGCCCGGGCCACCGGCGCACCCGCGGTGTTCTGGCTGGACCGCGACCGCGCGCACGACGCCACCCTGATCGCCAAGGTCGAGGCCTACCTCCCCGAGCACGACACGCAGGGGCTGCAGCTGGAGATCATGCCGCCGGCCGAGGCGACCGCGTTCACCCTGGCCCGGCTGCGCCGGGGCCAGGACACCATCTCGGTGACCGGCAACGTGCTGCGCGACTACCTGACCGACCTGTTCCCGATCCTGGAGCTGGGCACCAGCGCCAAGATGCTCTCGGTGGTGCCGCTGATCAACGGTGGCGGCCTGTTCGAGACCGGGGCCGGCGGCTCGGCGCCCAAGCACGTCCAGCAGCTGGTCCGGGAGAACCACCTGCGCTGGGACAGCCTGGGGGAGTTCCTGGCCCTGGCGGTCAGCTTCGAGCACCTGGCCACCAGCACCGGCAACGCCCGGGCCCAGGTGCTGGCCGACACCCTGGACCGCGCCACCGGAACGTTCCTGACCGAGAACCGCTCCCCCAGCCGCAAGGTCGGCGAGATCGACAACCGGGGCAGCCACTACTACCTGGCCCTGTACTGGGCCCAGGAGCTGGCCGACCAGACCGAGGACGCCGAGCTGGCCGCGGCCTTCGCCGAGCTGGCCGGCGCGCTGGCCGCCCAGGAGCAGACCATCCTGTCCGAGCTGAACGGCGTGCAGGGTGAGCCGGTCGACATCGGCGGCTACTACCGGACCGACCCCGCCAAGGTGGACGCCGTGATGCGCCCGTCGGCGACCCTGAACGGGGTGATCGCCACCCTCGGCTGACGGCGGCCCGCCGGGGGGCTGAGGGGGAACTGCCAGGTTCGCAGGCGTTAGCGGGTGGCCGGAGCGGGTAGGGCTGCGGTTGTCAGCGCAGCACCCACCGGACCCACTCGACACCGCGGACGACGATGCCCACCACTGCCAGCACCATGACCACGACGCCGATGTCGTACAGGATGCTCTGCCACAGGCCGGCCGCGGTCAGGCCGGCCCCGAGCAGGAACACCGCCAGCGCCGTCAGCATCTGCACCCATCTCCCCGCTCGTCCGCCCGCAGCCGTCCCGGCCAGGGTAGCCAGCGCGCCACGGCGACGCCCGTGCTGAGCGCCGCCCTGGACGCCGCCGTCGCGAGCGCGCTGCCGGCCCGCGCGCAGATGGGCGCCTCGCTCGGGTTCCACATCATCTTCGCCTGCTTCGGCATCGCCTTTCCCACCATCGTGCTGACCGCGCACTGGATCGGCCTGCGTCGCGACGACGCGGTCGCCCTGCTGCTGGCCCGTCGCTGGTCGAAGGTGATGGCGGTGATCTTCGCGGTGGGCGCCGTCTCCGGCACCGTGCTCTCCTATGAGATGGGTCTGCTGTGGCCGACCCTGATGGGCCGCTACGGCGCCGCGCTGGGCATCCCGTTCAGCGTGGAGGCGATCTGGTTCTTCGTAGAGGCCATCTTCACCGCGATCTACCTGTACGGCTGGCGTCGGATGCCGGCCTGGGCGCACTGGTGGTCGGGGACGCCGATGGTCCTGGCCGGTCTGCTCGGGGCGCTGTCGGTGGTGGCGGCCAACTCCTGGATGAACCAGCCGTCGGGTTTCACGCTCACCGACGGTGTCGTCAGCCACGTCGACCCGTGGGCGGTGTTCTTCAACCCGGCGACGCCCTACGAGGTGCCGCACATGGTGCTGGCCGCCTACCTGGTCGCCGGCTTCCTGACCGCCGGGGTGTACGCGACCGGCATGCTGCGCGGACGCCGGGACCGCTACCACCGGCTGGGCTTCACCATCCCGTTCGCGACGGCGGCCGCGCTGACGCCGGTGCAGGTCGTGGTCGGGGACGTGATCGCCCGGGCGGTCGAACGCCAGCAGCCGCTGAAGTTCGCGGCGATGGAGCTGGTGGACACCACCCACCGGGGGGTGACCGAGTGGCTCGGCGGGATCTACTGGCAGGGCAAGGTGTACTTCGGGGTCGGCGTCCCCGACTTCGACTCCATCCTGGTCGGGTACTCCCCGCACACCAAGGTGGTCGGCTGGGAGAGCGCCCCGGCCGACCTGCGCGCCCCGCTGCCGAACCTGATCCATCTCAGCTTCGACCTGATGGTGGCCATCGGGGTGGGCCTGATGCTGCTCGGTGCCTGGCAGGGCTGGACCTGGCGGCTGCACCGCCGGGTGCTCACCACCCGCTGGTTCCTGGTCCCGGCGGCGCTGGCCGGTCTGGCCTCGGTGGTGGCCATGGAGGCGGGCTGGATCGTCACCGAGGTGGGCCGCCAGCCGTGGGTGGTGTACGGCCTGCTGCGCACCAGCGACGCGGTCACCACCGCCGGCGGCGTGCCGGTCACCCTGGCCGTCACCCTGGCCGTCTACGCGGTGCTGACGTCGGTGGTGATCCTGATGCCCTGGCTGATGAGCCGCCGGTGGCGGCGCGAGGACCCGCTGGAGGGGGAGGAATACACCCCCTACGGGCCTCGTCGTTCCAGCCCGGCCCCGGCGGGCCGGCGGTGAGCGCCTCCTGGGAGGCGGTGACCGTCGGGGTCGCCCTGCTGGCCACGATGGCCGGCTACGCGATCTTCGCCGGGGCGGACTTCGGCGGCGGCATCTGGGACCTGCTGGCCGGCGGCGCGCGCCGTGGGGAGCGCCCCCGGGCGGCCATCGACGCCTCGATGACCCCGGTCTGGGAGGGCAACCAGGTGTGGATCGTGCTCGGTCTGGTGCTGCTCTGGACCGGTTTCCCAACGGCCTTCGCGGCCCTGACCACAGCACTGTTCGTCCCGCTGGCCGCCTCGGTGCTGGGCATCCTGGCCCGCGGGGTGGGCTTCTCCTTCCGGCACGAGGCGCAGCGGCTGCCGATGCGCCGGCTGTCCGGGGCGCTGTTCGCGGCGTCCTCGCTGATCGCGCCGTTCTTCCTCGGCGCCAGCGTCGGCGCGGTCGCCACCGGCGGGGTCACGCCGCACCCGGCCGGCAACGTGCTGTCCGCCTGGACCAGCCCCACCGCGCTGGCGACCGGTGGTCTGTTCGTCTCGGCCTGCGCGTTCGTGGGCGCCGTCTACCTGGTCGGGGACTGCCACCGGCGTGGGCAGGACGACCTGGTCCGGTACTTCTCCCGGCGGGCGATCGCCTCCGGGGTGGCGACCGGGGCGTTGTCGGGGGTGAACCTGGCCCTGATCCGGACCAGCGCGCCCTACGTCTTCGGCCGGCTGGTCGGGGTGGCCGCGCCCCTGGTGGCGCTGTCGGTGCTGGCCGGCGCGGCCTCGGTGGTCCTGCTGCTGCTGCACCGCACCACGCTGGTCCGGGTGCTGGCCGCCCTCGCGGTGGTCGCCGTGGTGGCCGCCTGGGGCCTGGCGCAGTACCCCTGGCTGCTGCCCCGCACGCTGGACGTGAGCGCCGGCAGCGCGCCACGGTCTGCCCTGCTCGCCGAGATCGCGGTGATCGGCATGGCCCTGGTCCTGGTCGCGCCGGCGTTCGCCCTCCTGTACTGGTTGCAGCAGCACGGCGTCCTGCGCGACACCAGCGCCTCCACCCAGCTACGTGCGGCCGCCGCGGAGCAGCAGCAGCCGTCTGGTCAGGCAGCCAGGCCGACCTCACGGCAGCATCGATCACTGACCGCGCTGGTGCTCGCGGTCACCCTGATGGACCTGCTGCGCCGGGGCAGGCGGCCTCGGGCGACGACAGGCACCCGACGACCTGGGCACCTGTCGCAGGCGGCGACGAAGGAGAGACGACCATGACCGACAGCATCACCCACCTGCGCGACCTCGACGGGTTCGCCAACATCGGCGACTACGGGGTGATCGGCAACGGCCGCGGGGTCGCGCTGGTCGCCGCGGACGGGGCCGTGGACTGGTGGGCGGTGCCCCGGTTGGACTCCAGCCCCGCGTTCGCGGCCGTGCTGGACCCGCAGCGCGGCGGTCACGTGCTGCTGCGGCCGGTGGACGAGGACGCCGAGATGGAGCGTCGCTACCTGCCGCACACCAACCTGCTGCAGACCACGTTCACCACCAGCAGCGGCAGCGTCCGGATGACGGACAGCCTCAACTCCGGCAACGCGGGTGCGCTGCCCTGGAGCGAGCTGGCCCGCCGGGTGGAGGGGTTGTCCGGGTCGGTGACCATGAAGCTGGCGGTCGTGCCCGGCAACGGCCTGGGCCGCTGGGAGCCGTGGGCGCGGCTGGACGGGCACGGCCCGCTGCTGCACGCCGGGCAGGTGACGCTGGGGGTGACCTGCTCGGAGGGGATCGAGCTGAAGACCGGGCACGCCCGGGTCGACGCGCAGTTCGAGGTCGCCGAGGGTGAGACGGCGCTGGTCGCCGTGGTCGCCTCCCAGGACGAGCCGCTGTTCTTCCCCTCGGTGGCGACGGTCGCCTCCCGGATGGACATGACGGCGGCCAACTGGCGGCAGTGGTGCTCGCAGGTGACCTGGCGGGGTGAGCGACGTGAGCAGGTGGTGCGCAGCGCGCTGGCCCTGAAGCTGCTGATGATGGCCGACACCGGCGCGACGGCGGCGGCGGCCACCACCTCGCTGCCGGAGAGCGTGGGCGGGCCGAAGAACTGGGACTACCGGTTCTGCTGGGTGCGGGACAGCTCGATGATGATCGACGCGATGCTCACCTGCGGCCTGCAGGAGGAGGTGCACGCCGCGATGGCCTGGCTGCTGCGCACCATGCGGGCCGACGGGCCGGGGATCCACGTGATGTACACCCTGGAGGGCGAGCTGCCGACCAGCAGCGAGCACGCCCCGGTGCCCGGCTACCGGCACAGCACGCCGGTGATGATCGGTAACGGGGCCAGCTCCCAGCTCCAGCTGGGCATCTACGGTGACCTGTTCGGGGCGGTGGAGCGCTGGGTGAAGGCCGGGCACGCCCTCGACGTGAACACCGGACGGCAGCTGTCCGACCTGGCCGACGCGTGCGCGGACCGGTGGCGCCGGGCCGACTCCGGGCTGTGGGAGCTGGGCCAGGACGAGCAGTACACCTCCTCGAAGATGAACTGCTGGCGCGCCCTGGACACCGCGGCCCGGCTGGCCGAGCAGGGTCACTTCGGGGGCCGGCCCGGCCGCTGGAAGCAGGAGGCGGAGATCGTCCGGGCCTGGGTCGGGGATCACTGCTGGTCCGAGCGCAAGCAGGCGTACACCTTCTTCGCCGGCACCGACGACCTGGACGCCTCGGTGCTGCTCGGCGCCCGGTTCGGCTTCGACCGGGGCGAGCGGATGGCGTCCACCATCAAGGCGGTCCAGGAGGAGCTGAGCACCGGCCCGCTGGTCTACCGCTACTCCGGGGTGCACCGCGAGGAGCAGACCTTCATCGCCTGCGCCTACTGGCTGGTCGAGGCGCTGGCCCGGACCGGACAGCTCAAGCAGGCCCGCGCGCAGATGTCCAGCCTGGACCGGATGCACGGCCCCCTCGGGCTGCTCTCGGAGATGTGCACCCCGGGCACCTTTGACCTGGTCGGCAACATCCCGCAGGCGCTGAGTCACCTGTCCCTGATCAACGCCGCCGAGGCGATCCGGGAGGAGGAGGGCGAGGCCCAGGGCAACTGAGCCCGGTCAGCCGGCGGACCAGTGCCCGGGTCGCGGCAGACCCGAGGGCACCAGGGTGCCGGCGTCGCCGGCGCCGGAGGCGACCAGCTGCGGGCCGGTCAGGAACAGCGCCGTGGACAGGTCCGCCCCGCGCAGGTCCGCCCCGCGCAGGTCGGCGCCGAGCAGGTCGGCCCCGCGCAGGTCCGCCCCGCGCAGGTCGGCGCCCAGCAGCCAGGCCCCGCGCAGCCCGGCCCGGCGCAGGTCGGCCCCGGCCAGGTCCGCCCCGGTCAGGTCCGCCCGCGGCAGCTCCGGCACCGGCGGGCCGGTGCCGGAGCCGCGGACCGCCTGGCTGGCCGCGGCCAGCATGGCTCCGACCTCGCGCAGCACCGATTCGGTGTCCAGCTCCAGCAGCGCCACGGTCGGGGCGTCCGCCGCGTCCTGGACCCGGGCCAGCATGGACCGCAGCTGCCCGGCCAGCTCGGCCGGCACGGGCAGCCGGACCGCCTCCAGGAGGTAGAGCAGGCCCTCGTGCAGGTGGCGCAGCACCGGGAAGGCCTCGGCCGGCGCGGCCGGGTGCTCCTGCCAGGCCCGCTGACCCGCCCCGAAGCAGTCGAAGACCACGCAGCCGGGGAAGCCCCGGGGGCGCAGCTCGGCGTGGATGGCGCACCGGTGGTCGGCCTGCAGGTTGGGGCAGGCGGTCATCGCCGGCTTGTCCAGGGCGAAGTCGGCCGAGCGGGTGAAGGCCGGGACGACGCAGCACAGCGCGCCGCAGGCCGAGCAGTCCGCCCGCAGCACCGGCAGCGGCCGGCTCACCATTCCAGGCGGAGGGTGAAGTCCTCCACCGCCCGCTGGACCAGGTACTCCCCGTCGGTGCGGGAGGTCAGGACGCCGTCCAGCCGCATCGTGTTGGGCTGCCGGCCGTGCACGTGCAGCCGGTAGCGGCGGCGGGCGAAGGAGGGGTAGCCCTGGCCGCTGACCGTGACCGCGACCTCTACCGCGTTGTCCACCCAGCGGGTGCTCGCGGTGCTGCGGTAGAACCCGCCGGTCAGCGCCTGCCGGCTCGCGCCGTCGTCCTCCTGCCAGAAGCCCGTCCACCCCCCGCCCGGCCCGGGCGGGAAGACGTGCAGCTCGACCTCCTCGGCCTGATGGCCGCCCGCGCTGGCCGGGGCGATCGGCCACATCGGCAGCACCGCCCCGGCCCGGACGTACAGCGGCAGGTCCTGCATCGGCGTGGCCGCCACCAGGTACCGGCCCCCGGGCTCCACCTCACCGGTCCGCCAGTCGTACCAGTCCCCCTCGGGCAGGTACACCTGGCGGGCGGTCAGGCCGGGCTCCAGCACCGGGGCCACCAGCAGGTCGGCGCCCAGCAGGTACTCGTCGTCCACCGTGCCGGCCACCGGGTCGTGCTGGTGGTCGAAGACCAGCGGCCGCTGGACCGGGGCGCCGCTGTCGCCGGCGGCCACGAAGGCCGCGTACAGGTAGGGCATCAGCCGGTACCGCAGCTGCAGCGCCGAGCGCACCAGACGCTCCACCGCCGGCCCGAACGACCAGGGGTACTGGGCCACCGTGCCGGCCATCGAGTGGTTGCGGCAGAACGGGGTCAGCGCGCCGTACTGGCTCCACCGGACCAGCAGCTCGCCGTCGCAGTCGCCGGCGAAACCACCGATGTCGGCGCCGACGAACGGCTGCCCGCTGATCCCGAGGCCGGCGCCCATCGCCACGCTCATCCGCAGGTGGTCCCACCGGGAGAAGTTGTCTCCCATCCAGTTCGCGGCGTAGCGCTGGATGCCGGCGAACCCTGCCCGGGACAGCACGAAGGTCCGCTCGTCCGGCCGGGCCTCGCGCAGCCCCTGGACGGTCGCCATCGCCATCAGCAGCGCGTACTGGTTGTGCCCGGCGGCGTGCGGGAGCCGGCCGTGGTCGAAGCGCATCGCCTCGGCCGGGATCACCCCGGTGGCCGGCTCGTTCATGTCGTTCCAGATCCCGGCGACCCCGGAGGCGACGTGCGCGGCGTTCAGCTCGCCCCACCACCGACGGGCCTGCGGCGTCGCGAAGTCGGGGAAGACGGTGTTGCCCGGCCACACCTGCCCGAGGTAGTGGTCGCCGCCCTCGGTGCGGCACAGCACGTCCCGTTCCACGGCCTGGTCGTAGACGGGGTAGCCGGGGTCGTGCTTGACGCCCGGGTCGACGATGGTCACCGTCCGGAACCCGTCCTCGGCCAGCTCCTGCATCATCGACGTCGGGTCCGGGAAGGCCTCGTGGTCCCAGGTGAAGACCCGGTAACCGGACATGTGGTCGATGTCCAGCCAGACTGCGTCGCAGGGGATCCCCCGGGCGCGCAGCCGGGCGGCCAGGTCCAGCACGGCCGGCTGGTCGTAGCCGAACCACCGGCACTGGTGGTAGCCCAGCGACCACAGCGGCGGGAGCGGGGCACGGCCGGTCAACGCGGTGTACGCGCGCAGGATCGCCGGCATGGTCGGGCCGGCGAAAACGTACTCGGTGTACTGGCCGCCGTCGAAGTGCATCACGTACTCCACGCCGCGGGTGCCCTCCCCGGCCAGGGAGTACCAGCCGCGGTGGGCGTTGTCCACGAACGAGGCGGCCATGCTGCCGTCCTGCGCCCGGTGGTGGTGCAGCAGCGGGATCGAGACGTAGTAGGGGTCGAAGCTGGTGCTGGTCCGGTCGGCCCGGGGGTCACCGGCCTCGAACGCCGAGCTGAACCGCCCGCTCGCCTGCGGGTCGAGCACGTCGGTGTTCCACAGCGTCAGCTCCCGGCCCCGGCGGTCGCCCGGGCCGGTCTTCTCGCCGAGCCCGTAGAAGGCGTCCTCGCGGGCGCACCGCCGGCGCAGGACGAAGGCGTCGTTGAGGGTGGCGTAGGTCCACGCCCGGCCGAGGTCATCGGTGGCGGACTCGATCACCGGGCTGCCGTCGGTGCGGTGCACGTCGAGGGTGAACGGGTCCAGTCCCAGGGTCGCCACCAGCTGCTCGGTGCGCACCGACGCGCCGGCCGAGCCCACCTCGACCTGCACCGGCACCTCGGCGGCCAGCGGGTCCACGCAGACGGCGTGGGTCGGCGACTCGTCGAAGACCCCGCCGCGGCTGATCTTCAACCGGAGCACGTCGGCCGCCACCACGTCCACCCGCAGCTGCTCACCGTGCAGGTCGGCCAGCAGTCCGCGCGGGTGGGCCTGCACCCGCTCCACGCGCTCGAAACGCACGTACCGTTCGGTGTCCACCATCACGCCTCCCGGACAGACGGTAGCGGGAAGCGCCGGCAGGGGCGTCCAGCCGATTGACAGGTGCCAGCACGTTAGGTCCGCGAGCGTACGGGTATGTGAAGGGGCAGGTGCTCGACTGCGGTCCGGGTGCGCGCGGAGCAGCTCCTGCGTCGCCGACCGCCGCGCGGGCAGCGGGCCCTGGCCCAACCGTAGCCGTATGCGCACACTCCCTTTTCAGGAAGGACCGATACCGATGGCTGGATCGACGAACGGCACGAGGAACAAGGTGGTCGTGATCACCGGCGGGAGCGCCGGGGTGGGCAGGGCCACGGTGCGCGAGTTCGCCGCCGCCGGCTACGACGTGGCCGTCCTGGCCCGCGGCCAGGCGGGCCTGGACGGCGCCGTGGCCGACGCCGAGAAGGAGGGCGTGCGGGCGATCGGCGTGCCCACCGACGTGGCCGACCACGAGGCGGTCGACGCCGCCGCGGACCGGGTGGAGTCCGAGCTCGGGCCGATCGACGTCTGGGTGAACGTGGCCTTCGCCGGGTCGCTGGCCTTCTTCTGGGACACCGACCCGACCGAGTACCGCCGGATGACCGAGGTCACCTACTACGGCCAGGTGAACGGCACCCGGACCGCGCTGCGGGTGATGCGCGGGCGCGACCGCGGCTCGATCGTCAACGTCTCCTCGGCGATGGCCTACCGCTCGATCCCCCTGCAGTCGGCCTACTGCGGCGCGAAGGCCGCCACCAAGGGCTTCACCGAGTCGGTGATCACCGAGCTGAAGGCGACCGGCTCGAAGGTGACCATCGGCATGGTCACCCTGCCCGGGGTGAACACCACCCAGTTCAACTGGAACCTGAACAAGATGGGCAAGCACCCGATGCCGGTGCCGCCGATCGTCCAGCCGGAGGTCTGCGCCCGCACGATCCGGTTCTCCGCCGAGCACCCGAGGCGGAACATGTGGGTCGGGATCTCCACCGTCTACACCGTGCTCGGCAACCGGGTCGCCCCCGCGGTCGTGGACTGGTACCTGGCCAAGACCGGGGTGAACTCCCAGCAGACCGACCAGGACGCCCCCCGCTGGGGCTCCAACGTGTTCCAGGCCCAGGACGAGGAGGAGGACCGCGGCGCCCGCGGCGCCTTCTCGGCCAAGGCGGCCGAGCACGACCCGGTCTCCTTCGTGGCCCGCAACCGGATGGCGAGCATCGGGGTGGCTGCGGCCGCGGCCCTGGCCACCACCAGCGCACTGGTCCGGTCCCGCCGCTGAGCGCGGGTCGGTTGCCCTAGGGTGCGGGCGTGGACGCCGACCTGCTCATCACCGCGCCGCACGTCGTCACGTCCGCGCAGGTGCACAGCCCCGGCTGGGTGGCCGTCGACCACGGGATGATCACCGCGGTCGGCGGCCCCACGCTGCCCTCGGACGAAGGCGCGCCGGCCGTCTCCCCGTTCCCCCGGGGCCAGAACGACGGGCACGCCGGTGAGGCCCGGCCGGCCCGGCAGCGGCAGGTGGTGGAGCTGTCCGGCACGGTCGTCCCCGGCTTCGTCGACATCCACTGCCACGGCGGCGGTGGTGCCTCGATGACCGAGGTGCAGCACGACCCGGACGTCGTGCGCCGCGCGGTGGCCACCCACCTGGAGCACGGGGTGACCACGGTGATGGCCAGCCTGGTCAGCGCCGACGCCACCACCCTGCTGGCCCAGACCCGGGCCCTGGCCGACCTGGCCGAGGCCGGCGTGATCGCCGGGGTGCACCTGGAGGGCCCCTGGATCTCGGCGCTGCACCGGGGGGCGCACGCCCTGTCCGCGCTGCGGATGCCGACCGAGGAGGAGATCGACTCCCTGCTCGAGGGCGCCCGCGGCCACCTGCGGATGGTCACCCTGGCCCCGGAGCTGGAGGGTGCCCTCGACGCCGTCAGCCGGCTGGTCGGCGCCGGCGTGGTCGCGGCCCTGGGGCACACCAACGCCGACACCGCGGCCATGCAGGCCGGCTTCGACGCCGGCGCCAGCGTGGCCACCCACGTGTTCAACGCGATGCGCCCGGTGCACCACCGCGAGCCCGGACCGGTGGTCACCAGCCTGGTCGACGAGCGGGTCACGGTCGAGCTCATCCTCGACGGTCACCACGTCGCCTGGCCGGCCTGCGACCTGGTCCGGCGGGGCGCCGGTGAACGGCTGGTGCTGGTCTCCGACGCGATGGCGGCGGCCGGCGCGCAGGACGGGGACTACCGGCTCGGCGACCAGCTGGTGCAGGTCCGCCGGGGGGTGGCCCGGCTGGCCGACGTCGGGTCGCTGGCCGGCAGCACCCTCACCCTCGACGTCGCCTTCGCCCAGCTGGTGACCGGGCTGGGCGCCTCCCTGTCGCAGGCGGTGACCGCGGCCTGCACCCGGCCGGCGCAGGCGCTCGGCCTGGCCGGGCCCGGCGGGGTGGGTGACCTGGCTCCCGGCCTGCGGGCCGACCTGGTCGTGCTGGACCATCAGCTGGCCGTCACCGGTGTGCTGCGCGGCGGGGAGTGGGTCCGGCGGCCGGCCTGAACCCGCCCGCCGCCGAGGTGGTGGCGGTCGACGTCGGCGGCACCACGATCAAGGCGGCCCGGGTCGCCCCGGACGGGGTGGTCGGGCCCGAGCTGGTGGTCACCACCCCGGTCGAGCAGGGCCCGGACGCCGTCCTGGGCGCCGTGGCCGACGTCGTGGAGCGGCTGCGTACGGCACGCACCGCGGCGGCCGGGGTGCTGGTGCCCGGCATCGTCGACGCCGCCGCCGGCCTGGTCCGCTACGCCCCCAACCTCGGCCTGGTCGAGGTGCCGCTGGCCCGTGAGGTCAGCGGGCTGACCGGCCTGCCGGTGGCGATGGAGCACGACGTGCGCGGGGCCTGCCTGGCCGAGCTCGTGCTGGGGACCGGACGGACGGTCGGCGACTTCACCCTGGTCGTGCTCGGCACCGGGATCGCGGCCGGGCTGGTCACCGACGGGCGGGTGCTGCGCGGCGCAGACGGCGGCGCGGGCGAGCTGGGCCACCTGCCGGTGGTCTGGGACGGCGAGCGGTGCCGCTGCGGGCAGCGGGGCTGCCTGGAGGTGTACGCCTCGGCCGCCGGGCTGCTGCGGCGCTACCGGCAGGCCGGCGGCGCGCCCGCCGACGGCGCGCAGGACGTGCTGGCCCGGCTCGGCCGGGACGAGGTGGCCGACGCGGTGTGGGCGCAGGCGGTGCAGGCGCTGGGCCGGGCGCTCAGCTCGGTGGTGCTGCTGCTCGAGCCGGCCACCGTGGTGCTCGCCGGCGGTCTGAGCGGAGCCGGCACGGTGCTGACCGAGGCGGTCCAGGAGTCACTGGGCGACCTGCTGGCCTGGCGTCGTCCGCCGCAGGTGGTGATCTCCGCCCTGGGCGCGCGGGCCGGCCTGCACGGCGCCGCCCTGGTCGCGGCCCGGGCCGCCGGTGAGCCGGGCCGCGAGCGACCCGCGGGCTGACCGGGCCGACCTGCGGGTGCGCCGCGCCGGGTCGCGGTCGACGATCGAGCCATCCGCCGGCACCGCTCGGGCCGGCCCGGGCGGGAGGTGGGCGGTGACAGCAGCAGGCAGACGGACCGTGCCCGGGGCGGGGCTGCTGGCGCTGACCGCGTTGCTGGCCGGCGGCCTGACCAGCGCGTGCTCCGGTGGCACCGGGAACGGTGCGGCCTCGGCCGGCTCCAGCCCGACCACCACGGCGGCGAGCGCTCCGAGCTCCTCGTTGAGGTCCGGTACGGCGCCGGCCACCGCCGGCTCGACGTCCTCGGCGGCGTCGTCGGGCCCGGCCGATGCCGGGCAGTGGCTGAGCTACCACGCCGACCAGGCCCGGACCGGTGCGGTGAGCACCGGACCGACCGGCCGGCTCACCCGGCGCTGGAGAGCCGACCTCGGCGGCGCGGTGCGCGGTCAGGCGCTGGTGGTCGCCGGGCACGTGGTGGCGGCCACCGAGACCAACCGGGTGGTCGCCCTGGACCCCGGCACCGGGCACCTGCAGTGGTCGGCCTCGCTCGGTCCCGCGCTGACCCACGTCGCCCGGGCCGCCGGCTGCGGCAACATCGACCCGCTCGGGGTGACCAGCACCCCGGTCGCGGACCCGGCCACCGGCACCGTCTACGTCGTCGCCGAAGTCGACGACGGGGGCGGCCGGGTTCACCACCAGCTCAGCGGCCTGGACCTGGCGACCGGCAAGGTCGTGCTGTCCCGGCCGGTGGACCCGCCGTTGACCGGCGACCAGCGGGCGGTGCACCTGCTGCAGCGGGCCTCGTTGGCGCTGGCCGGCGGCCGGGTCTACGTCAGCTACGGCGGCAACGCCGGCGACTGCGGGGACTACCACGGCTGGGTGGTCGGCGCCCCGGTGTCCGGCTCCGGCGCCCTGGTCAGCTTCCAGGCCGCACCGGACGGCTTCGGCGGGGCGATCTGGATGTCCGGCGGCGCCCCGGCGGTGGACGCGGCCGGCAACCTGTACGTCACTACCGGCAACGCCAACCCCGGGCCGCCGGCCGGCGGCCCGGACCCGTTGCGCTACACCGAGAGCGTGGTCAAGCTGAGCCCGACCCTGAAGGTGCTGGCCAGCTACAAGGACCAGGTCGCGGGCGGCGACGAGGACCTGTCCACCGGCAACCCGGTGCTGCTGCCGGACGGCCGGGTGTTCTCGGTCGGCAAGACCCGGATCGGCTACCTGCTGGGCAGCCGGGACCTGGCCCTGGGCACCCGGATCAAGGGGGTCTGCGGCTCCAACCCCGACGGGGGCCCGGCCTACGACGCGGCCACCGGCCGGATGTTCGTGCCCTGCCGGGCCGGCGGCATCCAGGTGCTGGACCTGCGCTCGGGCACCCTGGGCCGCAAGCTGTCCGGCGCGGACAGCGCCCCGGTGGTGGTGGCCGGCACGGTGTGGGCGACCGACAGCGAGTCCGGCACCCTGACCGGCTTCGAGGCCGCCACCGGCCGCCGGGTGCAGCAGCTGCCGGTGGCCGGTGAGCTGCCGGTGTTCGTCTCGCCCAGCGCCGGCGCCGGGCTGCTGCTGGTCGGCACCGGGCGTGGCGTGGTCGCCTTCGGCTGACCCGCGCCCCTCCGCGCCCGGCTGGCCGCCTGGTGCCGCGCCGGTCACCGGGCAGTGGCAGGATCGGGGGGCAGGCACAGCGACGAGCAACGGAGAACGCGCTATGGAACGACGCAGACTCGGCCGCCTCGGTCACCAGAGCACGGTGCTGCTGTACGGCGGTGCCGCCCTGGGCGCCGTCGACCAGGACACCGCCGACCGCTCGATCCAGGAGGCGCTGGACGCCGGGATCAACCACTTCGACTTCGCCGCCAGCTATGGCGACGCCGAGCTGCGGCTGGGCCCGTGGATGTCGCGGATCCGCTCCCAGATCTTCCTGGCCACCAAGACCGAGGACCGCGACGACGAGGGCGCCTGGGCCTCGATCAACCGCTCCCTGGAGCGGCTGCAGACCGACAAGGTCGACCTGATCCAGATGCACGCGGTCGGCGACCTCACCGAGCTGGACAAGATCACCGCCAAGGGCGGCGCCCTGGAGGCGGCCCAGCGCGCCCAGGAGCAGGGCATGGTCGGCGCGATCGGCATCACCGGGCACGGCACCACCGCGGCCCAGACCCACCTGGAGGGCCTGCGCCGGTTCCCGTTCGCCACGGTGCTCACCCCACTGAACCCGGTGCTGTGGCGCGAGGAGACCTATCGCGACGCCTACCAGGCGCTGGTCGCCGAGGTGCAGCGCCAGGACGCCGGGCTGATGACGATCAAGACGGTGGCCCGCCGGAACTGGCCGCAGGGTGACTCGGACGCCTACTCCACCTGGTACGAGCCCTACGACGACGCCGAGCGGATCCGCGCCGCGGTCTCCTGGGTGCTCTCGCACACCGAGATCACCGGCCTGGCCACCGCCGGCGACGTGCACCTGCTCGGCAAGATCGTGGCCGCCGAAGCGAACCGGATGGACGCCGTGGACGCCGAGGCGCTGCTGGCCAATGACCCGGAGTACTCCTCCCCGTTCCTGAACATGAGCATCTGAGCCACCCACGACCGGAAGACCCAGCGACCCAGTGATCGAGTGAGTGAGTGACCACCCCGACGCCCGAGTCCAGCCCCTCCCCCTTCGTGATCAGTCGTGACACGGCGGCCGTCGAGGCCCTGTCCGAGCAGGACCAGGCCGCGGTCGACGCCGTGCGCCGGGCCCTGCAGCGGGCCGTGCCCGACGGCCGGCTGGGGGTGGCCTTCTCCGGCGGGGTGGACTCCTCGGTGCTGCTCGCCCTGGCGGTGCAGGCCCTGGGCGCCGCCCGGGTGGTCGCCGTCCTGGGCGTCTCGCCCAGCCTGGCGGCCGACGAGCGCGCCGCCGCGCACGACGTGGCCGGAGTGATCGGGGCGCCGCTGGTCGAGCTGGTGACCCACGAGGGCGACAACCCGGACTACCGCCGCAACGGCGCCGACCGCTGCTTCTTCTGCAAGGACGAGCTGTTCAACCGGATCGGCGCCGACGTCGTCCAGGCCCATGGCCTGGCCGCGGTCGCCTACGGCGAGAACGGGGACGACGCAGGACGCCCGGACCGGCCCGGCTCGCGGGCCGCGACCGACCACCAGGTGCTGCGCCCGCTGGCCGACGCCGGCCTGGACAAGGCGCTGGTCCGCCGGGTGGCCCGGGTGCTGGACCTGCCCTGCGCCGACAAGCCGGCCGCGCCCTGCCTGGCCTCCCGGATCCCGCACTTCCAGGAGGTGACGCCGGAGAAGCTGGCCCAGGTGGACGCCGCGGAGTCGGCGCTGCGCCGGCTCGGGCTGCCCGACCTGCGGGTGCGCCACCACGGCGACATCGCCCGGTTGGAGGTGCCGGAGCCGGACATCGAGCGGGTGGTCGCGGCGCCGCTGCGCCAGCAGGTGCTGGCCGCGGTGCGCGGGGCGGGGTTCCGGTTCGTCGCGCTCGACCTGATGGGTATCCAGTCCGGCGCGTTCACCCTGCCGCTGGTGGGCGTCCGTGGCGGCTGAGAGCTGGAGCCCGCCGCAGGCCCTGGCCGGTTTCGCCCAGCTGGACCACGACCGGGCCGGCCGCCGCGGCTATCCCGAGGCGGTGCTCTGCGACAGCAAGAGCGTCGACCAGGTCCGCGGCATCGCGGTGGCGCTGCGCGAGCGCGAGGCGCGGACCCTGTTCACCCGCGTGCTGCCCGAGCAGGCCGAGGCGCTGCTGGCCGAGCTGCCGGACGCGGCGCACGACCCGGTGGCCCGGTTGGTCGCCTGGCCCGGCCGACCGCCGGAGCCGACCGGCGGACTGGTCGTGGTGGCCTGCGCGGGCACCTCGGACCTGCCGGTGGCCCGGGAAGCGCTGCTCACCGCCCAGCACCTGGGCCGCCGCGCCGAGCTGGTGGTCGACGTCGGCGTCGCCGGGCTGCACCGGGTGCTCGGCCGGCTGGACCTGCTCCGCCAGGCGCGCGCCATCGTGGTCGCGGCCGGCATGGACGGCGCGCTGCCCGGGGTGGTCGCCGGCCTGGTGGCGGCCCCGGTGATCGCCGTGCCGACCTCGGTGGGCTACGGCGCGGCGTTCGGCGGTCTGGCCCCGCTGCTGACCATGCTCAACGCCTGCGCGCCCGGGGTGGCCGTGGTGAACATCGACAACGGCTACGGCGCCGGGCACCTCGCGGCCCAGATCGCCGCGCCGGCGCAGTAGCCGACTACCGGTCGGCGCCGGCCACCAGGCCGGCCCGGACGGCGGCGGCGTGCGCCAGGGTGAGGACGTCGGCGACCGCGCGTCCCTCCCGCTCGGCCAGGGCAGCCACGTCGGCCAGCTCCGGCATCGCCTGCAGCACCTCACCCTCCCGCAGGCCCAGCTTGATCCGCACCCGGCCGGTCAGCACCGCCACCTCCTGCCACTCCCGCTGCAGCACCTCCCGGCGCACCGGCGCCCACCGCACGCCCAGCGTGCTGGTATGCCGCAGCACCACCTCGGTCAACCCCTGGCGACGCGCCGCCTCGGCCAGCACGTGCAGGGTGTGGCCCGGCCGGCCCTTCTTCATCAGCACCGGGGTCAGCCAGGCGTCCAGCGCGCCGGCCGCGATCAGCTCCTCCAGCACGAACGGCCACACCCGGGGGTCCAGGTCGTCGATGTTGGTCTCGACCAGCACCACCTCCTCCTCCGGCGGTCCGCCGCCGTCCGCGCCCACCCTCGCCACGGACGGCGCCCCGAGCAGCACCCGCACCACGTTCGCCCGGCCCGGCATATCCCGGGTGCCGGCGCCCGTCCCGCTGCCCTGCACCTGCATGGCCGGGACGTCGCCCGCCCGCTCGGCCAGCGTGGTCAGCAGCGCCACCCCGGTGGGCGTGGCCAGCTCACCGCTGCCACCGGCCAGGACCGACCAGCCCCGGCACAGCTCGACCACGGCCGGCGCGGGTACCGGCAGCTGCCCGTGCGCCGAGCGGACGGTGCCGGAGCCGACCGCCACCGCCGAGCCGCTGACCTGGTCGACCCCGAGCTCCTCCAGCGCCGCGCAGACCCCCACCACGTCGGCGATCGAGTCCAGCGCGCCCACCTCGTGGAAGTGCACCTGCTCGACGTCGATCCCGTGCACCCGGGCCTCGGCCTGGGCCAGGCGGGCGAACACGTCCTGCGCCCGCTGCCGGGTCCGCGGCGCCAGACCCGCACGATCGATCAGGCCGCGGATGGTGCTGGCCCCCCGGTGCGGCTGGTCGGGTAGGAGTACCTGCACGTCGACCTTGGTGGCCGCCAGCCCGGCCCGTTGCACACCGGCCCGGGTCAGCCGGACGGCGCCGGGCAGGACGGCGTCCACCGCCTCCTGCACCGCGGCCAGGTCCGCGCCGGCGTCGATCAGCGCGCCGAGCAGCATGTCGCCGGCGATCCCGGCGCTCGCGTCCACCCAGGCCAGTCGTCCTTGGTCCACGCCGTCAAGCTGATCCACGTCGTCATGCTCTCAGGCGCGTCCGGCGGGCCCACCGGGGACGCCGCGCCGGTCCCCCGGCCGGGCAGGGGCGCTCAGCGCGCCGAGCAGGGCCCGGTACGTGCTCTCCGGCGGGCCACCCGCGTCCAGCACCACGGTGCCCGGCCGCTGCCGGACCACCCGCAGCAGCTGCTGGTGCAGGTCAGCCAGGCCGGCAAGGCCGCCCTGGCGCTCCAGCAGCAGCGCGGCGTGCCGGTCCTGCTGCAGCCGGGCCTGCGCGGTGCGGTCGGCGAACCGGCGTGCGGCCTGGGCCGGTGGCAGCAGGAGGGCGACCTCGACGAACGGCACGTCGAGGTCGCCGGCCAGCCCGGCGAGCGCCCGAGCGAACTCGCAGCGCGCCAGGAACTGCGGCACCAGCACCTCATGCCCGCCCCGCAGGTGGGCGCGGGCCATCTCCAGCGACATCACCCGCGCCAGCCGCCCCGCCTCGGTGGGCTGGTCCAGCCAGGCCCCGAGCTGGCCGCGGACGACGTCGATGTCCAGCACCAGCGTGAGCGGATGATCGTCGGCGTACCGGCGGGCCAGGGTCGACTTGCCGCAGCCGGGCAGCCCGTTCAGGAGCACCAGGCGAGCCACGAGCCCAGAGTAGGTCTGTCCGGGCACCCGAGGCTGGACGCCCGGTGAGGAGCCGGCCGCCTTCGACACGGGAACGTCGGGTGAACCTAGATGCCCGGTCCTGGCCGCTGCGGGCACCGGGGCACGACTGTACAACCGATCGCCAGGGCGTACGCTCCCGGAGGCGCCGCCAACGACCCCAGTTCCTCCAGGTATGCGACCTTGTCTGCCATGATCCGCTCCGAACGCTGCGCCTCGGCCACAGCGGCCGACAGCGCCGGATCCCGGTCCGCGGCGCGCACCTGAGTGACGACAATTGTCTGCCCGCGGTGGTCCCGCACGACCACGACGGCCGAGGCCCGGGCCTCCGCCGCAGCACGAGCACTCTGCGCTTCGCCGAGTCGTTGCCGCGCAGCTTCCAGCGCCGGCGCCACGTCGAAGGTAATGGGGACGTGAAGGCGTAGGTACCCACCCGCCGCTAACGCCGCGTCGGCCATCTCCGCCACCTGTTCCCGCAGACTGACCGTGCCCGGCCCGATGGTGATGGCGGGGGTGTTCGCGATTCCACTGCCGCTGAGGGCACCGAGGGCGTCAAGGGCCGTCGCCGGTATCGGAACGGCCGAGCCCGGGGCGCTCTTGAATAGCACGTGCGGGCCCGCCTCGGGCAGCTCGGCCCGCCCCAGCCGGACGACAAGCTTGCGTGCGGCCACGATCGTGGTGACGTAGGCCGGCAACCGCCCCACGGCGGGGTCGACCCCGTCGCTCAGCACGTCCCCATCGATGTCCCAGAAGGGCCAGGTGAAGACCTCGGGCTCGAGCCAGTCCCGAAGCACGGAGACGGTGGCGATCTCCAGCTCGACGGACTCGACGAGCCCCTCCCCGAGTTCGTCGAGCAGGTTGAAGCGCGACAACCAGTCAGAGGTGTGATCGGGCAGCTGCGCCGCGAGGGCGGTGAGACGATCCGCGGCAAGCCCGACCGGCGTCCACGCGGCGTCCACGGACAAGTCCGATGGCAGCAGGTCGACCGGGTAGTAGGACAGGTCGCTCATGGTAACGCGACCGTCCCCGAACCGGCCTTGTGCTGCGGCGAACTGCCCGGCGTGCCGCAACGTGTCCTCTCCGGTCTGCCCGGTCGGAACGATCCGGTAGGAGTCGAGGATGTCCCTGTACACGTCCCACACGAAACGCGGCGAGCGGCGGAAGACGGGGCCGGGCGGCGGGATCATGTTGACCTGCAGCGCGAGCTCCAGCGGTGCACCCTCGGTAGGCTCCCCGGGGTGCTCGGGCAGAACGAGGTAGCCCAGCGGATAGACGACGCGCAAGTCCTCCACCCCGCTGCCCTGCTGGGTGGTGGCCGCGAGCAGGGCGCCGACCGCGGCCCTCAGCGAGACCGCTCCGTGGTTCGGCACTGGGGGGATGTCCTGAACCTGCGACCTGCCAGTCGTGCCGGCAGCGGGACTCGGGTCCGGGAGCACGGTTCACCCCCCGATCGTGACGACCTGGCCGCACACCTTGTCGCGGAAGTCGTCAAGGGTCGGGAACAGGACCACGCTGATGTCGACCGCGCCGAACCCCTCGAACTGGGCCGGGTAGCCGTCGAGCGATGCCGTCCCGTCGCCGCAGTACTGCCACATCGCGACGGCCTCGAGGCCCCAGCCCGCGCGCTCGTAGATGGAACGAGGCAGGAGCGCCGTATAGCGCGGCACCCAGAGCCAGTCGCAGCCCATCCGGTCGGTGATGCCCTTGTCGCGCATCGCACCGTTGCCGTAGAGCATGACCTGTTGTCCTGTCTGGTCGCGGACCCGGTCGGCGAACGCCGTCGTGCAGGCGACGATCTCCTCGGCGCTTGCTTCCCAGTTGCTGTTCCGCGGCCGGACCCGGCCGTTCTCGTCGGGCTGCCCGTCGTTGCCCAGCTCAACGTCAACCACGGGCAAGATGTCTCCGACGTCGAAACCGCCTGCCGCGTCGACGGTCTGCAGGTAGAAGTCGGCCTGCTCGGCACCGTCCCGGTCGAACTTGAGGAAGTGGTAGGCGCCGCGGAACCAGCTCGTGCCATAGCGGTCCGGGACCAGGTCGTGCACCGCGGACCAGTTCGTTGCGAACCAGTCGCTGGTGAACGTGGTGCCCTCGGTGGCCTTGAGGATGGCCCCAACGACGTCCGGGGCGTCGACGAGCGCGGGCCAGTTCGGCGAACCGTCCAGGTCCCCGGAGTAGACGTCGACGATGAGATGGTGCTCTGACATGGCGGATCTCCCTGGGTGGGACGGGCAGGTAAGGGCGGGCGACGCCACCGATATCTACGGCGACGCGGCGCTTTCAGGAGCCGTCGACCCAGACCAGGCCGTCTTTGGGTTTCGGCCGAGCGTCGCCCATGAGCTCGTGGACGAATCCGACGAGGGACATGCCGGGGATCGTCAGGACGCCGTTGGCGAGGTCGGCCTTGTTCGTCTTGGTCTCGGAATTGCGCTCGTAGCTGCCGCTGACGTTGAAGACACCGAACCCCCAGCCGCCGCCGCCGCCGCCCTTGATCGCTTGGACGAGGTCGCTGGACTCGTCGTGAAGCTCGTCCATCTCGATCTTGACTCCGCTGACGAAGATCGCACTGATCGGATAGGCGATGAGTAGGCCTGCGGGGGGCATGGCGCCGTCCGTCACGACGTTCGCGCTCTGCCCTTCGATCGAGGCGGGGTTGAACCGCCAGAACTCCGACAGCAGGACCCAAGGGTCGAACCAGTTCCGCAGCAACGATACCTGGGCCACCTTCATCGAGATCGAGAAGTTGGCGGTGTTCTTGACATCGACGGTGTTCGACGAGGAGCCACCGCCCTGGCCACCGATCTTGAACGATCCCCAGCCAAAACCACCGCCGGCGTCCCACTTGCTGGTCCTGGTCGCCAGCGAGCTGGAGTCGCTCGACACCGAGAAGGACATGTCCTGCCAACCGGAGAGGTTCGTCGCGAACGACCCAGGGAAAGGCATGGTCGTGCGAGCCTCGCCGAACGTGGCGTTCTGCCCCTCAGGCAGGTCGTCGTACTTGGCGAGCGCCTCGCTGCGCCAGATGGCCGGGCTGCGGGTGCTGCGCAAGGACGCGACCTCGGCGAGCAGGTTCTCGTAGCTCGTCTTCGACCCGTCGATCTCCCACTTCTGCCGGGCCTGGTTCACCTTGCTCTTCAAGCCGGGCCCCTTCGCCTGGAACTCGAGCCGGTCGCGCGCGGAGAACGTGGCGACCATCCTGGCCATGACATAGGCCTGCTTGGCGTCCTCGTATGCCGCCTGGGTGTTCATGTAGGCGTCCTCGAGGGGCTTGGCCTGGGCCTGCAGTGCAGCGATCTTCTCGTTGACCCCGGCGGGCTCGGGCAGCTTGGCCACCTGGCTGGCATCCAGAATACGCTTGTAGACCTCGGACAGCGTGGCCCGACCCGGCCGCAGCACGCCCGCCTCGACCTTGCCGGCGACGACGCCGTCGATGGACGGGACGAAGTCGACGAAACGCGAGAAGCCGGCGGCCTGGGTCATCTGGCGGGAGGCGTCGGCCGCGCGCTCATCGTCGGTGGCCCCCTGGCCGATGAGCATCGACTTGGCGAAATCGAAGTCCTCGGGCGCGAAGGGGATGCCGGGCTTGCACCAGCTGACGAACGGGTCGTCGGCATCGGTGGACTCGATGTCCCCGGCCGCCTTGGCCACGAATCTGTACAGGGCGCCCATCACCGCGTTCGCCAGCTCGTCCATGGTGGCTGTCATGGTGTGCCTTCCTTCGTTCGTCCCCGGGAGCGCCATCACGGCAGCCCCGTTTCGATGCGACTCACGCGGCTTGAACAAGAATGCGCCTTGTGGCGCGCCGGCCGGGTCGTAGCGGCCCTCGGCCTCGTCAGGACCGAACAACTACGCATCGGGCGTCAGGGTTCTCGCAAACGAAGCCGCTCCCCCCGGGTGCCCGCCAACGGCGGGGCCCCTTCGAAACTGAGAGTCCTCCGCCCCCGGTGGGGTGTCAAGGTCTGACGAGGACGCCGCCCCAGGGCGGTGCAAACCAGCGCCCCGCGACAGACGACAGCGCGCCCTTGGCCCGGCTCCGCTCGGTCGGAGTTGCTTGCGCGGGCCACGGCCACGACGCGCGATTGCTTATCCCGCAACAAGTACGAGCACGGGAGGAGGTCTGTTATCGCGGCTCCCCTCCCAGCCGCCGCCGGAGTCCCGCAGCTGAGTCGCCCCCACCGGCGACACGGCCAGCCCCACACACCGGCCAAGACGACCTCGACTCGGCCAAGACGACCTCGACTCACCACCCTCCTTGGGGGAGCACCTCCGGAGTTGAGTCTTGGACACGCTGAACCCAGGCTCGGTCTGGAGGAAGCGAGAGGATCAGACGGTGGCACGAAAGACGTACTCCGAGGAGTTCCGCCGGGACGCGGTGGAGCTGCACCGGTCGACGTCGGGGGCGACGGTGGCGGGCATCGCCGCTGACCCGGGCATCATGGACTCGACGTTGTCGGCGGGGCTGAAGGCCGCCGGCGTGCCGGTCCACGGGCGGTCCGGTGGCCGGTCGGCGCCGCCGGGGCAGGGCGGTGAGAGTTCGTCGCCGACGACTGAACAGGTGCACGGGACGCCTTCGAGGTGAAGCGGCTGGGCCAGATCCTCGGGGTGTCCCGGTCCCCCTTCTACGCCGGGGACGCCGCCAGCGGCCAACGCGCTGGCCGAGTCCTTCAACGCCACCCTCAAGCGGGAGACCCTCGCCGGCGCGGCCGGCTGGGGCACCCCCGCGCGGGCCCGCCGCGAGGTGTTCGCCTGGATCACCCGCTACGACACCGCCCGGCGCCCCCAACGCATGTCCAGGATCAAGGGACAAGGCCCGTGCTCTGCCTGGGCGGGGTCGGGACAATGCCGTTGCCGGGCCAGACTTCCGGCAACCGATCGCGGACGTGCGCCTCCACCGTCTCCGCCGCCGCAGGGCCTGCCCACGCTGATCTGCTGATACGCCGCCTGAGGTATCAACCGAGTTCACATACGCGGTGAGGAGCCGGCACCGGGATTCGAACCCGGAACCGCCCGATTACAAGTCGGGTGCGCTAGCCGTTGCGCCATGCCGGCCTCGCCGCCGGGCGGAGGGTGTCGCCGTCCCCGGAGCGTGCGGCCAGCGTACTGGCCGGACCGACCGGCCTGCCGCTGCCACCGCGACGCTGCCACCGCGACGCTGCCACCGGCAGTGATCACCTGCCCTTGGGGGCTACGCCGATCAGGTCAACGCCGGCAGCCGCTGCCCGAACGCCTCAGCCCGGCCCGCCAGGGCTCCGATGGATGCTCACCCGTAGTACAGCTCGAGCAGGAGGCAGGCGTTGGTGGCGTCGAAGAGCAGTCGCGGGCCGATGATGACGGCGCGCGACCGAGGCCGGGCTCAGCTGCTCCGGGTGTTCGCCTTCATGGCCCTGTTCACGGTCGCCGTGCTGGCCGGGCGGATGACTCGGCTACCGGGCACCCAGCTGGCCCTGCTGTGGCCGGCGGCCGGCGTCGCGTTCCTGTGGATCGCCTCGGGCTGGCCCCGACCCGCGCGGGTGGCCACCGACGCCGCGCTGCTGTGTCTCTTGGCGGGTGCCCTGAACGCCGCGACCGGCGTGAGCACGGTCATGGCGGTGGTGCTCGGGCCGCTGAACGCGGCCCAGGCCGTGCTTGCCTGCCTGCTGTTCAGCCGGCTGGGTCGGAGTCGCCGCGACTGGCGGGCGCGGACCCTGGCCGACGTGGCCGTCCTGGCCCTGGCCGGCCTGCTCGCCGCCGTCGCCACCGGGCTGGTCGCTGCCCTCGCGCTGGCCGTCACCCACCACGGCGGGTTCCTGGCGGCCTGGGGCAGCTTCGTGCTGCGCAACGCCAGCAACGCCTTCGTGGTCGCGGTGCTGGGCCTACGGCTGCGCGAACCCTGCTCGGCCCGGACCCGGCCCAGCGCGCTGCGGGTGCTGGAGCTGGCCGGGCTGCTGGTCACCTCCGTGGGCCTGCTGTTCGGGGTGTTCGGCCCGGGCCGGGCGTTGCCGATGGACTTCCTGGTCGTGCCGCTGGCGGTCTGGATGGGCCAGCGGCTCTCGACCACTGCAGCGGCGATGTCGGCGGCCGCCTTCGGGGGTGCGACCACCGTCCTCAGCCTGCTCGGGCACGGACCGTTCGCGGGCCTGGCCGAGCAGCCGCGGGGGGTGCTGACCCAGCTGTCCGCCGTCCTGCTGGTGGCCCTGGCCGTGCTGGTCGCCCTCAGCCGCGACGACCGGGTGGCCATCGCCGGCCGGATGGACGCCGCCCACCGTCAGCTGTCCGAGCAGGCCGACCTGCTGCGCGCCGTGGTGGACGGCTCGACCGACGGGATCCTGGTCGTGGACGCCGCGGGGCGCTACCTGCGGGCCAACCCGGCCGCTGCGGTGCTCTACACCGGCAGCGGCATCAACGCTCCCGACGGCCGGGACGTCGTCTTCGACCGGTTCGCCTTCACCAGCCTGGACGGGCAGCTGCTGACCGCGGAGACGATGCCGGTCGGCCGGGCGCTGCGCGGGGAGACCGTGCGAGACCTGACCATGGTCGCCAACCGGCGACGGGACGGCCGCGAGCTGACGTTGAGCGTCAGCGCCAGCCCGCTGCCCGGGGGCGGGGCGGTCAGCTCGATGCGGGACGTCAGCGCCACGCACGCCTTCGCGCGCGAGGCGGCGCGGGTCAACGAGCTGCTGACCGGGGTGCTGGCGGCGGCCACCGAGCAGGCGGTCGTGGTCACCGACCCGGACGGGCGGATCACGCTGTTCAACGTCGGGGCCGAGCGGATGACCGGGTGGTGCGCCTCGGAGGTGCTGGGCAGCGCCTTGGACCGCCTGCACGAGCAGGCCGAGATCGCCCTGCGCGCCCGGCAGCTGGGCACCGAGCCGGGACTGGGCGTGTTCGTGCACAGCGCGGTGGCCGGCGGCACCGAGACCCGGATCTGGACCTGGGTCCGCAAGGACGGCAGCCGGCTGAAGGTCCGGCTGACGGTGACCGCCATCCGCGACGCCGGGGGCGGGATCGACGGATTCCTGGGGATGGCCGGCGACGTCACCGAGCAGCTGGCCGTCACCGAGCGGCTGATCGACAGCGAGGAACGCTTCCGCTCCACGTTCTGGACGGCGCCGATGAGCATGGCCCTGGTCGGCCTGGAGGGCCCGGACGGAGGCCGGCTGCTGCAGTCCAACCCGCGGCTGGCCGACTTCGTCGGGCGCGCCCAGCACGACCTGGTCGGCCTGGAGCTGCTGGCCCTGGTGCACCCGCAGGACCGGGACGCCGCCGCCCAGGCGCTGGCTGCGCTGCGCAGCGGCCAGCACGAGGAGACCCGGGCCGAGCTGCGGCTGCTCAGCAGCGACGGCACCGAGCGCTGGGCCACGGCCTCGGCGTCCGCGGTCCGGCCCTGCGGGGACGAGCCGCCCTACCTCATCCTGTGCCTGGAGGACATCACCGCGCGCCGCGCCGCCGAGCAGCTGCTCACCCACCAGGCGCTGCACGACTCGCTGACCGGCCTGCCGAACCGGGCCCTGGCCACCGACCGGCTCACCCAGGCCCTGGAGCGCACGGCGCGCTCCAGCGAGCTGGTCGGCGTCCTGTACCTGGACCTGGACGGCTTCAAGGAGGTCAACGACAGCGCCGGACATGCCCGCGGCGACCAGGTGCTGCAGGAGGTCGGCGAGCGTCTGCGGCACGCGGTGCGGCCCACCGACACCGTCGCGAGGCTGGGCGGTGACGAGTTCGTGGTGATCTGCCCGCAGATGCCCACGGTCACCGCGCTCCGGCTGGTCGCCGAGCGGGTGCTGGCGGCCGTGGACCGGCCCTTCGCCTTCGAGCGGGACGCCCACCAGATGACGGTCAGCATCGGGATGGTGACGGCGCGGGCGGCGGAGGGTCCGGAGCAGGTGCTGAGCAGGGCCGACGACGCCATGTACCAGGCGAAACGGGCCGGGAAGAACCAGATCGTCGGGGACGGCGCGCGGGCGGGCCGACCGGCCGACCGGGCCAGCCGGCTGAGCACCGAGCTGCGCCGGGCGCTGCGCGAGAACACGCTGGTCATGCACGGCCAGCCGGTGGTCGACCTGCAGACCGAGCAGGTGGTCGCGGTGGAGACCCTGCTGCGCTGGCAGCACCCCGAGCGCGGGCTGCTGCCGCCCTCGCAGTTCCTGGACGTGGTCGAGTCCGGACCGTTGATGCTGCCGGTCGGACGCCGGGTGCTCGAGGAGTCCTGCCGGATGGGCGCGACGTGGGCCGAGCTGCTGGCCCCCGGCGGACCGTCGGTGCACGTCAACGTCTCCGGCCGGCAGCTGGAGGACGGGTCGTTGACCCGGACCGTGGAGCAGGTGCTGGCCCGCACCTCGCTGCCCGCCGACCGGCTCGTGCTGGAGCTGACCGAGACGCACACGCCCAAGCTGGCCGACACGGTCCGCCGGGACCTGGCCGCGCTGCGCGAGCGCGGGATCAGGATCGCGATCGACGACATCGGCACCGGCTACAGCAGCCTGACCCGGCTGACCGAGCTGCCGGTGGACGTGCTCAAGATCGACCTGCGGTTCGTGGCCGGCCTGGGCCGGGACCCGAGCTGCGACGCGGTGGTGCGGGCGGTGCTGGGGATCGGCGCGGCGCTGGGTCTGTCGGTGGTCGCCGAGGGCATCGAGACCCCGTTCCAGGCCGCCCGGCTGCGCGAGCTCGGCTGCGACACCGGGCAGGGTTACCTGTTCAGCCCGCCCCGGCCGGAGGCCGAGCTGACCGCGCTGCTGTCCCGTCGCCAGCAACCGGTGCTGCCGCCGGGCTGGGCGATCTGACCCGGCCCCGCCGCCCGACCCGACCGGTCAGCCGATCTGGTTCGTCCGGTCGACGGCGATGGTGAGCACGGTCCGGACCTGGTCCCGGCCGCCGAACCAGGGGTAGGGGCCGCCGAGGTAGCGCTGGGCGAGCTGCTCGATGCTCGCCGTCGGTGTCGACCCAGGTCTGGGTGACCTGCGGGGCGCCGTCCGGCATCAGGGTGGTGATGAAGCACGGGTTCGGACGGCGCAGCATGTCGATCAGGTCGTCGGGCAGGCTCACGGGAGCTCCTTCGCGGGGGGTTGCCCCCCGCCTGCCTGCAGGGCTGGTGACGCACTGCACCCTAGGGTCTGCGGGTGATCTCCTCCCCCGCTCCGGCCGTGGCCGGCGGCCTGGCCGCGGCCCTGTCCGGGCTCGGGCTGGGGCTCTCGCTGATCGTGGCGATCGGCGCGCAGAACGCCTTCGTGCTCCAGCGCGGCCTGCTGCGCCGGCACGTCGGGCCGGTCGTGGTTGTCTGCGCCGCCTCCGACGCCGTCCTGATCACCGCCGGGACGGCGGGCGCCGGCGCCGTGGTGGCCCACGCGGGGTGGCTGCTGCAGGTGATCCGCTGGGTCGGCGCGGCCTTCCTGGTCGGCTACGGGCTGCTCGCGGCGCGCCGTGCGTGCACCCCGGCCACGCTGCGGGCCGAGGCCACCGGGCGCAGGGAGTCGCTGGCCGCCACCCTGACCACCTGTCTGGCCCTGACCTGGCTGAACCCGCACGTCTACCTGGACACCGTGCTGCTGGTCGGCTCGGTGGCGGCCGGGTACGGCAGCCGGCGCTGGCTGTTCGCGGCCGGGGCGGTCACCGGCAGCGTGCTGTGGTTTACCGCCCTGGGGTTCGGCGCACGGTGGCTGCGTCCGGTGTTCGCCCGCCCCCTGGCCTGGCGGCTGCTGGACGCGGCGATCGCCGTCGTCATGGTGACGATCGCGGTGTCGCTGGTCACCGGGTGAGGGGGCCGGTGGGCGCTGCGCGGTCAGCGGATCAACTGGCTGATCCGGAACGGCGCGGGCGCCGGCACCGGCGACCAGTCCGGGCTCGAGCCATAGGCGACGACCAGCCCGGCCAGCGCGACCAGCAGCAGCAGCCCGCCGACCACCCGCTGCGCGTCCAGGGTGGGTGTCGACATCCGGGCCAGGGCCCGGGTGCCGCGCCGCACCGAACCGCTGCCGGGCCCCCACCACGAGGTCGCCAGCGCCGCCGCCATCGCCACCGCGAGCGCGAAGGGGGACCCCGGTGCGGCGGTGTCGCCCGGCACCGAGGGCAGCAGCGGGACCAAGCCGGCGATCAACGCGGCGCAGCCCGCCGCCAACAGCGGCAGCAGCACCGCGGCCGCGGTCCGGACCAGCGCGAGCACGACCCGCAGCGGCAGGCCGGCGAGCATCACCGGCACGTCGCTGCGCCGCCGACCGGCCTCCAGCCTGCGCCGGTGCAGGAGCAGGAAGCTCTGGTCGACCGTGCGGGCCAGCACCAGCCCGCCGGCCGCCACGATCGCGGCCCAGACGGGCACCACCGCCGCCAGCGCGCCCAGGGCCAGCACGAGCAGCCCGAGCAGGCCGGTCCGCGCGTGCCGCGGACGACGCTCACGCTCCTCCGGCACCGGCTCGGGACCGCCCGGCGGCGCGGCCGGCGCACTCGGGGCGGCCGGCGCGCTCGGGGCGGTCCCGGCCGGGGCACCGGTCCTGGCCGACCCCGCCGGCATGACCCGGGTCGCGCTGGCGGCCGGCCCGGCGCTGACCACCTGGGTGCGGGCCGCCGGCCGGACGCCGATCACCTGCGTGCGGTCCTGCCCGGCAGCCGGCACCAGCGCCGTCGGGGCCTGGCCGTCGACCGCCGGCCGGTGCGCCCCGTCCGCACCCGTCCCGGCCCCGCCGCCCGAGCCGCCCGGCCCCGACCGGTGGGCCGGCGCCGGCTGCGGGGCGATGCAGGCCCTGATCGTCTCCAGCGCCCGCTCGGGGGCCGGGCGGTCGGCCGGTGGCCGGGTCAGCAGGGCCAGCAGGTCATCGCGCAGCGCGGCGGGCAGGCCCTCGAGGTCGGCCTCACCGTGGCGGACGCGGTCCAGCACCAGCTCCATCCGGCCCTTGCCGTAGGGCGGCCGCCCGGTCGCCGCGAAGGCCAGCGTGGCCGCCCACCCCCACCAGTCGGTGGCCGGACCGACCGGTGAGCCGCTGATCACCTCCGGCGCGAGGTAGCCCGGCGTGCCCATCACCAGCCCGGCGCTGGTGATCCGCGACTCGTCGGTCAGGTGGGCGATCCCGAAGTCGATCAGCACCGGCCCGTCAGCGGTGAGCATCACGTTGCCGGGCTTGACGTCGCGGTGCACGACCCCGGCGGCGTGCACCGCGTGCAGCCCAGCGGCCAGCTGCTCGGCCATCGCCAGCAGGTCGCCCGGGGCCAGCGGGCCGGTGCGCTCCACCTGCTCCTCCAAGGTGGTGCCGAGCACGAACCGGGTGACCACGTAGGGCACCGCGGCGTCCAGGTCGGCGTCCACCACCTCGGCCAGCCGGGGGTGGCGCACCCGGCGCAGGGTGTCCACCTCGCGGGCCAGCCGGACCCGGGCGTCCGGATCGGTCGCGACGTGCGGCCGCAGCACCTTGATGGCCACCGCCCGGTCCTCACCGTTCAGCGCCAGGTGGACGATGCCCATGCCGCCCTCGCCGAGGGTCTTGACCAGGCGGTACGGGCCCACGCGTCCGCCGTCCACCGTCATGCCCACACGGTAGGTCACCCGGCTGGGACGGCGCCGCCCCGCCGACCTGGGCGGGCCTGCGAACCTCAGCCCGAGATGTAGGCCGTCAGCTGGTCACGCTCGGTCTGCAGCTCCCCGATCCGGTGCTTGACCACGTCCCCGATGCTGACGATCCCGACCAGGTCGCCGTCCTCGACCACCGGGATGTGCCGGACCCGCTGCTCGGTCATCGTCACCATCAGGTCGTCGACGGCGTCCTGGCGGCGGCAGGTGTGCACGACCGCCGTCATGATCTGGGAGACCGGGGCCTCGAGCAGCTCCGCGCCACGCCGGTGCAGGGCGCGCACCACGTCCCGCTCGCTGACGATCCCCTCCAGCCGACGACCGTCGGAGGACACCACCAGGGCGCCCACGCCGTGCTCGTCGAGCATCTCCAGCAGGCGGGCCACGCTGACCTCGGGCGGCACCGTGACGACGGCGTCCCCCTTGTGCCTGAGAACGTCTGCGATCCGCATCCTCGCCTCGCCTTCGTCGCCGGACAGCCCTGTCAGCCCGACCGTAGCGATCACCCCGGCCCCGGGATAGACCCTGGACGGAGGCTGTGAACTGACACCGATGTCGTCCTACCTCTTTACCTGCCCGCCATCGATGGGTGAGACTGACGTCACGGCACCGTCGCTGTGGCGGGCCGCGCACCTTTACTTGGATCGTCCGGCACGTTCCTGCCGGTGAAGGGATTGGTTCCGCATGGCTACCGTCACGTTCGACAAGGCGTCCCGGATCTACCCGGGCTCGACCAAGCCGGCAGTTGACCAGCTCGACCTCGGCATCGAGGACGGCGAGTTCCTCGTCCTCGTCGGCCCCTCCGGCTGCGGCAAGTCCACCTCGCTGCGGATGCTCGCCGGTCTGGAGGACGTCAACGCCGGCCGCATCATGATCGGCGACCGCGACGTCACCCAGGTACCGCCGAAGGACCGCGACATCGCGATGGTCTTCCAGTCCTACGCGCTGTACCCGCACATGACGGTGGCCGACAACATGGGCTTCGCCCTGAAGATCGCCGGCACCTCCAAGGACGAGATCCGCAAGCGGGTCGAGGACGCCGCCAAGATCCTGGACCTCGAGGGCTACCTGGACCGCAAGCCCAAGGCGCTGTCCGGTGGTCAGCGTCAGCGGGTCGCGATGGGCCGGGCCATCGTCCGTAAGCCGCAGGTCTTCCTGATGGACGAGCCGCTGTCCAACCTGGACGCGAAGCTGCGGGTCCAGACCCGCACCCAGATCGCCTCGCTGCAGCGTCGGCTGGGCGTCACCACGGTCTACGTCACCCACGACCAGGTCGAGGCGATGACGATGGGCGACCGGGTCTGCGTCCTCAAGGACGGTGTCCTGATGCAGGTCGGCACCCCGCGCGACCTGTACGACCACCCGGACAACGTGTTCGTCGCCGGCTTCATCGGTTCCCCGGCGATGAACCTGCTCGAGCTGCCGCTGGTGGACGGCGGCGTCCAGCTCGGTGACATGGTCTGGCCGGTCGAGCGCGGCGTTACCCAGGGCGGCTCGATGACGGTGGGCGTGCGTCCGGAGGACCTCGACGTCGCCGAGCACGGACTCGCCGTGACGGTGGACGTGGTCGAGGAGCTCGGCGCGGACGCCTACATCTACGGCTCGATGCGCAACGCCGACGCCGACCTGCCGATCGTGGCCCGCACCGACGGCCGCAAGGCCCCGAAGAAGGGCTCGACCGTGCACCTGGCGCCGAAGAAGGACCACGTGCACCTGTTCGACACCACCAGCGGGCAGCGGCTCGGGGGCTGAGCGCCCCCGACCCGGGTCGGCGGCTGACGCCGACCAGCGCGTGAAACGAGAACCGGCGGGTCCCCCAGGGGGCCCGCCGGTTCACGTCCACCCCCCGCGGGCAGGAGGATGGTTCCGTGAGCACCGCCCTGCAGATCACCTCGGCCGACCCCGACCCCGCCCTGCTCGACCTGCCCTGGTCGGTGCCGCTGGAGGAGTGGCCGCAGCGTCACCTGGCGGCCCTGCCCCGCGGCATCTCCCGGCACGTGGTCCGCTTCGTCCGGCACGGCGAGGCGGTGCTGGCGGTCAAGGAGATCGGGGAGGCGCTGGCCCGCCGCGAGTACGCCCTGCTGCGGATGCTGCGCCGGCTCGGCCTGCCCACCGTCGAGCCGCTGGGGGTCGTCACCGGCCGGCACGCCCCGGACGGCACCCCGCTGGACCCGGCGCTGATCACCCGGCACCTGCAGTTCTCGCTGCCCTACCGGGCGCTGTTCTCCCAGGCCCTGCGGCAGGACACCGCGGCCCGGCTGGTCGACGCCCTCGCCGTCCTCCTTGTCCGGCTGCACGTGGCCGGCTTCTACTGGGGTGACGTGTCGCTGTCCAACACCCTGTTCCGGCGCGACGCCGGCGCCTTCGCGGCCTACCTGGTCGACGCCGAGACCGGTGACCTGCACGACCGGCTCAGCGACGGTCAGCGCGGCTACGACGTGGAGCTGGCGAGCATGAACATCGCCGGCGAGCTGATGGACCTGCAGGCCGGCGAGCTGTTCGACGTCGACGCCGACGTGGTGGCCGTGGCGGCCCGGATCGCTCGGCGCTACGAGGCGCTGTGGCGGGAGCTGACCGAGCCGGAGTCCTTCGAGCCCGGGGACCGCTGGCGGGTGGACGCCCGGATCCGCCGGCTGAACGACCTCGGGTTCGACGTCGGCGAGCTGGAGATCAGCACCGACCTGGACGGCACCCGGGTGCGGGTCGAGCCGAAGGTGGTCGACGCCGGTCACCACTCCCGCCGGCTGCTGCGGCTGACCGGGCTGGACGTGGAGGAGAACCAGGCGCGCCGGCTGCTGAACGACCTGGACGCCTACGCCGCCGCGACCGACGCGCAGGCCGAGTCGGAGGAGATCGTGGCCCACCGCTGGCTGTCGGAGTGCTTCGAGCCGGTGCTGCGCTCGGTGCCCCGGCCGCTGGCCCACAAGCTGGAGCCGGCCGAGATCTACCACGAGGTGCTCGAGCACCGCTGGTACATGTCCGAGGCCCGGCACACCGACGTCGGCCTGGCCGAGGCGGTGGCCAGCTACGTCGCCTCGGTGCTGCCGGGCAAGCCGGACGAGCAGTCGATCCTCGGCGTGGACACCCAGGAGATGCCGGTGCTGGCCGAGGAGTGAGCGGGCCTCAGCCCAGCCGGCCGGCCAGCTCGTAGGCCTTGACCGGGATCTGGGTGGCCAGCTTGCCGCCACTGACGTCGTGCAGGGTGCCGGTCACGTAGGCCGCCGCGTCGCTGGCCAGGAAGATCAACAGGTTGGCCACGTCGTCGGCGCTCTCCCAGCGCCGCAGCGACAGCGTGTTCAGCAGCCGCTCCTGGGCGGCCGGCTCCATCTCGGCGAACCCGTTCATGGCCGAGGGCACCATGCCGGGCGCGTAGGCGTTCACGGTGATCCCCCACGGGCCGAGCTCGCTGGCGTGCACCCGGGTCAGCCCGACGACCGCCGCCTTGGACGCCGCGTACGCCGCGCTGGCCACGCTGGGCACGATGGCGGCGAACGAGGCCGCGTTGATGATCCGGCCCCGGCCCTGCCGCTTCATCACCTCGGCGACCGCCTGGCTCATCAGGAACACCCCGAGCACGTTGACGTCGAAACAGCGCCGCCAGCGCTCGGCGTCCAGCTCGCTGACCAGGCCCTCGACGTTGATCCCGGCGTTGTTCACCAGCACGTCGACGGTGCCGAACCGCTCGACCACGGCGTCCACCGCGGAGGTCACCGACGCCGGGTCGCTGACGTCGCAGACCACCTGCGCGACACCGGACTGGGCGTCGCCCGCCACTGGGTCGGGGAAGTCGACGTCGAGCGAGACGACCCGCGCGCCCTCGGCCGCGAACCGGTCGACCAGCGTCCGGCCGATCCCCCGGCCGCCGCCCGTCACCAGTACCACCCTGTCCTGCAGGTCGATCTGCATCCCGCACACACCCCTTCGAGGTCCTAGCATCGGTCATTGAGCATACTAATCGGCAGAACACAGGCAGGAGAGTCGTGATGGCGCAGGAGCAGGCACGCACGGTCTGGGTGACCGGGGGCGGCAGCGGGATGGGCCAGGCCAGCGCCCTCGCGGCGGCGGCCGCCGGCTGGCAGGTGGTGGTCAGCGGACGGCGCGAGCAGCCGCTGCAGGAGACCGCCGCCCGGATCGAGGCGGCCGGCGGCCGGGCGCTCGCCCTGCCGCTGGACGTGCAGCGCAGCGCAGCGGTCGCCGACGCGCGGGCCCGGGTGGTCGAGCAGCTCGGCGGGATCGACGCCCTGGTGCTGTCCGCCGGGCTGAACTCGCCCCGCCGGCGCTGGGCGGACCAGGACTTCGCGGAGTTCGAGGCCATCGTGGCCACCAACCTGGTCGCGGTGGCCCGGTTGGTCGACGCCACCCTGCCGGACCTGCGGGCCAGCTCCGGCGTCGTGGTCGTGGTCTCCTCCTACGCCGGTTGGTCCTACTCCCCCGGGGCCGGGGTGGCCTACAGCGCGAGCAAGTCCGCGCTGGGCTCGCTCACCCGCACGATCAACACCCAGGAGGCCGAGCACGGCGTCCGGGCCTGCCACCTGTGCCCCGGCGACGTGGCCACCGACTTCCTGGACATGCGCCCGTCGGTGCCCGACGCGGCCGCCCGGTCGGTCATGCTGACCGCCCAGGACGTGGCCCGGACGGTGCAGTTCGTGCTGGACTCCCCGGCCCACGTCCGGATCGACGAGCTGGTCCTGTCCCCGATCTCCCAGCGATGAGCCCGGTAGGTGCCCCGCCCGCCCCGGCGGGGACCTACCAGCGGGTGCTGGACGCGCTGGGGGCGGCCATCGTCGCCGGCGAGCTGCCGGCCGGGCACCTGGACACCGTCGAGGCGCTCACCCGCCGCTACGGCGCCTCGCGCAGCATCGTCCGGGAGGCCACCCGGGTGCTGGTCCAGCTCGGCCTGCTCAGCGCCCGCCGCCGGGTCGGCCTGCTGGTGCTGCCGCGCTCCAGCTGGAACACGCTGGACCCGGCGGTGATCCGCTGGCGGCTGGGCTCGGCCGAGCGCGGCCGGCAGCTGACCGAGCTGCGGGACCTGCGCCGGGCCCTGGAGCCGGAGGCCGCACGGCACGCCGCTCAGCGGGCCCGCCGCCCGGACCGGGCCGCGCTGACCCTGGCCGTCGGCCAGCTGGAGGCGGCGGCCGCGGCCGGCGGCGGCGCCGCGTTCCTGGTCGCCGACCGCCGGTTCCACTCCCTGCTGCTGACCATGTCGGGCAACGTGATGATGGCCCGGCTGGAGTCGGTGGTCGCCGAGGCGCTTCGTGAGCGGTCCGGGCTGCGGGTCGCCGACCACGACCTCGCGCTGCACCGCGAGCTGGCCGAGGCGGTCGACGCCGGGCGCCCGGAGGAGGCGGCCCGGGCCGCCCGGGAGATCGTGGACCGCACCCGCCGGCCCACCGGCCGTCGCGCCCGGTCAGCCCTGACGCCAGCCCCTGACGTCAGCCCCTGACGTCAGCCCCTGACGTCAGCCCCTGACGTCAGCCCCTGACGTCAGCCCTTGACGGCGCCGGAGGCCAGGCCCGCCACGTAGTAGCGCTGCAGTGCGATGTACAGCACCACGCACGGCACCATGGCGACCACCGCGCCGGCGGCCAGGAAGCCGTAGTCGACCTGACCGTAGGCGCCCTGCTGGAGGTTGAGCAGGGCGACGGGGAGGGTGTACAGCTTCTGCTGAGTGAGGAAGGTCAGCGCACCCAGGAACTCGGTCCAGGAGGCCAGGAACGCGTACAGCGCGGTGGTGGCGATCCCGGGGGTGACCAGCGGCCGCAGCACCGAGAAGAAGGTGCGCCCGGTGCCGGCGCCGTCCACGAAGGCGGCGTCCTCGAGGTCCTTGGGCACCGAGGAGAAGGCGTTGCGCATGACGAACACCCCGAACGGCAGGTTCACCGTGGAGTAGAACAGGATCAGCCCGAACAGGCTGTCGGTCAGGTGCATCGCGTTCAGCTCGAGGAACAGCGGGGTGAGGATCGCCTGGAACGGGATCATCATGGTGACCAGGATGGCGCCGAAAGCCAGGTTGGACAGCCGGAACCGGAACCGGCCGAAGCCGTAGCCGGCCGCGGTGGCCAGCGCCGCGGTGAGCACGGCGGTGGACACCGCGACGAGCAGGCTGTTGCCCACGCCGCGCAGGATGTTCCCGGACAGGCCCTGGAAGTTCTGCACGCCCAGGTGGAAGAACGTGCTGGAATCCGGCGCGGCGACGATCACGTCGTTCGGCTGGAAGGCGCGCAGCAGCGTCCACAGCAGCGGGACCAGGAAGACCAGCACGGCCAGCACCCCGGCCACGACATACAGGGTGACCTTGGCCCGGGGCTCGGCGCGACCGGCCGAGCTGGCCGGCGCCACGGGTCCGCGCTCGGTGCGGGTGGTCTGGTCCACGGTGGTGGCCATCAGAGTGCCTCTCCTGTCGATCCTACGAGCACGTGGCCGGCCACCGTCACTCCTTCTCCCGCAGCAGCCAGAACTGCGCGGCGGTGACCAGCGCGACCACCACGACCAGCACCAGGGACAGTGCGGTGGCGGCGCCGACCTGCAGCTGGACGAAGGCCCGGTTGTAGATGTCCATCACCACCGTGGTGGTCTGGGTGCCCGGCCCGCCCTGGGTCAGGATGTAGAACTGGGTGAAGGCCAGGAACGAGCCGATCACCGAGATGATCAGGCTCATCGCGATGGAGCGGCGCAGCATCGGGATGGTGATGTCCCGCTCCCGGGCCCACCAGGACGCACCGTCCATCTCGGCGGACTCGTACAGCTCCCGGGGGATGGCCTGCATGCCCGAGACCAGCAGCACCATGGTCAGCCCGGACACCCCCCAGACCACCATCACGCAGATCAGCCCGGTGGCCAGCGGCCCGTTCACCAGCCAGGCCGTGCTGCCGTCGGTGATCCCCAGTGCCTTGAGGATCAGGTTGACCGCCCCGCTGCCCGGCTGGGCCTCCAGCACCAGCATGAAGCTCAACGTGCTCAGCCCGATCACGTAGGGCAGGAAGAACACGGTGCGCAGCAGCGTGGAACCGCGCCGGTTCGCCCGCACGATCACCGCCATCAGGTACCCCAGCACCAGGATCGGCAGGGTGACGATCGCGGTGTAGATCAGGGTGTAGACCACCGAGCGCAGGAAGACGGTGTCCCGCGCGATGCCGATGAAGTTCTCCAGCCCGATGAAGCGGTAGGAGCCGATCAGCGGCCAGTTGGTCAGCGAGATGTAGATCGCGAAGACGAACGGCACCAGGACGAAGACGACGATGAAGGCCAGGGCCGGCGCGACCAGGGCCAGGCCGGTGCTGGAGCGGTGGGTGATGGTCCCCCGGGGCCGGTCGCTGACCGGACGGGGCTCGGCGGTCGCGGTGCTCATCGCTGGGCCTGCTCGAGGATGCGGTCGTAGTCGGACTGCGCGGTGGCCATCGCCCCGTCGATGTCGCCGTCGAAGACGGCGGTCCGGAACATGGTGAAGAACGGGCTGTCGGGTTGGTTGTAGAGCAGGTTGTACGCCAGGGTGGTCGGCGCGAACCCCTGCTTGATGGCGTCCAGGGTGACCACGTCCAAGGGGTAGGTCGAGCGGAATGACTGGGTGGCGGCGTCCGAGCGGACGGGTGAGTACCCACCGGCAGGCAGCCTCTGCTGCTGCGGCAGGTCGAGCGCGAACTTCACGAACTCCCAGGCGGCAGAGGCGTTCCGTGCCCCCCTGGGGATGCACATGTTGTCTCCGCCGTCGAAGAAGGCCGTTCCGCCGGTCGGCCCGGGCAGCAGCCTGACGCCGGTCTTGGCCCGGGTCGCCTTGTCGGCGCTGAGCACGATCGCGCTGTAGTTGGACGGGATCATGGCCACCTGGCCGGCCCGGAAGTCCGAGCCCCACGAGGTGCCCGAGTCGGCGTAGTTGCCCGGCGGCATCAGCTTCTCCGTCCACATGGTCCGGTACAGCTGCAGGGTGGCCCGGACGGTGTCGTTGCCGGCGATGTTGCCCTTCTGATGACCGACCGGACCGCTGATGTTGCGGGCGTTCGCCGCCCAGATCATGGGCTGGACCACGAACCCGATGATGCCCGAGCTGTTGGCGGCCAACGACCAGGCGTAAGTGTCCTTGCCGAGCGCCTTGACCTTGCGAGCGGCGTCCAGGATGCCGTTGAAGTCGGTCAGCGAGCTGGCGGGGTCGACCCCGGCCGACTCGAGCAGGTCGGTGTTGTACCAGAGCACCGAGTTGTCGGCCAGGAACGGGACGCCGTACTGGCGGCTGTCGTTGGTGGCCAGCCGCAGGTGGCCCGGGCTCAGCTTGTCCTTGAACGGAAGGGCGTCGACCAGCGGGGTGACGTCGGTGAAGGCGTCCCGGTAGATGAACAGCATCGCGTTGATGTCGTCGATGTCCACCAGGTCCGGGACGGCGTTGCCGCGGATCGCGGTGGCCAGCTTGGTCACGTACTGCCCGTCCAGCACCGGGGTCAGCTCGACCGCGATCCGGTCCTGGCTGGCGTGGAAGGCATCCACGATGACCTGGATGCCGGCCTGGGTGGCCGACCGGGTCCAGATCCGCAGCGTGCCGGTCGCCTGCTCACCGAACCCGGCCGCGCTCACGTTGGGCTCGGCCAGCTGACCACCGCAGGCCGCCAGCGCCGGGGTCAGCGCGGCCAGCCCGGACAGGGCCAGGAAGTTCCTTCGTGAGTGCACCGTCGCACCTTTCTTGACCGTTGCTGGGGATGGCAGGCGGCGCCCGGGCCCGACCGGTCCGCCGGCCGGGCGCGGGCGGGATCAGCTGGTGGGGAGCCAGACCCGCATCGGGTTCGGTCCACGGTTGGCCCAGGTGGCGTAGGGCACGGCCAGCACCTCGACCGCGCCTTCACCCGCCGCGCTGTCGCCGGCCGAGCCGGGCTCCGGCCGGTCCGCCCCGTCCGAGCCGTTCGCGCCGGGCTCGCCGACCTCGGCGCCGGTGTAGGGCCAGACCCCGGGTCGGTGCCCGCCCCGGTGACCGTGGGCGTGCAGCACCGTGACACCGCCCAGCAGGTCTTCCCGGAACTCGGCCCGCACCCCGGCGGACAGATCGATCACCAGGTCGTCCACCACCAGGGCCGGGTCCTGGTCGACCTGCTCGACGGCGAAGACGAGCGGGCCGCGCTCGAACGCGACCGCGCCCCGGACGTCGTCCACCCGGCGGTCCGCCCGTACCGCCCGCACCGCCATCGGCAGCTCGAGCTCCAGTTCCTCCCCGGCCTGCCAGGCCCGGGTCACGCTCACGTAGCCGCCGGCCGGGGCCTCCTGCTGCTGGCCACCGACCCGCAGCACCGCGCCGTGCGCCCAGGCCGGCACCCGCAGCGACAGCGTCCACTCACCCTCGGGCACCTGCTCGGCGCGCACCCGCACCATCCCCTCCCACGGGTAGTCGGTGCGCACCGCCAGCCGCACCGTGCCACCGGGCAGTGACGCGGTGATCTCGCTGTCGGAGTACAGGTGCAGCTGGATGCCGTCGGCGTCGGTGGTCGCCAGGTAGCCGTCCAGGCTCGACCAGGTGCGCATGATGTTCGGTGGGCAGCAGGCGCAGTCGAACCAGCCGCGCCGCCCGTGCGCCGGGCTGCGGTTCTCATCGGGGTGGGCGCCCTGGCGCATCTGCAGCGGGTTGACGTAGAAGTACTCGTCACCGCCAAGGCTGACCCCGGCCGGGAAACCGTTGTACAGCATCCGCTCCGCGGTGTCGGCGTAGAGCGGGTCGCCGGTGGCCAGCAGCATCCGCCAGGCCCACTGCACGCCGCCGATCGCCGCGCAGGTCTCGGCGTAGGCACGGTCGGACGGCAGCTCGTAGGGGTCGCCGAACGCCTCCCGATCCCAGCGGGAGCCCAGACCGCCGGTCAGGTAGGTCTTGGTCGCGAGCATGTCGGCGAACTGCTCGCCCAGGGCGGTGAGCAGCTCCTGGTCGGCCAGTTCGGTGGCCACGTCGGCCGCGCCCGCGGCCAGGTAGACCGCCCGCACCGCGTGACCCTCCACGCTGCGCGCCTGCCGCACCGGCACCCGGTCGGAGAAGTAGGTGGGCTCGTGGCCGTGGCCTTCGATGATGCCGTGACCGCGGGCCTCCACGAACCACCGGGCCAGCTCCAGGTAGCGCGGCTCACCGGTCTGCCGGAACAGCTCGGCCAGACCCATCTCGACCACCGGGTGCCCGTCCACGTCACGCAGCTGGTCCGGGCCCTCGCCGAAGGTCTCGACCAGGTGGTCGGCCAGCCGCCGGGCCACCTGGAGCAGCGCCTGCTCCCCGGTCGCGCGGACCACCGCCACCGCGGCCTGGAACAGGTGGCCGGCGCAGTACAGCTCGTGGCTCCAGGGCAGGTCCTGGTAGCGGCCCTGGCGCCCGGAGGTCACCTGGACCACCGAGTCCAGGTAGCCGTCCTCGGCCTGGGCGGCCGCGACCACCCCGGTCACGTCCCGGATGGCGGTCAGCAGCTGCTCCGAGGGCGCCCGACCGTACTCCCAGGCCGCCGCCTCCAGCCACTTGTAGACGTCGGAGTCCATGAACACCGGGCCGGTGGCCGACCCCGAGGAGGCGCCGGCCGCGATCCGCAGGTTCTCCAGGTTGCCGGCCGACTCCAGCCGCTCCAGGCCGGCCGGGATGGCGCGCTCGCGATTGGCCCGCTGCCGCTGCGCCCACCAGCCCCCGGTGATCCGGGCCGCGCCCGGCGGCACCGGTGCCAGCCGGGCACGCCCGGCGCTGGGGTCGATCGGGCCGGCGGTGAGCGGGCGGGGCTCGGCCGTCGAGGCCACCAGGTCGTCATTGGTCTGCGTCGCGGGGGCCACGAGCCACTCCCTCTCCTCATCGAGCAACACGGTCGGAAAACCAGAACACGTTTTCTGAATCGACCGTACGGGCTGGGTCTCCCGGCCCGCAAGACCCTGGGCCCAACGACTCAGCGCGACTCCGCACCACGTCGGTATAGTGCTGCGACCACCTCGAGCCCGACCCGGCCCAGCCGTGGGAGGCCCCTCGCCCCGGAAAGGAGCGTTCCGTGGTCAGTCGTAGTGTCGCGGGGCGCGGGCAGCCACCGGTGCGGATCGTTGACGTCGCCGCGCTGGCCGGGGTGGCCCCGGGCACCGTGTCCAAGGCCCTGAACGGCACCGGCCAGCTGCGCGAGGAGACCCGCCGCCGGGTCCGGGAGGCGGCTGACAAGCTGGGCTTCACCCCCGACGGCGTCGGACGGGCGCTCTCCTCCGGCCGCAGCTTCACCGTCGGGCTGCTGACCACCGACAGCTTCGGCCGGTTCACCATCCCGATCATGCTCGGGGCCGAGGACGCGCTCGGTTCCGGCGACACCGCCGTCCTGCTCTGCGACACCCGGGACGACCCGCTGCGCGAACGGCACCACCTGCGCACCCTGGTCGCCCGGCGGGTGGACGGGATCATCGTCACCGGCCGGCGGACCGACCCGCGGCCGGCCATCGACGTCCCGGTGCCAGTGGTGTACGCCTTCCAGCCCTCCGAGCGCCCGGAGGACACCAGCGTGCTGGTCGACGACGCCGGCGGGGCGGCCGGCGCCGCCCGGCACCTGATCGAGCTCGGTCGGCAGCGGATCGGCCACCTGGCCGGCGCGCCGGGTCACCGCAGTGCCGTGACCCGCGCCGACGCCGTGAGCCGCGCCGCCGGGTCCGCCCTGGTCGGGGACCCGCTGTTCGGGGCCTGGACCGAGCAGTGGGGCCGGCAGGGCACCGACCTGCTGCTGCGCCGTCACCCCGACCTGGACGCCATCTCCTGCGGCAGCGACCAGATCGCCCGGGGGGTCGCCGACCGGTTGCGCGAGCTGGGCCGGAAGGTGCCCGAGGACGTCGCCGTGACCGGCTTCGACGACTGGGACGTGATGGCCCTGGCCAGCCGGCCGCCGTTGACCACGGTGGCGCTGGACCTGACCGAGGTCGGCCGGACCGCCGCCCAGCTGCTGCTGGACGCCGTGCAGGGCAGCCACCGTCCCGGGGCGGTCGTCCTGCCCACCCGGCTGGTGCTGCGCGCCTCCACCATCGGCGCCTGACCCGCCCCCTCCCTACCCTGCGGTCAGGCGGGGCGCGCCGCGGGGGTCAACGGGTAGCGAAGGCCAGCGCCCGCTGCAGGTCGGTCAACGCCCCGGCGTCCCCGGACACCGAGACCTGCTCGTCGTCCAGGTCGCGACCCCAGAGCCAGGCGTACAGCGCCCGCGCCGACCCGGAGAGCACGGCGTCGGGTTCGCAGGCCACCTCGTTCACCTCGACCCGTCCAGGATCCAGCCCCACCGTCCACGCCCGGCCGGGACTGCGCACCTGCACCGCCCGGCCCCGACCGTCCAGCTCGGCGTCGAACCGGGTGCCCAGGTACAGCCGCAGCACCTCATCGATCCCGTCCTGCGCCACCTCGGCGCTCACCGACCACGGCCCGCCCAGAGCCTGGGCCACGTCCAGGGCGTGCACCGCGTGCTCGTGCAGCATCCGGCGCCGCCAGAACGCACTGGTGTCATCCCAGGGGCACCAGGACGCCGCCGGGTCCTGCGCGCGCAGGACGTCCATAGCGGCGTGCAGGTCGCGCCACCCCTGACCGAACCAGCCCAGCTCCTGGCCCTCCGGCGGCACCGGGATCGGCCAGCCAGGTCCGGGGCGCCGCCCACCCCGTACCCACTCGGGCACCTGCCGGGCCTGCGCGCCGAGGTGGGTCAGCAGGTCGGCGACGTTCCAGCCGGGGCAGGCCGGCACGGCCCGGCCCAGCGCGGCCGGCTGGGCCTGCACCGCCTCCTCGACCACCCGGCAGTACTGCTGCAGCCCGTCCAGGTAGCACAGCCCGGTCACCGGCAGGCCGACCGCCCCCTCGGCCCAGAACGGCTCGGGGTACTGCGCCCAGCCGCGCAGCTGCGGGGACCAGCCGGGCAACCGGGCGACCTGGAAGGCCGGTTCGGGGATCCGCTCCGAAGGACGCCGCAGCCCCAGCGGGAGCGCGCGTTCGAAGCCGAGCCGGGAGTACAGGGCCGGGTTGCCCTCCAGCACGACCGCGCTCTCGCCGGCGCGCGAGGCCGCCTGCAGCGCCGCCTCGACCAGAGCCCGCCCCACCCCGCCGCGCTGGTGGCCGGGGTCGACACCGAGCGGGGACAGGCAGCCGAGCTTCTGCCGACGGCCGGGCTCCAGCTCCAGGTCGATGTCGGTGACCATGACGTGACCGACCAGCTGGCCGTCCCGCTCGGCCAGCAGGTCCAGCTCCGGCCGGTGACCGGCCGAGCCGCGCAGCCGGTCGACCAGCCGGGCCACGGACTCACCGTCCGGCCCGAACGCCCGCTGCTGCAGCTCGCGGGTGGGTCGCCGGTCGACCCCGGCCACCACCCGGACCGTCGTCGAGGCGGGACTCACCGTTGCCCCGCCGTCAAGGTGGGGACCTGCATGATCACGGCGGGGTCAGGGGGTGGCGGGCAGCGCACGGCGCCGGGCGGTCTCGTACAGAGCGATGCCGGCCGCGACCCCGGCGTTCAGTGACTCCATCTCCCCGGCCATCGGGATCGAGGTGACGGCGTCACACGTCTCCCGGACCAGCCGGGACAGGCCCTTGCCCTCCGAGCCGACGACCAGCACCAGCGGCTCGGTGGCGGCGTCCAGCGCGGTCAGCGGCAGGTCGCCGTCCGCGTCCAGGCCGATCACCAGGCACCCCTCCCGGCGGTACTCCTCCAGGGCCCGGACCAGGTTCGCCGCCCGGGCCACCGGCACCCGGGCCGCGGCGCCCGCGGAGACCTTCCAGGCGGCGGCGGTCATCCCGACCGACCGGCGCTCGGGCACCACCACACCGTGCCCGCCGAACGCGGCCATCGAGCGCACCACGGCGCCGAGGTTGCGCGGGTCGGTCACGCCGTCCAGGGCGATCATCAGCGGCACCTGGTGCCGCTTGCGGGCGGTCTCCAGCAGGTCCATCGGGTGCGCGTAGTCGTAGGCCGGCACCTGCAGAGCCAGCCCCTGGTGAACGCCCTGCGCCGTCAACCGGTCCAGGTCGACCCGGGTGGCCTCCAGCACCGGCAGGCCGGCCTCGGTGGCCAGCTTCAGCGCCTCCTTCACCCGGTCATCGGTGTCGATCTTGGTGGCCACGAACAACGCCTTGGCCGGCACCCCGGCCCGCAGCGCCTCCACCACCGGGTTGCGCCCGCCGACCACCTCCGAGCTGGCCCCGCCGCGACGCCCACTGGTCCGGGGCCGGCCCGAGCCGCCTGCCGCGCCACCGGAGCGCCGGGCCGCGGCCGCCCGCCGGGCAGCCGGATGACCGGTGCGCTCGCTGGCCTTGGGGGTCGCCTTGCGGCCCTCCAGAGCCTGCTTGCGCTGGCCGCCGGACCCGACGACCTGCCCCTTCTTGGTCCCGGTCTTGCGGACGGCGCCGCGCCGAGCTGAGTTACCGGCCATCGCCGCCACCCTTCCTGTCCAGTGCCTGCACGCTCCAGCGTGCTCCGTCGGCGGTGTCCTCGACCTCGATGCCGGCCGCCGCCAGCCGGTCCCGGATCGCGTCGGCGGCGGCGAAGTCGCGCTCCTGCCGGGCCTGCGCCCTGGCGGCCAGCTCGGCCCGGACCAGGGCGTCGAGGGCCTCCTTCAGGCCCGCGTCGGCGCCGGCCGACACCGCCGTCCAGTGCGGGTCGAAGGGATCCACCCCGAGCACGTCGGCCATCGCCCGCACCTGCAGGCCGGCGCCGAGCACGGCCTCCCGGTCGTATTCGGCCAGGGCCGAGTTGCCCGCGCGCACGCTGTCGTGCAGCACGGCCAGCGCGGCCGGCACTGCGAGGTCGTCGTCCATCGCGGCGACGAAGGCCGGCGGCAACGCCTGGGCCGCCAGGTCGACCGGCTCCAGCTCGCTGCCGGTCAGCTCCGGCCCGCACCGCTCCGCCGCGCGGACCAGGAAGTTCTCGATCCGCTCGAACCCGGCGGCAGCCTCGGCGAGCCGCTCGGCCCGGGCCTGGCCGTCCCCGATCTCGATGTTCGACCGGTAGTGCGCGGCGGTCAGCAGGAACCGCAGCACGACCGGGCGGACCTGCCCCAGCAGGGCCGCGATGGTGAGCGTGTTGCCCAGCGACTTGCTCATCTTCTCCCCGCCCAGGACCACCAGGGCGTTGTGCAGCCAGTAGCGGGCGAACGGGTCCCCCGCCGCCAGGGACTGCGCCCGCTCGTTCTCGTGGTGCGGGAAGCGCAGGTCCAGCCCGCCACCGTGGATGTCGAACTCGCGACCCAGGTAGCGCACCGCCATCACCGAGCACTCCAGGTGCCATCCCGGCCGGCCCGCCCCCCAGGGCGTCGGCCAGGACGCGGTGGCCGGCTCCCCGGCCTTGGTGCCCTTCCACAGCACGAAGTCGCGGGGGTCGCGCTTGCGGCCGCGCTCGGCGGCCTCGGCGTCCTCGACGTCCTCGGCCGGCGCCAGGTCGGACAGCTTCTGCCGGGTCAGCTCGCCGTAGCCGGGGAAGGAGCGGACGTCGAAGTAGACGTCGCCGCTGGCGTCGGCCGCCGGGTAGGCGTGACCGGTCTCGATCAGGCGCCCGATCAGGGCCACCATGTCGCTGAGGTGGCCGGTGGCCCGCGGCTGATAGCTGGCGGGCAGCACGTTCAGCGCGGCGTAGGCGGCGTCGAACTCCCGCTCGTAGCGGTAGGCGTGCGCCCACCACGGCCGGTCCGCCTCGGCCGAGCGGGCGAGGATCTTGTCGTCCACGTCGGTCACGTTCCGGACCAGCGTGACCTGCAGGCCGGAGCGGGTCAGCCAGCGGCGGAGCACGTCGTAGGCGACCTGGGAGCGCACGTGCCCGATGTGCGGGGAGGACTGCGGGGTGGCACCGCAGACATAGATCGAGGCCTGCCCGGCGCGCAACGGCTCGAAGGCGCGGATCGAGCGGGTGAAGGAGTCGTACAGCTGGAGCGCCACCCGGACAGGCTACCGGCCAGGCATGATCGGTGGATGCCTGAGCGAGCGCCCACAGCCGGGGCCCTGGCCTGCCTGTTGCTGCTGGTGGCCGGTGTCGGCCAGCTGCTGGTCGCCGTCCTGGCCCCGGACCTGCCGCGGTTCACCGGCAAGGCGTTCGGGGCCCGGCTGGCGGCCTACCCGCTGCTGATGGTGGCGGTGCCGGCGGCCTACCTGCTCGCCCGGCGGGCGGGGCGCAGCACCGCTGCCCCGCCGTGGACGGCGTCGGCGCTGCTGATGGCCCCGTTCGTGCTCGACGTCAGCGGGAACACCCTGGACCTGTACGACCAGGTGTGGTGGTGGGACGACGCGAACCACCTGGTGAACTGGTTCCTGCTCTGCCTCGGCGCCGGGCTGCTGCTGCGACGCGCCGGCGTGTCACCCGGTTGGGTGCTGGCCCTGACGGTCACCGGCCTGGGTGCCGTGCTCGCCATCGGTTGGGAGCTGGCCGAGTGGTACACCTTCATCCGGCACGGCACCGAGCTGGCCACGGCCTACACCGACACCCTCGGCGACGAGGCGCTGGGCACCACCGGCGCACTGCTGGCCGGGCTCACCCTCGCCGGCCATGGCGGCCGTGGCGGCCGTGGCGGCCGTGGGCGGCCGTGGCGGCCGTGGCGGCCGTGGCGCCCGGAGCGGGGCCGAGCGGGTCGGCACGGTCACCGGCTGACCGTCACCAGCCGCCGGGCTCAGCCGGCGCGCTCAGCCGGCGCGCTCAGCCGGCGGGCAGCACCAGGGCGGTGGCCAGCGCCGCGACACCCTGGCCGCGACCGGTCAGGCCCAGCCCGTCGGTGGTCGTCGCGGCGACCGTCACCGGGGCGCCGGCGGCCGCGGACAGCGCCTCCTCGGCCTCGGCGCGACGCGGCCCGATCTTCGGCCGGTTGCCCACCACCTGGACCGCCACGTTCCCGATCTCGTAGCCGGCCGCGCGGACCCGGACGGCGGTCTCGGCCAGCAGCGCGACGCCGGCCGCTCCGGCCCACTGCGGCGCCGCCGTGCCGAAGTTCGAGCCGAGATCGCCGAGCCCGGCCGCGGACAGCAACGCGTCGCAGCACGCGTGCGCGGCCACGTCGGCGTCGGAGTGCCCGTCCAGGCCCACCTCACCGGGCCAGTCCAGCCCCGCCATCCGCATCGGGCGTCCCGAGGCCGGATCGGCGAACGCGTGCACATCGACGCCCAGGCCCACCCGGGGCAGACCCGCTGACTCCACCACCCGGCCATCCTGTCGCACACCCCCTCCCGGCCGACATCCACCCGCCTGGGTGAGGCCGGGCGGCCGTGGCGACCCGTACCCTCCCGGCGACCCGTACCCTCCCGGGGTGAGCCCCCGCCCGACCACCGGCCCCACGAGCCGCAGCCGACCCGGACCGGGCCCGGTCGTGCCGCTCGGCCCGACCGCGGCCGTGGTGGTCCTGGCCGGGGGCAGCGGCACCCGCCTGGGCGCGGTCGACGGCGGCGTGCCGGTGAACAAGGTGCACCTGCCGCTGGCCGGTCGCCCGGTGCTGGCCTGGTCCTTCCACTGGGCCCGGCAGCTGGACCGGGTCGGCCCGTTCGTGCTCGTGGTGCGGGCCCAGGACCGCGCCGCCAGCGAGGACCTGCTGGCCGAGCACGTGCCCGGGCTGCCGGTGGAGCTGGTGGTCGGCGGAGCCACCCGGCACGCCAGCGAGCAGGCGGCCCTGGATCACCTGGCCGACCGGATCGAGTCCGGGCTCCTCGACGTGGTCGCGATCCATGACGGCGCCCGGCCGAACGCCCGCCCGGAGCTGTGGCGGCGGGTGCTGGCGGCTGCCCGGGCCGACGGCGGCGCGCTGCCGTCGGTGCCGGCCACCGGCCTGCTGCACACCGACGCCGAGCGGCGGGTGCTGCCGCTGCCGGCCGGGGGCAGCCTGCAGGGCGTGCAGACCCCGCAGGCCTTCGACGGGCACGCGTTGCTGACGGCCTACCGACGCGCCGGCCTGGACTCCTTCACCGGCACCGACACCGCCAGCTGTCTCGAGGCCTACGCCGGCGTCCACGTCCGGGCGGTGCCCTCGACGCCGGACAACCTCAAGGTGACCTACCCGGCGGACCTGCTGCGGGCGGCGACGCTGCTGGCGGACGCGGCGACCGGGACGACGACCACCCGGTGACCGGCGTCCGCCAGCAGCTGGGCCCAGACCGGCAGCGGCGGCGGCGCGCTGGCCACCGCGCCCTGGTCCAGCGATGCCCGCAGAACCGCCCGACGCGCCAGCATCGAGCCGCGGTCCGGATCCTCACGCCACAGCCGTGAGCGGTCCACGGTTCCGGCGACCAGGCCCGCCTCGACGACCTTGATCGTGTCGGTGACCGGCTGCACCGCCACCGCGGCGTCCCCCCCGGCCGGCAGGCCGGCCGCCAGCTGCTCGCCCAGCTGCTGCCAGCTCGGCGCCTCGTCCGGCCGGCCGGACTCCGGGTCGGCGTCCACGTCGGTCAACAGCACCCACGTAGAGCCGGCGGCAGGAACGACGACGGGCTCCCGGCGCAGGGACATCACGTCCACCCGGGCCGGGAGCCCGTCGATCGTCAGGGTCAGTCGCACGGTTGCGCCGACTGCAGCGGCACCGGAGGCGAGACCCACAGGAGCTGGAGGAGCGAACCTGACCTCAGGACGCGAGGACCTCGTCCAGCAGGGCCTCGGCCTTGTCCTCGTTGGTGTTCTCGGCCAGCGCCAGCTCGCTGACCAGGATCTGACGAGCCTTGGCCAGCATCCGCTTCTCCCCGGCCGACAGGCCACGGTCCTGGTCGCGACGCCAGAGGTCGCGTACGACCTCCGCCACCTTGATCACGTCACCGCTGGCCAGCTTCTCCAGGTTCGCCTTGTACCGGCGTGACCAGTTCGTCGGCTCCTCCGCGTACGGAGCACGCAGCACCTCGAACACGCGCTCGAGGCCTTCCTGGCCGACCACGTCCCGCACGCCGACCAGGTCGACGTTCTGCGCGGGTACTTCAATGGTGAGGTCACCCTGGGCAACCTTAAGGACGAGGTACAGCCGCTCCTCGCCCTTGATCACCCGGGTCTTGATCTCTTCGATGAGTGCTGCCCCGTGATGGGGGTAAACAACCGTCTCGCCGACCGCAAACGCCATGTGATCGTGTCCCCTTTCTGGGTACGACTTTACCACGGCCCGCTGCCCGAGTCACCGACGACGGACAGCATTTGCGCAGGTCAGAGGCCTTGATGGGGGTCTCGAGGGGGTTGACAACCAGCAGGTGACGTGCTGACGCGCGGCTCGCCAACCACCCGCCGGAGGCCCCCCTCTCACCCCACCTGCGGTGTGCCCGAACCGGTTCGGAGGTCGTGGGCGCTAGGCTGACCGGGACCTTTCCCGCCCACCCCGGCGAGCCCGTCGCCGCCCAGGAGGACCCGCGCCGTGAAGAGCACCGCCATCCGCGCCGTCCCGTCCCGCAGCGCCCGACGAACGGGCCTGGTCCTGGTGGGGGCCCTCGCCGTGGGTACGGCGCTGTCCGGTTGCTCGTTCACCAGCGCGGCCCAGACCAACATCGCCTACCAGCCCGGGGACGGCGTGCAGGCCGACCTGCAGGACCCGGCCACCGGGTCCGACGTGAAGTTCCTGGCCTTCCTGATCGTGGCCTCGGCGCAGGGCCAGCCCGGCACGCTGCTGGGTACGGTGGCCAACGAGGGTCTGCAGCCGGTCACGGTCACCATCGGCGTCCCGGCCTCGGCAGACGGCTCCCAGCCGGCGAGCGCAGTGACCCAGGTGACGGTGCCGGCCCGCGGCACCACCCGGATCGGGCCGGACGGGGTGCACGCGACGATCCCATCGGTCGGGGTGCCGGTCGGCCTGACCGTGACCCTGCAGGCGTCGGTGGCCAGTGGCGCCGCGGTCTCCTTCCCGGCGCCGGTCTTCCCGCCGGAGAACTACTACGCCGGGATCACCCCCTCGGCCACCTCGACGCCGAGCCCCTCGACGCCGCTGGCCCCCTCGGCCACCGCCAGCCCGACCACCTCGACGAGCCCGGCCCCCTCGGCGAGCGCGACGTCCTCCACTCCCGGCGCGACCCCCACCACGACCCCCTGATCGCGCCCCTGCGTACGGCCCCGCCTCGGGAGGCGGAGCCGTACGGGGCAGGGCGGGTCAGGCCTCGAACTTGTACCCCAGCCCCCGGACGGTGACCAGGTAGCGGGGGTTGGCCGGGTCGGGCTCGACCTTCGCCCGCAACCGCTTGACGTGCACGTCCAGCGTCTTGGTGTCGCCCACGTAGTCCGAACCCCAGACCCGGTCGATCAGCTGGACCCGGGTGAGCACCCGGCCGGCGTTGCGCAGCAGCATCTCCAGCAGCTCGAACTCCTTCAGCGGCAACGATACCTGCGCGTTCTCGACCGTCACCACGTGGCGCTCGACGTCCATCCGGACCGGGCCGGCCTCGATCGTGCCGGGGGTCAGCGGTTCCGGCTCGGTGCCGCGGCGCAGGACCGCCCGGACCCGCGCGAGAAGCTCCCGCGAGCTGTATGGCTTGGTCACGTAGTCGTCGGCGCCGAGCTCGAGGCCGACCACCTTGTCGATCTCGCCGTCCTTGGCGGTGAGCATGATGACCGGCACGTTGCCCCGGTTGCGCAGCTGCCGGCACACCTCGGTGCCGGGCAGCCCGGGCAGCATGAGGTCCAGCAGCACCAGGTCCGCCCCGTTGCGGTCGTACTCCTCCAGGGCGGTCGACCCGTCATCGGCGACCGCCACCTCGTACCCCTCCCTGCGCAGGAGGTAGCTGAGCGGGTCGCTGAAGGACTCTTCGTCCTCCACGACGAGGATCCGGGTCACGGTCGTGCTCCTTCCGTCGGGTGCCTGGGTGTCGCGGCAGTGGCCCGGCCTGGGCCCGACCGGGTCCGGTCGGGGCCGCGAACCGGCGCGGGGTCAGGACCAGGGCCAGCCTCAGGGTCATGATCAGGATCAGGGCCAGGGTCATGGCCAGGGTCAGGCCCCGGACCGGGGTCGGAGCTGGGCTGCGGGTCACCCGCCCGGGCCGGTGCGCTGTCCGGCAGCCGCAGGGTGAACGTCGAGCCCTGCCCGAGCCGGCTCCACAAGGTGACCTCCCCGCCGTGGTTGGCCGCCACGTGCTTGACGATGCTCAGCCCGAGCCCGGTGCCTCCGGTGGCCCGGGAGCGAGCCGGGTCGATCCGGTAGAAGCGTTCGAAGATCCGTTCCTGCTCGGCGGCATCGATCCCGATCCCCTGGTCGGTCACGGCGACCTCGACCAGACCGTCCTCGCGGCGCACCCCGACCCCGACCCGGGTGCGCTCGGGCGAGTAGGAGATGGCGTTGTCGACCAGGTTGCGCACGGCGGTGACCAGCAGCCCCCGGTCGCCGAACACGACGGCGCCGCCGTCCCCGCCGCGGACCACCTCGATCTGCTTGGACTGGGCCGCCAGCCGGCACCGATCCACCGCCTCGGCGACGACCTCGTCCATCGCCACCGGCTCCGGCGGGTGCAGGGCGTCGGCCACCTGCAGCCGGGACAGGTCGATGATCTCCTGGACCAGGGTGGCCAGCCGGCGGGACTCCCGCTCCATCCGCTGGGCGAAGTGCCGGACCGCGACCGGGTCCTCGGCCGCGTCGTGCACCGCCTCGCTGAGCAGCCGCAGGGCTCCGACGGGGGTCTTCAGCTCGTGGCTCACGTTGGCCACGAAGTCACGGCGGACCTCCTCGGTGCGCTGTGCCTCGGTCCGGTCGTCGACCAGGATCACCACGTGGTCGTTGCCCAGCGGGGCCACCCGGGCGTGCACGAACAGCCGAGCCGCGCCCAGCGGCCCGCGAGCCAGCTCCAGCTCCCGCTCGTTGATCAGGCCGAACCGGCGGGCCTCGGCCGCCATCTCCCTCAGCTGGGCGTGCACCAGCTCGTGGCCGCGGACCAGGCCGAACGCGTAGGCGGTCGGGCTGGCCCGCACCACGCCGTCGCCCAGGTCCAGGACGACCGCCGCGGAGCGCAGCACGCCGAGCACCTCCGCCGCGCCGCGGGGCAGGTCGTCGTCGGCCGGGACCACTGCGGCAGCCCGCTGCCGCTCGCTGACCCGGAAGGCCAGGACGGCCATCGAACCCGCGAGCAGACCGGCGAAACCGGCTACCAGCGCGGTCCAGGACGCGTCCACAGGGGAAGCGTAAGGCGCCGGAGCAGGCAGAATGGTGCGTGGGCGCACCCGTCAGGGCATCCCGGACGCGAGTTCACCTGATCGCCGGGGGGCGTTCACCTGTGGATGAGAGCCTCGGCAGGGCCCTGCGGAACGGCACCGCCCGGCGGCCGACAGGTCCGCGCCGACCGCGGCAGACGACAGCCTGGCGGCAACAGCAACAGCAAGCAGCAGCAAGCAGGACAGGCGAGCGGGAACAGGAGCGGAGGAGGACGATGCGCGAGCAGTTCCGCAGCGAGCTCCAGATGCTCAACGACCATCTGGTGGAGATGACCCGGCTGGTCGGCGAGGCGGTGGGCGGCGCGACCGTCGCGCTGCTGCGCCAGGACCTGCACCGGGCCGAGGCGGTGATCGGGGGGGACGCCACGATCGACAGCCTGTCGCTGCGGGTGGAGAGCACCAGCTACGGGCTCCTGGTCCGCCAGCAGCCGGTGGCCACCGAGCTGCGGGTGGTGATGACCGCGCTGCGGATCGGCAGCGAGCTGGAGCGGATGGGCGATCTCGCGGCGCACCTGGCCAAGCAGGCCCGGATGCGCTACCCCCGCCACGCGCTGCCGGCCGAGCTCGAGCCGGTGTTCGCGGCGATGGGTTCCACCGCCCAGGACATCGTCACCAAGACCGGGCAGGTGATCAGCTCCCGGGACCTGGCCCTGGCCGCAGAGCTGGAGGACGACGACGACGTCATGGACCGGCTGCACCGCGAGCTGTTCGAGCGGCTCCTGGACCCGGCCTGGCCGCACGGCGTCGAGGCCGCCGTCGACGTCACCCTGTGCTCGCGCTACTACGAGCGGTTCGCCGACCACGCGGTGTCGGTGGCCCGTCGGGTGGGTTTCCTGGTCACCGGCCGCTGGCCCACCCCGGGCTCGCGCAGCGCCTGACCGGGCTCAGGCGCCAACGTCGCCGGCGCCTGAGCGACCTCAGCGACCCTGGTTGGCCACTGCGGCGGCCGCCTCGGCGGCCGCCTGCGGGTCCAGGTAGGTGCCGCCGCGCACCGTCGGGGTCAACGAGTCATCCAGGGTGTAGACCAGCGGGATCCCGGTCGGGATGTTCAGCTTGGCGATCTCGGCGTCCCCGATCTGGTCCAGGTGCTTGACCAGGGCCCGCAACGAGTTGCCGTGCGCGGCCAGCATCACCGTCTTGCCCGCGGTCAGGTCCGGCACCACCTGGCTCTGCCAGTACGGCATCATCCGGCCCACGACGTCCTTCAGGCACTCGGTGCGTGGCAGGTCCGCGCCCAGGTCGGCGTACCGGGGGTCACCGGCCGGGGAGAACTCGTCGTCGGCCTCGATCGGCGGCGGCGGGGTGTCGTAGGACCGGCGCCAGAGCATGAACTGCTCCTCGCCGTAGGTCTCCAGGGTCTGCTTCTTGTTCTTGCCCTGCAGCGCGCCGTAGTGCCGCTCGTTCAGCCGCCAGGAGCGCGTGACGGGCAGCCACAGCCGGTCGGCGACGTCCAGGGCGATGTTCGCGGTGGTGATCGCCCGGCGCAGCAGCGAGGTGTGCACGATGTCGGGCAGCACGTCCGCCTCGACCAGCATCCGACCGGCCTTGTCGGCCTCCGCCCGCCCGGTCTCCGACAGCGGCACGTCGACCCAGCCGGTGAACAGGTTCTTGGCGTTCCACTCGCTCTCGCCGTGCCGCAGCAGCACCAGGGTGTAGGTCATGGCCTCACGGTATCGGAGCGGTCAGCCGGTGAGCAGGGCCGCCAGCGTGGCCGCGGCCACCGCCACCAGGGCGGCGACCAGCCGCCGGTCCAGCACGACGAACACCGGCGGCGGCGAGCCGAGCTCCCGGGGCCGCCGGGCGTGGCCCTGCTCCGCCCAGGCCTGCCAGCGCCGCTCGACCAGGAAGGCGGCCGCGCCGGAGTCGGCGCTGAGCGTCCGGCTGGCGTTGGTCTGCCCGCTGCCGACCTGCCACCGCTGGTCGGGCAGCCGGGTCGCCTGGGCGCCGCCCGCCGAGGCCGAGGGCGGCGTCGAGGAGGACGAGAACACCCCGCGCGGCACCGGGCTGGGCCGGCCGGGGGCGGACGCCGCCCAGCTGCGGTACCCCCGGCCGGCCCCGACCAGGGTCAGCGCGTAGCGGGTCTGCACCGACTCCAGGGTGGCCCAGGGCAGGTGCACGTCGCGGAACAGGTTGCGCAGCACGACCCCGGCGTCGTCGACGAGCACCGCCGGCCGCCAGAACAGCACGTAGACCACGAGCGCGACCAGGACCAGCACGGGTCCGTCGTGCCAGAGGGTGCCCGCCCGGCCGCCCAGGACGACCGCGGCCAGCCACCAGACGATCACCGCCCAGGCGACCACCGCCCCGATCCGGACGGCGGTCGGATGGAACACCTCTCGACCACCGGCGGCACCGGGCATCGTCGGCGGGGCCTGTTCGCTCACCCGTTCATGGTGCCGCAGGGCGTGCGTGCCGGCGCGCGAACCCCGGCCGGACGCGGCACCGCCGGACCGACCGGGCCGACCGGCTGATCAGTCGCGGCGTGTCGCTCCCACCCGACCTGGTGACCTCTTGGGATCATCCGCCTACGCGCCGTTAAGATGCGGCGGTGCAGCCCATCCCCCCGCTGACCGCCGACGACCTGCCGCGGCGCAGACCCGGCCAGGACGCGGGTACCGGACAGGTGGACGCCACGCTGCACCGCTGGCTGACCGCCCAGCGCGCGGCCGACCCCCGGCCCCGGGCCGGCCGGCTGCGGCACCAGGCCCCCGCCGTCGGCCCCTGGCCGCAGACCGGAGCGCTGGAGCTCGCCCTGCAGGTGCTGGACGTGGTCGACGAGCCGAGGCTGGTGATGGACGTGAGCGCCGGCCCGCGGGTGGCCGCCGACACCTGGGACGTCGACCAGCCTCCGGTGGCCGCCGTCCGGGTGGCCCCGACCGAGGTCGCGCTCGCGGTGCAGGCCCTGACCGGGACCCGGGTGCGGGTCGCGGCCTGGGTGCCCGACCCGCTGACCGACGTCCGCGCCGTGCGCGAGGCGGTACACGCCGGCGCGGACGAGGTGATCGTCCGGCTGGACGCCGGCGCCTTCCGGCGTGGTCGCTACTCCCGGGTCCTGGACCGGATCTGCACGGTCAGCGAGGTCTGCGGCGACGGCCGGGCCGCGGGCCGGGCGCCGGCCCACCTGCGGGTCGAGGTGGACCCGGCCGGCCTGGGCGGGGTCGACGACGTGCACCGCGCCCTGTGGCTGGCCCTGCTCGGCGGTGCGGACTTCGTCGGCACCGCTGCCGGCGCCGAGCACGGCGGCCCGCCGCCGGACCCCTGGTCCACCCTGGTCGTGCTGGAGCTGGCCCGGCGCTGGAGCGAGCAGACCGGCGGGCGGGCGGGTGTCGTGGCGGCCGGGGTCGCCCGGACCGTGCCGGACGTGCTGACCTGCCTGGCGGTGGTGCGGGGCAGCGTCGGCGCGTCCTGGGCCACCCCGGGCCGGCTGCGGATGCCGGCCACCGCGCAGCTGGGGGCCGCGCTGGCCCGCCGGCGCCAGGCGCCCGGCGCCGACCGGGTCACCTCCCGACCCTGGTAGCCCCGCGGCCGGGGCCCGGTCGCTCGGGCCGGTAGCATCCCGCGGTGAGCGCACGCGTCGTACTGCTGGCCGGCGCGAGCGGGTCGGGCAAATCCAGCCTGTGCCGCCGGCTGAGGGTGCCGGTGCTGGCCCTGGACGACTTCTACCGTGACGGCGACCAGCCCGGCCTGCCGCGCCGGTTCGGCATCGTCGACTGGGACCACCCGGCCAGCTGGGACGCCGAGGCCGCGCTCACCGCGCTGGACCAGCTGTGCCGCACCGGGTCCGGTGAGGTGCCGGAATACGACCTGACGGCCTCCCGGCGGACCGGCAGCAGGGGCCTGGACCTGGCCGGCGCACCGGTGCTGGTCGCCGAGGGCATCTTCGCCGCCGAGCTGGTCGCCCCCTGCGCCGCCCGCGGGGTACTGGCCGATGCCCTGTGCCTGCAGCTGCACCCGGTGACCACCTTCGCCCGGCGCCTGGCCCGTGACCTGGCCGAGTCCCGCAAACCGGTACCCACCCTGGTCCGCCGCGGGGTCGCGCTGGCGCGCAGCGAGCGGGCCCTGCTCGCGCGCTGGCAGCAGCTGGGCTGCCGGCCGGTGGGTGTGCGGCAGGCCGAGGCGGCGATCCGGACCCTGCTGCCCGGCCCGGGCGCCCGCCCGCCCGGCTGAACCCCCGCGCTCAGGCGCTCCACCAGGGGTCGCGGCCCAGCCAGCCGACCAGCCGCGGGTAGTCGCCGGCGTCGGCCGGCACCGGCACCGGGGGGCCGTAGGCCGCGGACGGCCGGCCCTGCTCGGGGACCAGCCGCCGCGCGGTGGCCAGCACCGCCTGGGCCAACGCCGGGTCCAGGTCGTCGACGGCGCCGGTGGCGGCCGCCAGGTCCCAGCCGTGGACGGTCAGCTCCAGGGTGGTGAACAACACCGCACCGGAGCCGGGCACGCTGCCGAACGGGAGCTCGTACGTCCGCTGCAGCGAGGTGTCGTCGGCCCAGGCCAGGCGCAGCGAGTCCAGGTCGGCCATCGCGGCGGGCCCCCAGACACCGTCCGCCACTCCCTCGGTCCGGCTGGGCACCTCACCGAACGCGCCGCCCCGGGCCAGGTGGGCCGAACGCCGCATCACCGCGACCAGGTGCCCCACCAGGACGCGGACGTCGAACTGCGGGCAGGGGGTCGCACCGTCCAGCCGGTCCGGGGGCGTCCGGGCGATCAGCATCGTCGCCTGCTCGGCCGCCCGGACCATCAGCGGGCGGGGGTCGGAGATCAGGTCGGGTGCGGTGCTCTGGGTCATGGCCCCACGCTGTCGCGGCGGCCCGCCCGCCGTCCAGTGCCGGACCACGACCGCCGGGGGGAGCCTGGCGGGCGGTCAGCCCTCGAACGCCTCGAACCGGGGCTTGATCACGTCCTCGATCATGGCCAGCCGCTCGTCGAAGGCGATGAACGCGCTCTTCATCGCGTTCACCGTGACCCAGCGCAGGTCGGCCATCGTCCAGCCGGCCTGCTCGACCAGCAGGGACATCTCCCGGGTCATCGAGGTGCGCGACATCAGCCGGTTGTCGGTGTTCAGGGTGACCCGGAACTTCAGGTCCTTCAGCAGGGTGATCGGGTGCGCGGCGATCGAGGGCGCGGCCCCGGTCTGCACGTTGCTGCTCGGGCACAGCTCCAGCGGGATCCGCTGGTCGCGGACCCAGCCGGCGATCCGGCCGAGCCGGGCCCGTGGGTAGCCGGGCCGCTCCCGGCCCTCGCCCAGCGTGATGTCCTCGACGACCCGCACGCCGTGCCCGAGCCGGTCGGTGCCGCACACCTGCACCGCCTCCCAGATGCTCGGCAGCCCGAAGGCCTCCCCGGCGTGGATGGTCAGGTGCATGTTCTCCCGGTGCAGGTACTCGAAGGCGTCCAGGTGCCGGCTGGGCGGGTAGCCGGCCTCGGCGCCGGCGATGTCGAAGCCGACCACCCCGACGTCGCGGTGCCGCACGGCCAGCTCGGCGATCTCCCGGCTGCGCGCGGCGTGCCGCATCGCCGTGACCAGGGTGCCGATCCTGATCGGCCGGCCGACCTCGGCGCTGGCCGCGGCGCCCTCGGCCAGACCCTCCTGAACGGCCAGCACCACCTCGTCCAGGTCCAGCCCGCCCTCCAGGTGCTGCTCGGGCGCGTACCTCACCTCGGCGTAGACGACGCCGTCCTCGGCCAGGTCCAGGGCGCACTCGCGGGCCACCCGGACCAGGTCGTCGCGGCGCTGCATCACCCCCACCGTGTGGTCGAAGGTGGACAGGTACTGCACCAGCGTGCCGTCGGCGGCGGTGTGGAACCAGTCCGCCAGCGCGCGCTCGGCGTCCGGGGCGTCCGCCGGCACCGGCAGCCGGTGGCCGGTCTCCCGGGCGATCTCCAGCACGGTGGCCGGGCGCAGCCCGCCGTCCAGGTGGTCGTGCAGCACCACCTTGGGCACCGTGGCCAGCGCCAGCGGGTGGGGGGCCACCGGCCCGCCGCCGGTCATCGGGGGTCCAGACCGGCCAGCACGGCGGCCGTGCCGGACAGCCCGAGCCGGGTCGCACCGGCCGCCACCATGGCCAGGGCGGCCTGCGTGGTCCGGATGCCGCCGCTGGCCTTGACCCCCAGCCGGCCGCCCACGGTGGCCGCCATCAGGGCCACCGCGTGCTCGCTCGCGCCCCCGGCCGGGTGGAACCCGGTGGAGGTCTTGACGAAGTCGGCGCCGGCCTCCTCGGCGGCCCGGCACGCCGCGACCACCTCCTCGTCGGTCAGCGCTGCGCTCTCGATGATCACCTTGAGCAGCCCGGGGGCGGGCACCGCGGCCCGGACGGCGGCCACGTCGGCGCGCACGTCCTGCCACCGGCCGGCCTTGGCCGCGCCGAGGTCGATCACCATGTCCACCTCGCCGGCGCCCTGGTCCACCGAGGCGGCGGCCTCGGCCGCCTTGACCTCGCGGTGGTGGGCGCCCGAGGGGAAGCCGCAGACCGTGGCGAGGACGACGCCCTCGGGCAGCACCCCGACCGGCAGCGGCAGCCGGGAGGCGGACAGGCAGACCGCCAGCACCCCGAGCTCGCCGGCCTGCACACAGAGCGCGGCGACGTCGGCGTCGGTGGCCTCGGGCTTGAGCAGGGTGTGGTCGATCATCGCCGCGAGCTGCGCGCGGGTCGGTGGGGCCTGGGTCACGTCCGGCAACCTACCCGCTGCCTAGACTGCGGCGGTGACCCAGGACGAACGGCGGCCCGACCCGAGCGGCACCCTGGCGGTGCAGGGGGTCAGCCACCGGTACGGCGACCGCCAGGTGCTGGCCGAGGTCGACCTGGAGGTCGGCGCCGGTCGGGCGGTGGCGCTGACCGGCCCGAACGGCGCGGGCAAGTCCACGCTGCTGCGGATCGCCACCGGCCGGGAGCTGCCCAGCCACGGCCGGGTGACCTGGGAGGGTCAGGCCCTGGACGTGGACGACGTGCGCGCCCGCCGCGACATGGCGGTGCTGCTGTCGGCGCCGTCCTGCTACCCCGACCTGACCGTCCGCCAGCATCTGGAGCTGGTCGCGGTCGCGCACGGGGTCGCCGACCAGGACCAGGTCGAGCAGGCGCTGGTCGACTGGTTCCTGGACGACCACGCGGAGAACCTGCCCCAGCAGCTGTCCTCGGGCCTGCGGCAGCGTCTGGCCCTGGCCTCGGTCGCGGTCCGGCCGGCGCGGCTGGTGGTGATGGACGAGCCCGAGCAGCACCTGGACGTGGCCACCCGGCGAGCCCTCGGGGAATGGCTCGCGGCCCGGGTCGGGGTCGGCTGCGCCGTCCTGCTGGCCAGCCACGACGAGGACCTGGTGGCCGCCTCGGGGGCGACGGTGGTCGCGCTCGAGGCGGGCGTGTGAGCGCCGTCCGGGAGCAGGCCGCGCCGGACCCGGTGCAGGCCACCCGCGCCACCCTGTCCTACCTGCGCCGGGCCCGGGCCGGTCACCATGCGCAGCAGCGTTCGGACGCCGCCTACCGGGTCTACCTGGTGGCGCTGACCCTCGGCGTCTACGTCTTCCCCTACGCCCAGGTCGCCCTGAACGGCGGGTTCGGCCTGCCGTCCTCGGTGCGCGCCGAGACCGCCCGGCTGCTGGCCACCGCCCTGCTCGGCGCGGTGGCCGTGGCCGTCGTGCTGCTCACCCGGGCCACCCGCTGGACGGGCCCGGTCCGGCTCGGGCTGCCGGACCTGGACTGGGTGATGAGCGCGCCGGTGGACCGCGGGCTGCTGCTGCGCCGCGCCGCCCGGCAGGCCCTGGTCACCGCCGTGGTGGTCGGGGGGGCGTCGGCCTTGGTGCTCGGCGGCCTGGCCCAGGCCTTCGTCCAGCACCGGCTGGACGGCTGGCTGGCGGTGGTGGTGGCGATCGGCGCGGCCCTGGCGCTGGCCCTGGTCGGTCTCGCCCTGGCCGTGCAGACCGCCGCCCGCCCCGACCGGGCCTCGCGGGTGGTCGCCGCACCGGCCTGGCTGCTCCTGGTGCTGGCCGCGGTCGCGCTGTGGGCCGGCTGGGCCGTGCCCGGCGGCTACCGGGTGGTGGCGCCGGCCGTGCTGGTGGTGCTCGCGGTCGGTGGCGCGGCCCTGCTGAGCCTGGGCGCGGCCAGGGTGGGCCGGCTCTCGACCGCGCGGTTGACCCGTTCGGCCACCACCAGCCAGCGAATGAGCAGCGCGCTGTCGATGGCCGACCTGCGGCAGGTGTCGGTGGCCGGCAGCGAGGCGGTCGACGCCCGTCCGCTGCGCTGGCCGGTGCCGCGCCGGGCCTGGCAGCTGGCGCCCTGGCGGGTGGCGCTGGTCTGGCGGCGGCGCCTGGCGCCCTCCGCGGTGTGGCTGCTGGCCGCCGTCGCCGCCGGGGTGCTGGCACCCCAGCTGTCGGTGGGCACCGGCGGTCAGCGGGCGCTGCTGGCGCTGGTCGAGGTCGGGCTGGTCTACCTGGCGCTGGGCCGGGCCGCGGAGGCGGTCCGGCTGGAGGCGGACGACCCGCACCGGGCCGACCACCTGCCCTACCGGTTCGCCGACTGGGTGAGCCGGCTGGGCGCGACGGTGACCGGGGCGGTCTGGGCGGTGGTCGGGGTGAGCGCGGCGCTGTCCTGGTCGGCCGGGGACGGCGCCGCCGGGCGGGGCGCCATCTTCCTGCTCCTCGTGCCGGCGGTCGCCGGCGCCGTGACCGCCTCGGCGTGCAAGGGCTCGGTGCCAATCGAGATGCTCATCCCGGTGATGACGCCGATGGGCTCGACCGGACCGTTCCGGGTCGTGTTCTGGTACCTGCGCGGCCCGCTGCTGGCCCTGCTGGCCGCCGCGCCGATGGTGCTGTGGGCGTCGGTGTCGCCGGCCAGCCTGCCGCCCGGCGGGGTGGTGGCCGGGCTGGTCGGCATCTCCCCCGGCACCGCCGCCGCCTGGTGCGTGCTCTCCGCCGCCCTGCTCTGGACCTGGGCGCGCAACCGGGCCCGCAAGCTGCTCACCGGCTGATCCGCGGCCCGCGCACGGTCGGCCCGCCGGCCGGCGGGTCAGGTCAGGGCGAGCAGGCAGCCGATCGCGCCGACCAGCACCGGGATCGCCGCGGTGGCCAGCAGCCGGTCCGCCGTCCACAGGGCCACCCGGCCCGGGCGGGTCGGGGGTGGGGTGGCGGCCACCGCGGCGAGCAGGACGCACACGGCGGCCGCCAGCGCGGCGCAGACCGTGACCCAGGGCCGACCCAGGTGGACGGCGGCCACCGCGGCGCCGGCGGCGACCAGGCTGCCCGACACGCCGGTGCGCTGCCAGGCCAGCGCCGTGCGCTCCGGCTGCAGGCCGGGGTCACCGGCCAGCCGGTGGTGCGGCTGCCGGCCCGGCTGCAGCCCGTCGTCCGGCGGCTGACCGGCCTGCCCGCCCGGTGCCTGGTCGGCCCCGCTCACAGCTGGGTCAGCACGTAGCCGGCCACCGCGACGCCCACCGCCGCGACGACCGCGGCCAGCCAGGGCAGCGCGGTGGGCGCGGGCAGCGGCCGGCCGGTGCGCAGCGCGTGCTCCTTGCGCAACCAGCCGAGCACCGCCGAGACGGCGACCACCCCACCACCCAGGCACATCAGCACCGCCAGCAGGTGCAGCAACCGGGCGTCGCCGACCAGCTGGGCGACCGAGGTCAGGCCGACGCCGGCGGCGACCAGGGCCAGGGCGGTACGGACCCAGGCCAGCGCGGTGCGCTCGTTGGCCAGCGAGAACCGCGGGTCCGGCTCCTGGCCGACCGCGTACAGCCGCCGCGGCCGGCGGGGGTCGGTCTGCTCCGACTCGCTCACCGCTGCCCCCGTCCCGGGGCCGCTGCTCGTGCGGCCACCGCCCCAGCATCCCAGACCCGCTGGTTAGGATGGGGCAACAGATGATCACCTTCGGGCGGTGGTGTGAGGCGCGGCGAGGTCGGCACGGTGCGCTCCAGGGCGCTGGCGCTGCTCGGGCACCACGCGCCGAGCGAGCGGCTGCGCCGTCCGCAGCCCCTGGTCCGGCGCCGGATGCCCTCCGGCCGGGGAGCCACCGAGCAGCCGAACGCCACCGGCGACGGCGAGGCCGAGCTCAGCCTCCGGTTCTGGGCGGCGCTGCTGGTCACCGCGGTGGTCACCGGCGTGCTGGCGATCGCCCTGATGGCGCTGCTGTTCGCCGTCCAGGGGCTGGCCTTCGGGCACCCGGGTGAGTCCTTCCAGGCTGCGGTGGAACAGACCTCCCCGGTGCGCCGGGTGCTGGTGCTACTGGTCGCCGGGGCGTTCGGCGGTCCGGCCTGGTACCTGCTGCGGCACCGGTTCCCGCAGGGCCGCACCGAGATCGACGACGTGCTGTGGGATGAGCAACCGGCCGTGCTCGCCGTCCGCAAGTCCTTCGGCAGCTCGGTCATCTCCGAGGTGGTGATCGGGATGGGGGCCTCGATCGGCCGGGAGGCGGCGCCCAAGCTGATGGGCGGGGTGTCCGGCGGCGTCGTCGGCCGGTGGCTGCGGCTGTCACCCGCCCAGGTGCGGCTGCTGATCGCCTGCGGCGGCGGCGCCGGGCTGGCCTGCGTGTACAACGTGCCGCTGGGCGGCACCTTCTTCACCGCCGAGGTGCTGCTGGGCACCGTCTCGCTGGCCACGGTGCTGCCGGCGCTGGCCTGCAGCCTGGTCGCCACCGTGGTGGCCTGGACCTACCTGCCCGACCACGCGACCTACCTGAGCGTGCCCGACTACCGGATCCAGACGCCGATCATGGTCTGGGCGCTGGTCGCCGGGCCACTGATCGGGCTGGTCGCCGCCGCCTACGTGCGGACGATGGGCTGGGTGTCGGCCCGCCGGGTGGGCGGGCGGCTGGCGATGGCCGCCCCGCTGGCCGCCTTCGCCCTGCTCGCCGTCCTGGGGCTGGCCTACCCGCAGCTGTACGGCAACGGCAAGGACATGGCCGAGGACGCCCTGCTCGGGCGCAGCAGCCTGAGCCTGCTGATCGCCCTGTCGCTGCTCAAGCCGCTGGTCACCTCGGCCTGCCTGGGCAGCGGCGCGACCGGCGGCCTGTTCACCCCCACCCTGAGCACCGGCGCCACCCTCGGCGGGGCGCTGGGGCTGCTGTGGTCCTTCGCGTGGCCCGGCGCGCCGGTCGGGGCCTACGCGCTGATCGGGGCGGCAGCCATGATCGGCGCCGCGATGCAGGCCCCGATCGCCGGGCTGGCCCTGGTGCTGGAGCTGACCCACCGGGGGCTGGGGCTGATGGTGGCGGCCGCGGCCGCCACCGTGCTGGCCACGCTGGTCACCCGGTACATCGACGGCTACTCCATCTACAGCGCGCGGCTGCCGGCCCGGACCCGCGAGCACGCGGCCGGCCGCGCGTCGTCCGCGTCGCCGCGGCCCGGTCCGTCCTGACCCGGGCACCCGGCGCGATCAGGTCGAGTCCGGCTCCAGGGTGGGCCAGCGGTCCAGGGCCCACGCCCGCCAGCTCGGCCAGCCGGTCGGCGGGCCCGGCAGGTGCCCACCGCTCAGCTCGGCGGCATCGGGCACCTCGAACCGCCCTCGCCAGGCGACGACGTCGGCCTCGGGCATCGGGAAGGTCCGGCCGCCGGTGCCGGCCTGCCGGCGGGTGAGGCGCTGGAGCTGGACGTCGAGCTCGACCGGCAGGTAGACCACCTGGCAGGCCGCTGCGGACTCCGCGGCCAGCCGGCGCAGGGCCGATCGCTCGTCCTGGCTCCAGAGCCCGAAGTCCAGGACGACGCTGGTGCCCAGCCGCAGCGTGCGCAGCGCCACCGTGATCAGCCGGCCCTCCAGCACGTCGCGCCGGCCGCCGGCGGTCAGCGACGTGCCGAGCAGCGGCAGGTGCCACTCGTCCGGGGTCAGCCGCAACGCCGGGTGCCGGGTGGCCAGCTGCCGGGCGACGGTCGTCTTCCCGGCGCCGGGCAGCCCCACCATGAGGAACAGGGTGGGCGGTGCGGGCATCGCCCCTCCGGCGCTCAGCCGACCCGGTCCAGCAGCAGCGGCCCCCGACCGGCCGCGGACGCCTCGATCGCCACCGCCCCGGCCAGGTCGGCCAGCGCCGCCGCGAACCGGTCGGGTGTGTCGGTGTGCAGCGTGAGCAGCGGCTGCCCGGCGCGGACGGCCTGGCCCGGCTTGGCGTGCAGCTCGATACCGGCCCCGGCCTGCACGGCGTCCTCCCTGCGGGAGCGCCCGGCGCCCAGCCGCCAGGCGGCCACCCCGACGGCGAGCGCGTCGAGCCGGGCCAGCACGCCGTCGGCGTCGGCGGTCAGGGTCTGGGAGTGCGCGGCGACCGGCAGGGCCGCGTCCGGGTCGCCGCCCTGCGCGGTGATCATCGACCGCCAGACGTCCATCGCCCGGCCGTCGGCCAGCGCGTCGGCCGGGTCGACGTCCTGCCGGCCGGCCGCGGTCAGCATCTCCCGGGCCAGGGCGAGGGTGAGCTCGACGACGTCGGCCGGGCCGCCGCCGGCCAGCACCTGCACCGACTCCCGGACCTCCAGCGCGTTGCCGACGGTCAGCCCGAGCGGGGTGGACATGTCGGTCAGCAGGGCGACGGTGCGCAGCCCGGCGTCGGTGCCCAGGTCGACCATGGTGCGGGCCAGCTCGCGGGCGTCGTCGGCGGTCTTCATGAACGCCCCGGAGCCGACCTTGACGTCGAGCACCAGCGCACCGGTGCCCTCGGCGATCTTCTTGCTCATGATCGAGGAGGCGATCAACGGGATCGCCTCCACCGTGCCGGTGACGTCGCGCAGCGCGTACAGCTTGCGGTCGGCCGGGGCGAGACCCGAGCCGGCCGCGCAGACCACCGCGCCGACGTCCTCGAGCTGGCGCATCATCTCGGCGGTGCTCAGCGAGGCCCGCCAGCCCGGGATCGACTCCAGCTTGTCCAGGGTGCCCCCGGTGTGCCCCAGGCCGCGGCCGGACAGCTGCGGCACCGCGACTCCGCAGGCGGCGACCAGCGGCGCCAGCGGCAGGGTGATCTTGTCCCCGACGCCGCCGGTGGAGTGCTTGTCCGCGGTCGGCCGGGACAGGCCGGAGAAGTCCAGCCGCTCCCCCGAGGCGATCATCGCCGCCGTCCAGCGGGCGGTCTCGGCCCGGGTCATCCCGTTCAGCAGGATGGCCATCGCCAGCGCCGACATCTGCTCCTCGGCGACCACGCCGCGGGTGTAGGCGTCCAGCACCCAGTCGATCTGCGCGCCGTCGAGCTCGCCGCGGTCGCGCTTGCGGGCGATGACGTCGACGGCGGCGAACGGCTCCGGCCCGCTCATCGGGCGCGCTCCAGGTCCGGGGCGCCGAACGCGTCGGGCAGCACCTGGCTCATCGGGACGACGCCGCGCGCGGTCAGCAGCTGCAGGTCCGGCCCGCCGTGCTCCCACAGCAGCTGACGGCACCGGCCGCAGGGCATCAGCGGCTCACCGTCCGGGCCCACGCAGGCCACCGCCAGCAGCCGGCCGCCGCCGCCGGCGACCAGGGCGCTGACCAGTCCGCACTCCGCGCACAGCCCCACACCGTAGGAGGCGTTCTCCACGTTGCAGCCGGTCACCACCCGGCCGTCGTCGACCAGGCCGGCCACCCCGACCGGGAAGGAGCTGTACGGCGCGTAGGCCCGCAGCCGCACCTGCCGGGCCGCCTCGGTCAGCGCCGGCCAGTCCACCTCGTGCGCGCTCACGGAACGTACGGCTCTCCGTCGGCGGCCGGCGCCCGGACCCGCCCGACCAGCCCGGCGACCGCGAACAGGGTGGCCAGGTAGGGCGTCATGGCCAGGAAGGAGGAGGGAATGGTGACCGGGGTCTGCAGGAAGCTGAGCACGGTCTGCACCGCGTCGGCGAAGCCGAACAGCAGCGCCGCACCGACCGCGCCGCGCGGGCTCCACCGCCCGAAGATCACCGCGGCCAGGGCGATGAAGCCCTTGCCGGAGGAGACGTTCTTGCTGAACGCCCCGATGGTGCCGATGGTCAGGTACGCGCCAGCCAGGCCGGCCACGAAGCCGCCGAGCACGGTGTTGACGTACCGGGTCCGCAGCACCTTGATGCCGACCGTGTCGGCGGCCTTGGGGTGCTCCCCCACGGCTCGGGTGCGCAGGCCCCAGCGGGTCCGGAACAGCGCGACGTCCACCACCAGGATCAGCACGTAGGTCAGGTAGACCAGGATGGTCGCGTTGAACAGCAGCGGGCCCAGGAACGGGATGTCGCCCAGCACCGGGATCTTGATCGGGGCGAAGATGGCCGGGGCGTTGAACTGGTCGGGGTGCTTCTGCATCAGCGCGTCGTAGGCGAACCCGGTCAGGCCGAGCGCGAAGACGTTCAGCACCACCCCGAGGATCACCTGGTTGACCAGGTAGCGGATGGCGAAGACGGCCAGCAGCGCCCCCATCAGCCCGCCGGCCACGACCGCGGCCAGCACCCCGGCCCCCAGGTTGTGCGCCAGCGTGCCGACCAGGGCCGCGGCGAACGCGCCGGTCAGCATCTGCCCCTCGATGGCGACGTTGATCACGCCGGACCGCTCGCAGAGGATGCCGCCGAGCGCGCCGAGGACCAGTGGCGTCGCGGTGAAGATGGTGTTCTGCAGCAGACCGAGCAGCGGGATGGTGGTGCCGCTGGCCGCCCAGCACAAGAACGCGACCACGACCAGGGTGATCGAGGCGGCGGTGACGGCCGGCATCGCCCGGCGGCCGAAGCCGCGGGCCAGCTGCCAGCCGGCGAGCAGGGCCAGCACCACCCCGATCACGATGCAGGTGCCGGCCGCCGGCAGCCGCAGCGTGGTCGGCGAGGCGGCCTGCACGTCGGACAGGCCGAAGGACGCCGACCCGGCCGAGGCACCCAGCCCGAAGCCGACGATGCACACCGCGGCCGCCGCGCTCAGCACCACCGCGGCGACCAGCCGGCTGCGCAGCGATCGCGGCGCGGCCGGGGCCCGGGCCACCGTGCCCGGGCTGGTGGGGGTCGCCACGCTCATCCGTTCCATCCCTTCGCCAGCTGCTGGCCAACCCCGTCGCCGCCGGCGCGCAGCCGGAACACGGCCCGGACCAGCTGCGGGGCGGCGACGAACAGCACCACCAGGGCCTGGATCACCACCACCAGGTCGATCGGGGTGCCGGTCCGGGCCTGCATCTGCACCGCCCCCGCCTTCAGCGCCCCGAACAGCAGACCGGCCAGCACGGTGCCGCCGGGCCGGGCCCGGCCGAGCAGGGCGACGGTGATGCCGTCGAAACCGATCCCGGCGTCGATGTCCAGGGTGACCGCCGGGTTGGTGCCGAGCACCTGGCTGACCCCGGCCAGGCCGGCCAGGCCGCCGGCCAGCAGCATGACCAGGACGTAGGAGCGCTCCACGCTCATCCCCGCCGTCCGGGCGGCGTGCTGGTTGGCGCCGACCGCCCGCAGCTGGAAGCCGATCGTGCTGCGGTCCAGCAGCCAGGCGACGCCGGCTGCGGCGGCCAGGGCCAGCAGCAGCCCGGCGTGCACCCGCAGCGAGGCCCCGAACAGGTGCGGCAGCCGGGCGTCGCCGGCGACCTGCTCGGAGATGGCCTGCCCGTACGGCGGGGCCTGGAAGCCGCGCAGCCCCAGCAGGTAGGCCAGCAGGTTGAAGGCGACGTAGTTCAGCATGATCGTGCTGATCACCTCGTGCGCGCCGGTCCTGGCCTTCAGCCAGCCGGCCAGGCCACCCCACAGCGCGCCACCGAGGATGCCGGCCAGCACGGCGACCACCACGTGCAGCACCGGCGGCAGCGGCCAGGCGAAGCCGACGTACCCGGCGAAGATGGCCGCGATCAGGATCTGGCCCTGGCCGCCGATGTTGAACAGGCCGGCCCGGAAGGCCAGCGCGACGGACAGGCCCGCGCAGATCAGCGGGGTGGCGTTCAGCGCCGTCTCGGACAGCGGCCGGAAGATCTGGGACAGGTCGCCGGAGGCCAGGGTGGACGGCTGCAGCACCGCGCCCTCGAACAGCGCCACGTAGGCCGACCAGGCGGCGTCCCAGCCGAAGGACAGCGCGTCGGTCGGGGCAGCGAAGAAGTAGCCCAGCGCGGCGCGGGTCTGGTCGTCGCCGAGCGCGATCAGGATGCCGCCGACCACCAGCGCCGCCAGCAGGGCGAGCAGGGTGACCAGCACGGTGCCGCCGGAGCGGCGCAGCCGGGACAGCGGCCCCGGCGCCGCCGGTGGCGGGGTGGCCGGCGCGGAGACGACCTCGGTGCTCACGCGCCCTCCTGGACGGTCGCCGCCGGCTGCGGCCCGGCGTCGGCCGCCGAGCCGGCCATCAGCAGGCCGACCTGCTCGGCGCTGGCCCCCGACGGCAGCTCCCCGATGATCCGGCCGCGGTACATGACCACGATCCGGTCGGCCAGCCCCAGCACCTCGTCCAGCTCGGTGGAGACCAGGACGACGGCCGTCCCGGCGTCCCGCTCGGCCACGATCCGGCGGTGCACGAACTCCATCGACCCGACGTCCAGACCACGGGTGGGCTGGGAGACCACCAGCAGCTTCAGCGGTCGGCTCAGCTCCCGGGCCAGGACCACCTTCTGCTGGTTGCCGCCGGACAGGGTGGCGGCCGGGGCGGACGTGGAGGGGGTGCGGACGTCGAACTCCTCCACCCGGGTGAGGGCGTTGCGGTCGATCTCGGCCAGGTCGAGGGCGATCCCACGGCTGTAGGGCGAGCGGTGGCTGGCGTCCAGCACCAGGTTCTCGGCCACCGTGAAGGACCCGACCAGCCCGTCGTGCAGCCGGTCCTCGGGCACGTAGCCGACGCCGCGGCCCAGCACGTCCGCCACGCTGGACTCGGTGATGTCCTCCCCGTCCAGCCGGATCCGGCCGGCGGTGGGTCGGCGCAGACCGACCAGGGCCTCGGTCAGCTCGGTCTGGCCGTTGCCCTGCACGCCGGCGACGGCGAGGATCTCGCCGCTGCACACGGTCAGCGACACCCCGTCGACGACCGGCGTCCCGGCCGGGTCGGCCAGCGTGACGCCGTCCACCTCCAGCATCGCCTCGCCGGGCCGGGCCGGGCCGCGCTCGACGGTCAGCGCGACCTGACGCCCGACCATCAGCGAGGCCAGCTCGTTCGAGCTGGCCTGCGGGCTGGCCTGGCCGACCACCTTGCCGCGCCGGATGACGGTGATCCGGTCGGCCAGCGCTCGGACCTCCTTCAGCTTGTGCGTGATGAAGACGATCGAGGTGCCCGCGTCGCGCAGCCGGCGCATCACCGTGAACAGGTCCTCGATCTCCCCCGGGGTGAGCACGGCGGTCGGCTCGTCCAGGATCAGCACCTCGGCGTCCCGGGTCAGCGCCTTGACGATCTCGACCCGCTGCTGGACGCCGACCGGCAGGTCGGCGACCACCGCGTCGGCCGGCACGGCCAGCCCGTACCGGCGGGAGATCTCCTCCACCTGACGGCGGGCCCGACGGCGGTCCAGCCAGCCCAGCGCCCGCACGTCCTCGTGCCCCAGCCCGACGTTCTCCGCGACCGTGAACACCGGCACCAGCATGAAGTGCTGGTGCACCATGCCGATCCGGGCGGCCATCGCCTCGCGCGGACCGGCGAAGGTGACCGCCCGGTCGTCGATCAGGATCTGACCCTCGTCCGGCCGGTGCAGGCCGTAGAGCACGTTCATCAACGTGCTCTTGCCCGCGCCGTTCTCGCCGAGCAGGCAGTGCACCTCGCCCGGCTCGACGACCAGGTCGATGGCGTCGTTGGCGACCAGCGACCCGAACCGTTTGGTGATCCCCCGAAGCTCCAGACGCACCCGACCTCCTCCTCGTGCCCGGACGCTAGCGGATCACTGCTGCGGGACAGAGGGGGACGTGATCTTGATCTTGCCGCTGGCGATGTCGGACTTGGCCTGGTCCAGCGCCGTCCTCACCTGCGCCGGGACCTTGCTGTCGAAGTCGTGGAACGGGGACAGCCCGGTGCCGTCGTTGGACAGGTCCCCGATGTAGCTGCCGGAGGGGAAGGTGCCGCCGGCCGCCTGGGTCAGGTAGGTCGAGACGGCCTTGGCCAGGTTCTTGGTGACGCTGGTCAGGAACACCGAGCAGTACTGCGGCGCGCTGACGCAGCCGTCGGTGTCGACCCAGATCACGTCCGCCTTGCCCCCGCTGGCCTGCGCCGCGGCACCGGCGCCCAGCCCGGTGCTGCCGGCGACCGGGAAGACGATGTCGGCGCCCTGCTGGATGAAGGCCTGGGTGATCGAGCGGCCCTTGTTCTGATCGGTGAAGGACTGGGCGAAGGTGCCGCCCTTCTGGTTGGTCTCGTCCCAGCCGAGCACCTTGACCTGCTTGTTGTTCTGCTTGTTGTAGTACTGCACGCCTTCCCAGAAGCCGTCCATGTAGATGGTCACCGGCGGGATGTTCAGCCCGCCGAAGGTGGCCACCTTGCCGGTCTTGGACATCGCCGCCGCCAGGTAGCCACCGAGGAACCCGCCCTGGGCGGTGTTGAACTGCATGCCGTACACGTTGGGGCCGCTGGAGGGGGCGTCCACCTCGGCGAACTGCTTGTTCGGGTTGGCCGCCGCGACCTGCTTCACCGCGTTGCTCATCAGGCCACCGACCGCGATCGTGGTGTCGCAGCCGGCGTTCACCTCGGCGTTCAGGTTCGGCACGTAGTCGTTCTGGGAGGCCGAGGAGACGTAGGAGATCGCGATCTGCGGGTTGGCCTGGTGGGCGTCCTTCATCCCCTGGTAGGAGGACTGGTTGAACGAGCGGTCATCGACCCCGCCGGTGTCCAGCACCATGCAGGCCTTCAGCGCGGCGGCCGAGCCGGAGCTGCTCGCCGAGCCCGAGCTGCTGGCCGACGCCGAGCTGCTGGCCGAGCCGCTGGCGGTTGCGGTGCTGGCCGGCTTGGACCCGCAGGCCGCCAGGGCGAGCGCGGCGGCGCAGACGCCGACCGTGGCACGCAGAGTGCTGTTCACCATTCCTCCTGTATCCGGCCCGTGGCGGGCCCACGAGCACCCGGTGGACCGGCCGACCCGGGGCTCCAGGTGAGGGTAGCCGCTGCCGAGCCATGGTCCGGGCATCCGGCCTTGCGGTGTCCTAACCGTTACGCCGGAAACTTGTGCGTCACGAGCGCCCGGCGCCGTCGAGGCCGGGCAGGGCGCACGGCTGGAGCGCGAGCGCCGCCAGCAGCCGGGTGCCCACGCCGAGCGCCGCCTCGTCGACCACGAGGTTGCCCTGGTGCAGGTCGAAGGTGCGACCGCCCGGGGTCCGGGTGCCCAGCCGGGCCATCGCGCCGGGCACGTGCCGCAGGTACCAGGCGAAGTCCTCCCCGCCCATCGACTGCTCGGTGACCTGCACGGCCTGCTCACCGAGCACGGCCCGGGCGGCATGCTCCAGCGCCGAGGTGGCCGCCGGGTCGTTGTCCACCGGAGGCACCCCGCGCCGGACGTCGACGTCGGCCTCCACGGCCAGCGGGGCGACGACCTCGGCGACCACGCTGCGCACGAACTGCCCGGCGACCTCCCAGGCCCGGGTGTCCATGCAGCGCAGGGTGCCGCGCAGCACGCCCTCGCTGGGGATCGCGTTCGCCGCCTGCCCGGCGTGCACCGCACCCCAGGTCAGGTTGACCCCCGAGCGGGGGTCGATCCGCCGGCCCAGGATCGCCGGCACCCGGGTGATCACCTCACCCATGGCGTAGACGAGGTCGCCGGTCAGGTGCGGGCGCGAGGTGTGCCCGCCCTCGCCGGCGAACCGGACCACGATCTGGTCGAAGGCGGCGGTGATCGGGCCGACCCGCAGGCCCACCTCCCCGGCGTCCAGGTGCGGGTCGCAGTGCAGCCCGTAGATCGCCCGCACACCCTCCAGCGCGCCGGCCCCGACCACGTCCATCGCGCCGCCGGGAGTGATCTCCTCGGCCGGCTGGAAGACCAGCCGGACCCGGTGCGGCAGCGCCGAGCCGGCCAGCTCGGAAAGGATCAGCCCGGCGCCGAGCAGGGCGGTGGTGTGCAGGTCGTGCCCGCAGGCGTGGCAGGCGCCGGGCACGGTGGAGGACCACGGCAGGCCGGTCACCTCCTGCACCGGCAGGGCGTCCAGGTCGGCCCGCAACGCCACCGCCGGGGCCTGCGGGTCGCCCAGGTCGCAGGTCAGCCCGCTGCCCGGCAGCAGCACCGGGCTGAGGCCCGCCGCGGCCAGCCGGTCGGCCACACAACGGGTGGTGCGGTGCTCGGCGTGCCCGATCTCGGGGTGGGCGTGCAGGTCGCGGCGGAAGTCCCGGAGCTCGCCCTCCAGACCCCCGGCCAGCTCCTGGATCCTGGACACGAGAGCCGGGGGGAGCAGGGAGGACACATCCGGACGCTACCCGGTGCCCCGGCCGTCCTCCCCGCCAGGGGCCCCGCCCCGGCTCATGATCGCCACGATGCGCGCGGATCCAACGCGTGAGCGTGGGATCCCTGCGAATCGTGGCGATCTTGGGGGGCGGGGCGGGGCTTCAGAGGCCGGTGGGCGGGCTGTAGGTACCCCAGACCGAACGCAGCGTGTGGCACACCTCGCCGACCGTCGCCAGCGCGGCGAGGGCCTGCTTCATCGGTGCCAGCACGTTGTCGGTGCCGGACGCCGCGGTGGCCAGCGCGGCCAGCGCGGCGTCGACGGCGCCCTGGTCCCGGCGCGCCCGCAGCTCGGCCAGCCGCCGGCTCTGCTCGGCCTCGATGCTCGGGTCCACCCGCAGCGGCTCGTACGGCTCGACGTCCTGGCTGACGAACCGGTTCACCCCGACCACCGTCCGGGAGCCCTCGTCGATCTCCTGGCTGATCCGGTAGGCGGAGGCCTCGATCTCCTCCTTCTGGAAGCCCTGCTCGATCGCCGCCACGGCCCCGCCACGCTGCTCGACGGCCTCGATCAGGGCCAGGATCTCCACCTCCAGGTCATCGGTCAGCTGCTCGACCACGTAGGAGCCGGCGAACGGGTCGACGGTCGCCGTCACGTCGGTCTCGTAGGCGATCACCTGCTGGGTCCGCAACGCCAGCCGGGCCGCCTTCTCCGAGGGCAGCGCCAGGGCCTCGTCGAAGGAGTTGGTGTGCAGGCTCTGGGTGCCCCCCAGGACGGCGCCCAGGCCCTGCAGCGCGACCCGGACCAGGTTCACCTCCGGCTGCTGGGCGGTGAGCTGGACGCCGGCGGTCTGGGTGTGGAAGCGCAGCATCTGCGACTTGGGGTCGGTGGAGCCGAACTGCTCCCGCACGATCCGGGCCCAGATCCGGCGGGCGGCCCGGAACTTGGCCACCTCCTCCAGCACCGTGGTGCGGGCCACGAAGAAGAAGGACAGCCGCGGGCCGATGTCGTCGATGCCCAGCCCGACGGCCTGCGCGGCGCGCACGTACTCGATGGCGTCGGCCAGGGTGAAGGCGATCTCCTGGGCGGGCGTGGCCCCGGCCTCGGCCATGTGGTAGCCGGAGATCGAGATGGTGTTCCAGCGCGGCAGCTCGGTGCGGCAGTAGGCGAAGATGTCGCTGATCAGCCGCAGGCTCTGCTGGGGCGGGAAGATGTAGGTGCCGCGGGCGATGTACTCCTTGAGCACGTCGTTCTGGATCGTGCCGGTCAGCTTGGCGCCGTCCACGCCCTGCTCGGCCGCCACCAGCTGGTAGAGCAGCAGCAGGACGGCGGCCGGCGCGTTGATCGTCATCGAGGTGGAGACCTGGTCCAGCGGGATGCCCTGGAACAGCAGCCGCATGTCCTCCAGCGAGTCGATCGCCACCCCGACCTTGCCGACCTCGCCGGAGGCGATCGGCTCGTCGGAGTCGTACCCCATCTGGGTCGGCAGGTCGAAGGCCACCGACAGCCCGCCGGTGCCGGCCTGGACGAGCTGGTGGTAGCGCTGGTTGGACTCACTCGCGGTGCCGAACCCGGCGTACTGGCGCATCGTCCAGGGCCGGCCGGTGTACATCGTCGGGTAGACCCCGCGGGTGAACGGGTAGCGCCCGGGCTCGCCCAGGTCGGTGGCCGGGTCGGCGTCCCGCCGGTCGGCCGGCCCGTAGACCGGCTTGATCGGCAGGCCGGACTGCGTGCGGGCGGTCGGTCGGTCACCGCTGCTGGCACTCATCGGACCTCCTCGTCGACGTGCTGGCCCGACGCTATCCAGGCCGGGGCGGCGGCGCACCGTCGGCGGCGTGGCGCCGCTCACCTGCCGGCGCTCAGGCGATCAGGGCGTCACGGGGTCAGGGTGATCTTCGCGCTCGGGTAGGACACGGTCAGCTTGCCCACGCTGTCCCGGGCCCGGGCGCTGACCGTCCAGCGGCCGGCCGGCAGGGCCGGGCTGGTCAGGTTCCAGTTGGTGCTCGGGCCGCCGGGGTTGGTCACGAAGGCCTGCCGCCACGCCGGCACCGGGCCCACGGTGCCGTCGGCCTGCACCCCGGTGCGCCCGTCCGCGGTCCGGACCAGCACCAGCACCTGCTCGACCCCGACGTCGTCGAAGGCCCGCCCGCCGGCGGCCAGCGCACCGGCGGCCATCCTCGCGCCGTCGGCCGGGGAGACCAGGGTGGCGGTCGGGTCGGCGTCGCCGGGGTAGACCGGCAGGGACACCCAGGAGCCGGCCGGGCCGGGGTCGACCAGCCCGTCGGGCTGGACGGCGACCGCGTGCACGTCGTAGGTGCCGGGCCCGGGCAGGGCGCGGTGCACCGTCCACCCGGTGGCGCCGGCCCCCGGCCGGTCCAGGACAGCGGGCACGCCCACCGGCAGCGCCGACAGCGACCCGTCGGCCCGCAGCCAGCCCCGGCCGGCGTGCTCGCGGACGTAGACCAGCACCTGGGCCACCCCGCCCGGCGCGGTCGCGGTGCCGGCCGCGTCCAGCACCGGCTGCTGCGGCCGGGAGGCCCAGGTCGGCGCGGTGAGCACGGTGTCCGGGGCGGCGTGGTCCCCGGCCGGCCAGGCGTGCACCGTCAGCCGCGGCCGGGCGGCCGCGTCGGTGGCGACCCCCAGGTCGTCCACGGCCAGGGCCTGCACCTGGTAGTCGCCCGGGGGCAGGCCGGGCAGGCGGACCGTCCAGCTGGTGTGGCGGGCACCCGGGTCGGCCACCTCGGCGTCCAGCCAGCCGGCCGGCCCGAGCGGGGTGGGTCGGCCGGTGCCGGTCGGTCCGAGCCCGAACCGGGGGTCGGCGACCAGCACCCGGACCCGGCGCACGCCCGAGTCGTCCGACGCCGACCCGGACAGCACCAGGTCGCCCCCGCCGGTCTCGGCGCCCGGGGCCGGGGAGCTGATGGCCAGCGTCGGGGCCGGGTTCCCGACGGCCATCACGAAGGGCCGGGAGACACCCTGCGGCAGCGCCGTGCCCGCGCCGTCCCGGGCGCCGACGAACGCCGTCCACCGGCCGTCGGGCAGGGTGGTGGTCAACGACCAGGCGGTGCTCGTGGCCCCGGGGGCGGCCATCGTGGCCGGGAACGAGGCGTGCTCGCCGAGCCGGCCGGGCGCGGCCAGCCAGGCGCCGGCGGTGACGTCGTAGAGCGAGACGCCGACCGCGGCCACGCCCTGCGGGTCGGTCGCGGTCCCGCTCAGGGTGATGGTCGGCGAGCCGGTCAGCACCTGGTCCTTGGCCGGGCTGAGCACGGTCACCTTGGGCCCGGACAGCGCCGGGGTCACTGTCTGCAGCAGCGCCGGCGAGGGCGCCGGCTCGGCGCGGCCGGCGGTGTCGAAGGCCCGCGGCTGGACCAGCCAGCTGCCGACCGTGGGCAGGTCCACCCCCAGCTGCCAGCTGCCGGCGGCGGTGCCGACCCCTGAGGTCTGCGCGGTCAGCGCCGCCCACGCTCCCCAGCTGCCGTCGGCGTGCAGGTAGCCGCCGGTGGCCTGGCTGCGCACGCTGACCTGCACCTTGCCCAGGCCCGCCGCCGCCGTGGCCGGCCCCGCCAGCTGCACCGCGCCCGGGGCGAGCACCGCGCCGGCCGGCGGCGAGGCCAGCCGACTGGTGGCGGCCCCGGCCGCCGGCGGCGCGTCCACCGTGCTCAGCACCCCGATCCGCCCGGTGACGCGCCCGCCCACCTGGCTGCCGTCGTGGCCGACCAGGAGCCGGTCACCGGCGACCGCCAGGGCGGTGACGCCGTGGTGGCCGTCGGCGGTGGTCCACCAGTCCCGGGCCCAGCCGGTGGCCGGGTCCAGGGCGTCCAGCTGCTGGCGGCCGAGCACCTGGTCACCGAGCACGGCCGCCCCGCCGGAGGGTCCGAAGCCGTAGTTGACCAGCGGGTCGCCCGGGAACGGGTCGGGCGCGCCGGGCGCCTCGGTGTAGTGGAAGTGGCCGCCGGTGTAGACCGTGCCGTCACCGCCGACGGCGACGGCGTAGGCGCTGTCGAACTGCCGGGTGACCCAGGTCGGGTCGGCCGGCAGGGGCGCGGCCAGGTCGAAGCGCTGCACGCAGTCGTTGGTCGGCGGCAGGTCACCGCCGGTGCTGGTCACCACGAACCAGCGGCCGTCGGGGCCGAAGGCGGCGTCGGTGACCCGGACCAGGCCACCGAGCCGGGGCAGCCGGTCCTGCCACAGTCGGGTGACCCACGGGTCGAGGTGCGCGCCGCCGGCGGTCAGGTCGACCACCGCGACGCCGTACCGGAGCTGGCCGGCGACCCGCACGCCGTCGTGGGCCAGCAGCAGCCGGGAGCCGTCCGGCGAGACGTCCAGGGAGTGCACCGTGACGTAGCCCCCGGGCGCGGTGCTGCCGGTCACCGGAACGTCGAAGCCGGCGGCGAGCGCGCCGGTCCGGGCGTCGACCTCGGCCAGGTGGTTCCTGGCCGCACCGGCCACCCGGGTGAAGGCGCCGCCCACGAACAGCCGGTCACCGCTGAGGGCCAGGGCGTCCACCCGCTGGTCCGGGGCGGGGGAGAAGGCCGGCACCGCGCTGCCGTCGGCGGCCAGCCGGGCCAGCCGGGCCCGGGGCAGGCCGTCCACGCGGGTGAAGGTGCCGCCGGCCAGCACTCCCCCGCCGGCCGGCGCCGCCAGCGCGTCCACCTGCCCGTCCAGCCGCGGGCGGAAGCCGGGGACCAGCGCACCGGTGTCCAGCCGGTAGGCGAACAGGGCGGGCTGGGCCAGGCTGGTGCCGTCCGGCAGCCGCAGGGTGTGGAAGGAGCCGCCCACGTAGACCACGCCGTCGCGGACCGCGTAGGCCAGCACCGCGCCGTCCAGCACGCTGGGCAGCTGCGGAGCCGCAGCCAGCTGCCAGGCGGTGGCCCGGGCCGGGGCGGGCAGGACGCTGCCGCCCACGGCGGTCAGCAGCAGACCCAGCGCGGTGGCCAGGGCGGTCAGCGCCCACCCGGAGCGGCCCCGTCGGCGAGCGCTATCAGTCACCCCCGCATTACGCACGGTGCCATAGTGGCACCGGGCGCCCCGCCGTCCGGCCAAGACGGGCAAACCGGTGGGACCGGATCAGAGCCGGATCAGAGCAGGTCGGCGTGCCCGTCGGCGCGCAGCCGCTCGACCACCCGCTTCACCTCCTGGGCACGGGAGCGGGTGGTCACCAGGAGGGCGTCCGGAGTGTCCACCACGACCACGTCGTCCAGGCCCAGCACGGCCACCAGCCGCCCCGAACCGGCGACCACCAGCCCGCTGCCGTCCTCGGCCAGCACCTGCCCCGGCTCGCCGAGCACCTGCAGCCGGCCGGCACCGGCCGCGCGCAGCTGGGCGGCCAGCGAGGCGAAGTCACCGACGTCGTCCCAGCCCAGGTCGGCCGGCACGCAGGCCACCCGCCCGGCGGCGGCCGCCGGTTCGGCGACCGCGTAGTCGATGGCGATCTTCTCCAGGCCCGGCCAGCGGTCGGCCAGCACCCGCTCGCGCTCGGGGGTGTCCCAGGCCGCCGCGATGGCCAGCAGCCCCTCGTGCAGCTCGGGGTGGGAGCGGGCCATCTGCTCCAGCAGCACGTCGGCGCGGGCCACGAACATGCCCGCGTTCCAGCGGTACCCGCCCTGGGCGAGGTAGGCCGAGGCGGTCTCGGCGTCCGGCTTCTCCACGAACGCCTCGACCCGACGGGCGGACGGCGCCCCGGGCACCTCCAGCGGGTCGCCCAGCCGGATGTAGCCGAAGGCGGTGGACGGCTCGGTCGGGTCGATCCCCACCGTGACCACGTAGCCCTCCCGGGCCACCGCGACCGCCTGCCGCACCGCGTCGCCGAACACGGCCAGGTGGCGCACCACCTGGTCGGCCGCGAAGGACCCGACCACCGCCTCCGGCTCGCGGCGCGCGATCACCGCCGTGGCCAGCCCGATCGCGGCGGCCGAGTCCCGCGGCGACGGCTCGGCCAGCAGAGCGGTCTCGGTCAGGTCCGGCAGCTGCTCGGCCACCGCCGCCGCGTGCCGGCTCCCGGTCACCACCACCACCCCGCCGGCGCCGGTCAGCGGCAGCAGCCGGTCCACGGTCTGCTGGATCAGGGTCCGGCCCGACCCGGTCAGGTCGTGCAGGAACTTGGGGTGGCCCGCCCGGGACAGCGGCCACAGCCGGGTGCCGGCCCCACCGGCCGGCACGATCGCCCGGAAGCCCGGGACCGGGCCGTCGCCGCCGGAGCTCGAGGGGGTGGTCAGGTCACCGTCTGGGCCGGTCATGGACGCCGACAGTAGCGGGGCACCGGCCTGCCGGGCAGGTCCATCACCCGCTCGCCGCAACCCGCCGGCACCCGATGGTCACCCGATCTGTGCCGACCCGTCGCCCGGCGGTGCACCGGCGATCATCCGGGCGCAGGAGCGTGGCCCGGGTGAGCAGCCTGCGGGTCGCGGTGGTGACCGAGTCGTTCCTGCCCACCGTGAACGGGGTGACGACCAGCGTCTGCCGGGTGCTGGAGCACCTGCGGCTGCGCGGCCACCGGGCGATGGTGGTGGCCCCCGGCCCGGCGCCGGCCGAGCACGCCGGCTTCCCGGTGGTCGCGGTGCCCAGCCTGAGCTTCCGCCGCTTCCCGGTCGGCCTGCCCGGTGCGGCGCTGTCCGGGGCACTGGACGCGTTCGCCCCGGACGTGGTCCACGCCGCCTCGCCGTTCGTGCTGGCCGCGGCGGGGCTGGTCGCGGCCCGTCGCCGGCGGGTGGCCACGATCGCCGTCTATCAGACCGACGTGGCCGGCTTCGCCCGCTTCCACGGCGCGGCCGGTGCCTCGGGAGCGGCCGGGCGCTGGGTGGCCCGGGTGCACGCCCGGGCCGACCTGACCCTGGCGCCCTCCAGTGCCGCGCTGGCCGACCTGCGCCGGCTGGGCGTGCCGCGCACCGCGCTCTGGGGGCGCGGGGTGGACGCCGAGCAGTTCCGGCCGCAGCGCCGGTCCGACCCGGACGCCGTCCGGCTGCGGACCCGCGCGCTGCTCGCCCCCGGCCGGGGGCCGGGGGAGATCCTGGTCGGCTACGTCGGCCGGCTGGCCCCGGAGAAGCGGGTGGAGCGGCTGGCCGCGCTGGCCGACCTGCCCGGCGTCCGGCTGCTGGTGGTCGGCGACGGGCCGGCCGCCCGGGCGGTACGGGCCGCACTACCCACGGCGACCTTCACCGGCGCGCTGCACGGGGAGCAGCTGGCCGCCGCCTACGGCGCGCTGGACGTGTTCGCCCACACCGGCACCCAGGAGACCTTCGGCCAGACCGTGCAGGAGGCGCTGGCCAGTGGGCTGGCGGTGGTCGCGCCCGCCGCCGGCGGACCGCTGGACCTGATCCGGCCCGGCAGCACTGGCCTGCTCTACCCGGCCGAGGACGACAGCGGGCTGGCCGCCGCGGTGGCCGCACTGGCCGCCGACCCCCGGCTTCGCCGGGAGCTGGGCGAGGCCGGCCGCCGGGCGGTCGAGCCGCGCAGCTGGACGGCGCTGGGCGAGGAGCTCCTGGACCACTACCGGCACGCCGTCATGGTGGCCTCCGGCGGCGGCCAGCAGTCCGCTCCCCGGGCCCTGACATCGAATTCGTCACACGAGGCACTCTCGGCTTCGTAGGTCTGCGCGCCCGTCATTACAGTGAATGTCCAGGACGCCGTCGTTGTCTGCCCCGAATCCTGTCGTCGCGCGGCGTCCACGAGTGCGTGAGGGAGGAACCCGTGGCGGCTTCGACGTCGAGCGCGTCGCCTGGTGCGTCAGGTCCGGCAGCCCAGGCACCACCGGCGCCCACCGGGTCGCCGCGAGCCTCCGGGGGGCTGGTCAAGGGCACGCTCTACCGGGGCCGCGAGGGCATGTGGTCCTGGGTGGCGCACCGGATCACCGGCGTCCTGATCTTCTTCTTCCTGCTCGTGCACGTGCTCGACACCTCCCTGGTCCGGGTCTCCCCCGAGGCCTACAACTCGGTGATCGGCACCTACAAGAACCCGATCGTCGGGCTCGGTGAGCTCGGTCTGGTCGCCGCCGTGGTCTTCCACGCCTTCAACGGCATCCGGATCATGCTGGTCGACTTCTGGCACCGCGGCACCCGCTGGCACCGGCAGATGTTCTACGGCGTCCTGGTGCTGTGGGTGCTGCTGATGATCCCGTTCGCCGTCCGGCACCTGATGAACGTGTTCGGGGAGTGAGGAACCGATGAGCGCCCCCGCCCTGAACGCCCCACGCAGCCCCTACCGCCGCAGCCGCACCACCCGCTCGAACTACGAGCTGTACGCCTGGATGTTCATGCGGATGTCCGGGGTCGTGCTGCTCGTCCTGGTCTTCGGGCACCTGTTCGTCAACCTGATGACCGGCAACGGGATCAAGGCCGTCGACTTCGCCTTCGTCGGGGAGAAGTGGTCCCACCCGTTCTGGCAGGTCTGGGACGCCCTGATGCTGTGGCTGGCCATGCTGCACGGCACCAACGGCGTGCGGACCGTGATCAACGACTACGCCGAGCGGGACGGCACCCGGTTCTGGCTCAAGGTGGCGCTGTTCTCCGCGTTCCTGGTCATCGTGCTGCTCGGCACGCTGACCATCTTCGCCTTCGACCCCTGCCCCAGCGGCGCTGCCGCGGGCACCCTGCCCAGCTTCTGCCCGGCCGGCTGAGCCGGCGCCCCGCACGAGGAGCACCCACCATGCAGACCCATTCCTACGACGTGGTCATCGTCGGCGCGGGCGGCGCCGGCATGCGGGCCGCGCTGGAGTCCGGCCGGCGGACCCGGACCGCGGTGCTGACCAAGCTCTACCCCACCCGTTCGCACACCGGCGCGGCCCAGGGCGGGATGTGCGCGGCCCTGGCCAACGTCGAGGAGGACAACTGGGAGTGGCACACCTTCGACACCGTCAAGGGTGGTGACTACCTGGTCGACCAGGACGCCGCTGAGGTGATGTGCAAGGAGGCCATCGACGCCGTCCTGGACCTGGAGAAGTTCGGGCTGCCGTTCAACCGTACGCCCGAGGGCCGGATCGACCAGCGCCGGTTCGGCGGTCACACCCGCAACCACGGCGAGGCCGCGGTGCGGCGCTCCTGCTACGCGGCCGACCGCACCGGGCACATGATCCTGCAGACCCTGTACCAGCAGTGCGTCAAGCACGAGGTGGAGTTCTTCAACGAGTTCTACGTGCTCGACCTGCTGATGAACGAGGTGGACGGCGTCCGGCGGGCGGCCGGGGTGGTGGCCTACGAGCTGGCCACCGGGGAGATCCACGTGTTCCGGGCCAAGTCGGTGGTGCTGGCCACCGGTGGCTTCGGCAAGGTGTTCAAGACCACCTCCAACGCGCACACCCTGACCGGGGACGGGATGGGGATCGTGTGGCGCAACGGTCTGCCGCTGGAGGACATGGAGTTCTACCAGTTCCACCCGACTGGGCTGGCCGGGCTGGGCATCCTGCTGTCCGAGGCCGCCCGCGGCGAGGGCGGGATCCTGCGCAACAGCGAGGGCGAGCGGTTCATGGAGCGCTACGCCCCCACCATCAAGGACCTGGCCCCGCGGGACATGGTGGCCCGCGCGATGGCCAACGAGGTCCGCGAGGGCCGCGGCTGCGGGCCCGAGAAGGACTACGTGCTGCTCGACCTGACCCACCTCGAGCCCGCGCACATCGACGCCAAGCTGCCCGACATCACCGAGTTCGCCCGCACCTACCTCGGCGTCGAGCCGTACACCGAGCCGGTGCCGGTCTTCCCCACCGCTCACTACGCAATGGGCGGCGTGCCGACCACGATCCAGGCCGAGGTGCTGGCCGACAACGAGTCGGTGGTGCCCGGGCTGTACGCGGCCGGCGAGGTCGCCTGCGTGTCGGTGCACGGGGCCAACCGGCTGGGCACCAACTCGCTGCTGGACATCAACGTCTTCGGCCGGCGGGCCGGGATCGCCGCCGCCGAGTTCGCCACCGCCGCGTCCTGGGTGGAGCTGCCCGCCGGCCCCGAGGTCGGGGTGGTCACCCTGCTGGAGCGGATGCGCTCGGCCACCGGGTCGGAGAAGGTGCACGCGATCCGGACCGCCCTGCAGGAGACCATGGACCGCAACGCGCAGGTCTACCGGACCGAGGCCTCGCTCAAGCAGGCCGAGAACGACATCGCGGTGCTCAAGGAGCGGTACGCCCGGGTCTCGGTGCAGGACAAGGGTCAGCGGTTCAACACCGACCTGCTGGAGGCGGTCGAGCTGGGCTTCCTGCTCGAGCTGGCCGAGGTGCTGGTGGTATCAGCCCGGGCCCGTAACGAGTCGCGCGGCGGGCACTTCCGGGAGGACTACGCCCACCGCGACGACGTGAACTTCATGCGACACACCATGGCCTACCGCGCCGTGAGCAGCGACGGCTCCAGCGTCGTCCGTCTGGACTACAAGCCGGTGGTCGTCACCCGTTACCAGCCGATGGAGCGCAAGTACTGATGAGCACGACCACGGAGCAGACCCCGGCCGGGGCGGCCACGGGCGAGGTGCCCTCGTTCACGGTCACCGTCCGGATCCGACGCTACGACCCCGAGGTCAGCGACGAGCCGCAGTGGAAGGACTACGAGGTCGTGGCCTACGGCACCGACCGGCTGCTGGACGCCCTGCACAAGATCAAGTGGGAGCAGGACGGGTCGCTGACCTTCCGCCGCTCCTGCGCGCACGGCGTCTGCGGCTCCGACGCGATGCGGATCAACGGCCGTAACCGGCTGGCCTGCAAGTCCCTGCTGAAGGACCTGGCCCCGGACAAGCCGATCACCGTCGAGCCGATCAAGGGCCTGCCGGTGCTCAAGGACCTCGTGGTCGACATGGAGCCCTTCTTCCAGTCCTACCGTGAGGTGATGCCGTTCCTGATCACCAGCGGGCACGAGCCGACCAAGGAGCGGGTGCAGTCGGCCGAGCAGCGGGCCGCCTTCGACGACACCACCAAGTGCATCCTGTGCGCCGCCTGCACCTCCTCCTGCCCGGTGTTCTGGACCGACGGGCAGTACTTCGGCCCGGCCGCGATCGTCAACGCGCACCGGTTCATCTTCGACTCCCGCGACGAGGGTGCCGAGGCCCGGCTGGAGATCCTCAACGACAAGGAGGGCGTCTGGCGCTGCCGGACGACCTTCAACTGCTCCGAGGCCTGCCCCCGCGGCATCGAGGTGACCAAGGCGATCGGTGAGGTCAAGCGCGCCCTGCTGGCCCGCAAGGTCTGACCGGCCCGGCCCTGCGCCCCTCCCCCTTGACTGCCCTCGTTTCTTGACTGCCACTCGTCCCTTGACTGCCACTCCCCCGTGATCGCCACGATTCGCACGGATCCGACGTCGACGCGTGGGATCCGTGCGAATCGTGGCGATCTTGGGAGAGCGGGGGCCCGATCTTGGGTGAGTGAGGGCCCGCGCTCAGACTGAGGGGCGCCAGGAGTGCTCGGGCTCGTAGCCGAGCACCCGGCGGGCCTTGTCGATCGACAGCAGGGTCCCGAACTCGGCGACGTCGCGGACCTCGACGTCGGGGAACTGCGCGGCCATCAGCTCCCGGGAGGGGGTGTTCATCACGGTGTCGGCGTTGGCGATGATGAACGCCTCGAAACCGGTGCCGGAGTGCAGCAGCGACTTCCGGACGGCCTGGGCGCCGTCCCGGCCGTCGATGTAGCCCCACAGGTTCCAGCGGCGGGCCGCCGGGTCGTCCTGCCAGGTCGAGAAGCGGGCGTAGTCGTGCGGCTCCATCACGTTGGAGAAGCGCAGGCCGTGGATCTTCAGCTCCGGGTTCCAGCGGCAGAAGTGGTAGGCCATCTCCTCCTCCACCGCCTTGCCCAGGCTGTAGGTGCTCTCCGGCCGGACCCGGTACTCCTCGTCGACCGGCGCGTACGGCGGCGGAGCCTCGAACGGCAGGCCCAGCACCGTCTCGCTGGAGGCCCAGACGATGTTGGTGATCCCGGCCAGCCGGCAGGCCTCGAAGACGTGGTAGGTGCTGGGCACGTTGTTCTCGAAGGTCGCCGCGTTCGGCAGCCGGCCGGGGGCCGGGATGGCGGCCAGGTGCACCACGGCGTCCACCCCCTGGTGCCGTTCGTCCACCCCGGTCAGCGCCCCCACGACCTGCCCGAAGTCGGTCAGGTCGACCGGCAGGAAGTCCGCCCCGCTGTCCTGCGCGGGAGGCGTGCGGTCCAGGGCCAGCACCTGGTGGTCGTGGGCCAGCAGGTCGGCCACGACGGCGCGGCCGAGCTTGCCGCTCGAACCGGTCACGGCGATCAGCATGGTGGGTTCTCCTCGGTGTCGACGTGGGACGGGCGGCGGTCCCGGCCCGGTCAGCTGCCGCGGACGGCGTCCCAGCCGGCCCGCAGACCGCGCCCGACAGTACCCAGCACCAGGGCCGCGCTCATCCCGAGAACCGCTCCGGCGGCCACCACCACGCGGTCCTGGCTGCGCAGGCCGACCTCGGGCAGCGGCCGGGCGAGCTCGCTGGCCCGTCGGCGCACGGTGGGCGGCACCTCGGCGACCAGACCGGAGGCGGTCCGGCCGGCGGCCAGCCGGTCCTCCACCGGGATGCCGGCGTGCACGTCCGCGGCCCGGGCCGCCTCGCCGACCAGCACCAGGTGCCCCCGGTCGACGGCCACGATGGCCGACACCGAGGCTGCGACCAGGGTGAGCCGGGCGATCAGGTTCATCGCCACCAGGAGCACCACGACGGCGCCCGCCGCGGCCAGGAACGAGTTGCCGCCCGAGCCGACCAACAGGCCGCTGCTCAGCTTGAGCACCTCCAGGCCGATCCCGCCCAGCACGGCGCCGACCAGCAGGTCCCGGACGGGCAGGCTGACCCCGGCCAGCAGCCGGAAGAAGGTCAGCATCAGCAGCACGTCCACGGCCAGCAGCGCGACGGTGGTCACCGCAGTGATCAGCAGCTGGGTGCCCGGCACCTCGGACAGCCCGAGCAGGGACAGCAGCTGGCCGGTGAGGGTCGTGCTGAGCACGCTGGCCGACACCGACGCCAGGACGATCAGCCCGAGGGTGGCCAGCACCCCGGTGTCCTTCAGCTTGCGCACCACCACGTTGCCGCTGGCCCGCGGCTGCTCGAAGATCGCCCGCAGCCCCTGCCGGAGGGCGTCCAGCCAGCCCAGGCCGGTCAGCAGCAGGGTGCCCAGCCCGATGACCCCGGTGATGCTCAGGGTCGAGGACTGCACCAGCTGGTCGATGCTCACCACGCCGCCGTCGGCCGGCGTCATCCCGATCACCGTCTGCCCGACCAGGTCGTTGATGTAGGAGACCACCTGCCGCTGCAGCCCGGTGTTGTTCCCCAGGATCAGCCCGAACACCGTCAGCCCCACGGCGATGGCCGGGAAGATGGAGAAGAACGCGAAGTAGGCGATCCCGCCGGCCAGCACGTTGCCCCGCTCGGCGCCGTAGTGCTGCCACGCGCGCCATCCTCGGCTGGCCTGCAGCCGGGCCCACAACCCCTTGACCAGATTCACCGGGCCAGCCTGTCACGACCGACCCGCCCCGGTCGTGCTCAGCCGACGAAGGGGAACCGTTCCCGCAGCCGCCACACCTCGTCGCCGGAGTGCTCGAACAGACCGAAGGCGCCCACCGTGAAGTGGGCCCGGAAGGGTTGCAGGGTCAGCTGGGCATGGTCCAGGGCGTCGTCGGCCAGGGCATGGGCCACGGTCACGTGCGGATGGTAGGGGAAGGCGAGCTCGCGCTGCAGCGGCCCGCCGCGGATCCGCTTCTGCAGCCGGTCGCAGTCGTCGGCCCCGGTGACCACCCGGACGAAGGCGACCGGGGAGACGGGGCGGAAGGTGTCGGTGCCCTCCAGGGCGACCTGGAAGGCCCGCGACCCGGCCGCCACCTCCAGCAGGTGGGCCCGGACGTCGTCCAGCTCCTGCACCGGCACGGCGGTCGGCGGCACCAGGGTGATGTGGGTGGGGATCGAGTCGGCCCGGTGGTCCCCGAACCGGATCCGCCAGGTCTGCAGCTGGGAGGCCCACGGTTCGGGCACCTCGACGATCACCCCGACCGTCACCTGGCCGTCCTCGGCGCAGGGGACCGGCAGCACCATCGACTCCGGCGGCGAGCTGGACCGGCCCCCCGGCCGGGGGGTCGCGGCGCCCACCGCTACCGACTCCGGGCCGGGAGGAAGCCGACCTTGTCGTAGACCGTCTCCAGCATGGGCGCGGCCAGCGCGAGCGCCCGGCGGGCGCCGTCGGCCAGCACGTCGTCCAGGGTGTCCGGGTCGGCCAGCAGCGCGCTGACCCGGGCCCGGAAGGGCTCGGCGAAGCCCAGGTAGACCTGGGCGACCTCCTTCTTCAGGTCCCCATAGCCGGCGCCGGCGAACCGCTCCTGCAGCGCGGGCACCGGGCTGCCGCCAAGGGCGGACAGGATGGTCAGCAGGTTGGAGACCCCCGGCTTGGTCTCGGGGTCGAACACGATCTCCCGGCCGGTGTCGGTGACCGCTGACCTGATCTTCTTGGCCGAGGCCTTCGGGTCGTCCATCAGGAACAGGCAGCCGCTGCCGCCGAGGGACTTGGACATCTTCTTGGTCGGCTGCTGCAGGTCCAGGATCTTGGCCGTCTGCCGGACGATGTGCGGCTCCGGCACCACGAAGGTGGCGCCGTGCCGGCTGTTGAAGCGTTGCGCCAGGTCGCGGGTGAGCTCCAGGTGCTGGCGCTGGTCCTCCCCGACCGGCACCCGCTCGGCGCCGTAGAGCAGGATGTCGGCGGCCATCAGCATCGGGTAGGTGAACAGCCCGACCGTGGCGCCGTCGGCGCCGGACCGCGCGGTCTTGTCCTTGAACTGGGTCATCCGGCTGGCCTCGCCGTAGCCGGTCAGACACATCAGCACCCAGGCCAGCTGGGCGTGCGCCGGCACGTGGCTCTGGACGAACAGCACCGAGCGGGTCGGGTCGATGCCCGCGGCCAGGTACTGGGCGGCCACCTGGCGGGTGCGTCGGCGCAGCGCGGCCGAGTCGTGCTCCATGGTGATCGCGTGCTGGTCCACGACGCAGTACAGCGCGTCGTGGTCCTCCTGCAGCGCAACCCACTGCACCAGGGCCCCGAGGTAGTTGCCCAGGTGCAGGGAGTCGTCGGTCGGCTGCATCCCGGAGAACAGCCGCGGACGGGCGGCGCCGGGCTGGCGGTGCGCAGGCGCGGGCGACGTCACGACCGAGGGGACCATGCCGACATTCTGGCACCCCACCCTCGTGGCCTCCTGCTCATCCCCCGTCCGCGGGCGGGTCCTCGACGGCCTGCACCTGCACGGTGACCGCCTGCGCCGGCGCCAGGGACGGAGCGGGCAGGCCGACGTCGGCCAGCACCGCCCCGGTCGCGACCACCCCACCGGCCAGCCACCACGGCGGCTGGCGGGTGGCCACCCCCCGCCCGGTACCGGCCTGCGGGCAGGGCTGGACCCGGTAGCTGCGCGCGGGGTCCAGGCCGGGCAGCAGCAGGCGCCCCGGCCGCACGTCGGCGTCGGAGGCGACCCGCACGTAGCAGAACAGGCCCGAGGCCTGGTCCCTGGCCACCACCCCGTGCACGAAGGAGGCGGGCCCCGGGTCGTCGCCCACCGCCCGGCCGTCCGGGCCGTCCAGCCGGACCACGTCCCCGCTGTGCAGCAGGCCGCGTTGCTGCTTGTACAGCTGCGCCCAGGCCTTGAGCTGGTCCACCTCCTGCTCGGTGCAGGTGGTGATGTCCCACTCCAGCCCGGCGTGCCCGAACAGCGCGGTCTGCATCCGCAGGCCCAGGTCCAGGGTGCGCCCGCTGGTGTGCGCGGTGGCCGGTCCGATGTGCGCGCCGACCAGCTCAGGGGTCAGCAGCAGTCCCGTCCAGCGCTGGATCAGCTGCCGCTCCAGCGCGTCGTTGCTGTCCGAGGCCCAGACCCGCTGGGTGTGCGCCAGGATGCCGAGGTCCACCCGGCCGCCGCCGGAGGCGCAGGACTCGATCTCCAGACCCGGGCACTCGGCCTGCAGCCGGTCCAGCAGCGCGTACAGGGCCAGCGTCTGGGCGTGCACCCCGGCCCGCGGCCGGCCGGCGTCGTCGACGTGCACGGCCTCGTGCAGGTCCCGGTTGTGGTCCCACTTGATGAACGCGATGTCCAGCTCGCGGACCAGGGTGGTGATCCGCTCGGCCAGGAAGGCGAACGCCGCCGGGTGGGCCAGGTCCAGGACGAGCTGCCGGCGCCACATCAGCGGGTCCCGGCCCGGCGCCCGCAGCAGCCAGTCCGGGTGCGCCCGGGCCAGGTCGGAGTCGGGGTTGACCATCTCCGGCTCGAACCACAGCCCGAACTCCATGCCGCGCTCGCGGACGGCGTCGGCCAGCGGGCGCAGTCCCTGCGGCCACACGCCCTCGTCGACGAACCAGTCGCCCAGACCAGCGCTGTCGTCCCGCCGGTGCCGGAACCAGCCGTCGTCCAGCACGAAACGTTCCACGCCGATCTCGGCGGCCCGGTCGGCCAGCGCCAGCAGCGGCTCCAGCCGGTGGTCGAAGTAGACCGCCTCCCAGGTGTTCAGGACCAGCGGCCGGGGACGGCCGGGGTGCTCCGGCCGGGAGCGCAGCCAGCGGTGCACCCGGGCCGAGGCACCGTCCAGGCCCTGGTCGGAGTAGGTGAAGCAGGTCCACGGCGTCCGGTAGGACTGGCCCGGCTCGAGCCGGACCTCACCGGGCAGCAGCAGCTCCCCGGCGCCGAGCGCGCTGGCCCCGCCCGCTCCGGCGCCCTCGGGCAGGTGGTCCAGCAGGTGCTGGCCGTTGCCGCTCCAGGCCAGGTGGGCCGCCCAGACCTCACCGTGCCGCCAGCCGAAGCCCTGGGTGCCGGCGACCAGCAGCAGCGGGGCGTCGTGCCCGCTGCGCCCGCGCCGGCTCTGCCGGCTCCAGGTGCCCTGCCGCAGCGGCGCCCGCTGCGGGCTGCGCTCCCGGGTCCAGCGGCCGGTCAGGTCCAGGACCTCCTGCGCCCGCCGGGGCACCGGCAGCAGGGTGTTCACCGCCTCCACCCACCAGCCGCCCTGCAGCGCGGTCAGCTCGTGCCGCACCCGGAGCAGACCGTCGGCCTCCAGCCGCAGCTCGGTGGCCACCTGCAGGCCGCCGGCCGCCTCCTGCGTCACGAGCTGCAGCACCTGCGCGTCGTCCTGGTGCTGCAGCTGCACCGGGCCGGTCAGCTCCAGGCGCGGGAAGACCTGCGCCCCGTCCTGGTGCACCGACAGGCCGGGGGTGCCCGACCAGCCCTCCGCCTGCCCGGGCAGCAGGGTGAAGGAGGGTGGCGCGTCGAAGGAGCTGTGCGCCACCACCGGTTCGAGAGCCTCGGCCAGCGCGTGCAGCCGGTCGGGGCGCAGGTCCCCGGGGTCGGCTCCCCAGTGCAGCACCGAGGGCATGCCCCCGCCCCGCGCGTCCAGCAGCAGCCCGACCCCGGCGGCGCGGAGCAGGAACAGGTCGCTCATCCCTTGTTGGCTCCCAGCGTCAGACCGGAGACGAACTGCTTCTGCAGCAGGAAGAAGATGACCAGGGTGGGCACGGCCACCACCACCGACCCGGCCGAGACCAGGTTCAGGTCGGTGAAGAACTGCCCGCGCAGGTTGTTCAACGAGCTGGTCACCGGGAACTTGTCCCCGGTGCTCATCAGCACGGTGGCCCAGAAGAACTCGTTGTAGATCCAGGTCACCTCCAAGGTGGCCAGCGCGGCCAGCGGCGGACGGCACAACGGCATGGTCAGCTGCCAGTACTGCCGCCACAGGCTGGCGCCGTCCACCATCGCCGCCTCGTACAGCTCCTTGGGCAGGGTCTTCATGTAGTTGCTGAGCACGAAGGCGCAGAAGCCGGTCTGGAAGGCGGTATTGACCAGGATGAGCACCCAGTAGGAGTCGAACAGCAGACCGGAGTCCGACATCCACAGCGGCAGCGGGACGCTGATCGAGAGCCGGTAGAGCGGGATCAGCATCGACTGCTGGGGCAGCAGGTTGGCCGCGGTGAACAGGCCGAGCATGGCCAGGTTGAGCTTGAAGCTGAACCGGGCCAGCACGAAGGCGACCATCGAGGCCAGCAGCAGGGTGAGGATGACCGCCGGAACCGTGATGTAGACCGAGTTCAGGAAGTGCCGGGTGAAGTCGGCCTGCTTCCAGGCGTTGACGTAGTTGGCGAACGTCCAGCCGCCGAAGGAGACGTAGCCGTGGGCGGCCGTGTACTCGTAGGAGCGCAGGCTGTTCAGCACCGCCCAGGCAATCGGGAAGAGCCAGACCAGGGCCACCACGGCCAGGAAGACGTGCAGCGCCACCCGGGAGGGGCGCAGCGGCTTGCGGTTGTCCGGCGGGCGGTCGGTGGAGCGCGGGTCGGCCACGGTCGCGGCGCTCATGACTCGTCCTCTCTCATCACGGTGACCAGGTAGATGATCACGAAGACCAGGGAGATCACCAGCATGATGGTGGCCAGCGCCGAGCCGAAGCCGATCCGGCTGGCCTCACCGACCACGTTCTGGCTGACCAGGGCGCCAAGCACCTCCAGGCCGTTGCGGCCCTTGTTGATCACCCAGACCAGGTCGAAGGCCCGCAGCGCCTCGATCACCGTGATCACGACCACGATGACGTTGATCGGCCGCATCACCGGGAAGACGACCCGGAAGAAGGTCTTGACCTCGCTGGCGCCGTCCATCTGGGCTGCCTCGCGCAGCGAGGGGTCGACCCCCTTCAGACCGGCCAGGTACAGCAGCATGATGTAGCCGACATGTCGCCAGCTGGAGGCGACCAGTACCGCCCAGATGTTCACGCTCGGGTCGCCGTACCAGTCGACCGGGTGCTTGGGGTCCTGCAGCCCGATCCCCTGCAGCGCGGCGTTGATCAGGCCGAAGTCGCGGGAGTACTGCAGCTGCCAGATGAACCCGACCAGGGCCAGGGACAGCACCACCGGCATGAACAGCGGGGTCTGGTAGATCCGACTGCCGCGCAGGTCCTTGTCCAGCAGCACGGCCAGGAAGATGCCGATCGGGGTGGCGACCAGGAAGAGCACGGCCAGGAACAGCAGGTTGTTCTTGATCGCCGGTACGAACGGCGGGTAGATGGTGACCACGTCGTGGTAGTTCTTGGTGCCCACCCAGCGGATGGTGTCCAGCCCGCCGATCCCGTTCCAGTTCGTGAACGACAGCGCCACCGTGGCCAGGGCCGGCAGCCAGACCAGCCCGATGACCAGCAGCAGCGGCACGGTGACCATCAGACCCACGACGACGCGGTCCCGGGTGGACAGCCGGCGCACCCGCTGGCTCCTGGAGGTGACCCGAGGGGTGCCTCCAGGAGCAGCGGACCGGGAGCCGACGTCAGGTGCGGAAGAGTCGATTCCTGCCATCAGAGAACGCTCCCGAGCTCAGGTCAGGTGGTGTAGATGGACTTGGCCTGTGCCTCGATGCTGTTGCACAGACCGTCGATGTCCTTGGGGTTCTGCAGGAAGGTCTGCAGCGAGGGGATCATCACCGTGGAGGCGAACGCCGGGTCGGCGTCCCGGTCCAGGAACTGGGCCAGGTGCTTGGCCGAGCCGACCAGCTCGGCCGCCTTCTTCTGCAGCGCGGTGTACCCCGAGGTGTCCACGTTGGAGTTGGGCACCAGTGAGCCAGGGTCCTTCTTGACGATGATGGCCTGGGCGTCCGCGCCACCGAGGTAGGTGAGCAGGTCCTTGGCGGCCGCCTCCTCGCTGGGTCGCTTGGACATCATGTAGCCGTCGATCGGCGCGTCCAGGGAGTCGGCCCCGATCGAGGAGTCGATCTCGGGGAAGGTGAAGAAGTCCAGGTCGGACTGCTCGTCGGCGCTGAACTGCTGAGCGACGAACAGGCCGAGCAGGTACATCCCGGCCTTCTTCTGCTGCAGCGTCTGGGCCGCCTCCTGCCAGGTCCGGCCCAGCGGGTCGGCCTGGTGGAACGGGAGCAGCTCGGCCCAGGTCGAGAAGACCTGCTTGACCTTGGGGTCGGACCAGGACTCCTTGTGCGCCATCAGGTCGACGTGGAACTGGTACCCGTTGATCCGCATGTCCAGGATGTCGAAGGTGCCCATCGCCGGCCAGCCGTCCTTGTCGGCGAAGGCGATCGGGATCAGGCCGTCCTTCTGCATCTGGGCGCCGAGCGACTTCAGCTCATCCAGGGTCTTCGGCACGGTGTAGCCGTGCGCGTCGAAGACGCTCTTGCGGTAGAAGACGGCCCACGGGTAGTAGTTGAACGGCACCAGGTACTGCTTGCCGTCGTCCCCGGTGGCCGCCGCCTTGAAGGCGTCGGAGTACCCGTCCAGCTTGGCCCACACGTCGGACAGGTCCCCGGCCAGACCCTTGCTGGCGAAGTAGCGCATCCGGTAGCCGGAGAACCAGGTGAAGACGTCGTCCGGACGGCCCTGCAGGTAGGTGTTGATGTTCTCCTGGAACGTGTTGTGGTCGACGGTGTTGATGTTGACCTTGTTGCCGGACTTGGTCTGGTAGGCGGCGATCTCGGCGGCGAGCACCTCCTTGGGGGTCTTGTCGGAGGCGTTCGACCCGAAGGTGATCGTCTTCGGGCCCGAGCTGGACCCCCCGCCGCTGCCGGAGCCGCCACCGCAGGCGGACAGCCCGACGGCCGCGCCCGCGCCCAGCGCGGCGGCCTTGAACATGCCCCGTCGGCCGAACTGGGTGCCGGCGACCGAGGCGGGGACGATCCTGGCGAGGTACTCGGCCTGGGACCGGGGGTGGGACATGAGTGGCTCCTTCGTCACGCGCTCCCGAGGTCGAACAGAAACGCACACGACCTCTCAACAACATGGACACTGTGTGGGCCGGACCGCCGCACGTCAAGCGTCGAGACAACATCGTGACCTGCCCGACCCAGCGCGACCGACCGATCGCGGGCCGACTTGTTGGAAGATGTTGACTTTCCGGTCATCCAGTCGAGACAGTGTGCCTACGGACGCGCACCGGCTCCGGTGCCGCGATCCTCGCCGGTGTACCCGGCCGATGACCTCGCAGGGGAGGGTGGACATCGAGATGCTCGCCCGGCAACGTCAGGAGCAGATCCTGGACCGGATCCACCGCACCGGTGGCGCGCGGGTGGCCGACCTGGTCGACGAGCTCGGCGTCTCGGACATGACCGTGCGCCGGGACATCTCCGCGCTGGCCCGGGCCGGGCTGGTCACCCGGGTGCACGGCGGGGCCACCGCGACCGGTGGCCGGTCCGCCGACGAGCCGGGGTTCGCGGCCAAGTCCGGCCTGCAGACCGAGGAGAAGACCCAGATCGCCCGGGCCGCCGCCGCCCTGGTCGAGCCCGGCGACAGCGTCGCGATCTCCGGCGGCACCACCACCTTCGCGGTCAGCCAGGCGCTGGCCCGGGTGCCGCAGCTGACCGTGGTGACCAACTCGGTGCCGGTGGCCGACGAGCTGCACCGGCACCGTCGGGCCGACCTGACCGTGCTGCTGACCGGCGGCCTGCGCACGCCCTCGGACGCGCTGGTCGGGCCGGTCGCGGTCGCCGCACTGTCCACCCTGCACGTCGACTGGCTCTTCCTGGGGGTTCACGGCCTGGACGAACGGGCCGGCCTGACCACCCCGAACATGGTGGAGGCCGACACCAACCGCGCGCTGCTGCGCTGCGCCCGGCAGGTGGTGGTGGTGGCCGACCACAGCAAGTGGGGCGTGGTCGGGCTGTCCTCGATGGCCGACCTGGCCGAGGTGGACGTGCTGGTCACCGACGCCGGGCTGGACCGGGAGGCCAGGCGGGTGCTGCGCAGCCACGTCGGACGGCTGGTCCTGGCCGGGGAGCGCGAGGACGAGCTGCCCGGCGAGCACGAGAACGAGGAGGTACACGCGTGAGCGCGACCCTGGCCGGCGGCCGGGTGGTCCGGACCGCCGCCGAGATGGCCGACGGACGGCAGATCCTGTACTTCGACGACGACCCCGAGCTGGTCGGCCGGGGCGGTCGGACGCCGGCCCGCGACACCCGCGAGCTGCCCGCCCCGGGCGGTGGCTCCCAGCTACGGCTGGACCCGCTCACCGGGGACTGGGTGGCGATCGCCTCCCACCGCAACACCCGCACCCACCTGCCGCCCGCCGACCAGTGCCCGCTGTGCCCCAGTCAGCCCGGCCGGGTGCCCTCGGAGGTGCCGGACGCCGGCTACGACGTGGTCGTGTTCGAGAACCGGTTCCCCTCCTTCGACCAGCGCGCCGACGGCGCCGACCTGCCGGCCTCCGGCCTGCAGCAGGAGGAGCCGCTGTGGCCGGTCCGCCCCGGCCGGGGCCGCTGCGAGGTGGTCTGCTTCACCTCCGAGCACGACAGCGCCTTCGCCGCGCTGGCCCCGGCCCGGGTCCGCACCGTGATCGAGGCGTGGGCCGACCGGACCGCCGAGCTCAGCGCGATGCCCGGCGTCGCCCAGGTGTTCTGCTTCGAGAACCGGGGGCCGGAGATCGGGGTCACCCTGCACCACCCGCACGGTCAGATCTACGCCTACCCCTACCTGACCCCCCGCACCCAGGCCCTGGTCCGGCAGGCCGCCGCGCACCGGCGGGCCACCGGGGGCAACCTGCTGCGCGACGTCCTGGACGCCGAGCGGCGCGCCGGGCTCCGGCTCGTGCTCAGCGGCGAGCACTGGACCGGCTACGTGCCCGCCGCGGCGCGCTGGCCGGTCGAGGTGCACCTGGCTCCGCACCGCGATGTGCCCGACCTGGCCGCCCTGGACGACGGCGAGCGGGAGGAGCTGTCCCAGGTCTACCTGGAGCTGCTGCGCCGCGCCGACCGGTACTTCGAGGGGGTCGACGCCCTGCCCTACATCTCCGGCTGGCACCAGGCGCCGACCGGCTCGCAGCGCGAGCTGGGCCGACTGCACCTGCAGCTGTTCTCGGTGCTGCGCGCGCCCGGGAAGCTGAAGTACCTGGCCGGCTCGGAGTCCGGGATGGGCGCCTGGGTGAACGACGCCGTGCCCGAGCAGATCGCCCGGCGGCTGCGGGAGGTGGCCTCATGAGCTCGGTGCAGACCAGCGGCGCCGGCCCGGCGACCGACCCGCAGTGGTACGCCTCGGCCGACCCGCAGGCCACCGCCGAGGCGCTGGCGCAGGACTTCGCCGAGCGTTTCGGCCGGGCCCCGGCCGGGGTCTGGGCCGCGCCCGGAAGGGTCAACCTGATCGGCGAGCACGTCGACTACAACGGCGGCCGGTGCATGCCGTTCGCGCTGCCGCACCGCACGTTCGCGGCCCTGGCGCCGCGGACGGACGGACTGGTCGCCGTGGCCAGCCGGCAGGACCCGGCCACCGCTACTGTCCCGCTGGCCGACCTGGGCCCCGGCTGCGCGCAGGGCTGGACCGGCTACGCCCTGGGCGTGCCGTGGGGGCTGGCCGAGCAGGGTCTGCCGGTCGGGGGCTTCGACGTGCTGGTCGACGGTCACGTGCCGCTGGGTTCGGGACTGTCCTCCTCCGCCGCGCTGGAGTGCGCGGTCGCGGTCGCGCTGGACGAGGTCTTCGGCCTCGGGCTGGCCGGCGACGACGCGGGCCGCCGGCAGCTGGCCGCGGCCTGCGTCCGGGCCGAGAACGAGGTCGCCGGGGCACCGACCGGCGGGATGGACCAGGCGGCCTCGCTGCGCAGTGCGGCCGGCGCCGTCCTGCTGCTGGACTGCACCGACTTCAGCGCGCGGACCATCCCGTTCGACCTGGCCGCCGCCGACCTGGCCCTGCTGGTGATGGACACCCGCGCGCACCACACGCTGGTCGACGGGCAGTACGGCTCGCGCCGGGAGGTCTGCGCGCAAGCGGCCCGCCGGCTCGGGGTCACCGCCCTGGCCGAGATCAACGACGCCGACTCCGCCCTGGCCCGGCTGGACGCCCCGGTCCGGCCGTTGATCCGGCACGTGCTCACCGAGCTGCAGCGGGTCGACCGGGCCGCCGACCTGCTCGAGCAGGCGCCCGGCGCCGCGCTGGCCGGCCGGGCCGGCGAGCTGGGCGCCCTGATGGACGCCTCGCACGAGTCGCTGGCCGGGGACTACCAGGTCTCCTGCGCCGAGCTCGACCTCGCCTGCACCGCCGCCCGGGCCGCGGGCGCCCTCGGGGCCCGGATGACCGGTGGCGGGTTCGGCGGCTCCGCGATCGCCCTGGTGGCGCGCGAGCAGGCCCCCGCCGCGGCGCAGGCGGTGGCCGAGGCGTTCGCCGAGCACTCCTTCACCCCGCCGCGCTTCCTGCTGGCCACGCCGTCGGCCGCCGCCGGCCGGGTACCCCCGACCGGCTGACCCGCGGCCGATCGGCCCGGGGCCCTTGGCGGCCGCCCGCCTCGGCTACGACGCGCTGCGCGGAGCGGCACCGATTACCCTCCCAGGGTGCCGACCCTCGCCTGGTTCCGATCCCTGCACGACCCGCAGCTGGACGCCGCGGTCCAGGCTCTGGCCCGGACGCTGGAACGAGCCGGCTGGGCTGGCGTGGACATCTGCGCGCACGGCAGCGCCGCCGAGCTGGAGCGGGCCCGGTCGGCCGACGCCGTGCTGGTCTGGTCCGACCAGGACGGCGGGGTAGACCAGTCGCTGCCCGCCACGCTGGCCGCGGTGCTGGACGGCGCCGACGCACCGGTCCTGGTGCTGGCCGGGCCGACCCTGACCGAGGGCCGGCGACCCTGGGCGAGCGAGCGGGCCGGGCTCACCGTCCAGGCCGCCAGCGGGGTGCACGACGTCCGGGTCCGGGCCGGGGGGTGCGCCGGAGCGGCGCTGGCCGCCCGGGTGCTGGACCACGAGCACGACGGCATCGCCCACCTCGGTGCGCACGCCCACCTGCGCGACGCCGTCCGGCCGGTGCGGGCGCAGGCCGACGTGCAGGCCCTGCTCACTGCCCAGCTCGGGCTGACCGCCCACCCGGTCGCGGCCTGGCGGCCGGCCACCCGCACCCTGGCCTGGACGCTGGGCGCCGAGCCCGGCTCGGTCACCGCCCGCGCCCACGCCCGGCTGCTGCTGCTGGTCCTGCACCAGGTGCTGGGCCGGGAACTGCCGTCCTCGGTCGGGGTGGCGCTGCTCGGCTACGGCGCGATCGGGCACGAGCACAGCCGAGCGGTGCAGGGCGTGCCCGGCCTGCACCTCGCCGCGGTCTGCGACCGCAGCAGCGACCGGCTGAAGGCGGCCGAGCAGATGTCCCCCGGCGTGCTGACCACGACCGAGGCCCAGGACCTGCTCGAGGATCCGGCCGTCGACCTGGTGATCGTCTCGACCCCGCCGGTCACCCACGCGCACTGGGCCCGCCTGGCCCTCCTGGCCGGCAAGCACGTCGTGGTCGAGAAGCCGTTCTGCCTGACCACCGTCGAGGCCGATGAGATCCTGGCGCTGGCCGCCGCCCGCGGGCTGTTCGTGGCCTGCTACCAGAACCGCCGGTTCGACCCGGACCACCGGGCCATCCGTGCCGCTCTGGAGCAGGACCGGCTCGGTGAGGTCTTCCACGTCGAGACCTTCGTCGGCGGGTACGGGCACCCCTGCAACCTGTGGCACTCCGACGCCGCGGCCAGCGGCGGGGCGTTCTACGACTGGGGCGCCCACGTGGTGGACCAGCTGCTGGACCTGCTGCCCCAGGAGGTGGTGGCCGTGGAGGCCACCGAACAGAAGCGGGTGTGGCTGGACGTGACCAACGCCGACCACTCCCGGCTCACGCTGCGGTTCGCCGGCGGCGCCGAGGCCTCCTTCGTCTACTCCGACCTGGCCGCCGCGCTCAAGCCGAGGTGGTACCTGCTGGGCACCCGGGGCGCCGTGGTCGGGCACTGGCGTACCGAGAAGGTGGTCAGCCGCTCGGCGGTGGGCACGCTGGCCGAGGACGTGCTCGCCCCGGCCGACTCCCCCCCGGTCCTGGAGCTGCACGACGCGCACGGCTCCGTCACCCGCCTCGCGCTGCCCGCCGGGGCCGGGCCGGCCTTCCACCGCGACCTGGCCGACGCCGTCCAGCTCGGCCTGCCACCCGAGGTCACCGGGCACCAGGCCCGCCGGGTGGTCGCCGTGCTGGAGGCAGCGCTGGCCTCGGTCGCCGCCGGGGGCGGTGCGGTCGCGCCGGCGCCGGCGGCGCCCGCAGCCGCCGGGTGAGCGGCCCGGTGAGCGGCGGCGGCCCGGTCCGGGTCGGTTTCCTCGGGGCCGGCTGGCTGGCCCGGCGTGCCACCGGCCCGGCGGTGCACGCCGCGACCAACGCGGTGCTGCACTCGGTCGCCGCCCGCGACCTGGGCCGGGCCGGCGCCCTGGAACCGACCTCCCGGGTGCACGACCGGTACGCCGACCTGCTGGCCGACCCGCAGGTCGAGCTGGTCTACGTCAACCTGGACAACGCCGGCCACGAGCCCTGGGTGCTGGCGGCGCTGCGGGCCGGCAAGCACGTGCTGTGCGAGAAGCCGTTGTCGATGGACGCCGCCACCACGGGCCGGCTGCACGCAGCGGCCGCCCAGGCGGACCGGCTGCTGGTCGAGGCCTTCTGGTGGCGCTGGCACCCCCGCACCCGGCGACTGCAGGCCCTGCTGGCCGAGCAGGCGCTGGGGGCACCCACCCAGGTCGAGGCGCGGTTCTGCACGGTGGCCGACTTCACCGGCGAGAACGCCGGCAACTACCGGCTGGACCCGGCCCGCGGCGGCGGGGCGCTGCTCGACCTGGGCTGCTACGCGGCGTCCGCGGGGCACCTGGCGCTGGGGCCGGCCGAGCTGGAGCTGACCCAGGCGCAGGTCGAGCTCGGGCCGACCGGGGTCGACCTGCGGTTCGAGGCCGGCGGCCCGCGGGTGCGGCTGGCCGGCTCGTTCGTCGGGCCGGACGCTCAGCAGGTGCAGGTGACCACCGAGCACGGCGCGCTGAGCGCGGGCGGCCCGGGCGACGAGGCCTTCACCTCCTACCGCGCCGCGAGCACCCTGCGGATCACCGGCTCCGACGGCACGGTGCACGAGGAGCGGTTCGCGCCGGTGGACGCCTACCAGCTGATGGTGGAGCAGGTCGCCGGCTGCGTGCGCGAGGGCGGGGCCCCGTTGGTGGACGTTGCGCACTCCCTCGCCGTCGCCGGCACGCTGGACGCCGTCCGCCGGCGGTGGCGGCCCTCAGCCGCGCCCTGACCCGTCGCGGGCGCGGCCAGGCCCCTCCCGGCCGCGCGCTGACCCGCCTCGGTCGGTCCGGGCGGCTCCGGCGGCGGGCGCCGGCTGCTGGTCCTCGGCGAGGCGGCGGCGCAGCCGGACCACCTCGGCCCGGCTCCGCCGACGGCCGGCCAGCAGCAGCCCACAGCACCACGACGAGGACGACGGCCAGCACGGCGCCGGCCAGGCTGGCTCCGCGGAAGCCGGGGGCGGTGACATCCAGGGTGCGCTCGCCGGCGTGGGCGGCGCCGTTGGTGCCGAAGACGATGCCCACCGTGATGAGGTTCGGCACCGCGACCACGACGGCCAGCACCACCAGCAGGGCGCGGGTGCGCCACCGGCGGCGGCGGGCCAGCACCGGGCGCAGCAGCACCAGGGGCAGCGCAGTGAAGATGAACCCGACCACCAGACCGGCGACGATGCCCGTGGCGATGCTGCCGTCGCAGACGTCACCGATCCGGTGCGCCCACCAGCGCGGGAGCACGGTCACCGCCAGGTAGCCGGCGGCCAGCACCGCGACCAGCGCGACGAGCAGCTGCACGAGCCGGGTCTGCCAGCGGCCGGCGGGCCGCTGCGGGGCCGGCGGCCGGCCGGCGGGTGGCCGGGCATCGGCAGCGGCCTGGCCACCGGTGGCCGGGGTGGCGGAGCGCGAGGGTGGGGCGGTCTCGGCCCGGGGCTGGTCCGGATCGTTGCTCACCGGCCGATGATGGCACGCCGGGCCGCGCCCCGCCCCGGGCTGTGGTCCGGGCTGTGGTCCAGGCTGTGGTCCGGGCTGCGACGCGCGGCTGTCGGTGCTGGCGCCTAGGGTCAGGTCCGTGCCCGAGTTCCCGCTGCCCTCCGGCCTGCGCCGGGAGGAGGTCCGCCCGGCGGGCTCCGGCCCGCTGTTGTCCGTGGTCCGTGGGGAGCCGGCCGAAGCCACCGGCCCCGCCTTCGTGCTGGTCCACGGCCTGGCCTCCAACGCCCGGCTCTGGGACGGCGTCGCCTCCCGGCTGCTCGCCGCGGGTCACCCGGTGGTCGCGGTCGACCAGCGCGGGCACGGTCGTTCGCAGGCGCCGGAGGGCGGCTACGACAACGCCACCTGCGCCGACGACCTGGCCGGCCTGGCGCAGGCCCTGGAACTGGAGGGTGAGCACGGTCCGCCGGTCGTGGTCGGGCAGTCCTGGGGTGGCCACGTGGTGCTCACCCTGGCCGCCCGCCATCCCGGCCGGGTCGGCGCCGTCGGCGCCGTGGACGGCGGGTGGTCGAGGCTGGGCCAGCGGTTCGCCACCTTCGAGGAGTGCTGGGCTGCGCTGGCGCCACCGTCCTTCGAGGGTGCTCGGTGGGGCCAGCTCAGCGAGGCGATCAGCAGCTCGCACGCCGACTGGCCCCCGGAGGGCGTGCAGGGCACGTTGGCCAACCTGGTCCAGCTGCCCGACGGCGGGGTCCGGGCCCGGCTGAGCCGGGAGCACCACCGGCAGATCCTGCACAGCATGTGGGCCGATGACATGGCCGAGATCTGGCCGCAGGTGCGCTGCCCGGTGCTGCTGATGCCGGCTGGGTCGGCCGAGCCCCGTGCGGCCCAGGAAGCCGCCCGGGTGCTGGCCTCGGCCCGGGTGCGCTGGTACCAGGGCGCCCACCACGACGTGCACGCCCAGCGGCCCGGCCAGGTCGCCGCCGACCTGCTGGAGCTGGCCGACGCACTCCCCCGTCCCTCTCCCGACCCGAAAGGTCCGCGCTCGTGAGCCTGCTCGTCATCATGGGGTCGGGCGAGACCGCCCCCACCATGATCAAGACCCACCGTCGGGTGCTCGAGGACTCCCCCGAGGGCCCTGCCGTCATGCTCGACACCCCGTTCGGGTTCCAGCGCAACGCCGACGACCTGGTTGCCAGGACGCGGCAGTACTTCGCCGACTCCGTCGGCCGCGACGTCGAGGTGGCCGACTGGCGCCGGGCCGACGCCCCGGTGGCCGACCGGGAGCAGGCGCTGGCCCTGCTGTCCCGGGCCGGGTGGATCTTCGCCGGCCCCGGCTCGCCGACCTACGCCCTGCGGCAGTGGAGCGGCACCCCGTTCCCGGACGCGATCACCGAGGCCGCCGAGCGCGGCGCCACCGTGGTGTTCGGCTCCGCGGCCGCCTGCACGCTCGGCACCCACACGGTGCCGGTGTATGAGATCTACAAGGTCGGCGAGGACCCGTTCTGGGCGCCCGGGCTGGACCTGCTCGGCTCGGTCGCGGGGATCCACGCGGTGGTCATCCCGCACTACGACAACGCCGAGGGCGGCCAGCACGACACCCGGTTCTGCTACCTGGGCGAGGAGCGGCTGGCCCTGCTGGAGGACGAGCTGCCCGAGGAGGTCGGCGTGCTCGGGGTCGACGAGCACACCGCGCTGGTGATCGACACCGCCGCCGGCACGGCCAGGGTCACCGGCAGCGGCGTGGTCACGGTCCGGCGCCGCCAGGACTCGACCACCTTCCCCGACGGCGCGGAGCTCACGCTGGCCGAGCTCACCGCTCGGCTGGACGGCTCCCACACCGGGGGCGGGTCGTCTGCCCCGGAGCAGCCGCGCCTCGCCCCGGCCGAACGCCCGGGGCGCTCGGGGACCGGTGGGCCGGACGGCGAGGGCGCCAGCCTGGCCGCGGCGAGCACCGCGCTGCGCGCCCGGTTCGACGAAGCGTTCGCGGCCCGCGACGTCGCCGGCTGCGTCGGCGCCGTCCTGGAGCTGGAGGAGACCATCCGGTCCTGGTCGGCCGACACCATGCAGAACGACCAGACCGACCGTGCCCGTCGCGCCCTGCGCGCGATGGTGGTGCGGCTCGGTGAGCTGGCCGAGGTCGGCGCCCGGGATCCGCGGACCGTCGTCGGCCCATTCGTGGACACCCTGATCGACATCCGGGCCAACGCCCGGGCGGCCAAGGACTACGCCACCTCCGACCTGGTCCGCGACCGGCTCACCGAGGCCGGGGTCGAGGTCCGGGACACCCCGGACGGGGCGCAGTGGGTGCTCACCTCCACCAGCTGAGCGGCCTACCGTCCGGGCTGCGGAGGGGTGTGGCCGACCGCTCGGTCGTGGGACCTTTCGAAAGCGCTCCCCACGAGGCAGAGTGTGTCCCCAGAATGCTGCCTGAGAGTACAGGCGGCTAGGCGCAGCGTGAGGAGACGATGGGCCAGTGACGAGCGCGCAGACCGGGCGACGCACCCGGCCGGGCGGCGGCACCCTGTGGCGGCACCGGGACTTCCGGCGACTGTGGGCCGGTCAGGCGATCAGCCAGGTCGGCACCCAGGTTTCCATCCTGGCCATCCCGGTGATCGCGGTGCAGCTCCTGCACGCCGGACCCATCCAGATGGGGGTGCTGAACGCCTCGGAGACGTTGGCCTTCCTGGTCATCGGGTTGCCGGCCGGCGCGTGGGTCGACCGGTGGCGCAAGCGGCGGGTCATGATGCGCAACGACCTGTTCCGGGCGCTGGCCCTGCTCACCCTGCCGCTGGCCTGGCTGCTCGGCGGGCTGACCTTCGTCCAGCTGGTCGTGGTCTCGGTCGTGGTCGGCGCGTGCACCGTCTTCTTCGACGTCGCCTACCAGAGCTACCTGCCCACCATGGTCTCCGGCGGCCAGCTGGTGGAGGGGAACGGGAAGCTGAGCTCGACCGAGAACGCCGCCCGGATGGCCGGGCCGGCGCTCGCCGGCGGCCTGCTGCAGCTGCTGGCCGGCCCGCTGGTCATCCTGATCGACGCCATCAGCTACCTGTTCTCGGCGGCCTTCCTGCGCAGCATCGGCCAGCCGGACCCGATCCCCTCCCGTGACGGCCGCCGGCCGTTGCGGACCGAGATCGCCGAGGGGCTGCAGTTCGTCATCCGGCATCCGCTGCTGGTCCGGATCACCGCCTGCACCTCCCTCAGCAACCTGGCCAACGGGATCTTCTCCGCGCTGGAGGTCCTCTTCCTGCTGAAGGTGCTCCGGCTGCCCACCGGCACGCTCGGCCTCGTCTTCTCGGCCGGTGCCGTGGGGGGCCTGCTCGGTGCGGTGATGTCCGGCCGGGTCTCCCACCTGGTCGGCGAGGGCCGGATCATCCCGTTGAGCGCCGTCGTCGGTTCCATCGGGCTGGTCGCGACGCCGGCTGCGGCGCTGCTGCCCACCCAGCTGTGGCAGATCGTGCTGCTCATCACGAGCCAGGCGGTGTTCTCGGCCGGCGTGGTGACCTACAACGTCACCCAGGTCTCCTTCCGGCAGCGGCTGTGCCCGCCACGCCTGCTCGGCCGGATGAACGCCTCGGTCCGCTTCCTGGTCTGGGGCGTGGTGCCGATCGGCGGCCTGCTCGGCGGCCTGCTCGGTGAGCTGATCGGCGTCACGGCGACCTTGTGGCTGGCCGTGGTCGGGCAGGCGCTGGCCGCGATCCCGACCCTGGCGTCGCCGCTGATCGGGATGCGCGAGCTGCCCAGCGAGCTGGATGCGCACGCCGACCCCAGCTAGCACCGAGCCTGCGGTCGACGGTCAGCGTGCGGTGAGGACCAACGGCCCGCTCTCGGTGATGGCCACGGTGTGCTCGCTGTGCGCCCCCCGTGAGCCGTCCCGGCTGCGCAGGGTCCAGCCGTCGGCGTCGGTGACGATCTGGTCGGTGCCGGCCATGAACCATGGCTCGATGGCGATCACCAGGCCCGGTCGCAGCCGCAGCCCGCGGCCGCGCCGGCCGTCGTTGGCCACGTGCGGGTCACCGTGCATGGTGCGGCCCACGCCGTGCCCGCCGAACTGGGTGTTCACCCGGTAGCCGGCGGCGCGGGCGACCTGGCCGATGGCGGCCGAGATGTCGCCCAGCCGGCCGTCCGGCACGGCCACCTCGATCGCCGCGGCCAGGGCGAGCTCGGTGGCGGCGACCAGCCGCTGGTCGGCCTCCCGAGGCTCACCCACCTGCACGGTCAGCGCCGAGTCGGCCACCCAGCCGTCCACCGAGGCGGCGAAGTCGAGGCTGAGCAGGTCACCGTCGGCCAGGACGTAGTCGTGCGGCAGGCCGTGCAGCACGGCGTCGTTCACCGAGGTGCACAGCACCTTGCCGAACGGCCGCGCCCCGAAGGAGGGGTGATAGTCCACGTAGCAGGACACCGCGCCCCGTTCCTGGATCAGCCGGTGCGCCAGGGCGTCCAGGTCCAGCAGGTTCACCCCGACGTCGGCAGCCGCCCGCAGGGTGGTCAGCACCTCGGCCACGAACTCCCCCGGCGGTCGCATCAGCTCGATCTCCCGCGGGGAGAACAGCTCGATCATCGGGTCCTCCGGTCGTCGCGGTCGACCGCCTCTGGCGGGTGCTCACACCCGCGCTGGGCGTGGCGCGCCGCCCGGTCGCCGGGCACCATCCTGCCCTGCCGGGCCCGGCCGAAGGGCGCGGGCCCGGAGCGCGCGCCACCGACCACTCGGGGTAGAAACGGGGGATGCCCCCCACCTTGACCACCGACGGACTGCTCACCGACGCCCAGGCCATGTCGGCCGAGCTGGCCGACCTGCGGCACCGGCTGCACGCCCATCCGGAGGTGGGCCTGCAGCTGCCGTGGACCCAGGAGACGGTGGCCGCCGAGCTGGCCGACCTCGGGCTGGAGGTCAGCAGCGGCACCGACTGCTCGTCGCTGACCGCGGTGCTGCGGGCCGGCGAGGCGCCGGGCGGCAGGTCGGGTCCGCTGGTGCTGCTGCGCGGGGACATGGACGCGCTGCCGCTGCAGGAGCAGGTCGACGTGCCGTTCCGCTCCCGGCTGGACGGGGTGATGCACGCCTGCGGGCACGACCTGCACACCACCATGCTGGTCGGCGCGGCCCGGCTGCTGGCCGCCCGACGGCAGGACCTGCCCGGTGACGTCGTCTTCATGTTCCAGCCCGGGGAGGAGGGCTGGGACGGCGCCGGCGTCATGCTGCGCGAGGGCGTGCTGGAGGCGGCCGGTCGTCGACCGGACGCCGCCTTCGCCCTGCACGTGATGAGCAACCTGACCGGCCGGGGCGTGGTGGCCACCAGGCCCGGCCCCCTGATGGCAGCCAGCGACGGCCTGTTCGTCACGGTGACCGGGCGGGGTGGACACGGCTCGGCGCCGCACACCGCGCTGGACCCGGTGCCGGCGGCCTGCGAGATGGTGCTCGCGCTGCAGTCCGGGATGACCCGCAGCATCGACCCCTTCCGCACGGCCGTCCTCACGGTGGGGCGCATCCAGGCCGGCACCAAGCGGAACATCATCCCCGAGACGGCCGTGATCGAGGCCACCGTGCGCACCTTCGACCCCGCGGTCCGCCAGAGCGTGGCGGCCATGGCGCGGCGGGTCTGCGAGGGGGTGGCCGCCGCGCACGGCGTCCGGGCCGACGTGCGCTACGACGTGGAGTACCCGGTGACCGTGAACGACCGGGCCGAGGCCGAGCTCGCCCTGGACGTGGCCGCCGAGCTGGTCGGCCCGGGCAGCTGCCTGCGGATGCCGGACCCGATCACCGGGTCCGAGGACTTCTCCCGGGTGCTGGCCGAGGTGCCCGGCGCGATGGTCTTCCTCGGCGCCTGCCTGCCCGAGCGGGACTGGACGGACGCACCAGCCAACCACTCCCCGTTCGCGGCGTTCGACGACGCGGTGCTGCCGATCGGCGCCGCGCTGTACGCCGGCCTGGCCGCCCGCCGGCTGCAGCAGGCCGCCGGCGCCTGACCGTCAGGCCACGTCGAACGTCCAGTACGGAGCGTCCGCCGTCGGCGGCAACGCCGTCGCCGCGTGCAGCCGGTAGCTGGTGTAGCTGCGGTCGCGCAGCACGTGGACCTCGGTGCGTCCCGACGCGCCGGACCGCTTGATCGCGAAGACGTCGTCGTAGCCGTCGCCGTTCTCGTCCGCCACGGCGAAGTCCCAGCTCGCGTCGGTGCGAGCCAGGGCGGTTGCGGCGTGCACCAGCCAGGTCCGGTAGCCCGAGCGCCCACCCAGGACGTGCACCTCGGTCCGGCCCGAGGCGCCGGCCCGGTTGATGGCGTACACGTCCAGGACACCGTCCCGGTCGTGGTCGCCCAGCCGCAGCGTCCACTGCGGGCCGGCCGGGGCCAGCGGGGTCGCCGTGTGGGACAGGAAGCGCCCGAAGCGGTCGGCGCCGTCCAGCACGTGCACCTCCAGGTGGGCGGAGGCCCCGCGCCGGGCGAAGGCGACCAGGTCCAGCACCCCGTCGCCGTTCACGTCGCCGACGTCGAAGGACCAGCCGGACGCCGTGGTCCGGGCCAGCGCGGTGGCCGTGTGCAGCAGGAAGCGGCTGAACCCGCTGGCCCCGTCCAGGACGTGAACCTCGGTCCGGCCGGACGCCCCGGCGAGCTTGATCGCCACCAGGTCCTCGACGCCGTCGCGGTCCCAGTCGCCGGCGGCGAACTGCCAGTCGGCCGGCGAGGTCCGGCCCAGCGGCGTCCGGCGGTGCGCGGTGAACCGCTGGTAGGCGCGATCGCCGTCCAGGACGTGCCCCTCGGTACCGGTCAGCCCCTGCTGGGTCAGGGCGTACAGGTCAGGGCGCAGGCCGCGCGCCGTCACCCCCAGGTTGGCGGCGACCGCGGAACGCTCCGCCGGTACCGGCCAGGTGGTGCTGACGCAGCCGGCCAGGCCCTTGGACTGCTGCTGCATGACCGGCGCCGGCTGGCCCGGCCCGGGGCAGGTGGAGTGCCCCAGGCCCAGCCAGTGCCCCACCTCGTGGTTGAGCACGTAGTGCCGGTACTCGGCGACCGCCGGCCAGGTCGGGGTGCCCAGCCGCCAGCGGTCGTCATTGATCACCACGTTGCGCCCGGCGCGACAGCTGTACTGCGCAGAGCAGGCGCTGGAGAAGGTCGGCAGGGTGGCAGCCTCGGCCAGCCACAGCGTGAACGATCCGCCGGAGGCCACCTGCTGGAACCGCACGCTGCCGCCCAGGCTCCAGCCGCGGCGGTCGTTCAGGGTGCGCTGGGCGAGCCTGGCGAACACCTGGACGTCGGAGCGCACGACGCCGCGGGTGCGCACCTCGTAGCTGATGGTGCGTTGCGGGCTGACGCCGGTGGACACCCCGGCAGTGGCCGGCCCGGCCGCGAGCAGCGCCGTCGCGGTCGACAGGGCGAAGGCCAGCACGGCAACGGTCAGCGACACCAGGGCCCGCGCCAGGGGCGCACGCTGGACCCGGGCCCGCGCCGGCGAAGACGAGGCAGGAACGATCATGCTCCGATGCTGCCGCCACCGGTCGTTCCTGGCAAAGACCTGAGAGCGGCGCGTCGTCCGGTCAGAGCACGGACGACGTGCGGTGCGAGGGGAGCAGCACGCGGCGCAGCTGCCGGGGGGCGAACAACGTGGCCGGCGGGTCGAGCATGCTGATCACCCGCAGGAAGCTCTCGGCCAGAGCCGGGTCCAGCTCGATCCGGGCCAGGACGCGGTCCAGGTAGGCGTCGGCGAGCCGCTGGGCCCGAGGCCGCGGTCCGTGCTGGGGGAAGCGTTCGTCCAGTCCCACCGCCAGCTGCCAGGCGGCGGCCACGACACGGGCGCCGGCCCGGGCCACCCGCAGCGGCAGCTCCTGCGGGTCGGTGGTGCGCCGGAGGCAGTGCTGCAGGGCCTCCACCTGCAGCGCCGCCGACGTCATGCCCTGGCCGTACACCGGGTTGAAGGAGGCCACGGCGTCACCGATCACGACCAGGCCGGCGGGCAGGTCGCGGCAGCGTTCGTAGTGCCGCCAGCGGCTGCGCGGGAAGGAGAAGGTCAGGGCCTCGCCCACCGGTGGGCAGGAGGCCACCACGGCGGCCAGCGCGCCGCCGAGCCGCTGGGCCCAGGCCCGGAACCCGTCCAGGTCGGTGGCCGGCCGCTGGCCGAAGTACCCGGCGATGGTCACCGACCACAGCCCGTGCTCGTTGGCCAGCAGGACGCCGCTGACCTCGTGCGGCGGGTCGGTGCCGATCACGTCGGCCATCAACCCCCCGGTGACGTCCTCGGCCCCGGTGGACCGGCGGAACCGCCGGGTCACGTAGGTGATCCCCACCTGGCAGGTCTCCTCCGGCGGCGGCGTCAGCCCCAGCCCCCGCAGCCACGCCGGCGTGCGCGAGCCGCGGCCGGTCGCGTCGACCACCAGGTCCGCGGGCAGCACCGTGCGCCGGTCGTCGGTGCGCCGGTGCACCTGCACCCCGGTGACCCGGTGCCCTGCGGCCACCGTCGTCGGGGCGACGACGTCGTGCTGGTCCAGCACCCGCACCCCCGGCAGGGCCAGCACCCGGCGCCGGACGTGGCTCTCGATCAGCGCCCGGCTGGCACACAGCCCGCGCAGCTGGGTGACGCCCAGCGCCGGGCGGTGGCCGGCGAACCGCCAGGCCGCGTCCTCGGCGCGGCCGCTGACCGCACCGTCGGCGACCAGCCCGTCGTACAGGCCGGGCAGCAACCGGTCCAGCGCCTCGGTGCCGCCGGCCAGCAGACCGTGCGAGTGCCCGGTCTGCGGCACCCCCGGGCGCAGCACCGGCCCGGCGTCCGGCTCGATCCGGTCCCGTTCGACCAGCACCACCTCCTGGTAGGCGTCGGCCAGCACCCGGGCGGCCAACAGGCCGGTCAGGCTGGCGCCCAGGACCACCGCGGGGCCGCCGCGGGCTCCCACCTGGTTCACCGACATCACCTCTCTCGACCGGCGCGCCGGAGCCGGACGCCGGCGCACGACCTGCATCGCAGAGGAGGCGCCGATCCGGCGTCCTGATACAGGTCATCGGCCACCGATCTCCTGGCCGACCGGCCGGACCGACCGTGACTCAAGCCAGACGGGGGCGGTGTCGATGGAGCGCTCATCACTCGCCCGTTCGGGTGGCACAACACGGCGTCACCCGTGCCGCCACCGCCCTCCAGGAGGCACCGTGCCAGTCCACCACCCCACGCCCGCCCCCGTCCTGATCCCGCCGACCGGACCGGGGTCACTGCCCCGTTCCGCACGGGTCTTCGTCGCCGGCCATGGCGGCCTCGTGGGGTCGGCCCTCTGGCGCCACATGGCCGCCCAGGGCTTCCGGACGCTGATCGGCCGACGGTCGGCCGAGCTGGACCTGCGCGACCGGGCCGCCGTGGCGCGGTTCTTCGACGCCGAGCAGCCGGACGTCGTGATCCTGGCCGCCGCCAAGGTCGGCGGCATCCTGGCCAATGCCAGCCTGCCGGCGGACTTCCTGAGCGACAACCTGCAGATCCAGGTCAACGTCCTGGACGCCGCGCGCCGGGCCCGCGTGCCGCGGCTGCTCTTCCTCGGGTCCAGCTGCATCTACCCCAAGCACGCCGAGCAGCCGATCCGCGAGACCAGCCTGCTGAACGGCCCGCTCGAGCGGACCAACGACGCGTACGCCATCGCCAAGATCGCGGGACTTCTGCAGGTGCAGGCCGTCCGACGACAGGACGGCCTGCGCTGGGTCAGTGCGATGCCGACGAACCTGTACGGGCCCGGGGACAACTTCGACCCGGTCGGCTCGCACGTTCTTCCTGCCATGCTCCGCCGCTTCGACGCGGCGGCGCGCGCCGGTGACCCCTCAGTCATCTGCTGGGGCTCGGGCACCCCACGCCGGGAGTTCCTGCACGTGGACGACCTGGCCGCGGCCTGCCTGCACCTGCTGGAGCACTACGACGACGAGGCGCCGGTGAACGTCGGTACCGGGGTAGACATCACGATCGCCGAGCTGGCGCGGCTGACCGCCGAGGTGACGGGCTACACCGGCCGGGTCGAGTGGGACACCTCCAAGCCGGACGGTACGCCCCGCAAGCTGCTGGACGTCTCGACCCTGACCCGCCTCGGCTGGACAGCGAGCATCCCGCTGCAGCAGGGGCTGGCCGAGACCTACCGCTGGTACGTCGCCAACCGGGGCCGCAGCCGCGGCTGACCGCGCCGGCCGCCCCGACCCACTTCCTCAAGTCCGACCACGCCTACGCCGAACGGGTGTCCATGACCACGTCAGCTCTCATCACCGGGATCACCGGGCAGGACGGCTCCTACCTCGCGGAGCTTCTGCTGCGCAAGGGCTATGAGGTGCACGGCCTGATCCGCAGGTCCAGCTCCTTCAACACCGAGCGGCTGGAGGGGATCTACCAGGACCCGCACGACATGGGCCGCCGGCTGTACCTCCACTACGGCGACCTGACCGACGGGGTGAACCTGACCAACCTGCTACGCGAGATCCAGCCCGACGAGGTGTACAACCTCGCCGCGATGAGCCACGTCAAGGTCAGCTTCGAGCTGCCCGAGTACACCGCTTCGACCGACGCAGTGGGCACCGTACGGCTGCTGGAGGCGATCCGAGCCGCCCGGCTGCACAGCCGCTTCTACCAGGCTTCGACATCGGAGATGTTCGGGGCCACGCCCCCGCCGCAGAGCGAGGCCAGCGCGTTCTACCCGCGCTCGCCGTACGGGGCGGCGAAGCTGTACAGCCACTGGGTGACGGTCAACTACCGCGAGGCCTACGAGATGTTCGCGGTCAGCGGCATCCTGTTCAACCACGAGTCCCCGCGCCGCGGTGAGACCTTCGTGACGAGGAAGATCACTCGTGCGGTGGCCCGGATCGCGGCCGGCCTGGGGACCGAGGTGCACCTGGGCAACCTGGACGCCGTCCGGGACTGGGGGTACGCACCGGAGTACGTCGAGGGCATGTGGCGGATGCTGCAGCACGACACCCCGACCGACTTCGTGCTGGCCACCGGCCACGCCTGCACCGTCCGGGAGTTCGCCCGGACGGCGTTCGAGCACGCGGGACTGGACTGGCAACAGCATGTCCGCTACGACCAGCGGTACGAGCGGCCGACCGAGGTCGACGCCCTGATCGGCGACCCGGCCAAGGCCCGCACCGTGCTCGGCTGGCAGGCCCAGACCCTGGCTCCGGACCTGGCCCGGCTGATGGTGGACGCCGACATCCGTCAGGTGTCCGGTCGTCCGGTCGAGCCCGTCGCGACGGCGATCCCGGCCCAGCGCTGATGAACCGGGCCGCCGAGCCGACCCCTCGCCGGCCTGAGCACCTGCGTGACGCCCGGCTCGACGCCCTCAGGGTGCTCGGCGTGGCCGCCGTCGTGGTCGCTCACGTCTACGGCGGGGCGCTCTCCCATGAGTGGCTCTACACCTGGGTCGTCCCCTTGTTCTTCGTGCTCTCCGGGTACCTGCACAGTCCGGGCCGCTCGCTGCGCGCGGAGCTGTCCGTGCGCGCCACCACCCTGGCCGTGCCCTACCTGTCCTGGTTGCTCGTTCTCCTGGCCATGATGGAGCTGGACCAGCGGCTGCACGGCCGCTCCCTGCGTCCCCAGGACCTGAGCGGGCCGTTGCTGGGCGGGGTGTACGCCCAGCGGCCGTTCTCGGCGTTCTGGTTCTTCTCGGCCCTGCTTGCTGCCGCGCTCGTGCTGCGGGTCGGTGACCGGGTCACCTGGCTGTCGCCGACGCTGGGCACGTGTGGGCTGTTGCTGGCTCTGCTGCAGCCGCGAGCAACGGCCGCCGTCCCGCTGGCCCTCGGCGTCGCTTTGGTCGGGGTGGCCTTCAGCGCCCTCGGGCAGTGGCTGCACCGGCTGCGCCATGCCCTGCCGGGTGCGGGAGGCCGCGCAGGCCTGCTCGGCCTCGCGCTGCTCGCCGGCTCCGCCGGGCTGGTCGCTGCCGTCGGCCCGCGGGCCGCGATGGACCTCAAGCACGCCGACCTCGGCGTCCCTGTGGTGTCAGTGCTGCTGGCCGCCGCGATCACCTGCGGCCTGGTCCTGCTCGCCTCGGCGGCGCCGCCACCCGGCCGTCGCCTCGGAGGCTGGATCACCCGGCTGGCCCGGTCGTCCACCTTCGTGGTGCTGGCGCACGCCGGTGTGCTGTGGCTGCGCAACACGCCACCGACCGGCGGTCTGCTCGACCTGCTGCTCGCCCTGGTCCTCACCTGGGGCCTGGGACTTGTCACTCTGCACGTCCGCTGGCTGGCTCCGCTGCACGGCAGCTGGGTGCCGCCGACGCTGCGCCGGACCCGTCCGGAGCCGGCTGCGGGAGCGTGGCCGACGCAGCAACCCGAGCCGGCACCAGCCGTCATTCGTCCCTGACCGACCTGGAAGTGGTGAGGCAGTTGCTGAAGCGGCCCCGGCTGCTGCTGGCCGTCCTCGTCGTGCTCGGCCTGGCGGGGCTCCTGACCCTGGCCGGCCGCCGGGTGCAGGCCGAGCTGTCCGTCGCCCGACCCGCGCTGCACCGGCTGGCCGAGGTGGCCGCGCAGGCCCAGGCCCGGCCGTTGGCGTTCGGAAGGCTGGGGCAGCAGGCGGAAGCGCTGCGCGCGGCGGTGGCCGCCGCGCGCCCGGCTCTGGCCGACCCCATGGTACGCGTCGCTGGGCAGCTGCCGCTGAGCCGGCCCTACGTGAGCGACGCCCGCAACCTGACCGAGGCCGCGGCGCGGCTCGCCGACGGGGCGGTCGCGACGTCCGCGATCGACGACCTGCTGGCGCCCCCGACCCCCGCGACCCCGGTTGCCCGGGTGCTGGACCCGGCCGTCCTGCACCGGGTGGCACCGCTCGCGGCCGAGCTGTCCGCCGACCTGGACGCCGCCGGCCAGCTGCTGGACGCCGTGGTGCCGGTCCCCGGTTCCGCCCTACCGGCCCGGGTCCACGACCAGGTGGTGCCGGCTGTCGCACGGCTCCAGCGGCTGGCGGGGCTGCTGGCCGACGAGCAGCCGCTGGCCGCCTCACTCGGCCAGGACGGCCCCCGCCGCTACCTCGTGGTCCTGCTCGGGTCGGCCGGGGACGCGCACCTGTACGGGCCCGCCCTCGGCACGGCGGTACTGCGCCTGGACGCCGGCAACGTCACCGTCAGTGCGGGGCCAGACCCGGCAGCACGGGGGTCCTGGACTACCGTTCCCGGAGACGAGTGGATCCCCGAGGCTCCCGAACGGTCCCTGGACCAGGCGTTGAGCGCCCCGTTCAGCGACCTTGCCGCCGACGAGGCGGCCCGCTGGGCGGGCGCCACGACCGGGTCACCCCTGGACGGTGTCGTGCTGCTGGGCGGTGACCGCCTGACGGCGCTGGCATCGGCGGCCGGCCTGCCCAACGGAACGGCTGCCACCGACCGCGCCCGGCTGACCGGGCTGCTCACCGCACTGACGCACCACGGCGCCGGCTCCTCCGTCCACCCCGCCCTCGAGCCCGCGACCCGACGGCTGGCGCTGCTCGAGGCCGTGGACGACGCCCTGGAATCGGGCCGGCTGGCGGTGCGCCGAACGGGAGACGGCGCGGGAGCGTCGACCGCGACGCGCCCGGTGGCCGACCCCGCGCCCGACCCGGCCCCGGTCCGGGTCACCCTCCCGCTCCCCGTCGCGGGCACCCGCCAGCTCGGCGTGGTCGACGTCGTCCAGCGCAGCACTCCCGAGGTGACACGGCGCTCGCTGGAGCTGGACGCACCGGTGCGGGCACGGCTGGCGCAGCTGCTGCCGGACCGGATCGAGTCGCTGCAGGTGGCGCTGGACGGCGCACCGATCACCGGGCAGGGCTCCCGCGACGAGCTCGGCCGACGCTGGCTGAGCGTGCCGGTCCCGTCGGGCCGGCACCTGCTGACCGTGTCGTTCCAGCCGCTGGACGACCTGGACCCGGGCCTGGACCCGCGCGCCCCGGGCTCGTTCACGATGGCGGCCTTCGCGCCCACCTCGACCTCCGTGCTCGGGTTCGTCTGGGGCAACGGCGGGCGGTGGTACGGCTGGCTGGCGCTGTGCGTGCTGCTCGTCCTGGTCGGACGGCGGCGGCCGATGCTGCCGCTCGGCGCGGCGCTGCTGCTGTACGGGCTGGTCCCGTTCGCCGCCCAGGGCTGGCTCACCGGGATCAGCGGTACCGGCCAGGGCGCCCTGGCCCTGCACCCGGGGACCTGGCTGCTGCTGGCCACCGCGTGGGTCCGGCGGCACCGGCTGCTGGCTGCCGTCCGCCGCCGGCCGGGCGTCGCAGCCGGGCTGCTGATCGTGGTGCTGGTGGCCACCGCGACCGCCCTGTTGCGCGGTTCGGGCGGCTGGAGCGAGCTGGTGCAGGCGCTGATCGCGGCCCCGGTGCTGGGCCTGCTGGTCAGCGACGTCGCCGGCGCGCCACGCAGCCGGGCGCTCCTGCAGCGCAGCTTCCTGGGCCTGGGCCTGGGCCTGGCCGCCCTGGCCGCGCTCGAGGCCGTGACCGGCCGCGCCCTGGTCTGGCAGTCCGCCTATCGGGACCTGCTCTGGTTCCAGGTGTTCGCCCGGCACGGCTTCCGGGCGCCGACCACCCTCGGGCAGCCCCTGAACACGGCCTTGCTGCTGGTGGCGGTGCTGCCGACCGCCCGCACGCTGCTGCCCTCCCGCTGGCGCCTGCCGGCCTACGGCCTGGTGCTGGCCGGCATCCTCGGCACCGGCTCCCGGGTCGAGCTGGCCCTGGGCCTGGGCTACCTGCTCCTGGGCCTGCGGCGTCCGACCCGCCGGCCCCGTCGGCGCGAGCTGGCGGCGGTCACGGTCGCCGCCGCCGGGCTGGCCGCGGCCATGGCCCCGGCAGTGCACCACCTGGTGCAGCGCGCCGTCGCCGACGGCGGTTCGGGCTCGCTGCGCGTGCAGGGGGTGCTGGCCTTCTGGCCGCACCTGACGACCCGGCTGCTGGTCGGCAGCGGCGTGGGCACCAGCGAGTCGCTCACCCGGCTGTGGATGCACTCCCCGAACAGCGCCGAGAACCCGCTGGTGATGATGGCGGTCGACCTGGGCGTGGTGAGCATGCTGGTCTACGTCGGGGCGTTGCTGCTGCTGGGCCGGCTGCTTCCGCCGCCCAGCGCGGTCCTGCGCGGGCGGCTGCTGCCGCGGGGTCGAGCGGCGCTGGCGCCGCCGCAGGTCTCACTCCTGCTGGCGCTGCTGGCCGCCCTGAGCTTCTCCTCCTTCGCCACCCAGAGCCCGTCGGTGTTCCTGCTCTGGTTCCTGGCCGGCCTGGCCGCCGCCACCGCGCCGGCCTCGCTGGCGACCCCCACAACGCTGTCCACCCCCGGTCGGGCCGCGCCCGACCTCATCCTCCAGGAGGACCCCGTGAACCCGTCCGCCGAGCACCCGGGCCCGGGCGAGGGCCGTGAGCAGCCCGTCCCGCCGCTGGTCACCGCCCTGATGGCGGCCCGGAACGCCGCCGGCACCATCGCCGAGGCGATCGGCTCGGTGCAGGCGCAGAGCCTCACCGACTGGGAGCTGGTGGTGATCGACGACGGCTCCGTCGACGGGACCGCCGACGTGGCCCGGAGCTGCGCCGGGGGTGACCCGCGGGTGCGGGTGGTCCGGCTGCCGGACGGTGCCGGTCGCGGCGCCGCCCGCAACGTCGGCCTCGGCTACGCACGCGGCCAGCTGGTGGCCGTCTGCGACGCCGACGACCGCAGCCGGCCGGACCGCTTCGCCCTGCAGGTGGCTGCGCTGCAGCAGGACCCGCAGGTCGCCGTCGTCGGCGGCCAGGTGGCCAACTTCGGCGACTGGGGCGGTCCGTCGCAGGTCTACCACTACCCGCTGGACGCCGAGCAGGTCGCGGCACGCCTGCGGCGCGGGCAGAACCCGATCCCGCACCAGGCCTCGATGATCCGCCGTCGCCTGCTGGACGAGGTCGGCGGGTACGCCACGGACTGTGTCCGGGCCCAGGACCTCGAGCTCTTCCTCCGGCTCGCCCCGCTCTGCTCGGCGGTCAACCTGCCCGAGGTCGTGCTCGACTACCGGCACGCCCGGCGCACCGCGCTGGCCTACTGGCTGGACAACGCCCGATGGCGGCGGTTCGCCGTCGCGCGGGCCCGTGCCGCACTGGACCGCGCGCCGCTGCCGATGCCCCAGACGTTCCACGCCCGGCCGTGTGCCGTGCTGCTGACCGGGTACGACACCCTCGCCTACGCCCGCAGCCGCGGGCTGCTGGCCCTGCGCGGGAGCCGGGCGCTGTGAGCGGCCTGGTCCTGACCTACCGGGATGACCTGCTGCGGCCCTCGGAGGGGTTCGTCACCGACTCGGTACGGCACTGGACGCGGTACCGGCCGCTGCTGCTCGGCACCCGGATCCTGCCCGGCTACCGGCCCGACCTGCCCACCGAGCTGGTCTGCCGTCGGGGCTGGGGCGCGCCCCGCGCCCGGGTCGCCGCCTACCGGATGCTCGGCCCGGACCGTCGCACGGTCGACCACCTGCGGCGGCTGCGGCCCCGGCTGGTGCACGCCCACTTCGGGGTCGACGCCGTGCAGGCGCTGCCGCTGGCCGAACGGCTGGGGGTGCCGCTGGTCACCACCTTCCACGGCTGGGAGGTCGAAGGCGGCCCCGATTTGCTGCGGGCCTCCCACCGCGGCCGCCACTACCTGGCCAGGCGCGCAGAGCTCGCCCGGCGCGGCGCGCTCTTCCTGCCGGTCTCCGAGCACCTGCGCACCGCTCTGCTGGCCCAGGGCTTCCCCGCCGACCGGACCCTCACCCACTACCTGGGCACCGACCTGACCACCTTCAGCCCGCACCCCGGCCCGCGGGAGGGCATCCTGCTCGTCGGCCGGCTGGTGCCCGCCAAGGGCGTGGATCTGCTGCTGCGCGCCGTCTCCCGGCTGCCCGGGCGGCCGAGCGTCACCATCGTCGGGGACGGCCCGCAACGCAGCGCCCTGGAGGAGCTGGCGGCGACCCTGGACGTTCGAGCCCGGTTCCTGGGCGCGCAGCCGAGACCAGTTGTCGTGCAGCAGATGCAGCGGGCAGCCGTGCTGTGCTGCCCCAGCGTGAAGGAGACGTTCGGCCTGGTCAGCATCGAGGCCCAGGCCATGCGCCTCCCGGTGGTGGCCCACCGGGTCGGCGGCCTTCCGGAGGCCGTCCGGCACGAGCAGACCGGCCTGCTCGTCGAGCCCGGCGACCCGGCTGCGCTGGCCGCCGCGCTGGCCCGACTGCTGGACTCGGCCGAGCTTCGGGACCGGTGGGGCGCCAACGGCCGACGGCACGTCCTGGCCAGCTTCGACGTCCGTCGACGGGCCGAGGTGCTGGAAGGCCTGTACGACGGGTTGCCGGCATGAGCGCCGGTGCGTCCGTGACGGCACCGGCGCAGGCGCTTGGCCGGCGCACCGTCCGCGGGGCCGCCTGGGCGTTCGCCGACCAGGCCGTGGTGCAGGTCGTGCAGCTGGTGCTCTACACCGTGGTGGCCCGGCTCCTCGGGCCAGGCACCTTCGGTGTCGTGGCGATGGCCGCCGTCTTCATCGGGTTTGCCACCCTGCTCGGCCAGCTCGGCCTCGAAGCCGCTCTGGTGCAGGCCCGGAAGGTGGACGCCGAGCTGCTCGACGCCGTGTTCTGGGCCGGGCTGACCGCCAACACGCTGATCGGTGCGGCGATGGCCGCAGCCGCCCCCGCGATCGCCGGCTTCTACCGGGAGCCGCAGCTGGTGGCGGTCGTGTGGTGGGCTGCGCTGTCGCTGCCGCTGGCCGCGCTGGGCAGCCCCGGCCGCGCCACGCTGACCCGGCTGCTCGACTTCAGGCGCCTGTTCCTCGCCGACGTCGCGGGCCTGATCGCTGGTGCGGCGGCCACCGGGGTGCTGGTCGGCCTCGGCCTCGGCCCGGCCTCGGTGGCCGCCGGCACTGCGGCGCGCGCCGCGGTGCAGTCGCTGGTCGTGCTGCGGATCACCCGGTGGCGGCCGGGGCGCCTGCAAGTGACCGCAGCCCGTCGGCTCGGCGGCTACTCGGTCGGCCTGCTCGGCTTCAACGTGGTCAACTACTGGGCCCGCAACGTCGACAACCTGCTCATCGGCCGGGTGCTGGGCGCCGTCCCGCTGGCCTTCTACGAACGCTCCTACCTGCTCATGCTGTACCCGATCAGCCAGATCGGGGCCACCCTCGGCCGGGTCGTGATCTCCAGCATGTCCAGGCTGGCGGACGACGTCGGGCGGGCGTCGACGATGTTCCTGGTCGCGGTCCGGGCGCTGGCGATGACCACGGCGCCGGCGATGCTCGGCCTGGCCGCCTGCGCCGAACCGTTCGTCACGGTGGTTTTCGGCACCGACTGGCTGCCGATGGTGGCGATCCTGCGGGTCCTCGCCCTGGTCGGGGCGGTGCAGGCGCTGGTCTCCCCGGTCGGCTACATCTACCAGTCCCAGGCCCGCACCCGACTGATGCTGGTGATGGGTGCGGCGACCGCCGCCGTCCTGGTCACCGGGATCGTGACCGGCATCCTGCTGGGCAGCGCTCTGGCCGTGGCCGTCTGCTACGCCGTCGCAGCGGCGGTCTCGCTCTACCCCACCATCGAGGTGCCCTACCGGCTGCTCGGGTTGCACGCCACCGACCTGGTCCGCTGGTGCGGGCCGAGCCTGCTCGCCGCCTCGGTGATGGCCGGTGCGGTGGCCACGCTGGAGGCCCTGCTGCCGGGGACGGCGCTGGTCCGGTTACTGGCCGGGGTGGTGCTCGGCGTCCCCCTGTACCTCGCCCTGCTGGTCCGGATGGAGCCGGCCGGGGTCGCGCACACGGTGGGCCTGGTCCGGGGACGACTGGCAGGGCGGCGCGACAGCTGAGCCGTCGGGCCGAGGGCCCGACGGCAGCAGCACGAGCCGCCGGGCCGAGGGCCCGACGGCGGCTCAGGTCAGCAGCTCCTGGTACAGGTTGATCTGCTGACCCAGCACGACCTCGGGGCGCAGCCGGCTCTCCCAGCGGAGCCGGGCGGCCCGGCCGCGACGGGCCAGCTCGGCGTCGGTCAGCGCGTCGAGCGCTGCGGTCCAGGCCTCCTGGCGCGCAGGCACCGCCCAGCCGACCGTGTCGTCGACCGCGCTGGCCAGGCCGCCGAGGTCGGAGCAGACCACCGGGCGGCCGTGCGCCATGGCCTCGGCCAGCACCACCGGCGAGCCCTCGAACCACTGCGAGGGCAGCAGCACCGCGGCGCACTGCTCCAGCTGCTCGGCCACCGCGGCACGCCCGAGAGGACCGAGGGAGACGATCGAGGGGTCTTCCGCAGCCGCCCGCTCGACCTCGTGCTGCAGCTCCCCGCTGCCGGCCACGAGCAGGCGCCGGTGCCGCCGGAGCGAGCCCGCCCGCCAGGCACTCAGCAGCATCGAGATGCCCTTCTCCGGCGACAGCCGGCCCAGGAACAGCAGGTCCTGCCCGGGAGACGTCACCGCGGCCGGGCCGGGCGAGGCCGTGGGCAGGACGCGCACCTGGCCGGCGTCGACACCGAGGGAGACCAGGAAGTCGCGGTGGAAGTCGGTCAACGCGATGAACCGGTCCACCCCGCGCCAGGTGCTGCGGTGTACGGCGCGGCCGGCAGCCACGGCGGAGGTCTGCAGCCGCGAACCCCGGTAGCAGGAGTGCCGCACGGCGGGGACGGCCAGGCGGGTCCCCTGGCAGTCGGTGCAGACCCGGCCGTCCCGGAAGTAGGTGCCGGACGCGCAGTCCAGCCGGAAGTTGTGCACGGTGGAGACCACCCGGACGCCGTGCCGGCGCGCTGTGCGGACGATCCACGGCGACAGCAACGGCACGGTGTTGTGCACATGCACGACGTCGGGGCCGAACTCCTCCAGCGCCCGGGTGAAGGCCCGGACGCCGACCGGGTTGGCGACCGGTGACAGCACGGTCGCCAGCCGGGCGGGCACGCCCAGCGTGGGCAGCTCGTCACTGCTCGGCAGCAGGGCCCGCACCTGCACACCGGCCCGGTCCAGGGCCGCGACCTGAGCCTGCACCACCTGGTTCTCCCCCGAGGGGGTGAGCGAGCGATATAGGTTGTGCGCGACCAGAACACGTAGTGGGCGCCTGACGGACTCCGGCTCGGTCATCGGCGACGGACGGCGGCCAGCACGAAGCGCACGTTGCCGAACAGGTACCGCCGCCACAACCGGCGCGGTTCGCTGAGCAGGCGGAACACCCACTCCAGTCCGATCCGCCCGACCCACGGCGGAGCCTGCCGCTTGGCGCCGGTGACGAAGTCGAACGCGGCACCCACGGCCACCGCGACCACCGGCAGGACGGCCGCCAGCCGGGCGGCCTCGACGTCCTGCTTGGGGGTACCCAGCCCGACCCAGACCACCTGAGCCCCGCTGGTGCGGATCCGCTCGGCCTGCTCGGCCCGCTCGGCCTCGGTCAGCGGCCGGAACGGCGGCGACTCCTGACCGACGACGAGCACACCCGGCCACCGGGCGCGGACGGCCTCCCCCAGGTCGGCCAGCACCTGTGGAGTACCGCCGAGCAGGTAGTGACGCACCCCGGTGGCCCGGCCGCCGTCCAGGACGTCGGTGAACAGGTCGGGCCCGTAGACCCGGGTGGCCGGCAGGTCGTCGGCCCGGTGCAGCAGCCGGTTGGCCCACACCACCGACATCCCGTCCGGGAAGTTGACCGCGGGAGCGGCGTTCAGCAGCCCACGCAGGTCCGTGTCCCGGTCGGCCAGGGCCAGCGTCCACGCGTTGCACAGGTGCACGTCCCGGCCGGTCGGGCCGGCCCCTGGGGTCCGCTGCGCCAGCGCGAGGACCAGCTCGGCGGCGCCGGACCGGTCCACGACGGTGATCGGCACCCCGGCACAACCGCGGGTCCTCGGCGTCGGGAGCTGCCGGTCGAAGACGTCGGGCGCGGTCACCGGGCCACCTCCTTGGCCAGCACGGCGCCGGTGGAGGCCAGACCGACCCCGCGCTGGAGCGGCACCGCCGCCGGGGCGACCAGCTCGCTGGTGCCCAGCTGGGTGAGGAAGTGCGCGATGGTGCGGCGCAGCGCCTCCGCGGCCGGAACCTGCGGCTCCCAGCCGAGCACCGACTGCGCCAGCCGGATGTCAGGACGGCGCAGGCTCGGGTCGTCGGTCGGCCGGGCCACGAACGCGATCGGGGAGCAGGAGGAACACAGGTCACGGATCCACATCGCGAGGTCGACCATGGCCAGCTCGTAGGGGTTGCCGATGTTCATCGGCCCGCTGTGACCCGAGGCCAGCAGCCGCACCAGGCCCTCGACGAGGTCCTCGACGTAGGTGATGGACCGGGTCTGGGAGCCGTCGCCGGCCACCGTGATCGGCCGGCCGTGCAGGGCCTGGTCGATGAAGGTCGGGATCGCCCGGCCGTCGTCGGTGCGCATCCGCGGGCCGAAGGTGTTGAAGATCCGCACGATCGCGGTGTCCACCCCGCGGGAGGTTCGGTAGGCCGTCGTCGCGGCCTCGGCGAAGCGCTTGGCCTCGTCGTAGACGCTGCGCGGGCCGACCGGGTTGACGTTGCCCCAGTAGGTCTCCGGCTGGGGGTGGACCAGCGGGTCACCGTAGGTCTCGGAGGTGGAGGCGAGCAGGAACCGGGCCCGGTGCTGCGCCGCGAGCTCCAGGGCGTTCAGGGTACCGATCGAGCCCACCTGCAGCGTCTCCAGTGGCAGACGCAGGTAGTCCGGCGGGGACGCCGGCGAGGCCAGGTGCAGCACGGCGTCGACCCGCTGGCCGGCCGGCAGCACCGGTGCCAACGGTCGGGTGACGTCGTGCTCGACGAACCGGAACGCCGGCTCGGTCACCAGGTGGGCGATGTTCTCCGGGCGCCCCGTGCAGAGGTTGTCCAGCACGGTGACCCGCCAGCCGTCGGCCAGCAACCGGTCGCACAGGTGCGACCCCACGAAGCCGGCGCCGCCGGTCACTACGGCATGACGATGCATGATCAGGGCCTCTCGATGGGCGTTGTCGTTGCTCGTTTCGGGTGGCGGCCCGGCGCACTTGAGCAACGCTCAAGTCGGCCACGGCCAGGACCGACCCTCAGTGCGTGACCATCTCCGACCCGGCGCCCTTGCTCGCCGCCGCCGCCCCGCACAGCTGGGTGCCCCACGGGGTGGCCGCGGCCGGCCCGGACCCGGACTCCACGACTGCGGGTGCCGCGACGGCGGACACCACGTCCGCAGACAAGGCGCGACTGTTCGCCCCGACGGATCTACCGCTCGCCATCTGCCGGGTGGCCGCCCCGCACGGCTGGTCCCGGGTGCAGAGTGTGCTGCTCGCCTGCGACGCCGTGGCCATCACCGCGGCCGTGGTCACGGCCGCCTGGGTCGACGCCCATGGCGGGTCGCTGCCGGCCCACCCCGGGGACGACGGCGGGTTGCCCGGCCGCGCGCTGCTGATCGCCGCGTGGTGCCTGGCGATCGCGCTCAGCGAGGGCTACGACCGCCGGGTCGTGACCTGCCGCTCCCGGGTGCGCCGGGTGCTGATCCGAGCCAGCTGGTGGGCAGTCAGCGGCACCGCGCTGCTGAGCTGTCTGCTCCCGGGGCTCCCGTTGACCGAGCTGCCGGTCACGATGCTGCTGGGCACGGGGCTGCTGCTGGCCGGACGGGCACTGACCCGTCGGCTCACCAGCGATCTCGCCCGCCGCCCCGGCCTGCTCGTGGTCGGCTCCGACCCAGCCGTGCGACGGCTGGGTCACCGGCTGCAGGAGTCCTCGCTCTGGCGGGTGGTCGGCAGCTGCGAGACCAGCGCCGGCCATGGCGTGGTCGCTGCCGCGGTACAGACCGGCGCCGAGGCGGTGCTGGTCGGAGACTGGCCGGAGGATGACCACCGGGGCCTGCGCTGGCTCGGCCGGGAGCTGGGCACCAAGGGGATCGAGCTGATCGTCACCGCTGCGCTGGCCCCAGCCGTCCGGCACGCCCGCGTGGTGCGCACCGACCCCTCGGTCCGCGTGGTCTGGGCCGGGGCACCCGACGTCGCTCCCTGGGCCCGAGGGGTCAAGCGCGTGGTCGACGCGGCGGGCGCCGCCGGGGGGCTGGTCCTGCTCGCTCCGCTGCTGGTCGCGATTGCGATCGCCGTCCGGGTCAGCAGCCCCGGCCCGGCCCTGTTCAGGCAGCGCCGCGTCGGTCGCTTCGGGCGCCCCTTCGCGGTGGTGAAGTTCCGCACCATGTTCGTGGACGCCGAGCAGCGGCTGGCGGCGCTGCGGTCCAGCAACGAGTCCGACGGTCTGCTGTTCAAGATGCGCCACGACCCCCGGGTGACGCCGTTGGGCGCGCTGCTGCGCCGCACCTCGCTGGACGAGCTGCCGCAGCTGTGGAACGTGCTGGTCGGGCAGATGTCCCTGGTCGGCCCTCGGCCCCTGCCGGTGCAGGACGAGTCGTTCACCGGCGAGGTCCGCGAACGACTGCTGGTCCGGCCCGGGATCACCGGGCTGTGGCAGGTCAGCGGTCGCTCCCAGGTCACCTGGGAGCAGGCCGTCCAGCTCGACCTGCGCTACGTCCGGGAGTGGTCGATGGCGATGGACGCGCGCATCCTGGTCCGGACCGCCTCGGCGGTGCTGCGCGGCGACGGCGCCTACTGACGGACCGTCTCAGTCGAGCCCGACCGCCCGCTCGGCCGCCTCGACCACGTTGGTCAGCAGCAGCGCCCGGGTCATCGGCCCGACCCCGCCGGGGTTGGGCGACAACCAGCCCGCCACGTCGGCGACGTCGGGGTGCACGTCACCGGCCAGCCTGGCCTTGCCGGTCTGCTCGTCCACCACCCGGGTGACGCCGACGTCCAGCACGGCGGCACCGGGCTTGATGTCCTCAGGCCGGACCAGGTGCGCCACCCCGGCCGCGGCCACCACCACGTCGGCCTGGCGCAGGTGCGCGGCCAGGTCCCGGGTGCCGGTGTGGGTCAGGGTGACGGTGGCGTTGATGTCGCGGCGGGTGAGCAGCAGGCCGATGCTGCGGCCCACCGTGGTCCCGCGACCGACGACGACCACGTGCCGGCCGGCCAGCTCCACCCCGTGCCGGTTGAGCAGCTCGATCACCGCGCGCGGCGTGCAGGGCAGCGGGGAGGTGATCGGGCCGGAGATCCGCAGCACCAGCCGGCCCAGGTTGGTCGGGTGCAGTCCGTCGGCGTCCTTGCCGGGGTCGACCAGCTCCAGCACCCGCTGCTCGTCCAGGCCCTTGGGCAGCGGCAGCTGGACGATGTACCCGGTGCAGGCCGGGTCGGCGTTCAGCCGGGCCACCGCGGCCTCGACGTCGGCCTGGCTCGCCGTGGCCGGCAGGTCCTCCCGGATCGAGGCGATCCCCACCTGCGCGCAGTCCCGGTGCTTGCCCGCCACGTAGGAGCGGGACCCGGGGTCGTCGCCGACCAGCACGGTGCCCAGTCCGGGCACGATCCCGGCCTCGCCGAGCTTGGCCACCCGAGCGGTCAGCTCGGCCTTGATCGCCGCCGCGGTGGCCTTGCCGTCCAGCATCTGCGCCGGGCTCACCAGGTCTCCAGACCGTCGTAGAGCGGGAAGTCCTGGGCCAGGCGGGCGACCCGGGCGCGCAGCGCGGTGGCGTCGCAGCTCGGCTGCAGCGCCGCCGCGATCACGTCGGCGACCTCGGTGAACTGCTCGGGGCCGAAGCCGCGGGTGGCCAGCGCCGGGGTACCGATCCGCAGGCCCGAGGTGACCATCGGGGGCCGGGGGTCGAACGGCACGGCGTTGCGGTTCACGGTGATCCCCACCTCGTGCAGCCGGTCCTCGGCCTGCTGGCCGTCCAGGCTGGACTCGCGCAGGTCGACCAGCACCAGGTGGACGTCGGTGCCGCCGGTCAGCACCGACACCCCGGCGCTGCGCGCGTCCTGCGCCAGCAGCCGGTCGGCCAGGATCTGCGCGCCGGCGATGGTGCGCCGCTGGCGCTCGGCGAAGTCCGCGCCGGCCGCGATCTTGAAGGCCACGGCCTTGGCCGCGATCACGTGCATCAGCGGGCCGCCCTGCTGGCCCGGGAACACCGCGGACTGGAACCTCTTCTCGTGCTCGGTGCTGCCGGCCAGGATCATCCCGCCGCGCGGGCCGGCCAGCGTCTTGTGCGTGGTCGAGGTGGTGACGTGCGCGTGCGGCACCGGGTTGGGGTGCAGCCCGGCCGCGACCAGGCCGGAGAAGTGCGCCATGTCGACCATCAGGTAGGCGCCGACCTCGTCGGCGATCGACCGGAACGCCGCGAAGTCCAGCTGCCGGGGGTAGGCCGACCAGCCGGCGATGATCATCTTTGGTCGGGCCCTGAGCGCGGTCTCCCGCACGACGTCCATGTCGATCCGCATGGTGTCCGGGTCGACCCCGTAGGCCGACACGTCGTAGAGCCGGCCGGAGAAGTTGATCTTCATGCCGTGGGTCAGGTGCCCGCCGTGCGCCAGCTCCAGACCGAGGATGCCGTCCCCGGGCCGGATCAGCGCGTGCATCGCCGCGGCGTTGGCCTGCGCCCCGGAGTGCGGCTGCACGTTGGCGTAGGCCGCGGCGTACAGCGCCTTGACCCGCTCGCGGGCCAGGTCCTCGGCGATGTCGACGAACTCGCAGCCGCCGTAGTAGCGCTTGCCGGGGTAGCCCTCGGCGTACTTGTTGGTCAGCACGCTGCCCTGGGCCTGCAGCACCGCGCGGGGTGCGAAGTTCTCGCTGGCGATCATCTCCAGCGTGTCCCGCTGGCGGCCGAGCTCCTTGGCCAGCACCGCGGCCAGCTCGGGGTCGGCCTGCGACAGCGGGGTCGTGGTGGTCCGCTGGGACGCGGTCACCTGGGGGGCGGACTGGTCGAGCATGGCGGGCTCCCTCGGGGGACGTGCCGGGCATCGGTCGGCCCTCGGACCCAGGCGGACGACCCGAGGTGGAGTCGATGCTGCTGCCGCTCCCTGGTGGTTACCCACCTTCGCCAGTCGCGGCGGGACAAGCCTACGGGATCGGCCGGCCCCCGCGGCGCGCCGAGTCACCCAAGATCACCGCGAGATCAGCGGATCGGCCCGGTCGGGTGGGCGGATCCACCGATCTGGCGGCGTTCATCGGGCGGGACACCGTGGGCACGGCCGAGCGACCCCACCGGTCGGGGGCGCGACTACCCTGATCGGTCGTGTCCACCCACGTGCTGACCCTGTCCTGCCCGGACCGCCCGGGCATCGTCTACGCGGTCACCGGGGCGATGGTGGGTCTGGGAGCGAACATCACCGAGAGCCAGCAGTACGGGGACGCCACGACCGGCCGGTTCTTCATGCGGGTCGCGGTCGAGCCCAGCGGCGGGGCCGACGTCGAGGCCTTCGGGACGGCGCTGCGGACCCTGGTGGCCGACGTCGCCACCCGGTTCGGCATGCACTGGCAGCTGCATCGTTCCGACGCCCGGACCTCCGCGCTGGTGATGGTCAGCCGCGGCGGACACTGCCTGAACGACCTGCTGTTCCGGGCCCGCTCGGGCACCCTGCCGCTGGAGGTCCGGGCGGTGGTCGGCAACCACCCCGACCTGGCCGGGATGGCCGACTTCTACGGGGTGCCGTTCCACCACCTGCCGGTGCCGGCCGGCGGCAAGGCGCAGGCCGAGGCCCGGCTGCGCGAGCTGGTCGCCGAGCTGGACATCGAGCTGGTCGTGCTGGCCCGGTACATGCAGGTGCTCTCGGACGAGCTGTGCCGTGACCTGTCCGGCCGGGTGATCAACATCCACCACTCGTTCCTGCCCAGCTTCAAGGGCGCCCGGCCCTACCACCAGGCCCACGACCGGGGCGTGAAGCTGATCGGGGCCACCGCGCACTACGTCACCGGCGACCTGGACGAGGGGCCGATCATCGAGCAGGACGTGCAGCGGGTGGACCACTCGCTCTCCCCCGAGGCCCTGGCCGGGGCCGGTCGGGACGTGGAGGCCCAGGTGCTGGCCCGAGCGGTCCGCTGGCACGCCGAGCACCGGGTGATGCTGAACGGCACCAGCACCGTCGTCTTCCGCTGATCCGGTGGCACCGCGCACCCCCGCCCGGCTCGATCCGTGCCCCTGCGGGCGGACCGGCGGCCTGGGCCAGACCCTGACCTTCGGGGTCTGTTGCGGCCCCTACCTGGACGGCGCCCGGCCGGCGCCGGACGCCGAGTCGCTGATGCGCTCGCGCTACACCGCCTTCGTGCTACGCCGCCCCGACCACCTGCTGGACAGCTGGGACCCCGCGCACCGGCCGGACCGGCTGGACCTGGATTCGGCCCTGACCTGGACCGGCCTGAGCGTGCTGGACGTCCGGCCCACCGGACCGCGCAGCGCGGAAGTGGAGTTCGTGGCCCACTACCGCCGCGGCGGCTCGGCGGGGCGACTGCACGAGCGCAGCCGCTTCCGCCGGGTGAGGGGAATCTGGCTGTACGTCGACGGGACACAACGCTGAGGCCCGGGCCACAGGACCTGCGCCGGGCACGCCGGATCGGCGTGGATCTCGCGCCACCGTGACCGTTTCGTTGCCATGAATTCCTGATCACCGGCGAAAGAGGGCTAGCGGCCGCGTCAACACGTCAGCTAGTGTCCCCGAATGAGCCAATGAGCGCCGAATCGCTCAGATTGGCTCATTGATATTCGCGCGGAGGCGCCGTCCGGCACGGCGCGCTCCCGGAGCGAGAGGTGCACCCGGTGACAGCAGCAGCCCTGGTGGACGTCGTCCGCGCCTTCCACGACGAGGTCTCCTCCCGGCTGGAGGACATCTCGGCGATGGCGCAGGGCGGCGGCCTGGACGACGCGATCGACCTGCTGGCCACCTCGGTGGCCCGCGGGGGGGTGATCCAGGCCTTCGGCACCGGCCACTCCGAGGCGTTCGCGATGGAGATCGCCGGCCGGGCCGGCGGCCTGATCCCGACCAACCGGGTCGCGCTGCGCGACGCCGTGCTGCACGGCAGCCACAGCCTGAGCGAGCTGGGCGGTGACCCGCCCCTGGAGCGCGACCCGCGGATCGCCGAGGACCTGTTCGCCACCATCACCCGCGACGAGCGCGACGTGTTCGTCATCGCCTCCAACTCCGGGGTCAACGGCTCGGTGGTCGGCATGGCCCTGCTGGCCAAGCAGCACGGCCACCCGGTCATCGCGGTGACCAGCCTGGCGCACACCATGGCGGTCGAGCCCAAGCACCCCAGCGGGAAGCGACTGGCCGACGTGGCTGACATCGTGATCGACAACCGGGCCCCCTACGGCGACGCCACCTTGGACTCGGTCGCCGAGGTGACCGTCGGCTCGGTGTCCTCGATCACCTCGGCCTACATCGGCCAGCTGCTGACCCTCGGGGTGGCCGCCCGGCTGGCCGGCACCGAGCACCCCGCCCCGCTGTACATCTCGGCCAACGTGCCCGGCGGGCACGAGCGCAACCGTGAGCTGGAGAGCCAGTACGGCCAGCGCCTCCGCCGCGGCGCCTGACCGCCAGTCCTGGACCACAGCCCGACCCGACCAAGGAGCGACCTGGGATGACCACAGCCCACCACCGGCCCGACGTGAGCGCAGCGAGCATCGACCCGACGACCCGTGCCGCCCTGCAACGGCGCGGCTTCCTGCGGCTGGCTCTGGCCACCGGGATCGGCGCCCCGCTGGCCACCGGCCTGGCCTCCTGCGCCGCCTCCGGCAGCTCGACCGGCACCAGCTCCAGCACCAGCTCCGGCACGGTCAGCGCGGACAACCCGTTCGGGATGGCCGCCGACACCACGGTGGACGCCGTCATCTTCGACGGCGGCTACGGCACCGACTACGTGGACTACGCCGGCACCGTGTTCTCCAAGCTGCACAGCGGCTCCAGCGTTAAGGTCACCCCCTCCACCCAGATCGCCCAGCAGATGCAGCCGCGGTTCGTCGGCGGCAACCCGCCGGACCTGCTGGACGACACCGGGGCCCAGCACATCGGCCTGAACACGATCGCCGGCCAGCTCGCCGACCTGACCGACGTCACCCAGGCCAAGAACCTGGAGGGCACCACGATCGCGGACACCCTCTACCCCGGGGTGCTCAAGGACGTCACCCTGAACGGCAAGCTGGCCGCGATCAACTACGTGCTCACGGTGTTCGCGGTCTGGTACTCCAAGTCGCTGTTCGACGCCAACGGCTGGACCCCACCGAAGACCTGGGACGAGGCGATGACGCTGGGCGCCGAGGCCAAGAAGCAGGGCAAGTACCTGTTCACCTGGGGCAAGGAGGCCGCCTCGTACTACACCACCATGGTCATCGACTCGGCGATCACCGAGGGCGGGGACCAGGTGCGGGTGGCCCTGGCCAACCTGGAGCCGAACTCCTGGAGCCAGCCCGCGGTGCAGAAGGTGCTGACCGCCCTGAAGCAGATCATCGACGCCGGCTACATGAAGCCCGGCGGGGCGGGCACCCAGTTCACCGCCGCCCAGGCGCAGTGGAGCCAGGACGAGGCCGCTCTGCTCTACCCCTCGGGCTCCTGGATCGAGAACGAGATGAAGAGCCAGACCAAGTCCGGCTTCGAGATGACCGGCTTCCCGACCCCCACGGTGACCACCAGCCCGGCGATGCCGCAGGGCGCGCTGCACGTCTCCTCCGACGAGTCCTACGTCGTTCCCTCGCAGGCTAAGAGCAGCGCCGGCGGCAAGGAGCTGCTGCGGGTCATGCTGTCCAAGGACGCCGCGGCCAACTTCGCCAAGACCCGGCTGGCCTCGACCATCGTCAAGGACACGGTGCCGCCCGACGCCTTCGGCTCCACCGCGCTGAAGTCGCAGCTGGCCATGCTCCAGGCCGCCGGCCAGAACACCTACTCCTGGGCGTTCATCGCCAACTACGGCATGACCACCGACATGAACGTGCTGTGGAACACCTTCCTGGCCGGCAACTCCAGCGTCGCGGAGCTGACCAAGGGCCTGCAGCAGGCCTCGGACAAGGTCCGCAACGACTCCTCGATCCCGAAGATCACGGTGAGCTGATGGCCGGGGTCGACGTCCCGGTCGCCCCACTCGGCCAGACGGCTCCCAGGCCGTCCGGCCGGCGCCGTCGTGCCAGTCTGGACCGGATCAGCCTGCTGCTCGTCTTCGTCGCCCTACCGTTCTTCTGCTACCTGGCCCTGGTGCTGTACCCGTTCGTGCAGGCGGCGTACTACTCGCTGACCGCCTGGACCGGTTTCAGCCCGGTTCAGCCGTTCGTGGGCGTGCAGAACTACGTCAGCCTGTTCAGCGACCCGACCTTCGTCAAGGCGGTACGCAACAGCCTGCTGCTGCTCGCGGTGGTCCCGGTGGTCACCCTGGTGGCCAGCTTCGCGCTGGCCTCGCTGGTCACCTTCGGCGGCGGCACCAACGGCGGGGTACGCGGGCTGAACCGGGCCGGCATCTACCGGGTCGTCGCCTTCTTCCCCTACGTCGTCCCGGCCATCATCATCGGCATCATCTGGAACCAGGTGTACGACCCGAACAACGGGCTGCTGAACGGCATCCTGACCGGGGTGGGGCTGGACTCCTTCAAGGCCTTCCCCTGGCTCGGCGACGCCGGCACCGCGATGGGCGCCTCGATGCTCGTCATCATCTGGGCGTTCATCGGCTTTTACATGGTGCTGTTCGTCGCCGCCATCCGCGACGTCCCGGTCGAGCTGTTCGAGGCCGCCCGCCTGGACGGCGCGGGCCGGTACCGGGCGGCGGTCTCGATCGCGCTGCCGCACATCGCCGGGACGGTCCGCAGCTCCTACATCTACATGGGGATCACCGCCCTGGACGCGTTCGTCTACATGCAGGCCCTCAACCCCACCGGTGGTCCGGCGAACTCCACCCTGGTCATCACCCAGGAGATCTTCATCACCGCCTTCCAGCGCGGCAACTTCGGCCTGGCCTGCGCGATGGGCGTCGTCCTGGCCGTCATCACGTTCGCCTTCGTCGGCCTCGTGTACCTGGTGATGCGGGCCCTGCGCAACAAGGTGGTGCAGCAGTGAGCGCCCCCAGCGTGACGGCGCCGAGCACGGGCGCGCCCGCCCCGGCCGAGCACCGGGCCGGCCCGGCCGAACGGGCCGTGTCCACCACCTCGCACGGTCTGCTCGGGCTGTGGACGCTGATCGTCCTGCTGCCCCTGCTGTGGACCCTGATGACCTCCTTCAAGACCACCAAGGAGATCTTCGCCTCCCCGTTCTCGCTGCCCCGGCACTGGCAGTTCGTGAACTACGTGCACGCCTGGCAGACCGCCGGGATCGGCCGGTTCTTCCTCAACTCGGTGATCGTGGTCGGCGCCTCCCTGGTGATCACCATGCTGTTCGGGTCGATGTGCGCCTACGGCCTGGCCCGGTTCGCCTTCCCGGGCCGGGCCCTGGTGCGCAACCTGGTGCTGGCCGGGCTCACCTTCCCAATCTTCCTGGCCGTCGTCCCGCTGTTCTTCATCCTGCGCCAGCTCGGCGTCCTGAACAGCCTGCCCGGCCTGGTGATGGCCTACTCCGCCTACGCCTTCCCGTTCACCGTCTTCTTCCTCATCCCGTTCTTCGAGAAGCTGCCCGGTGAGATCGCCGAGGCCGCGGCGCTGGACGGCGCCTCGGAGTGGCGGACCTTCTTCCAGGTCATGCTGCCGATGGCCCGGCCGGGGATGGCCTCGGTGGCCATCCTGAACTTCGTCGGGCTGTGGAACCAGTTCCTGCTCCCGGTGGTGCTCAACTCCAACCAGCAGGACTACGTGCTCACCCAGGGGATGGCCTCCTTCGCCTCCCAGGCCGGCTACTCGGTCGACTTCGGGGCCCTGTTCGCCGGCGCGGTGATGACCATCCTGCCGGTGCTACTCGCCTACCTGGTCTTCCAGCGACGCCTGCAGGGGTCGGTCGCCCAGGGCGGACTGAAGTAGGCCCCGCCGACGCCACGGAGCACCCCCGAGCACGCTGAGACCCATACGGAGACTGCGGATGGACGTCCTGATCCTGCCCTCGGCGAAGGCCACCGGGCAGTACGCCGCGCGGCTGGTGGCGGCGGCGCTGACCGACGGGTCGTTGCGGGTGCTGGGGGTGGCCACCGGCTCATCGCCGTCCCCGGCCTACGCCGCGCTGGCGCAGCTGCACCTGACCGGCTGGGAACGGGTGAGGGCCTTCGCCCTCGACGAGTACGTCGGGCTGCGACCGGACCAGGAGCAGAGCTACCACGCGGTCGTCGCCCGCGAGGTGACCCGGCCGCTGGGCCTGGACCCGGCCCGGGTGCACGTGCCCGACGGCACGGCGCCGGACCTGCAGGGGGCCTGCCGCCGGTACGAGCAGGCGCTGGCCGACAGCGGCGGGGTCGACCTGCAGATCCTCGGGGTGGGCCGGACCGGCCACGTCGGGTTCAACGAGCCGGGGTCGGACTTCGCCTCCCGCACCCGCGTCGTGCAGCTGACCGAGCAGACCCGGCGGGACAACTCGCGGTTCTTCCCCACCCTGGCCGACGTGCCGCACCACTCGATCACCCAGGGCATGGCCACCATCGCCCAGGCCCGCCGGCACATCCTGATCGCGCACGGGCCGGCCAAGGCGCCCGCGGTCCGGGCCGCGCTGGAGGGGCCGGTCAGTCCGGACTGCCCCGCCTCGGCCCTGCAGGACTTCCGGGACGTGACCGTGCTGCTCGACCCGGGCGCCGCCTCAAACCTGCAGCACCTGGAGCGCTACCAGGACCTGAGGACGAGGCCGACGGTGGGACGCCAGTGAGCCTCCGTCGGGCTGCCCGGGCCGCCCTCCGATGACCAGGACCGGCCCACTGGTGCTGGCCCTGGACGCCGGCGGGTCCACCACCCGGGCGCTGCTGGCCGACGGCAGCGGCCACGCCCTCGGTCACGGCCGGGCCGGCAGCGGGAACCCCACCTCGGGTGGGCCGGACCGGGCGCTGGCCTCGCTCGGCGCCGCCGCCGCGCAGGCGCTGGCCCAGGCCGGGGCGCAGCCGTCCGCGGTGTCCCGCGTGGTGGTGGCGATGGCCGGCGAGGGCGGTCTGCTCAGCGACGAGGCGCTCGCCGGGGCCCTGCGGTTCACCGGCCCGGCTCGGGGGCTGCGACGCGCGCCGGACATCCTGGCCATGTACCACTCGGGCACCGCGGAGCGTGATGGCTGCGCGGTGCTGGCGGGGACCGGCTCGATCGCCGCCCGGGTCGTGGCCGGGCAGGTCGTCCAGGTGGCCGGGGGCAACGGCTGGCTGGTCGGCGACGACGGCTCCGGGTTCTGGATCGGGCACCGGGTGGCCCGCGCCGCGGTGGCCGACCTGGACGGCACCGGCCCGCCCACCGCGCTGACCGCTCTGGTGCTGGACCAGCTCGGTGCGGCCCGCGGGCACGGCCGGGACCGCGGCCGGCCGGCCACCCTCACCGCGCTGGTCCGCGCCGTCTACGCAGACCCGCCGGTCGCCCTGGCGGCGCTCGCCCCGCTGGCCTTCGCCGCCGCCACCGCGGACGCTGTGGCGGCTGCGATCGTGGGCCGGGCCCAGCAGGAGCTGGCCGTCCTGGTCCGGGCGGTCCGCAACCCCGGCGACCGCGCCCCGGTGGTGGCCGGCGGCAGCGTCCTGGTGCACGGCGTGCTCCCGTTGGGCGCCGCGATGGCCCCCGCCCTGGGTGATGCGCTGGCCGGCGCCGAGCTGCGGACGGCCGCGGACGGCGTGGCCGGCGCCGCGCTGATCGGGCTGTTCGACCTCGGTGGACCGGTCGGGCCGGACACCCTGGACCGGCTGCTGGCCGGCATCCCGGCCCTGACCGGCAGCTGAGAGGCGGACCCGCGATGCAGCACCGACGGCTCACCACGCTGCTCGAGATGATCGCCGTGCAGGGCCACGTCACGGTGGCCGAGGTGACCGAGCGGCTGGGCGTCTCGCGGGCCACCGCCCGGCGCGACCTGGACTCCCTGGCCGAGCAGCGACTGGTGATGCGCACCCACGGCGGCGCCTCCGCGCTGGCCAGCGGGTACGAGCTGCCGCTGCAGTACAAGACGGCCCTGCGTGCCGACGCCAAGGAGGCGATCGCGGTGGCCGCGGCCGGGCTGGTCAGCATGGGTGACGTGATCGCCCTGAACGGCGGTACGACCACCACCGCGGTGGCTCGGCGGCTGGCCCGTCAGGCCCACCTGATGCCCTCGGACGGCACCCCGGGGCTGACCGTGGTCACCAACGCGCTGAACATCGCCTACGAGCTCACCGTGCGACCCCAGATCCGGCTGGTGGTGGCCGGCGGCCTGGTGCACGCCAAGTCCTACGAGACGGCCGGCCCGCTGGCCCGCCGGGCGCTGGCCGAGGTCGTGCTGGACGTCGCCGTGCTGGGCGTGGACGGGGTGAGCTCCCGGTTCGGGGTGACCACGGCCGACCCCGGCGAGGCCGAGATCGCCCAGGACCTGGCCGGCGCGGCCAAGACGGTGGTGCTGGTCGCCGACGCGTCGAAGATCGGTGCGGCGTCCTTCTCCCGGGTGTTCGGTCTGGAGACGGTCGACATCCTGGTCACCGACGCCGAGCCGCCGGCCGAGGAGGCGGCCAGCCTGGCCGAGGCCGGCGTCCGGGTGATCGTCGGCCCCGCCTCCCCCTGACCGCCGACCCCCAAGATCGGCCCGATTCGCACGGATCCGACGTCGCGGCGTGGGATCCGTGCGAATCGTGGCGATCAAGGAGGGGCGGCCTCAGATCAGGCCGAGCTTGCGGACGGCGTCGCGCTCCTCGACCAGCTCGGCGACCGAGGCGTCGATCCGGGCCCGGGAGAAGTCGGAGACCTCCAGGCCCTGGACGATCGTCCAGGCGCCGCCCTCGGAGGTGACCGGGAAGGAGGCGATGATCCCCTCCGTGACCCCGTAGGAGCCGTCGGAGACGATGGCCGCCGACGTCCAGTCACCCTGGGGCGTACCCAGCACCCAGTCGTGCACGTGGTCGATGGCCGCGCTGGCCGCCGACGCCGCCGAGGAGGCCCCGCGGGCCTCGATGATGGCCGCGCCGCGCTTGGCCACGGTGGGGATGAAGTCGCTCTCCAGCCACGCCTGGTCGACCAGCTCGGTGGCCGGGCGGCCGTCGACGACGGCCTGGGAGACGTCGGGGTACTGGGTGGCGGAGTGGTTGCCCCAGATGGTCAACCGGGAGATCTGCGAGACCGGGGTGTCGGTCCTGGCCGACAGCTGGGCCAGGGCCCGGTTGTGGTCCAGGCGGGTCATCGCGGTGAACCGGTCCTTCGGCACGTCGGGCGCGGAGGAGGCCGCGATCAGCGCGTTGGTGTTGGCCGGGTTGCCGACCACCAGCACCCGGACGTCGTCCGCCGCGCCGGCGTTGATCGCCTTGCCCTGCGGGCCGAAGATGCCGCCGTTGGCCTCCAGCAGGTCACCGCGCTCCATGCCCTTGGTCCGCGGCCGGGCACCGACCAGCAGCGCGACGTTGGTGCCCTCGAAGGCCGCGGTCGGGTCGTCGAAGATGTCGATCGAGGACAGCAGCGGGAACGCGCAGTCGTTCAGCTCCATCGCCGTGCCCTCGGCCGCCTTCACCGCCGGCGGGATCTCCAGCAGCCGGAGCGCGACCGGGGTGTCCGGGCCGAGCATCGCGCCGGACGCGATCCGGAACAGCAGCGCGTAGCCGATCTGGCCGGCGGCGCCGGTGACGGTGATCTTGACGGGGGCCTTGCTCATCTGCGAACTCCTTGCCTCGAACGAGAACGATCTCAACCGGCCGACGGACACCCGGTTCCCGGGCGGCCCGGGCGGGCTCATGCCAGGACTGCGGACAGGTTCTGCTCCACCTCCGCCAGGAACTCCTCGGTGCCCAGGTAGGCCTGGTCCGGGCCGACCAACCGGGCCAGGTCACGGGTCATCCTCCCCGACTCGACCGTGGCCAGGCAGACCCGCTCCAGGGTGCGGGCGAAGTCGGCCAGCTCCGGGTTGGCGTCCAGCCGCGCGCGGTGGGCCAGCGCACCGGTCCAGGCGAACACGGTGGCCACCGGGTTGGTCGAGGTGGGCTCGCCCCGCTGGTACCGGCGGAAGTGCCGGGCGACGGTGCCGTGCGCGACCTCGGACAGCACACTGCGCCCGTCGGCGGTGACCAGCACCGAGGTCATCAGGCCCACCGAGCCGAACCCCTGCGCGACCAGCGCGGACTGCACGTCGCCGTCGTAGTTTCGGCAGGCCCAGACGAAGCCGCCCCGGCTGCGCAGCGCCGCGGCCGTCATGTCGTCCACCAGCCGGTGCTCATAGGTCAGCCCCGCCGCCTCGAAGGCCGCGCGATACTCGGCCTCGAAGACGGCGGCGAACGCCTCGACGAACGCCCCGTCGTAGGTCTTGACGATGGTGTTCTTGGTCGACAGCCGGACCGGGTAGCCGCGGCGCAGGCCCTCCTGGAAGCAGACCCGGGCGAAGTCGGCGATCGAGGCGTTCACGGCGTACATCCCCAGCGCGACCCCGCCGCCCGCGGGCATCTCGACCAGCGTCCGCTGCACCGGGGCGGACCCGTCGGCCGGCTTGAAGGACAGGCTCACCGTGCCGGCGCCGGGCACCGCCAGACCGGCGCCGCTGTACTGGTCGCCGTGGGCGTGCCGGGCGATGACGATCGGCTCGACCCAGCCGGGCACCGGCCGGGGCAGCCCGGCGACCAGGATCGGTTCGCGGACGATGACCCCGTCCAGGATGTCCCGGATGGTGACGTTCGGCGAGGGCCAGGCCCGCGCCAGCCCCAGCTCCCGTGCGCGGGCCAGGTCCGGGGTGATCGTCGAGCACTTGACGCCGACGCCATGACGCCGGACGGCGTTCGCGGCCTGCACCGTGACCTGGTCGCCGGTGGCGTCCCGGTGGCCGAGGCCGAGGTCGAAGCAGACCAGGTCGAGGTCGAGGTGGGGAAGGATCAACCGGTCCCGGACCAGCGACCAGACCACCTGGGCCATCTCGTCGCCGGTGAGCTCGACCACCGGGCCGGCCACCCTGATCCTCGCCACGAGCTACGACCCCCTCGCCGGTCGGCCGACGGCGGCCTCGCCCCGGTGACGCGCCTGCGTGCTGTCCGTCGATCAGCCTAGCGACGCCGCCGCAGCCGGGGCACGGGCCCCCGCCCGGCCCCCGTTCAGCGACCGGGGCGCCAGCCGGGGTCACGACCGGCGAAGCCCAGCAACCGGTCCAGTACCGGGGCGTCGGCGGCGACCGCCACCTCCGGCCCGAAGAAGCCGCCCTCAGCCCCGCGGTACTCCGGCAGGATCATCCCCTGGAAGAAGGCCAGCGCCAGCTCGGCGGTGGCCTCCGGCGGCTGCCAGGCCCGCCCGGTCGCCACCGCCAGGTCCCAGCCGTGCAGCAGGTACTCACCCAGGTACATGCCGGCCACCGACGGGCCGCTCATCCGGGCCTGGGAGACGGTCACCTCCCCGTCCAGCACCCCGCTGCGGACGGCGCCGACGATGGCCTGCCGCGCCAGCTGGACGGCGCCGGCCAGGTCCCGGTCCTCGCTCTCGGCCCGGTAGGCGGCCGGGTCCGGACGGACCGAGCGGCCGGCGGGGTCGGTGAGCGCCGCGGCGAAGAAGTCCAGCCAGCCGAGCACGTGGTCGCGCAGCTGCCCGACCGGCCACCCGGTGCACGGGGTCGGTCCGGACAGCTGGTCCTCCCTTGTCGCACCGACCACCTCGGCGAGCCGATCGAGGACCGCGGCCAGGGCCGGGGCCACCACGTCGGGGTCCTTCAGCTGCGCAGGGGCCGGGACCGGGAAGAACGGCTTCCCGCCGTCCGGCTCGCTGGTCTGCTCGTGACTGGTCTGCTCGTGACTGGCCCGCTCATCACTGGTCTGCTCGCTCATGACCGGCAGGCTAGACAGGCCCGGCCCGGGGCTTATTGAACTTTCGCGACAGTACCGCCGCCACGGTCCTACCGTGGCGGGGTGCCCGAGGACCCGCCGCCGTTGCCCCGCGACGCCCGCGGGATCGTCGACCTGGCCGCGATGGCGCCGGTGGTGCGGCTGACCCGCTACCCGGCCGGGCCGGTCCTGGCCGAGCTCGTCGAGTGGTTCTGGGCGGCGCGCTGGCAGCTACCGGCCGGGGTCGTGCACGAGCAGCAGGTGCTGACCCACCCGGGCGCCAACCTCGCCGTCGGGCACAGCGAGCCCGCCCCGGACGGGACGACCCGGCTGGAGGCCACCTTCCACGGCGTCAGCACCCGGCTGTCCACCCGGCGGCTGTCCGGGACCGGATGGACCGTCGCCGCGCTCACCTTCCCCGGCGGGGCCGGTGCCCTGGTCACCCGGGCCGGACGCGAGCTGGTGGACCGGGTGCTGCCGCTGGCCGAGGTGCTGCCCGCCCGGGGCGCCGGCGCCGACCGCCCGGGGCTGCTGGCCGAGGTGGCCGCGGCCGAGGATGAGGCCTCGCGGGTGGACCGGCTGCGCACGGAGCTGGAGACGGTGCTGTCCCGGGCACCCGCGGCACGGGTCGAGGCCGCCCGGCAGGTGGCCCGGGTGGCCCGGCTGGCCGCCGGGGATGCGTCGCTGCGCCGAGTGGAGGACCTGGCCGACGCGGCCGGGACGACGCCCAGGACCCTGCAGCGGATGTTCATCCAGCACGCCGGCGTCTCCCCCACCTGGGTGCTGCGCCGGCAACGCCTCCTGGAGGCCGCCGAGGCGGCCAGGACCGGTGGCGGCCTGCCCTGGTCGCTGCTGGCCGCCACCCTCGGCTACGCCGACCAGGCCCACCTCGTCCGAGACTTCCGCAGCCACCTGGGCCGCACTCCCACCCAGTACCTGGCCGGCACCGGCTGAACCGGCCGAACCGGCTGGCCCGCCCGGCCGACCACCCTGGGTGAGTCCGGCACCGGAAATTCGCCCGAGAACCTCTTGCCCAGGCCGCCCAGCGGGGATCACAGTTCACTGATCGGGGCCGGGCACTCACGAGCAGCAGGGACTGGTCAGCCATGAACGGCACTCCATCGATGCCCGCCCGACTCGGGGCGGAGTTCCTCGGCACCTTCTGGCTCGTCCTGGGTGGCTGCGGCACCGCCGTCCTGGCCGCCGGCTTCCCGGACGTCGGGGTCGGCCTGCTCGGCGTCGCTCTGGCCTTCGGCCTGAGTGTGCTGACCATGGCCTACGCGGTCGGGCACGTCTCCGGCGGCCACTTCAACCCGGCCGTGACGGTCGGGCTGGCCACTGCGCGCCGGTTCGCCTGGCGGGACGTGCCCGCCTATGTGGTCACCCAGGTGGTGGCGGCCACGGTGGCCGGCGCGGTGCTGCTGTTCATCGCCAACGGGCAACCCGGCTTCGACGCCGGGGCGAGCGGCTTCGCCGCCAACGGCTACGGCGCGCACTCCCCGGGCGGGTTCGGGCTGCTGTCGTGCCTGCTGGTCGAGGTGGTGCTGACCGCCTTCTTCCTCTACGTCATCCTCGGCTCCACCGACGGGCGTGCCCCGGTCGGCTTTGCTCCCATCCCGATCGGCCTGTCCCTCACCCTGATCCACCTGGTCTCGATCCCGGTCACCAACACCTCGGTGAACCCCGCGCGCTCCACCGGGGTGGCCTTCTTCACCGACGGCTGGGCGGCGCAGCAGCTGTGGCTGTTCTGGCTGGCCCCGCTGCTCGGCGCAGTGATCGCCGGCGCCAGCTACGCGCGGATCACCCAGGAGAAGATCACCGTCGACATCAGCGGCACCACCCGGGGAACCACCACCCCGCTCACCGAGCAGGCCACCGGCTGACCGTCCGGACCGGCCGGCAGGCCGGCGCTCAGGCCGGGGGCCGCAGTCCGAGCGCCTCCCGCTCGGCGTCAGTGGCCCGTCGGACCACCAGGCGGGTCCAGCCGCCGAGGTAGAGCCGGTCGTCCTCCTCCAGCTCCACCCGGGCGCCCACCTCCACCGGGCGGTCCGGCAGCGGTCGGCCGGCCGCGCCGACGTAGGTGCCGTTGGCCGACCCCAGGTCCTCCACCCACCACCGCTGGCCGTCGGTGCTCAACCGGGCGTGGCGCCGGCTGACACCGGTGTCGGTGGCCAGGTCGATCTCGGGGTGGATGTTGCGGCTCTCGGAGGTGCGCCCGACCAGCAGGCTGCGGGAGGTCAGCGGCGTGACCACCGGCATCCCGGCGCTGGGAGAGCTGCCGGCCACGTCCTGCGCGGCGTGCCACTCCGGGTCCACCCAGGTCTCCAGCACCCAGGTCGGCCCGGCCGGGTCGACGTCGGCCCGCTGCGCGGCGCCCGGGTCGGCGCCGGGCGGGTCCGCGCCGGAATCAGCTTCAGGGGCGGGTGCTCCCGGGCCGGCGCCGGCCGGGTCGACGTCCGCCCGGGGCGGCTGCCCGGTGGTGAAGTCGTAACCGCAGCTCTCGCAGAACAGCGCCAGCTCCGAGGCCACCGACCCGCAGTGCGGGCAGCGCCGGGCGTCGGCCGGCTCCGGGTCCGCCGGAGGCGTCGGCGGCTGCACCGCCGGCGGGCCGGTCACCGGCTGCTCGCCGATCGGCAGGCCGCACTGGTCGCAGTAGTCCTCGCTGGCCGAGGTGTGGCCGTCCGGGCAGATCACGCTCATCAGCTTCCTCCGCCGTCCTGGTCCGGGTCGTCCTCACGGCGCACCCGGGTCGTCCTGGTCGACGCCGTGTCCAGCGCCAGCTCGTCGATGCGGTCCACACCCGTGCGCAGCCGGACGGTACCCGTCGCCGGGTCCTGCACGTCGACCACCCTGCGCAGCCGCGAGGTGGCCTCCGCGTTGCCGGTCTCCTCGGCCAGCTGCACCGCCCGCCCGAGCCGGGTGGTGGCCGTGGCCTCGTCACCGATCGCCTTGGCCGCCAGCCCTTCCTGGATGGCCGCCGCCAGCTCGGTCTGCCCCGTGTAGTGCGCCACCTCCGGGTTGATCCGGGCGGTCAGGTGCTCCTGGGTCGACCACAGCGCCTTCACCAGCCCGGAGGCCACGACCTCGCCGCGGACGGCGAGCTGCACCCGGGCGGCGAGCTGCTCCATGCCGACCGGCTTGGCGGCCAGCCGGACGGCGACGTGGTACTCGCGGGTCTCGTCCGACCAGGCCCCGGTCGGGTACCCGCCGGTCAGGGCGTTCACGTCGACCCGGCGGCCGGTCAGGTCCTCCACCGAGGGGGCCACCTGGCGCACGAACAGCACCTGCGCGCCCTGCGGCGTCCAGACCCGCAGCTGGGCCTGGCCCACACCGCGGGCCATCGAGCTGCGCATCAGGTCGGCGAACACCGCGGCCAGCTGCGCCGGGCCGGGCACCAGGTCCACCGTGCCGATCAGCGCGGAGGCGATCTTGCGCACCTCGGCGACCTCCCAGTCGCCGCCGATCCCCCGGCAGTCGCACTGGAAGCCCGAGGCCGCGGCCAGGTCGATCGCCGCCGCGAGCGCCTCGGGCGTCTCGCTCTGGTTGCGCCCGTCGGTGAGCAGGATCGCGTGCCGCTGGGTGGCCTGCGGGACGCCCTCGAACAGCCGGGTGGTCAGCCGCAGCCAGGTGCCCATCGAGGTGCCACCACCAGCCACCAGCCGGGCCAGCGCCTTCTTGGCCGCGACCCGCTCGGTGCTGTCCATCCGGACCATGGCCTCGGCGACGTCCGGCGCCGGGTAGACCCGGGCGGCGCCGTCCGAGCCGGCCACCACCGCGAACCAGGTGCCGTCCAGGATCTGGTCGACCGCGGCCGCCGCGGCCCGCTGGGCGGCGGCCATCTTCTCCCCGATCATCGAGCCGGAGCAGTCGATCACCACCACCTCGGCGGCCTCACCGCCCGGACCCCGGCCCGCCTCCCCCGCCCCGGTGCAGGTCAGGGAGACCACCGCGTGCACGTCGGTACCCCCCTCGGGCAGGTACTCGTTCTGGAACACCGCCGCCGTGAACTGCGCCATCGCTCTCCTCCCGTTCATCCGGCCGGGCCGGCCACCCGGGCCAGCGCCACCGAGATGTTGTCCTGCCCGCCCTGCTGCACCGCCCAGCGGGTCAGGTCCCGGGCCAGCTCGACGGCCGGCCCCGGACCGGGCCCGGGCGTGCTGGCGGCGACCAGCTCGGCCAGCGCCTGCGGCTGCGGGCAGTAGTTCCACAGCCCGTCCGAGCACAGCAGCACCCACCCGGCGCGGTCCAGGCCGAGCGTGGTCGCTCGCGGCTGCGGGTGCGGGGCGTCCCGGCCCAGCCAGCGGGTGATGGCGTGCGCCTGCGGGGATGCCTCGGCCAGTCCACGGTCCACGCCCAGCGCCACGGCCTCGCTGACCCACGAGTCGTCCTGGGAGAGCAGCTGCGCCGGCCCGGTGTCGGGCAGCCAGTAGGCGCGTGAGTCCCCCACCCAGGCGACCGCGAGCAGCTCGGCGCTGGCCAGCGCGGCCACGAACGTGCAGGACGGCGGGTTCAGGCTGACCGTGCCACCGGAGGAGGGGGCGTCCGGGACGGCGGCCGCCGCGTCCTGCGCCGCGGCCGCGGCCCGGGCCAGGGTCTGCTTGGCCTGCTCGGGGCCGGCCCCGGCGCCCGGCGGCGGCTCACCGGCCGCCAGCACCTCGATCGCGGCCAGGCTGGCGGCCAGCGCCGCGGCGTCCGACCCCGGCGCGGAGGACACCCCGTCGCAGACCACCAGGGCGGCGAGCGGCCCGGCACCGTCCCCCTCCTGCGGCGCCAGGGCCGCGACCGCGACCGCATCCTCGTTCCGCGGGTGCCGCAGCCCCCGGTCGCAGCAGGCGCCGACCTCCGGGCTCGGGGCCTCCACCCAGTGGTCACGCGGCGGCGCCGGGCGAGCGCCGCACTGCTCGCAGTAGCCGTCGGCGGCCACCGCGCCGCCGCACTCGGCGCACACCCGCACGGGCCCCAGCAGGTCCGGCTGGTCGCGGCGCAGCCGGCGGCCGTCCCCGGCCGGACCGCCGCCGGCCGGGGCCGGACCGCCGACGGCCGGGGCCGGACCGCCGACGGCCGGGCCCAGCTCCGCGCCGCAGGCCTCGCAGAACCGGTCCTGGTCCTGCGCCCAGGCCCCGCAGCTGCATCTCACCGGCCCCACCCTGGCAGATCGGCGGGCGCCCCGGTCGGCCGGTGGCTCATCGCAGGCTCCAGCGCCGCACCCGGTTGGCGGCCTCCACCAGCGACACCCGTTGCGCCCGGTCATCGGTCAGCGCGGCCTGCCGGCGGTAGGCCCTCTCCAGGGCGTCGCGCAGGGCCGGACGGACGGCCGGCACGCCGTCCAGGCGCAGCGCGGGCTGCTCGCCGTCGCGCTCGACCAGCCGGCTGGCCTCGAGAAGCACCGACACCGTCAACGAGGCCCGGTCCGGGGCGGGCAGCGCCACCCCGGCCACCGCGTCCAGCGCGCCGGCCAGCGCGGGCAGCCCGCGACCGGAGCCGGCCAGCAGCTGGGAGCGCCGCTGCCGGGCCGCGACGTAGGCACGGCTGGTGGCCGGCACCAGCTCCAGCGCGGCCAGCGCGCCGTCCAGGTCACCGCGCGCCGTGCGCAACCGGGCCAGGCCGAAGGCGGCCGGCGCCACGTAGGCCGCGTCGGTCCGGGCGCAGACCGAGTACAGGGACTCGGCGACGCCGTCCTCGCCGGTGCGCTCGCAGGCCAGGGCCAGGGCCAGCTTGGGGGCCAGCTCACCGGGCACCTGGCCGTAGACGGCGTTGAAGGCGCTGCGGGCCTGGGCCTCCTGCCCGGCGGCCAGGGCGGCCAGCCCCTGCACCCAGACCGCGCGCCACTCCCACGGGTCCTCGGCCAGCAGCTGGCTCACGGTCTGCTCGACCAGCGCGCCGTCACCGGCCTCCAGCGCGGTGCGGGCCAGGGCCAGCCGGACCTCGGCCGACGGCGCCGGCACGGTGGCCAGCGCCGCGATCCGCTGCTCGGGGTCGGCCACGCTCAAGGTGGCCAGCCAACCGGCCAGCCGGTCCTCCGGGTCCACCCGCAGCGCCGGCAGGTGCGGCCAGTCGAAGGTGTCCCCGGTCACCGCCGGGGCCGCGAACAGCACCGACGGGCCGGCGTCCAGCGGCCCGGCCTCCACCGGCCGGCGGGCGGCGACCACCTCGCGCAGCACACCCAGCAGCTGCACCCGCAGCTCGTCCGCGCTGGCGAACCGGTCCGCCGGGTCGGGCGCGCAGGCCTTGGCCAGCAGCCGGTACAGCGAGTCGTGCTGCTGGAACAGCGGGGTGTCGGCGACGGTGGGCAGCGAGCCGGCGTAGGTGCTCTGGTAGCCGCGGAACTCCATGCTCAGCACGGCCAGGGTGCGCCCGACGGTGTAGATGTCCGAGGCGACCGACGGGCCGACCCGGCCCACCTCCGGCGCCTGGTAGCCCACCGTCCCGTAGATCGGGGAATCCAGGTCGCCGATCCGCCGGACCCCGCCCAGGTCGATCAGCTTGACCGCGTCCCGGACCTGGATCAGGTTGTCCGGCTTGAAGTCGCAGTAGAGCAGACCGGCCTCGTGCAGGTAGCTGAAGGCGGGCAGCACCTCCAGCACGTAGGCGATCGCCTGGTCCACCGGGACCGGGTCGAACACCCCTCCGGCCGCCCGCATCCGCTGCTTGAGAACGTCTTTCAGTGAGGTCCCGCCGACGTACTCCATGACGATGTAGCCGGCGCCGGAGTGCAGCACGAAGTTGTAGATCTCCACGATCAGCGGGTGCTCCACCTGGGCCAGGAACTGCCGTTCGGCCACCGCGGCCGCGTAGGCGTCGGGGTCACCGGAGTTCAGCAGGCCCTTGAGCACCACCCATCGGTCGGAGACGTTCTTGTCCTGGGCCAGGTAGATCCAGCCCAGACCGCCGTGGGCCAGGCAGCCGACCACCTGGTACTGACCGCCGACCAGCTCCCCCGGGCTCAGCTTGGGCTCGAAGGAGTAGGGGTTGCGACACCGTGGGCAGAACCCCGAGGTGCGACCCGGGCGACCCTCCCGCGCCCGGCCGACCGGGCTGCCGCAGGAGGGGCAGACCCGGCGGTGCTCGGGCACCACCGGGTCGGTCAGCACCTCCGAGCGTGGGTCCGGCACCGGCACCGGCGGGACGCTGGTCAGCCCCGCGCCCAGCCGGCGCCCTCGCAGCCGGGTGGAGCCGGTGGCGACCCGGCGGGTGACGGCGACCCCGGCCACCCGGGCCGAGCCGATCGGCGCGCTGGCCAACCGGTTCGAGGCGGTCAGCCGGCTGGCCACCGACATCTCGTCACCGACCGCACCGGCCGCCGACGGCCGGCCGCCGGGCCCGGCCGGTCCGGCCCCTCCAGCCCCTCCGGCCGGTCCGGCCGCTCCGGCCACGGCGGGGCCGACGGGCGACGCGCCGGCGGTGGTGACCGAGGTGCCGGCCGAGGTCGCGCCCGGGCCGGCCGGGCGGGTGACCGCGGACGGCGGCCCGGGCGGGGGCAGGGTGAGGGTCGGCGGCAGGCCGCAGACGTCGCAGTAGCCGTCCTCGATCGTCCCGGTGCAGCCCGGTTGCGGGCAGGGCAGGTGGTCCAGGGGGTCCGCGGCGTCCCGGTCGCTCATCGTTCGCGCTCCAGCGGGGCGGCGTCCTCGTCCTGCACGCGGTGCTGGACGTCGCCGACCAGCTCGCGGGTGGCCCTGAGGCTGAACGGCCGGGCACGCAGCGCGGCCTGGGCGACGGCGCAGGCCCGGGCCACGTCCGGGCGCTCCAGCACGCCGCGGGCCTGGGCCATGGCCAGCCACGCCTGGTACAGGCCGAGCAGCTCGCTGCGCTCGGTGAACGGCTGGGCGTAGACCTGCCGGACGACGTCCAGCGCGGTCTCCACCCGGCCGGCGCGCTCCAGCCAGGCGGTCAGCGCGGTCCGCTCCTGCGGCGGCCGGCCGAGGGCGGCCACCGAGGGCACGGCCAACCGGGGCGGGTCCCGGAACTCGGCCGTGCAGCGCTGCACCTCCTCCCGGGCGGCGCGCTCGAGCAGGGCGAGCCTGGCCGGCAGCTCAGCGGCCCGCCGCTGGTCCTGCGCCAGCTGGGCCTGCTGGGCGACCTGGTCACGTTCGGCCTGGCGGGCCGTGGCGGTCTGCACGATCAGGTCCCGCTCGCACCGGGCGGCGTCGGCCTCCAGCTGCGGCAGCAGACCGGTGATGTCGCCGCCCCGGGCGGCGCTGGCCGCGGCCGCCTCCACCCGGGCGATGAGCCGCTGCACCCGGCCGGCGACCTCCGGCGCCCCGGTCAGCAGGCCGCGGCACCGTTCCAGACAGGCCCGCAGCGCCGCGACCCGGGCGGCGACGTCGGCCGCCTGCGGGTCGAAGGCGAGCCGGCCGGCGAGCGAGACGGCGAGTGCGTCGGAGAGCCGGCAGGCCTCCACGAACGCGACCGGGACGGCGCCGGCTGCCGCCGAGGACGGCGCGCGGTCCAGCCGGCCCCAGATCAGGTGGGACAGCCGCTGCCGCGCCGCCCGATCGGCCCGGCCGCTGTCGAACAGCTCGACCAGGGCGGTGGTCCGCTCGTCCGCGGCCTGCCACAGCGCCATGGACAGCGTGATGTCTGCGGTGAAGACGTCGGGCTCGCGGGCCGCCAGGGCCGCCCGGTCCAGGTGCTCCAGCTCGCTGCGCCGGGCGTCACGCCAGTGCGTCAGCCGGTCCAGGTAGTCGGCCAGCTCAGCGGTGCTGGCCGGCTCGGCGAGCCGGCCAGGCGGCTGGGGCGCCAGTACCCGCTGCGGCCCGGTGGCCGGCCGCTCGTGCGTGGCCGGCCCGGTCATCCCGGCCCCCCGGTCTTCCGCCGCTCACCCCGGGGCGTCCGCGCGCTCACCGGTACTCGGCCAGCCGCCGGGCCACGCCGGTGGCCAGCCCGACCGCCGCGAGCACGCCGACCAGCAGCACCAGGTAGGGCAGCACCAGCAGCCGGCCCCGGTCGGCGGTCAGCGCCGCGTGCAGGTCGGCGGAGCGGGCCGCCACCACCGAGGACAGCGCGGCGTCCAGGGCGTCGAAGGCCGCCGGCTGGTCCGGGGCGCCCGCGCCGGCCGTGCCGGTGGCGATCTGCCGGGCCCGGGCCCAGCCGTCGGCGCCGGTCCCGGCCAGCGCCTGCTGCACGGCCTGGTGGCCGTCCTGCCAGCGGCGGACCAGGTCGGCGTCCGGGCCGCCGGCGGCGAAGCGGGGTAGGGCCGCGACGGCGGCGGTGAACCGCCGCTGCGCCGCGGTGAAGGCGGGGTCGGCGGCCGGGGCGGTGGACCGGGTGATCAGGGCGCTGCTCTCGGCGGCCCGGGCCTGGGCCAGCGCCGTGCGGGCGGCGCTGGCGTCCCGGACGGCGGTGAAGGCGCCGTACCGGGCCTGCTGCGCCCTGGCGCCGGAGCTGTCCAGGGTCAACCCACCCAGCACGGCGACTCCGACCAGCGCCAAGGTGCCCAGCGCGGCCGGCACGCTGACCACCCGGTGCGAGCGGCGGGCCAGCTCGACCTGGGCGGCCAACAGCCCGGCCAGGCCCAGGCCCAGCCCCAGCCCCAGCCACCACCAGGCCGGGTCGGACAGGTCGGCCTCGAGCTGGCGCTGGTAGGAGGCGACGCGGGCGTCCAGCCCGGTCCCCACCGGGCCGTCCAGGAGCTGCTGCGCCCTCTGCCGGTAGCTCTGGGCGCCGGCGGCGTCGCCGGCCCGGGCGTCCGCCTCCGCCGTCGCGGAGCTGGCCGCGAACCCGGTCACCGCCTCGGCGACCGGGCCCAGACCGCCGGCGCCGGCGGCGCCCGCCGCGGTCAGCTCGCCGACCGCCTCGGCCAGCGCGGACTGGTAGGCCTGCTGCTGAGCCGTCCGCTGTGCCGCGGTGGCCTGCCCGCTGAGCAGGTCCGAGGTGACCGCCGCGGCCTGGGCGGTGGCCAGCGCCGTGCGGACCTTCTCCAGCCGCACGACCTGCCCGGCAGCCAGGTCGGCCCCGGCCAGCGCGCTGGACCGGACCTGCAGCGCCAGCCCGCCGAGGGCGGCCAGCAGCAGCGCGCCCAGGACGCCGAGGGCACCGGCCAGCCACAGCCGCCGGACGGTACCTCCGGGCGGCGGGGTGCGACCGGCCCACGTGCCACCGGTCGAGGTGCCACCGTGGGCGCCGACGCTGGCCAGCCCGCTCACCGGGCCGGCGCCAGGGGTCGGGGCCCGGGCAGGTCCTGCGGCAGCAGCTCGCGCAGCTGCTCCACCGTCGGCTCGGCGACCTCACGCAGCCGCCAGGCCGCTCGCCCGATGGTCTCCTCCAGCACGTTGCGCGCCCAGCGGGCGTTGCCGAACCCCTCGTCCCGGGCCACGGCGGCAACCATCTCGCCGAACGCCTGCAGGGTGGGTGCGGCCGGGGTGTAGTCGGCGGCCGCGGCCAGCCGGGTGAAGATCTCCAGCAGCTCGGGGTCGGTGTAGTCCTCGAAGCTGATCGTGGTCCGGAAGCGGCTGGCCAGCCCGGGGTTGGCCGAGATGAACCGGCGCATCGGGCCCGGGTAGCCGGCCACGATGACGACCAGGTCCTCGCGGTGGTCCTCCATCTCCTTGACCAGGGTGTCGATCGCCTCCTGCCCGTACTGGTCCCCGGCCAGCGCGTACGCCTCGTCCACGAACAGCACCCCGCCCAGCGCCGACGCCGCCGCCTCGGCGGTCTTGGTCGCGGTCTGGCCGAGGTAGCCCGCGACCAGCTCGGACCGGTCGACCTCGACCAGCTGCCCGGTGCCCAGCAGCCCGAGCGCGCGGTAGATGTCGGCCACCAGCCGGGCCACCGTCGTCTTACCGGTCCCGGGGTTCCCCACGAAGACCAGGTGCCGGCTGACGGTGAGGCTGCGCAGGCCGGCCTGTTCGCGCAGCTGCTCGACCCGCAGCAGCTGCGCCTGGTGGCGGACCTCGGCCTTCACCCGGTCCAGACCGACCAGGTCGTCCAGCTCGGCGAGCAGCTCCTCCACGGTGCGGGCCGGCTCGTCCGGCTCGTCCGGCTGGCCGGCCTGCGTGGCCGGCTCGGCCGGTGCCGTGCCGGGCGCGGTCAGTGCCCTCGGCCCGGCCGGCGACGTGGGGAGCGCCCGGGACCTGCCGCGGGTCGCCGGGTCACCCCCCGGCACCGGGTGGGCCCCGACACCGGCCGCCCGCAGCTGCGCCTGACCGGCACCGGCCGCGGCGGCCACCACCACCATGCTGGGCTCACCGAGCTCGCAGGCCGCTGCGGCGACCTCCACCAGGGCCCGGGCGTAGGCCGGGGCCCGCTCGTCGCCGCGACCCACCAGCTCGGTGAGCAGGTGGGTCGGGCCGACCCGCCAGCGGCGGCCCCGGACGGCGGCGTCGAAGAAGGCCTGGCTGCCGCCGCCGAACACGGCGGCCCAGGCGGTCGGTGCGCCGGGCGCGGACTCGGCCACCGCGGCGGCGAGCCGGCGGCCCTCCTGCTCCACCTGGCCGGCGTCCAGCCCGGCGCCGACGCCGACGCCGACCAGCGCCCGGACCGCCTCGGCCGGGCCCGACCCCGGGCCGGCGGGTGATCGCGTCGGTCGCGCCGCCATCAGCTCGTCCCCAGGTCGAGCGGGTCGTCGTCATGGCCGAACTTGGCGGCCAGGAAGGCCCCGTGCGCGACCAGCGCCGCGGCGTCGGCCCGGTAGGCGGCCTCGACGATGTCGTCCATGGTCGCGGCCAGCAGGTCCAGCTGGTCGATCAGCACCATCAGCGAGGTCCGGCCGCCGTCCACCGGCCGACGGTCACGGTAGGAGCTGGGCAGCCGCAGGTACCCGGCCAGGGCCTCGGGCAGGTAGGACGTGGCGGTGGCCATCACGGCGTGCGCCTCCCGGCTGCCCGGGCCCAGGGTCTCCAGCCGTGGCACCGCCTCCCGCACGGTGCCGGCGATCCGCTCGACCCGGGAGACCACGGCCTCGGGCACGGCCTGGCCGGTCCGCGCCCGGGCGGCCAGGTCGGCCTGCACCTGGGCCAGCGCAACGAGCAGGTCCTCCCCGGTGGGCACCGGCGGCAGGACGGCGCGCTGCGGCTGCGCGGAACGGCCGAACAGCCGGCCCAGCCACTCACCCAGACCGCTCACCTGGCTGCGCTCACCTGCCCAGGTCCAGGTCCAGGGAACCGCGGGCCACGCGCTCGTCCTGCCGGTCCACCCGGTCCAGGTAGGCCCGTGACTTGGCCACCTCGTTCTCCAGGGTGCCGATGGTCATCGCCATCGAGTCCAACGCCTGCACCTTGAACGCGTCGATCGCGTCCATCGTCTGGTAGACGTTCTCGAACGCCGCCTGCAGCTGGGGCAGCCCGACCGTCGCCCCGGCCGCCTGCTCCTGGATGGCGACCGAGTTGTCCCGCAGCATCTGCGAGGTGCGCTCGATCATCGAGGACGTCGTGGTGTTCAGGGCCGTGATCTGGTCCAGCACCAGCTTCTGGTTGCCCAGCGCCTGGGCCACGATGACCGCGGTGCGCAACGCCGAGACGGTGGTCGTCGAGGCCCGGTCGACGCCCTTGACCAGCTCCAGGTTGTTCTTCATCACGACGTCGATGGCCAGGTAGTTCTGGATCGAGACGGCGAGCTGGGTGAGCAGGTCCTGGTGCTTCTGCCGGACGTAGAACAGCACGTCCTCGCGCAGGGCGCGGGCCTTGTCCGGGTCGCTGGCGTCCAGCTCGGCGATGGTGGCGGACAACCGGGCGTCCAGCCGCTCGGCCACGTAGATGTAGGCGTTCAGGTTGCCCATCGCCGCCCACAGCTGCTGCTTCTCCAGGTTCAGCGCGGCGTTGTCCCGCTGCAGCTCGTCCTGCCCGTCGCGCAACGCGTGCAGGATCGCGTCCAGGTGGGACTGCGCGCTGGCGTACTTGCGGAAGTAGTCGCCGACCCTGTCCCCCATCGGCAGCAGACCGAGCACCTTGCGGGTGCCGCGGGCGCCCTTGGGGTCCAGGTCCTCCACCGTGCGGCGCAGCTCGACCAGCGTGGAGCCCACCTTGCTGCCCTGCGACAGCCCACCCTCCTGCAGCGCCTTGACCGGCGTCTTCAGCAGCCGGTTGGAGCTCTCCGCGGCCCGCCGGATGTCCGCGTCCCCCATCGCTCGCACGTCACCGGCCTTGGCCGCGAACTCCGGGGAGTGCGGCTGGGCGGTCAGCAGCGAGGTCAGATAGGCGTCCACCTTCTGGTCCAGGCCGGGCAGCTGGGCCGGGTCCACGGCCGGGGCCAGCTTGGGCGCCGCGGTCGCCGTGACCGGCGCGGTGGGCGCCGGCGGGGTGAGGGTCAGCGCCGACTCCGGCTGCGGGGCGGTCAACGGGTTGGGCTCGCTCATCGTCTTCCTCGATGTGAAGGTTCCCTTGCGACGAACCGGCCGGTCTGCTGGTTCCTCACCTGCCGCGCCGAGCCCGACGCGTTGGCGTTCACCGGCGCAGCGCCACCCTACGCGGTGGCCGGCCGGCGCCGGACGGCGTGAGCCCAGGTCCGGGGTCGGACCAGGGCAGCGGTCGGGGCCGGATCAGGGTCGCCGCCGGGGTCACCCAGCCGGCCCGGCGGCGCCGCTCAGCTGCTCGTTCACCGGGTGGTCAGCTTCGCACGGCATGATGCATACGTGACCCGCAGTACCGCCACCAACGGCCCGGCCGGACGATCCGGCGCCGGCAGCACACCCCTGACCGTGCGGACGATCGACCCCGCCCAGCACGCGGCGTTCGCCGCCGACCACGGGGCGAGCTTCCTGCAGGTACCCGCCTGGGCGCGGGTCAAGCCGGACTGGACGGCGCACAGCATCGGCTGGTTCGACCCGTCAAGCCCAGCCCCCGGCCGGCCGGACGACGGCGCCGGGCGGCTGGTCGGCGCCGCTCTGGTGCTGCACCGGGCGATCCCGTTGCCGGGCGTGCAACGGTCCCTGGCCTACCTGCCCGAGGGGCCGCTGCTGGACTGGGAGCTGGTCGCGCAGGATCCGGCCCGGTGGCTGGACCCGCTGGTCGCGCACGCCCGGCGGGAGCGGGCGTTCGCCGTCCGGATCGGCCCGCCCCGCCCGGTGCGGGCCTGGTCGGCCGCCACGGTCAAGGCCGGCCTGGCCGACACCGGCCGGCGACACTTCGCCGACCTGACCGCGGACCGCCGGGACGCCGTCGCTGAGCAGCTGGAGCAGGGGCTGCGCGACAACGGCTGGTCCCCGCTCGGCCAGGGCGCCGGCTTCAGCGCCGGCCAGCCGCGGTTCGTCGTGCAGCTGCCGCTGGCCGGGCGGTCGGAGGCCGACCTGCTGGCCGGGATGAACCAGCAGTGGCGGCGCAACGTCAAGGCCGCCGACCGGGCGGGGGTGAAGGTCAGAGCGGGCGAGCGGGCCGACCTGGCCGCCTTCCACGAGGTCTACCGGGAGACCGCCGCCCGGGACGGGTTCCTGCCCCGCCCGCTGGCCTACTTCGAGGGCATGTGGGACGCGTTCGCCGCCGGCCCGCAGGTCACCGCGGGCGCCCGGATGCGGCTGTACCTGGCCGAGCTGGACGGCGAGCTGGCCGCCGCCGCGACGGTCATGCAGGTCGGTGGGCACGCCTGGTACAGCTACGGCGCCTCGACCACCAGGCACCGGGACACCCGGGCGTCCAACGCGGTGCAGTGGCAGGCGCTGCGCGAGGCCTCCGCGCGCGGCTGCACGCTCTACGACCTGCGCGGGATCACCGATACCGTCGACCCGGGCGACCCGCTCTCGGGCCTGGTCCGGTTCAAGATCGGTCTGGGCGCCGAGGTGGTGGAGCTGCTCGGGGAGTGGGAGCGGCCGGTGTCACGGCTGTGGGCCAAGGCGTTCGCGCTGTACCTGGCCCGCCGGCCGTGACCCTGCGGCTGACCGTTGACGCGCCCGCGTGGCGCGCGCACCTGGACCGCATGCTGCGCGAGCAGCCGACGCTGGTGCCGGTGATGAAGGGCAACGGCTACGGTTTCGGGCTTTCCCGGCTGGCGGCGGAGGCACGCCGGATGGGCGTGGCCCGGGTCGCGGTGAACGGCGCGGCCGAGGTGGAGGTGGTGCGCCGGGAGTTCCCGGGTGAGGTGATGGTGCTGGAGCCCTGGCGTCCGGCGCTCACCCCGGCCGACCCGGGCGTCCTGGTCACCGTCTCCCGGCCGGACCTGCTGGAGCGGGCCGGGCAGGCCGCGGCGTTCGTGGTCGAGGCCGCCTCCCCGATGCGCCGGCACGGCATCGAGCTCGGCGAGGACGTGGCGCCGCGGCTGCGCGCGGCGATCAGCTCCGGCGGCTACCGCGGCCTGGCCGTGCACCTGCCGATATCCGGGATCGACCGGCTGGGCGCGATCCGCCGGGTGCTGGCCGACTGGGGCTCCCTGGGTGTCCCGCTCGGCCCGATCTGGGTTTCTCACCTGGACGCCGGGGAGCTGCGCGCCCTGCAGGCCGAGCACCCGGCCTCGACGCTGTACCCGCGGGTCGGCACCGACCTGTGGCTGGGCGCGCCCGCCGCGCTGCACGCCGACGGCGAGGTGCTGGACGTGCACCCGGTGCGCCGGGGCGAGCCGGTCGGCTACTTCCAGCGCCGGGCCCCGGGCTCCGGCTGGGTGGTGGTGGTCAGCGGGGGCACCGCGCACGGGATCGGGATGCGCGGCCGCTCGGCCGGCCGCAGCCGAGCCGGCCGCTTGCGCGCGCTGGCCCGGGACGTGGCCGCGGCCGCCGGGCTGACCGGCTCGCCGTTCCAGCACGACGGCCGGCGGCTGGCCTTCGCCGACCTGCCGCACATGCAGGTGTCCATGCTCTTCGTGCCGGCCGGGCTGCCCCCGCTGCACGTGGGCGACCGGCTGACCTGCGTGGTCCGGATGACCACCACCGACTTCGACGAGGTCCTGCTCACCTCCGGGCGCAGCGAACCCGGCCTGCTGACCCCATCCTGAGGGCCTTTCCGGCGGAGGCGGTGCTGACATACTTGGCCCGGTGAACAGGCAGGGGGAGCCGGTCGGCGGCGAACCGGTCGGACGGGCGGCGGACCTCTGGCGCCGGCACCGGGCCAGCCTCGTGCTGGGCCTGCTCGCCGTCCTGGTCCTGGTCCTCTCCCAGCTCGCGATGCTCAGCGACAACCAGCGGCTGATCGTGGTGCCCTGGCTGGCGCTGGCACCGCTGGTGGTCTCCCTGACCTCGAACTGGCGGCCGACCGCCGTGGTGGCCGCCGGCTCGGTGGCGGCAGTCGCCCTGCTCAGCGCGCTCGTCAACCACGGCGACGTGATGGCCACCCTGCTCGGGGGGGAGGCGCTGGTCCGGATCGCGGGCAGCACCGCACTGGCGGTCTTCGCGGTCGGCAACGCGGTCGTCCGCCACCGCCGGGAGGAGCGGATCCGCCGGGTCACCGCGGTGGCCACGGTGGCCCAGGCGAGCATCCTGCACCCCGTGCCGGCCCGGGTCGGAGGCCTGCGGGTGGCCTCCCGGTACGTCTCGGCCAGCGCCGACGCCCAGGTCGGTGGTGACCTGTTCGACGCGATCGACACCCCCGCCGGCGTCCGGCTGCTGATCGGGGACGTGCGCGGCAAGGGCCTGACGGCGCTGCGGACCGCCTCGGCCGTGCTGGCCGGCTTCCGGCACCTGGCGCCCTCGCCGGAGCTGGGCCTGGCCGAGGTGGCCACCCAGATGGAGCGCGCGCTGCTCCGCGACCTGGACGAGGAGGACTTCGTCACCGTGGCGCTGTGCCAGGTCGACGCCGCCGGCGAGGTCGAGGTGGTCAACTGCGGCCACCCGGCCCCGCTGCTGATCTGCCCGGACGGCACGGTGCGGGAGCTGACCCCGAGCCGGTTCTCGGCGCCGCTGGGGCTGGGCGTCGACCCGGCCACCGACCGCTTCACCCTGACGGCCGGGCAGCGGTTGCTGCTGCACACCGACGGGCTCAGCGAGAGCCGCGACGCTGCGGGCCGCTTCCTGGACCTGAGCTCGGCCTGCGCCGCCCTGGCCAGCCGGGGCGGCAGCGTGGACGCTGCCCTGGACCAGCTGCTGCACACCGTCCGCCGGTTCTCCGGCAACCGGCTCGGGGACGACCTGGGGATCCTGCTGCTGGAGCTGCAGCCCCGCTCAGCCGGGGACGGCGCGGGCCAGGACCAGCACCGCCGCGGCCAGCAGCAGCGACATCCCGACGTCGACCCGGCGTGACCTGACCAGCAGCCCCAGGCAGTACGGCGCCGGCAACAGCGCGCGCAGCGACCCGGCCAGCAGCAGTGCGGCGGCCAGCAGGTAGCCACCGGCCCGGAAGCCGGCCAGCGGAGTGGCCACGAACGAGGCGGCCAGCACCAGCAGGACGAGGCTGAAGGCGAGCCGGCGGCGGGGCAGCAGGTCCGGCACGAGGCGTCAGTGCGCGAAGTGCCGGGTCCCCGTGAGGTACATGGTCACCCCGGCCGCCGTCACCGCCTGCACCACCTCGCCGTCCCGGATCGAGCCGCCGGGCTGCACGATCGCCCGCACCCCGGCGTCCAGCAGCACCTGGGGGCCGTCCGGGAAGGGGAAGAAGGCGTCCGAGGCCGCCACCGAGCCGGCCGCCCGGTCGGCGCCGGCCCGTTCCACGGCCAGCCGGCACGCGTCGACCCGGTTGACCTGCCCCATCCCGACCCCGACGCTGGCGCCGTCGGCGGCCAGCAGGATCGCGTTGGACTTGACTGCGCGCACCGCCCGCCAGGCGAAGACCAGGTCGGCCATCGTCGCCTCGTCGGCCGGTTCCCCGGCGGCCAGGGTCCAGGTGGCCGGGTCGTCACCGGGGGCGTCGACCCGGTCGGCCGCCTGGACCAGGACGCCGCCGCTGATCGGGCGCAGCTCGCGGACCGCGGGCGGGTCGAGCGGCACCTGGAGCAGCCGGACGTTCTTCTTGCGGGTCAGCACCTCCAGCGCCTGCGGGTCGAACCCGGGCGCGGCGACCACCTCGGTGAAGACCTCACCGATCTGCTCGGCGGTGGCCCGGTCCAGCCGCCGGTTGACCGCGACCACGCTGCCGAAGGCCGAGACCGGGTCGCAGGCCAGGGCCTTGCGGTGTGCGGTGGCCAGGTCCGGCCCGACCGCGATCCCGCACGGGTTGGCGTGCTTGATGATGGCCACGCACGGCCCGTCGCCGTGGTCGAAGGCGGCCCGCCACGCGGCGTCGGTGTCGACGTAGTTGTTGTAGGACATCTCCTTGCCGTGCAGCTGCTCGGCGTGCGCCAGCCCGCTGTCCCAGCCCCGGTACAGCGCGGCCGGCTGGTGCGGGTTCTCCCCGTAGCGCAGCACCGCGGCCCGCTCCCAGGTCGCTCCGGCGAACCGGGCGAACCCGCTGCCATCGTCGGTGGGCCCGACCTCGGCGCCCATCCAGGAGGCGACCGCGACGTCGTAGGCAGCGGTGTGCGCGAAGGCCTCGGCGGCCAGCTGCCGGCGCTGGGCCAGGGAGAAGCCGCCGGACCGGGCGGCGGCCAGCACCTCGCCGTAGCGGGCCGGGTCGGTCACCACCGCCACGCAGGCGTGGTTCTTGGCCGCAGCGCGCACCATCGAGGGGCCGCCGATGTCGATCTGCTCGATGCACTCCTGCGCCGAGGCACCCGAGGCCACCGTCTGCCGGAACGGGTAGAGGTTGACCACCACCAGGTCGAAGGCCTCGATGCCGAGCTCGCTCAGCTGGCGGACGTGCTCGGGCAGCCGCCGGTCGGCCAGGATCCCGGCGTGCACCCGCGGGTGCAGGGTCTTCACCCGCCCGTCCAGGCACTCCGGGAAGCCGGTCAGCTCCTCCACCGGGGTCACCGGCACGCCGGCCGCGGCGATCCGGGCCGCGGTCGAACCGGTGGACACCAGCGCGACGCCGGCCGCGTGCAGCCCGACGGCCAGCTCCTCCAGACCGCTCTTGTCGTAGGCGGACAGCAGGGCCCGCCGGATCGGCGTCTGCACGCCCTCCTGATCGCTCACCGCAACGACACCTTCCGTTCGTCCACCCGGAGTCCGCCGGCGGCGATCCGGGACACCACCTCGACCAGCAGGTCGCGCTCGACGACCTTGATCCGTTCGTGCAGGGAGGTCTCGTCGTCGTCGGGCTCGACCGGGACCGCGCGCTGGGCCACGATCGGCCCGGTGTCCACGCCGGCGTCGACGACGATCACGCTGGAGCCGGTGACCTTGACCCCGTGCGCGAGCGCGTCGCGCACCGCGTGCGCCCCCGGGAAGGAGGGCAGCAGCGCGGGGTGGGTGTTGATCGTCCGGCCGCCGTACTCGGCCAGGAAGGCCTCGCCGAGGATCCTCATGAACCCGGCCAGCACCACCAGGTCCGGCCGCAGCACCCGGCACGCGGCGGCCACCGCGGCGTCCCAGGCGGGACGGTCCGCGAAGTCGGCCGGGGACACCACGACGGTCGGCAGGCCGTGCTCACGCGCCCGCTGCAGCCCGTAGGCGTCCTCGCGGTCGGACAGCACGCCCACCACCTGGTACCCCGCGCCGGGCCGGACGGCCTCGTCGATCAACGCCTGGAGCAGGGTGCCCGAGCCCGAGACCAGGACCAGGACGCGGCATCGGCCGGCGGCGGCGGCGGCGGGGTCGGTCACGGCCAGCACCTTATCGGCCGGCCGCCGCGACCTTCCGCGCCACCAGGGCCACGACCTGGCGCAGCCCCTGGACCAGCAGGCCCCCGGCCAGCACCTCCGCGGCCAGCACCGCCGACCAGGCCAGCGGGGAGGGCCCGACGACGGCCAGCCGACCGGGCCCGGCCGGGCCTCCGGCCAACCAGCCGGCCACCCCCACCGCGGCACCGCAGAGCACCGCGACCAGCACGCACTGCAGCGCCGCGACCGACCGGGAGCCGTCGCTGCGGCGCAGCACCTGCCAGCCGGCCACCGCCCCGGCCAGGAAGGGCACCGCCAGCACGGCCAGCAGGGCGGGCGCGAAGGCCTGCGGCGCGGGCAGCGCGGCCAGCACCGGCAGCGCCGGCAGCGGGCCGAGCACCGAGGCCGACGGCGTCACTGAGGTGCCGGCGCCGACGCTGAAGCCGGGCCCGCAGACGAAGGCGGCCGCGAACAGGACGGCGTTGGGCAGCAGCGCCAGCTGAGCGGCGACCAGCACCAGCCCGCCACCCAGGCCGGCGCCCAGGGCCCGTTGCACGGTGACGACGTCGGCGTGCTGGACGGCCAGGGTGATCGCCAGCAGCACGGTGGCCGCGGTCGCCAGCACGCCCAGGGCGGTCGCGGCCGGGGCCAGCGCGCGACGGACCAGCCCCGGCAGCGGGGCCCGCTCGGCCAGCGCCCGGACGGCCGCGCGCACCGTGCCGAACCGGTGCGCCCCGGCCCCGGCCGCGGCGCCGACCCCGGAGACGACCAGCGAGCCGGCCAACGCCTGGGCGGTCACCGGGTGCAGCCCGGGGCCGGCGGCCAGGAAGCTGATCGCCACGGCCAGCGCGCAGTACCCAGCCAGGAACGCGGCCAGCGCGCGACGCGGAGGCAGCACCGGCTCCCTCGACCGGGCCGTGCCCTGGTCGGCCCAGGCCGGGTCCAGCGTCCGGCTCAGCCGTCGCGCGGCGTGGTAGCAGGCCAGCAACGGCACCACGGTCAGCCCCAGCGGCACCAGGCCGACGTGGCCCCCGGTCACCGACAGGCCGGTGTGCTGGGCCAGCAACCACACCGCCCCGGCCACCCGGACGGCCTGCGGCCAGGTGGTCTGGGTGCCGGAGGTCAGCACCCAGACGGCCACCACGGGCGCGGCGACCAACCCGAGCGAGGCCACCACCGCCTGCGCGGCGGCGGCCAGGCCGGCGGTGATCGGGGCCCGCCGCTCGGCCGGGGGCTGGAGCGGGGTCTGGGGGGGAAGGGTCGCCGTGCTCATCCCGCCCATCGTCACCCGGCGCTCACGGCCCGGACGACGCGACGCGCCGGACCGGAGGGTCGCGGCGCGTCGTGTCGTGGGTCTCAGCGCGACTGCGGGGCGGGCGCGCCGGGCGGGGTTCACATCGAGGCGATGATCTCCCGCATCAGCTGGGCGGTCTCCGACGGCGTCCTGCCGACCTTGACCCCGGCCGCCTCCAGCGCCTCCTGCTTGGCCACGGCGGTGCCCGAGGAGCCGGACACGATGGCGCCGGCGTGGCCCATCGTCTTGCCCTCCGGTGCGGTGAAGCCGGCGACGTAGCCGACCACCGGCTTGCTCACGTGCTCCCGGATGTAGGCCGCCGCGCGCTCCTCGGCGTCCCCGCCGATCTCACCGATCATCACGATCGCCTTGGTGTCCGGGTCGGCCTCGAAGGCGGCCAGGGCGTCGATGTGGGTCGTCCCGATCACCGGGTCGCCGCCGATCCCGACGCCGCTGGAGAACCCGATGTCGCGCAGCTCGTACATCATCTGGTAGGTCAGCGTGCCGGACTTGGAGACCAGCCCGATCGGGCCGGGGCCGGTGATGTCGGCCGGGATGATCCCGGCGTTGGACTGCCCGGGCGAGATCAGGCCGGGGCAGTTCGGGCCGATCATCCGGGTCGAGCCGGCGTTGACCGCGTACTGGTAGAACTCGGCGGTGTCGTGCACGGGGACGCCCTCGGTGATCACGACGGCCAGCGGGATCTTGGCGTCCACCGCCTCGTGCACCGCGGCCTTGGTGAACTTCGCCGGCACGAAGATGACGGTGGTGTCGGCGTCGGTGGCCTCCACGGCCTCGGCGACCGAGCCGAACACCGGCACGCTCACCCCGCCGTCGAACTCCACGCTCTGCCCGCCCTTGCCGGGTGTGACGCCGCCGACCACCTTGGTGCCGCTGGCCAGCATCCGCTGGGTGTGCTTACGCCCCTCGGACCCGGTCATGCCCTGCACGATGACCTTGCTGTCGGAGGTCAGGAAGATGGCCACGTTCATGCCCCCTGGGCTGCGAGCTCGGCCGCCCGGGAGGCGGCGCCGTCCATGGTGTCGACGCGTTCCAGGCCGGCCAGGCCCGCGTCGTCGAGGATCTGCCGGCCCAGCTCGGCGTTGTTGCCGTCGAGCCGGACGACGAGCGGGCGGCTGACCGCTTCACCGCGGGACTCCAGCAGCTGGAAGGCCTGCACGATCCCGTTCGCGACCGCGTCGCAGGCGGTGATCCCGCCGAACACGTTCACGAACACGCTCTTCACCTGCGGGTCGGACAGGATGATCTCCAGCCCGTTGGCCATCACCTCGGCGCTGGCCCCGCCGCCGATGTCCAGGAAGTTCGCCGGCTTCATGCCCCCGAACTGCTCCCCGGCGTAGGCGACCACGTCCAGGGTGGACATCACCAGGCCGGCCCCGTTGCCGATGATCCCGACCTCGCCGTCCAGCTTGACGTAGTTGAGGTGCTTCTCCTTGGCCCGGGCCTCGAGCGGGTCCGCCGCCTGGGCGTCGACCAGGTCGGCGTTGCCGGGCTGGCGGAAGCCGGCGTTCTCGTCCAGGGTCACCTTGCCGTCCAGCGCGATGATCGCGCCGTCCTCGGTGCGGACCAGCGGGTTCACCTCGACCAGGGTGGCGTCGGTCTTGACGAATACGTCCCACAGCTTGGTGATCGCCGCCGCGACCGGGGCCTGCAGCTCGGCGGGGAAGCCGGCGGTCTGGACGATCTCGGCCGCCTTGGCCTCGTCGATGCCGACGATCGCGTCCACCGGTACCCGGGCCAGGGCGTCCGGACGTTCGACCGCCAGCTGCTCGATCTCCACCCCGCCCTCGACCGAGCACATCGCCAGGTAGGTGCGGTTGGCCCGGTCCAGCAGCACCGAGAAGTAGAACTCCTCGGCGATCCTCGCGCCCTGGGTGACCATCACCCGGTGCACGGTGTGGCCCTTGATGTCCATGCCCAGGATGTCTGCGGCCCGGGCGGCCGCCTCGTCGGGGTCGCGGGCGACCTTGACGCCGCCGGCCTTGCCCCGGCCCCCGGTCTTGACCTGCGCCTTGACGACCACGGTGCCGCCGCCCAGCCGTTCGGCGGCCGCACGGGCCTCCTCGGGCGTGGTGGCGACCTCGGCGTCCAGCACCGGTACTCCGTGCGCGGCGAAAAGGTCCCGCGCCTGATATTCGAACAGGTCCACGTGACCGTCCTCAGCTCTGTGGTTGGGTCCGGGACGAACCCTATCCACCCCGGCCGGACCCGCAGACCGCGGTGGGCGTGGGGCGCGTCACCCGGCGCTGCGGGTGCGCGCCGGGTCAGGCCGGCTGGCCGACGTGCTCACGCACCCAGCTGACGATGTCCCGCATCGGGGTGCCGGGGGTGAACACCTTGCGCACGCCCTGCTCGAGCAGCAGCGGGATGTCCCGGTCGGGGATGATCCCGCCGCCGAAGACGGCGATGTCCGCCGCGCCGCGCTCGGCGAGCAGGGCCACCACCCGCGGCATCAGGGTCAGGTGCGCCCCGGAGAGCACCGACAGCCCGATCGCGTCGGCGTCCTCCTGGATCGCCGCCTCCACGATCTGCTCGGGGGTCTGGTGCAGCCCGGTGTAGACGACCTCCATCCCGGCGTCCCGCAGGGCCCGGGCGACGACCTTGGCGCCGCGGTCGTGCCCGTCCAGCCCGGGCTTGGCGACGACGATCCGGACCGGCGCCATGCTGCCTCCTCGTTCGACCCCGCGGGGCTCCCTGCTCCGGCGAGCCTAGCCGGGCGCAGCCGGGCAGCGACGGTCGATCGGTGGCCCGGATGTCTCAACGACAGGCCCTCGGCATCCGATAGACGTATGGTCCCAGACAAGTCCGCAGGCCGGACGGCGTCCAGGACCCGTGGCGGGACCAGCTCGAGGAGGAGGTGGAGAGGTGACCGAGGCCACCCAGGACGGGTTCGACCGTGGGTTCGACCGTGCCGCCGTCGCGTCTGCGACGCCCGGGCCTGCGCCGCGGTCGAGCGGGCCGCCCACCGTGCTCGCCACCCTGGCCGGTCTGCGCCGCGACCTGCGTCCCCTGCTGAGCGTGCGCGGCGCCGCCGGGACGGCGATGGAGCTGGCCTGGTGCTCGGCCCACCTGGCCATCTACCCCTTCGGCCTGGCCGGGGAACGGCGTCGGCAGTCCGAGCGGTACCGGTTGGCCGACCTGAGGCCCTCCCAGCGCGGCCGGCTGGCGCTGGACGTGGAGGCCGCCGGCACCCCGATCCTGCTGGTGCACGGGATGGTCGACAACCGGGCGGTCTTCACCATGATGAAGCGCAGCCTGCGGGCCAAGGGCTTCGGCCGGGTGGTGACCGTGAACTACCCGCTGACCACCAACGACGTCCGGCAGGCGGCCCGCGACCTGGCCGGCCAGGTCGAGGAGCTGGTCGCCGAGACCGGCTACGAGCGCATCCACGTGGTCGGTCACAGCCTGGGCGGGCTGATCGCCCGCTACTACGTGCAGCGCCTGGGCGGGGACGAGCGGGTGCACACCCTGGTCACCCTGGGTACCCCGCACGCCGGCACCCTGCCCGCCCACCTGCTGCCGGTGCAGCTGTGCCGCGAGCTGCGCCCGGGCAGCGAGCTGTACGCCGAGCTGGACTCCCCCGCCGAGGGCTGCCGCACCCGGTTCGTCTCGTTCTGGTCCGACCTGGACCAGATGGTGCTGCCGCACGAGAACGGCCGGCTGCTGCACCCGGACCTGCGGGCGCAGAACCTGCCGGTGCACGGCGTCGGGCACATGTCGCTGCCCGTGGACCCCCGGGTGGTGCACACCGTGGCCCAGCTGCTCGGTCAGCTCGGCCACGACGGCCACACCGTGCAGGCCGGCGTCACCTCGCTGCCGCACACCGCACCGGCCTCCTGAGGCCCGCTCACCTCCGAGCAGCACCCGCCCCGTCCGCCCGCCCCACCCGCCCATCCTCGTCCTCCTCAAGATCGCTCCGATTCGCACGGATCGAGCGTTCCCGCGGTGGATCCGTGCGAATCGGCGCGATCTTGAACTCGCGCGGCGAGATGGCCAGCGCGGCGGCGATGTCCTCGTCGCGCTCCCCGGCCGCCAGGGCGCGCAGCACCGAGCTCTCCACCCCGGTCAGCCCCTCCCGGCTGTCCCGGACCGGGCGGGCGAACGGCTCCCCGATCGACCAGTAGCTCTCGAACAGCGAGACCATGGCCGCCACCGCTCCCGGTGCCCGGATCACCACCGCGCCGGCCGAGCTGTCCTGCAGGTCGATCGGCAGCAGCACCGTGCTGCGGTCGGAGATGACCAGCCGCAGCGGCAGGCTCGGCACGGTCCGCACCTGCTCGCCCAGCATCGACATCACCGCGACGTGCCGGCGGGTGGCCGGGTCGGAGGCGGCCGCGGTCTGGTAGATCGTGCGCAGCCGGACACCGCGCGCCAGCAGGCCCCGGTCGGTGGCCGCAGCCGCCTCCAACGACGCGCGGGACTGCACCCGTCCGGGCACGAAGGCCGTCGACTCGACCCGGACGTCGTCCTCGGTGGCGACCAGCCAGGCCCGGACCGCGGCCGAGCCGAGCAGCGTCTCGACCTGGTCCCCCCGGCTGCCCCGGCCGGCCTCGGACAGCCCGCCCAGCACCTGGGCCAGCTGCTGGCCGCGCTCCTGCATCGCCGCCACCGCGCGCGCGACCCGGGCGTTCTCCTCCAGCAGCAGGTCCAGCATCGCCTCGGGGGCCGAGCGGCCCTCCTCGGTCACAGCAGTCCTGCCCGAGCCGCGAGCACCCCCGCCTGGAACCGGGTCGCGGCCCCCAGCTCGGCGTGCAGCTCGGTCAAAGAGCGTTGCAGGGTGCGCACCGAGACACCCAGGCTCCGGGCGATGGCCTCGTCCTTGGCCCCGGCGGCGAGCAGGGTGATCAGGGCGGCCCGCGGACCGCCCTGGGCCGCCGCCGGGCGGGGGTTGTCCCCGGTGCCGCCCGGGTCGGCTGCGACGCTGCTGTCGCCGGGGTCCGCGGCCGACCCGGCCGGGGAGCTGAGCACCGTGGCGGCCGACCACAGGGTGGAGAACAGGTCGCCCAGGGCGTGCAGGGTGGCCGACTGCCGGGTGACCATCGCCTCCGACCCCGGGTCGTGCGGGTCCACCGGGAGCAGGGCCACCGCCCCGTCGCAGACCAGCATCGGCACCGGCACACTGGACACCGCCCGGACCTGGGTGCTGGTCGGGGCGGCCCAGGTCAGGAAGGCGCGGACGGTCGGATCCTCCACGGCCGCGTTGGCCAGCAGGATCCGTACCTGCAGCCCGGCGCGCTCACCGTGCTCGGCGACCCACCAGGTGCGGCCGGCCACCGAGCCGGGCGCGGCCTGACCGGCTGGCAGCAGCAGGTCCACACCGCTCCGGCAGCGCCGGACCAGCACCTCGATCCGGTGCTGCACCTGCTCGGCGCTGACCACCTGGTGCTCCGGGTCCCCCCCGCCTCCGGGGAGGAGAGCCGGGCCAGCAGCGCACTCATCCGCTCCCGGCTGGCCTCGAACTCCTGGGTCCGTCGCTCCAGCTCGGCCGAGGCGCGCTCGGCCAGGATGATCAGGCCGAGCTCAGGGTCGACCGCCGACGGCGCGAGCTCCTGCGCCGGGTCGCCGGCGGCCAGGCCGGCCGCCACCAGTGCGTCCAGGCAGCCCCGCACCCGTTCGGCGTCGATCGCGAGGTGCCGGCCGATCCGCTCGACCCCCCAGCCGGGCCGGCTCACCATCAGGCGGTAGACGGCCAAGGACGCCTCGTCGAGCTCCGGCAGCTGCTCCACCGCACCAGCCCCTCGTCATGGCCTCCCCAGCCGGACAGCGCGGACACTAGCAGGCGGTGACGTCCTGGGCGCGGCGTGGAGCAGCGCCGCGAGACCCGCGGCAGCCCGCGCGGTCAGGCCCGCCGGGTCGCTGGCGTCCCGCCGACCGCGTCGGCCGCGGCGTCCGCGGCGGCGCTGAGCACCCCGAGCACCAGCACCAGCCAGGTGCCCTGCAGGTGGACGCCGGGCAGGACGGACAGGCAGACCAGGGCAACGGCCGCCGTCGTCAGCCCGCGCACGGCCAACCGGGCCAGCCGGCCCGCCGGCCCCGGGAGGCGCTGCTCCAGGGAACGACCGACCGAGGCGGTGAGCAGGTCGCCCAGGGCGGCCAGGGCGCAGATCAGCAGGGCGGCCAGCACCGCCGGGGCCCAGCCGTCGAACCGGAGGACGTCGGGCAGCAGGAGCGCCGACGAGAGCAGCACCAGCACGGTCGGCAGCGCGAGCGCGGCCAGCACGAGCAGCAGCACACCCACTGCTCCGCTGACCACCAGACCCCGCTCGGAGCCGCTCAGGTCACGCCAGGAGGTGTCGTCAGCCGGTGCGTCAGGTCCAGCGATGGGTCGCATCTGAGCGTCTCCGCTTCTGTGTCAATGTCGGGCACGACGGTACTCGAACGGGCCGGCGCGTCCCCTGGCGCAGGAGGAGCACCAGGGGCACACGCCACGTCTGGCGTGCCCGGGGCACGCAGGTGTCACACGCGGCGGTCAGCCGATGAAGAACAGGACCGCCTCGGCGCAGGCCGTCGCCTCCGGATACGGGACACCGTTGTGCATCAGGAACGTGATGATGGGGTACTCCGCCCAGTTCTCCAGAGCGTCCAGGAAGTTCGCCAACCGGTTTGCGTTCTTGAGCAGGAAGTTCCCCGCCCGCGGGCTGAGCCGGCGAACGATGGCGGACAGCAGAGATCCACCGTGCCGCAGCGCGTAGACGACCAGCTTCTGCTTCCAGCCCTGCGTGGTCATCGTCGGTGGGGTGACCAGGCGGCCTGGCTGTCCACCGGTGCCGGCCAGGGCAGCAGCTCCGACCAGCAAGGAACGCTCGGTCGGGGCGGGGTTGCCCGGGGCCGAGCGGCTGAGCGTGCTGACGCCCCCGACGGCGGAGGCCTCGGCGGTGGTGGCCATGCCGATGGTCATGGACCCGGCGAGAAGTGTCGCGGCGGTGCAGGTGATGATCCGGGTGCGCTTCATGGTTGGTCCCCTCTGATGATTCGGGCTGAGGGGTCAACCGTCAGCCCGACAGGGGATCCCAGGTGAGGGCCGGCGGCTGTCCGGTTCGTGCCAGGCGGGTTCCGGTCAGGGCCGGGGACCCCCTGCGGGGCTACGGGGTGCGGCTACGGGGTGCGGCTACGGGATGCGGCTACGGGATGCGGCTACGGAGTGCGGCTACGGAGTGCGGCTACGGAGTGCGGTGCACGACCAGCGGGTACACCGCGGTCGCACCGGCCCGGCGCAGCAGCGACGCCGCGACCGTCGGCGCCCACAGCGTGGAGCTGCGGTCGGCCACCAGCAGCACCGGCCCGTCAGCCAGCGGCTGGTCGGCGACCAGCTCCTGCACCGCCGGGGCGAGCAGGTCCAGCCACGCCTCCGCCTCGGCGGCGGCGGCGCTCTGGCCCTCCACCGGCAGCCGGCCGGCCGGCTCCAGGTGACGCACCGGCATCCGCCCGATCTGCCCGATCCGCGCCGCCAGCGCCCGGGTCAGCGGCCCGAACCCGGACACCGGCAGGGAGAGCACCACCTCCGGGCGCCCGACCGCAGCGGCCCACTCCTGCTTCCAGCCGGCCAGGGTGGCCACCGTGGCCTGCACGAGCTGGTCGGGCAGCGGCCCGCCGGCCTGCACCGCCGGACCGAAGGACTCCCCGACCAGCTCGGACCACTCCGGGGCGTCCGCGAAGGCCAGCGCCCGGCCGGGCTCGCAGCGCTCGGCAAGGGCGATCCGGCCCCGGCCCAGGCGCCCGCCGGGCCACATCTTGCGCGGTTCGACCACGCTGACCCGGCGTCTGAGCAGGGCGCCCACCCGGGCCAGGACGTCGGCGGGCACCTGCTCGGCGAGCCCGTCGGGCAGGTGCCCGATGCACACCGAGCACCGCCCGCACGGCTCGGCGGCCGGGTCGTCCAGGGCCCGTTGCAGCGTCTGCATCAGGCACGCCTCGCCGCGGGCGTAGCCGCGCATCACCTCGGCCTCGCGCCGGCGGGCGGCGACCAGCTCGGTGTACCGCGGCTCGTCGTAGGCCCAGGCCTGACCCGTGGGTCGCCAACCGGACTCCTCCCGGGCGACCGCGCCGTCCACCGCGAGCTGCTTGAGCAGCAGCTCCACCCGGCCGCGGCGCAACCCCGACCCCGCCTCCAGGGAGGGCACCGAGGCGGCGCCGGGCTCGTCGCCCATCGCCTTCAGCAGGGCGTTGACCTGGGTCGGGACGGGCACGGTGGAGGTGATGTAGTGCTCCCACAGCCCCTCGTCGGCGCTGGAGGCGAGCAGCACCACGACGGCGTGGTCGATGCCCCGCCCGGCCCGGCCGACCTGCTGGTAGTAGGCCACCGGCGAGGGTGGCGCGCCGACGTGCACGACGAAGCCCAGGTCCGGTTTGTCGAAACCCATGCCGAGCGCCGAGGTGGCCACCACGGCCTTGATCTCGTTGCGCCGCAGCGCCTCCTCGACGGCCTGCCGCTGTGCCGGTTCGAGCCGGCTGCTGTAGGCGCGGACGTCGTGGCCCTCGGCCCGCAGCACCTCGGCCAGCCGGTCGGCCTCGGCCACGGTCAGCGCGTAGACGATCCCCGACCCGGGCAGCCGGTTCAGGTTGTCGGCCACCCAGCCGTAGCGCTGCAGCGGGGTAAGCCCCGGCACGGTGGTCAGGGTCAGGCTGGCCCGGGCCAGGTCGCCGCGCTGCACCAGGGTCGGGGCGCCGAGCAGCTGCGCGAGGTCGTCGGTCACCCGCTGGTTGGCGGTGGCCGTGGTCATCAGCACCGGCACCTGCTCGCCCAGGCCCAGCAGCAGGCCGGCGATCCGCCGGTAGTCGGGACGGAAGTCGTGCCCCCAGTCCGAGAGGCTGTGCGCCTCGTCGATCACCAGCAGACCCAGCCGGCCGGTCAGCGCGTCCAGCACCCGGCGACCGAAGCTGGGGTTGGCCAGCCGCTCCGGGCTGACCAGCAGCAGGTCCACCCGGCCGGCGAGCAGGTCGTGCTCCACCTGCCCCCACTGGTCCAGGTTGGCGGAGTTCAGGGTGGCCGCCCGCAGACCGGCCCGGGTGGCGGCCTCGACCTGGTCACGCATCAGCGACAGCAGCGGGGAGACCACCAGGGTCGGGCCGGCGCCCTCGGCCCGGCGGACCGCGGTCGCCCCGAAGTACACCGCGGACTTGCCCCACCCGGTGGCCTGCACGACCAGCGCCCGCGCGCCGGGCTCGGCCACGGCGGCCACCGCCGCCTCCTGGTCCGGGCGCAGCCGGGCCGACGGCCCGGCCAGCCCGGTCAGCATCCGGGCAGCCACCTCGGCCCGCTGCGGCGTCCACCCCGCGTAGGTCGCCGGCGCGCTCACAGCTTGGTCACCGGGGCGTAGCGCAGCAGCAGCCGTTTGACCCCTTCGCCGCGGAAGTCCACCTTGGCCACCGCCTTGTCCCCGCTGCCCTCGACCTCGACCACCGTGCCGAGCCCGAAAGTGTCGTGGGTGACCCGGTCACCGGGTTCCAGGTGCACCACCTCCCGGTTGCCGGGCGAGCGGACGCCGGGGCGCTGGGCCAGCCGGGCCACCGCGGGCTCGCCGGCCCGGCCGAACGCCGAGCTGGTCGACTCCGAGCGCCGCCAGTCCAGCAGCGCGGCCGGGACGTCGTCCAGGAACCGGCTGGCCGGGTTGTAGCTGGGCTGCCCCCAGGCGCTGCGCACCGCGGCCCGGGACAGGTACAGCCGCTCCCGGGCGCGGGTGATGCCGACGTAGGCCAGCCGGCGCTCCTCGGCCAGCTGGTCGGGGTCGGCCAGCGACCGCAGGTGCGGGAAGGTGCCGTCCTCCATGCCGGTCAGGAACACCACCGGGAACTCCAGGCCCTTGGCGGTGTGCAGGGTCATCAGGGTCACCACCCCCTGGTCCTCCCCGTGCCCGACGCCGTCGGCGACCGCCTCGTCCGGCACCTCGTCGGCGTCGGCGACCAGCGAGACCTGCTCCAGGAAGTCCGACAGGCCTCCGTCGGGGTTGGCCGCCTCGTACTCACCGGCCACCGCCACCAGCTCGGCCAGGTTCTCCACCCGGGACTCGTCCTGCGGGTCGTGGCTGGCCCGCAGCTCGGCCAGGTACCCGGTCTGGTCCAGGACGGCGTCCAGCATGGTCGCCGGCCCGGCGCCGCCCTCGACCAGGGTGCGCAGCTCCTCGATCATGGTGGTGAACCGCTGGATGCTGGCCAGCGAGCGGGTGGCGATCCCCGGCGCCTGCTCCGCCCGGGCCAGGGCGTCGGCGAAACCGATCCGTTCCCGCTCGGCCAGTGCCGCCACACAGGCCTCGGCCCGGTCGCCGATCCCCCGCTTGGGCACGTTGAGGATCCGGCGCAGGTTCACCGTGTCGGCCGGGTTGGCCAGGATCCGCAGGTAGGCCAGGGCGTCCTTGACCTCCCGCCGCTCGTAGAACCGAGTGCCACCGACCACCTTGTAGGGCAGCCCGACCCGGACGAACACCTCCTCCAGCGCGCGAGACTGCGCGTTGGTCCGGTAGAACACCGCGACGTCCCCGGGCCGGGCCTGGCCCGCGTCGGTCAGCCGGTCGATCTCCTCGGCGATGAAGGCGGCCTCGTCGTGCTCGTTGTCGGCCACGTAGCCGACGATCGGCGCGCCGGCCCCGGACGCCGTCCACAGCTTCTTCTCGGCGCGGTCGCGGTTGACCGCGATCACCGAGTTGGCCGCCGACAGGATGGTCTGGGTGGAGCGGTAGTTCTGCTCCAGCAGGATCGTGCGGGCCTGCGGGTAGTCGTCGGTGAACTCGGCGATGTTGCGGATGGTGGCGCCGCGGAAGGCGTAGATCGACTGGTCGGCGTCACCGACCACGGTCAGCTCGGCGGGTGGCACCGCGACCTCGTGGCCCTCGCGCACGGTGCTGCCGTCCGCGGCGAGCACCGCGGCGCGCTGGCCGGCCTCGCTGGCCGAGCCGCCGACCAGCTCACGCACCAGCACGTACTGGGCGTGGTTGGTGTCCTGGTACTCGTCGACCAGGACGTGCCGGAACCGCCGCCGGTAGTACTCGGCGACGTCGTCGAAGGCCTGCAGGATGTTGACGGTGTTCATGATCAGGTCGTCGAAGTCCATCGCGTTGGCCTGCCGCAGCCGCTGCTGGTAGGCGGTGTAGGCCTGGGCCAGCACCCGGTCGGTCTGGGCGCCGTCGGCGGCCCGGGAGGTGAACGTCTCCTCGTCGACCAGCTCGTTCTTCAGGTTGGAGACCTGCACCCCGAACGCCCGCGGCGGGAAGCGCTTGGGGTCCAGGTCCAGCTCGCGGCAGACCAGCGCCATCAGCCGCTGGCTGTCCGCGGCGTCGTAGATCGAGAAGTTCGACCGCAGCCCGACCCGACCGGCCTCCCGGCGCAGGATCCGCACGCAGGCAGAGTGGAACGTGGACACCCACATGCTGGCCGCGCCCGGCCCGACCAGGCCGCTGATCCGTTCCCGCATCTCGGCGGCGGCCTTGTTGGTGAAGGTGATGGCCAGCACCTGCCCCGGGCGTACCCCGCGCGCGGCGAGCAGGTAGGCGATCCGGTGGGTCAGCACCCGGGTCTTGCCCGAGCCGGCCCCGGCGACGATCAGCAGCGGACCGCCCTGGTGCTCCACCGCGGCCCGCTGCTGGGGGTTCAGACCCTCCAGCAGGGCGGCCACGCTGCGCCGACCGGACTCCTCCTGGACGGCGCGAGCCCCCTTCGGGACGGCAGGCGCGCCGGCCGCACCGCCGGGCCTGCTGGAACGGTCGGGCGCGCCGGGCGGGCCGGGCAGCGGCAGGTCCTCGAACAGGGTGCTCATCGTCGCAACAGCCTACGTCCGGGTGGCGACGATTCCGGGGTTGTGCCCAGGGCGCCCCTCCCCCTTGCACCGAGGGGTGTGTCGTGCGGCACACTGGGCAGGGCCCCGGGCATGCTCGGGGTCGTCCCGGCGCAACGGCGCGTCGGGACCTCCCGGCCCGCGGTGCAGCCGATGATCGCTGGACCTACAGTCGTGCCGTGGTTCTTCCCGACTCCGACGTGCAACGGGTGCTGTGCGTAGGCGCCCATCCCGACGACCTGGACTTCGGCGCCTCGGGCACCGTGGCCACCTTCACCAAGGCCGGGATGGAGGTGACCTACCTGCTGTGCACCCGGGGCGACCAGGGCGGCTTCGACGACACGCCCCGCGAGCAGATGCCTGCGCTGCGCGAGGCGGAGCAGCGCGCCGCCGCCGCCGCGGTCGGGGTGCACGACGTCCGGTTCCTCGACGGCTTCCGGGACGGCTGGCTGGAGCCCTCGGCCGACCTGGTCCGGGAGATCTCCCGGGTGATCCGCCAGGTGCGTCCGCAGCGGATGCTGATCCAGTCCCCGGAGCGGAACTGGGACCGGATCGGCGCCAGCCACTCCGACCACCTGGCCGCCGGTGAGGCCTCGATCCGCGCGGTGTACCCCACCGCCCGCAACCCGTTCGCCTTCCCTGAGCTGCTGGACCAGGAGGGCCTGGAGCCCTGGTCGGTGCTGGAGGTGTGGCTGATGGCCCACCAGGTCACCGACCACCACGTCGACATCACCGACACCTTCGAGCAGAAGCTGGCGGCGCTGCGCGAGCACACCAGCCAGACCTCGCACATGGGCGAGGAGCTGGAGACCAGGCTGCGTGAGTGGGGTGCCACGACCGCGGCCTCGGTCGGTCTGCCCGAGGGCCGCCTGGCCGAGGCGTTCAGAGTCGTCGCGACCCGCTGAGCGAGGGTGGCGCCACCGGGACGGTGGTACTCGCCCTCGGGCCGGCTGCCCGGGCGTAGCCCAGCACCACGACCTGGACGTCGCCCGCATAGGGGCCCAGCTGCAGGCTCAGGGAACCCGACGGCCCGACCGGGACGACCCAGGTGCCCGAGGCGGTGCCCGAGCTGACCGAGATCCGGGAACCGATCGACTGCTCGGCCGCCGTCCGCGGTCCGCGCGCCACGGCACTGTGCCCGTCCCCGGCGTGCTGGCGACCGAGCGGCGCCCCGGTCGTGACCGTGGGCCCGGCCGGCAGCACCGGCTGCACCCAGGTGGGCATGGACGCGGTCAGGGTGACCTGGACGGTGGCGCTCACCGTGTCGGCCGGCAGCGGCCCGCCGGCGGCTTCGGCCAACGGGGCCGCCAGCACGCTGCCGGCCGCGGTCGCGCAGGGCAGTGCCGGGCGCGGCGTGCCGATGCCCTGCACCGTGTCCAGCACGGTCGTCGGGTCCAGCTCGACGGCCGGACCGGTGGCCAGACCGGCGGGCAGTCTCTCGGCGGCCGTGCTCAGCGTGCACCGCGGCGCCCCGCCGGCCATCGTGTAGTAGCTGGTCCGCTCCATCGCGCCGTCCCAGGACATGCTGATGTGCACGTGGTTGCGGTGGCAGGTGGTGTCGTAGGAGCGGTCGGTGTAGGTGGTCAGGCAGTGGTTGTACTCGGCCCAGCCACGGACCGGGTTGTACAGGCCGTAGATCCGCCCGTCCCAGATCAGGTACATGACGCCCAGCCGACGGGCCATCGCGAAGCTGTTGCCGTAGGCGTCCGGCGCGAGCAGCCAGTTGATGAACGACTCCGCGTCGGCGCGCTGGGCGCTGTTGCGGGAGTTGGTCATCCAGTCGATGGCCCGGCCCTCCTTGTGCCCGGTCAGCTCAGAGCTGCAGGCCCGGACGATGTTGTTCACGATCGAGGTGCCGTAGGTCTGCTCGAGCAGCCGGACCAGGACCAGTGCGCCCGGCTTGGCCGTCGGCGAGCAGGTGTCCTCCACCTCATACCGGGCCGGCGGGTCGATGCTGGAGGGGAAGGCGGGGGTGGTGGGCGGCGGCGGCAGCGGGCTGCCGTCACCCAGCAGCGGGGGCGCCGGCGCGATGCCCGCGGCGGACGCCGCCGCCGCGACCGCGCCCCGGCCAGCCGGCGCCCGCGTGCCCGCACCGGAGGAGGCGGCGAGCTGCCCGGCGACGGTGCCCTCGTCGACGGCCGAGGGGCCCAGCACACAGGCCAGCCCGATCGTGACGTGCAGCAGGAAGGCGACCGCCAGGACGGGGCGACGCGCGGTGGCGACGCGCTGGCGCAGGATCGGCATGCGGCCTGCGTCGACCGGCCCCGGGCCCCGGTTGACCGACCGGGCCCCCGTTCACCCGACCGGACAGGTCACCCCGCCGCGGCGGGCACGCTCAGTAGCGACGCAATGAGCGGGCCCCGGCCTGGCGGGCGTTCACAGCAGCCGCCGGTCCACCGCCCACCGGGTCAGCTCGTGCCGGTTGGACAGCTGCAGCTTGCGCAGTACCGCCGACACGTGGGTCTCCACCGTCTTGACCGAGATGAACAGCTCCTTGGCCACCTCCTTGTAGGCGTAGCCGCGGGCGATCAGCCGCATCACCTCCCGTTCCCGGACCGAGAGCCGGTCCAGCTCCTCGTCCACCGCCGCCAGCTCACCGGCGCCGGTGCCGAACGCGTCCAGCACGAAGCCGGCCAGCCGCGGGGAGAACACGGCGTCGCCGTCCGCGACCCGGGCGATGGCCGCGCCCAGCTCGGCGCCGGAGATGGTCTTGGTCACGTAGCCCCGGGCCCCGGCCCGGATCACCGCGATCACGTCCTCCGCGGCGTCGGAGACCGACAGCGCCAGGAAGCGCACCGGCGGCTCCTCGGACAGCAGCCCGGCGCAGCGCTGCAGCACCTCTCGGCCGCCGGGCGGCGCACCGCTGCCCCCGGGCAGGTGGACGTCCAGCAGGACGACGTCGGGGCGGGTCTCGCCGACCACCCGGACCGCCTCGTCCACGTCGCCGGCCTCGCCCACGACCTCGATGCCGGGCAACCCGGACAGCTCGGCGCGCACCCCGCTGCGGAACATCCGGTGGTCATCGACCAGCACGATCCTGCGCTCGCTCATCCTGCGTCCTCCTCCTGGGTGGGCAGCAGCAGCCGCACCTCGGTGCCCTCGACCGGGTCCGAGCGGATCCGCGCACTGCCTCCGTGCCGTTCCATCCGCCCGATCACCGACTCGCGTACCCCCTTGCGGTCCTCCGGCACCGCGGACAGGTCGAACCCCGGACCCCGGTCCCGGACGAACGCCTCGATCTCCCCCGGGCCGCACTCGACGTAGACCCGGACCTGGCCACCGGCGTGCCGGGCCGCGTTCTGCACCGCCTCCCGCAGGGCTGAGACCAGAGCGGCGGTCCGGGCGTCCACGGCCGCGTCACCCACGGTCACCACCTCCACGGTGGCCTCGTGCAGGTCCTCCACGTCGGCGGCGATCCCGGCCACGGCCGCCGCCACCGTGTCCGCCCCGGCCGGCGGACCGCCGTACAACCAGGCCCGCAGGTCCCGTTCCTGGGCCCGGGCCAGCCGGGCCACCGCCACGGAGTCGGTGCTGCGCCGCTGGATCAGGGCAAGCGTCTGCAGCACCGAGTCGTGCAGGTGCGCGGCGATGTCGGCCCGCTCGGCCTCCCGGGACCGGGCGTCACGCTCGAGGCCGAAGTCCCGCCACAGTCGCAGTCCCCAGGGCGCCATCACCAGACCGACTCCGGCCAGGACGGCGGCCACGGCCGCCAGCGCTCGCAGGAAGACGGGGAAGGACGTGCCCTGCAGGGTGAGCAGCAGCCCACCCACCACCAGCATGCCGAGCCCGCCGACCAGCCGCAGGCCGGCCATCCCAGGGCTGATCCAGGTGCCGCGCTGACCGGACCGGCGCAGCCGTTCGGCCTCGTCGATCTGGGTCAGCGCGATGGCCAGCCCGACGACCACCACCGCGGAAGGACCCACCACCTGGGGGCGCAGCGGGTACCCCAGCTGCAGCGCCAGCAGGTAGCCGCCGCCCGCCAGCAGCGCCATCCCGGCCAGCATCTGGCGGGTGGCGCGCCGTCGGACCTGGCGCAGGTCCGGGGGCAGGTCATGCTGCGGCCCCTGATAGCGGAGCGGGCCTGCGGCGAAGGGCGTGGGCGAGGCGTCCGTCCTGTCCGGCACGGCGTCCGGCCCGTCGGCCGCGGTGTCCGGCGCGGTGTCCGTCCTGTCGGCCGCGGTGTCCGGCACGGTGTCCGGCACGGTGTCCGGCACGGTGTCCGGCACGGTGTCCGGCGCGGTGTCCGGCGCGGCGTCCGGCGCGGCGTCCGGCGCGGCGTCCGGCGCGGCGTCCGGCGCGGCGTCCGGGAGCACCTGGCGCAGATCGTCCTGGACCTCCTCCGGTGCACCGGCCTCGGCCGACCCCGCCGGCCGAGGGGGTGAGGGCAGGTCGACCCCCGGGGCCGCCGGCACCATGGCCCACAGCAGCAGGTACAGCAGCACCCCGAGACCACCCAGGCCGCTGGAGGCCACGAAGGCGATCCGGACCGGGACGACGGGCAGGCCCAGGTGCCAGGCCACCCCCTCAGCCACGCCTGCCACCACCCGACCACCGCCGGGGCGTACCAGCGGAGGGCGGGCCGCGCAGGGAAGGCTCACGGCCGCCGTCGAGAGCGGGGCCGACGGCTCAGTGCCCGCCACCTGCTCCACCTGGTCCACCCGATCATCGTCACACGGGCGGCGCGCCGCACGCTTCGGGGACAACCCTGAGCACGACCCTGACCCTGTCGGCCCGGCTGACCCCGCGGGCCCGGCCGGCGCGCACTCAGGGGCAGGTCAGGGAGGTCACGGATTCCGCCGGCCCCGGGCCGGGCGCCAGGATCGTGCCATGACCACCGACCAGTCGTCGTCCTCCTCCAGCCCGGGGAACCACCCGAACCCGCCGGACGCCGAGCGCGGCAAGGACTTCTTCGACCGGATCCGCCGGCTGGGCGTCCTCCGGCCGGCCGAGGACCGTTGGGTGGCCGGGGTGTGCGTCGGCCTGGCTCGTCGCTGGGACGTCGACCCGGTGCTGGTCCGCGCGGTCACCATCGTGCTCACGGTGCTGGGCCCGGGTCTGCTGCTGTACGGGCTGGCCTGGGCGCTGATCCCCCAGGAGGACGGCCGGCTGCACGCCGAGCGGGTGCTCAGCGGGGAGGTCACCGCCGGGTTCGTCGGGGCTTGCCTCGCGGTGCTGGCCGGAACCGGCGGCGGGGTCTTCCCCGGCTGGGGCGGCCAGGACGGCTGGGGCTCGCGGGGTGGCTTCGTGCTGACCGCCGCCGTCGCCGCGGGCGTCTGGTTCTGGTACCGCCGGCACGGCGGACGCTGGCCACGGACGGCCACGGGCACACCGATGACCGGCTACGCCGCCCGGCGGGCGGGGACCCAGCCGGCTTGGACGATGCCCGGCACCGGGGGCGTCGCCGAGCCTGCGCCGACCCCCTCCGGGCCGACCGCTCACGAGCCGACGGCGTCCGCACCGTCGCCCACCGGGTCCCCGTGGAGCCCGCAGCCGGTGACCGAGGAGTCCGGCAGGCCCGGCCGGTACCGCCGGGACCCGAGGATCCGGGCCTCGCGGCCGTTCACCCGGGCCGTGGTCGTGCTGGCCGCCGTGGTCGGGTACGCCGCGTTCGCCCTGGCCGACTCTGACGGCTCGCACCGCGCCGGGACCCTGGCCGCCGCCGCGGCGCTCACCGTGCTCGGTCTGGGGGTGGTGATCGCGGCCCTGCGGGGCCGGCGCAGCGGCGGGCTGATGCCGCTGGCCCTGCTGCTGCTCCTCGGACTGGCCGCGAACAGCCTGACCGTCGGCACCCTGTCGGTGGCCTCGGACGCCACGTGGCTGCCCAGCACGACGGACACGGCCCGCTCCAACCTGGCCGGCAACCTGACCGTGGACCTCAGCTCGCTGTCCAGGGACGCGGCCAGCACCTCCCCCACCCACCTGCGGCTGCGCGCCGCGGCCAGCCACGTGCGGATCGAGGTGCCGCAGGGCGCGCTGGTCGCCGTCGACGTCGGGTACACCGCGGCCCAGGTGACGTGCTTGAACCAGCCTGCCGTCTCCGGAGCCGGGCGCCTGACCTGCCCCGCGGCGGGCACCGAGAAGGCCTCCGCGACCATCCTGCTGAGCGCCGACGTCCTGGCCAGCGATGTCGAGGTCGTCACCGTTCCCGCGACGACGACCGGGGTCAGCCCGTGAGCGGGGACCGGCTCGACCAGGAGCCACCGCCGCCCCGGCTGATCACCGCGCTGCTGGGGGTCGTGCTCACCGTGGCCGGGATCTGCCTGATGGCTGACACCGGGTTCGCGGTCCAGCTGGACCCGCTGATGGTCGGCACCGCCGTGCTCGCCGCGTGCGGGGCTGTGCTACTGCTCACCGGCGCGCTGACCTGGCTGCGCCGCGGCCGGAGTCGCTCCGGACGCCGGCTCGGAAGGGGCTGAGGTCGGTAGCAGCGTCGATGACGCGCCCACCCGACTCCGGGTGCTCCCCGACGACCAGGCAGACCCGGTCTGGGCCGACGACAGCCTGCGGGCCGGGCTCAGCCGGGACCGAGCGGCTCCTGCCAGCGGGTCGGGTCCGGCCCCAGCGGCACGATCCCGGTCGGGTTGATGGTGTCGTGCGTCAGGTAGTAATGGCGCTTGATGTGGTCGAAGTCCACCGTCGGCCCGAACCCGGGCCGGGCGAACAGGTCCCGGGCGTAGCGCCACAGGTGGGGCATCGCGGTCAGGGTGTTCCGGTTGCACTTGAAGTGCCCGTGGTAGACCGCGTCGAAGCGGACCAGGGTGGTGAACAGGCGGACGTCGGCCTCGCTGATCGCCTCGCCCATCAGGAACCGCCGGTCGGCCAGCCGCTCCTCCAGCACGTCCAGCCGCGCGAACAGGGCCCGGTAGGCCTGGTCGTAGGCGGCCTGGCTGGTGGCGAACCCGCACCGGTACACCCCGTTGTTCACGTCCTGGTAGATCTCCTCCATCAACGTGTCCAGCTCGGCCCGCCGCGCCGGGTCGGCGGGCAGCAGCCGAGGCGCGCCGGCGGCGTGGTGCTCGGTCCACTCGGTCGACAGGTCCAGGCTGATCTGGGGGTAGTCGTTGGTCACCACCTGACCGCTGAGGGTGTCCACCACGCAGGGCACGGTGACCCGCCCGGTGAAGGAGGGGTCGGTGGCCAGGTAGGCCTCGCTGAGGAAGGCGATCCCCAGCACCGGGTCGCGGCCGTCCGGGTCGAGGCTGAACCGCCAGCCGCGTTCGTCGCGGATCGGGTCGACCACGGCCAGCGAGATCGCCTCGGTCAGCCCCAGCAGCTCCCGGACGATCACCGACCGGTGGGCCCACGGGCAGGCCCGGCTGACCACCAGCCGGTACCGGCCCGCCTCGACCGGCCACCGGCCCGAGCCGTCCGGCCCCTCGCCGGGCGCGGCGTCGCTGTCCCGGGTGATCCGACCGGTGAACGCGTTCGGCTGACGACGCCACTGCCCGGTGGCGGTGGTCTCCGCGGCGAACTGAGCCTGGGTCATCCCTGCACGCTAGCCGGGGCCTGCCCGGCCGGCACGCCGCAGGTCTAGGCTTCGCGCAATGAGCCCTGGGACGTGGCGGCGCTGGGCCCTGAAGGCGTTCCGTCGCCTGCCGCGCCGCGTGCGGGTCCGGCTCGTGCACCTGGGCACGCCCTCCTTCACCGTCGGCGCGCTGGTCTTCCTGGACGCCGAGGGCCGGATCCTCCTGCTGCGCCAGCACCACCGGCACGGCTGGACGCTGCCCGGCGGGCTGGCCGACCGGGGTGAGGACGCCGCGCACGCGGCCGAGCGGGAGGTGGCCGAGGAGACCGGCCTGCGGGTGCAGGTCGGCGAGCCGTTCTCGGTCGTGGTCGACCCGGCCGCCCGCCGGGTCGACGTGCTGTTCCGGGTGCTGCTGCCCGAGCCGGTCCCGGTCACCCCGCGCGGCGAGGCGGCCCGGGCGGCGTGGTTGCGCCCGGAGCGGGCCGGCACCACCGACGCGCCCACCAGCCAGGCCTTCGCCGCCTACGCCAGGGCTCAGCCACCCACGGCCCGGACCGGTTCACTGCTGGAGGGCCCGACCGGCTGACGCCGGCACACCGGCGGGTCGTCCATGCAGCGGTGCATGGACAATGAGGGCGTGGCCGCCCCGCCGATGCCCCCCGACCCCGTACCCGACCGGGGTCGACGGTGATGGACGGGGTTGCCGGGGTGGTGCTGGCCGCCGGGTCAGGCACCCGGCTGCGGCCGCTGACCGCGGCGCGGCCCAAGGCGCTGTGCCCGGTGGCCGGACGGGCCCTGCTGGATCGCGCGCTGGACGCCCTGGATGCCGCTCTGCCGCCGGGCCCGGACCGGCTGGCGGTCAACGCCCACCACCTCGCCGGCCAGATCCGCGACCACCTGGCCCCGCGCGCTGAGCCCGTACGGCTCAGCCTGGAGCAGCCGGTCGCGCTCGGCACCGCGGGCGCGCTGGCCGCGCTGAACGAGTGGCGAGCGGGCCGGCCGGTGCTGGTGCACAACGCCGACGCCTACCTGCCGGGCGGCGTCGGCGCGCTGCTGCAGGGCTGGCAGGGCGAGCGGATCCGGCTGCTGTGCCAGGACCGGGGCCGCCCGGCGGACTTCGGCACCCGGCGCTACGTCGGGGCGGCGCTGCTGCCGGCCTGGACGCTGGAGCGGCTCCGGCCCGAGCCCAGTGGGTTGTACGAGGTGCTGTGGCGCGATGCCGAGGCCCGAGGCACGCTGGAGCTCCTCGACCTGCCCGAGTCGGCCACCTGCATCGACTGCGGGACCCCGCAGGACTACTGGGAGGCCAACCTGGACGCGACCGGCGGAGCCGGATGGGTCTCCCCCACGGCGTCCGTGCTGGGCTCGGTGACCCGCTGCGTGGTCTGGGACGGCGCCGTCGTCGGCCCGCAGGAGCACCTGGTGGACGCCGTCCGGGCCGGCACCGCCGAGGCGCCGGTGACCCTCCACCTCAGCCGCCGGGCGGAGGTGGCCCATCATGGCTGACCGGCTCCCCCAGGTGGCGCTGCCCCGGGTCCGGCTGACGGCCGACGGGCTGGTCCTGGACGTGGACACCGACGCGACCCGGTTGCTGGCCGGGCCCGAACAGCTCGACCCGCAGGCGTTGCGCGGACGCCGGCTCTGGAGTGCCGCGCCGGGGCTGGCGCAGTCCCCGTTGCCGACCGTGGTGGCCTGGTCGCTGGACAGCGCGCGCTCGGCGGCGGTCGAGCTGCGCGACGTCGGCGGAGCGCCGTTCCTGGCCCGGGTGCTGCCCGACGCCCCCGCCCAGGAGGTCGTGCTGGAGCTGTGGGAGGTGGACCACCCGCGGCTGGTGTCCCGGCTGGAGAGCTCGCTGGCCCAGGGCCGCCGGCTGCTGGAGCTGACCCAGGCCCTGGCCCCGGCGCTGACCGTCCAGCAGGTCTCCGACGCGGTCACCGATCTGGCCCGCCGGGCGCTGGGCACCAGCTTCTGCGGGATCGCCGTGCTCGACGAGGACGCGCAGACCCTCAGCTACGTCTCGTTGAACCCGCTGCCCGAGGCCACCGCCGAGCAGTGGGCCAAGGTGCCGCTCAGCGTGCCGGCCCCGGTGACGGCGGCGGTCACCAGGCGGACGGCGTTGTTCCACCAGGACCCGCTGGAGGCCGAGCAGCAGTTCCCGGGGATCGCCGCGCACCTGCAGGTGGCCGGCGCCCAGGCGGTGGCCCACCTGCCGCTGCTGGTCGCCCGTGGCCCGCACGGCGGTCAGGTGCTCGGCACGCTGGCGCTGGCCTGGACCACGCCGCGCCGGATGAGCCAGGGTGAGCGGGACTTCGTGACCACGGTGGCCGGGGCCTGCGCGCAGGCGCTGCAGCGGGCCATGCTGTACGAGCAGCAGGCCACGGTCTCCCAGGTGCTGCAGCGGGCGTTCCTGCCCGAGGCGCTGCCGCACCCGACGGGCTGGGAGCTGGCCGCCCGTTTCGTGCCCGCCACCGCCGGGGTGGAGGTGGGTGGGGACTGGTACGACGCGTTCACGCTGCCCACCGGCGGCCTGTGCCTGCTGGTCGGCGACGCCGCGGGGCACGGGCTCGCGGCGGCCAAGACGATGGCCTCGCTGCGGAATGCGGCGCGGGCCTTCTCCTTCCTGGGCGCGCCGCCGGGGCAGATCCTGCGACAGCTGAACGGGATGCTGTGCGCCCTGGAGCCGGACGCGCTGGCCACGATCATCGTGATCCACCTGGACCCGCCCACCGGAGCGGGCGTCTGGGCCAGCGCCGGTCACCTGCCGCTGCTGCACTGCACGGCGAGCGCGGTCGAGCTGGTCGAGCCGCCCGACCCGGACCCACCGCTCGGTGGCCTGGCCGGGGCCGCCTTCACCGAGCATCCGCTGACCATCGCGGCCGGGGAGGCGGTGCTGCTGTTCACCGACGGGCTCGTCGAACGACGCGGCGCCGACCTGGACGCCGACCTGTCCCGGTTGCTGGACGTCGCCGCCGGCTGCCTCCCTCCCGACGGCGCCGGCCCGGAGGGCATCGACGGCGCGATCGCCGACCTGGTCGGCACGCTGGTCGGCGGCGGCAGCCGGGACGACGTGTGCGTGCTGGGCCTGCGCCGCCGTCCAGCACCGGGCAGCGACCAGCCGGTCCGGACCTTGGCCCAGCAACGCAGCCTGGTCAAGCGGGTCAGCCAGCAGCTGGAGCCGCGGCTGCAGTCCGCCGGCCAGGCCCGCGAGATCACCCGGGCCACGCTGGCCGCCTGGGGCATGGAGGACGTGCTGGACGCCGTCATGCTGCTGGTCTCGGAGATGGTGACCAACGCGGTCACCCACGCGCACACCGCCCTGGTGCTGGACCTGAGCACCTCCGGCGACGCGGTCAACGTCAGCGTCACCGACTCCAGCTCAGCCCTGCCCCGGCACCGCACCCCCGGTCCGGCCGAGGAGCACGGCCGCGGCGTGCACCTGATCGACGTGCTGTCCTCGGACTGGGGCACCCAGCTGCTGCCGCACGGCAAGCGGGTCTGGGCCCGGATCGACGTCCAGCTCGGCGACGTCTGAACCGCCGGCCGCTCAGCCGAGGCCGGCTGGCCAACTCACTCCCACTCGATGGTGCCCGGCGGCTTGCTGGTCACGTCCAGCACCACCCGGTTCACCCCGTCCACCTCGTTGGTGATCCGGTTGGAGATCCGGGCCAGCAGCTCGTGCGGCAGGCGGGTCCAGTCCGCGGTCATCGCGTCCTCGCTGGAGACCGGGCGGAGCACGATCGGGTGCCCGTAGGTCCGCCCGTCGCCCTGCACCCCGACCGAGCGGACGTCGGCCAGCAGCACCACCGGGCACTGCCAGATCTCCGCGTCCAGCTCGGCGGCGGTCAGCTCCTCGCGCACGATCAGGTCGGCGGCGCGCAGCGTGGCCAGCCGCTCGGCGTCCACCGCGCCGACGATCCGGATGGCCAGCCCCGGGCCAGGGAAGGGCTGCCGGCCGACGATCGCCTCGGGCAGGTCCAGCAGCCGGCCGACCGCGCGGACCTCGTCCTTGAACAGCGTGCGCAGCGGCTCGACCAGCTCGAAGGCCAGGTCCTCGGGCAGGCCACCGACGTTGTGGTGGCTCTTGATGGTGGCCGCGCCCTGGCCGCCGCCGGACTCCACGACGTCGGGGTAGAGGGTGCCCTGGACCAGGAACCGGACCTCCTGCTCGGCGCTGCCGGCCTCCTGCGCGGCGTCCGCGACGACCTCCCGGGCGGCCTGCTCGAAGACCCGGATGAACTCCCGCCCGATGATCTTCCGCTTCGTCTCCGGGTCGGACACCCCGGCCAGCGCGGTCAGGAACCGGTCGGCCACCTCGACCACCTTCAGCTGCACCCCGGTGGCGGCCACGAAGTCCCGCTCGACCTGCTCGGCCTCCCCGGCCCGCAGCAGCCCGTGGTCGACGAACACGCAGGTCAGCTGGTCGCCGACGGCGCGCTGCACGAGGGCCGCGGCGACCGCGGAGTCCACCCCGCCGGACAGCCCGCAGATCACCCGGCCGGAGCCGACCTGGGCCCGGATCCGCTCCACCTGCTCCTGGAGGACGTTCCCGGTGGTCCAGTCCGGGGTCAGCCCGGCGCCCTTGGTCAGGAAGTTGACCAGCACCTGCTGACCGAAGGTGGAGTGCTTGACCTCGGGGTGCCACTGGACACCGAACAGGCGCCGGTCCGGGGCCTCGAAGGCGGCCACCGGCGCACCGGCGGAGGCGGCGGTGACCGAGAACCCCTCCGGGGCGGCCTGCACGCTGTCGCCGTGGCTCATCCACACCGACTGCTCGGCCGGCTGGCCGTGCAGCAGCACCGACTGCTGCGGCTGCGCGCTGACCACCGTGCCGCCGTACTCCCGCAGCCCGGTGCGGGCCACCGTGCCGCCGAGGGCGGCGGCCATCGCCTGGAAGCCGTAGCAGATGCCGAGCACCGGGACCCCGGCCTCGAACACCGCCCGGTCCACCTGCGGGGCGCCGTCGGCGTACACCGACGACGGGCCCCCGGAGAGCACGATCGCCGCCGGGTCAAGGGCCAGCAGCTGCTCCACCGGCAGGGTGTGCGGGACGATCTCGGAGTACACGTCGGCCTCGCGGACCCGGCGGGCGATCAGCTGGGCGTACTGCGCGCCGAAGTCGACGACCAGGACGGGCCGGTGCTGCCCGGTGGCGGAAGCGTCTGAGGTCACTCGGGGGAGCCTACCGAGGCGCCGGCCGAGGCCCGGGCGACCATCGGGGCGACGCGGTGGGTGACCCAGCGCTCGGCGACGAAGCTCATGAACGGGATGGTCCCGGCCAGCACGACCAGCACCATCCGGCCGGTGTTCAGCCGGGTCCGCATCCACAGGTCCACCGCGACGATCACGTAGATCAGGTACAGCCAGCCGTGGATGATCGGGATGAAGTTGCCCAGCTCGATCCCGAAGCCGTACTTGCAGATCACCTCGGCGGTCAACAGCAGCAGGAACACGCCGGTGGCGTAGGCCAGGACCCGGTAACGGGTCAGCGCGCCACGCAGCGCGGTCGGGCGGGCGGGGGCCGGGGCGGTGGTCACGAGAGAGCTCCTGAGGTGGGGGCGGGGTGGTCCTCGGACCGGCGGTGGCCGTCCGGGCCGTCGTCGTCGCGGCGGCGGCCACGGTCCCGCAGCTGCCCGCGGTGGTCATCGCGCACCAGGCGGAACCAGAAGAAGAACGCGAAGCCGGAGAACGCCCACCACTGGAAGGCGTAGGACAGGTTCTGCAGGTTCAGCGAGTGGTCGGTGGACACCGGCGGCTGGACGGGCGTGGGCTGCGCCCCCGCGGGGGCCGGGGAGACCTGCTCGGCCAGCACGTACCCGGTGAACAGCGGCTGGCTCCACCGGTTCACCAGGTCGACCGGGGCCACGGCCGGCACCTGCCCGGCGGGCAGCCCGTTCCCGGCGCCCAGCGCGGTGTCGGGCGCCGCGTCACCCGGCTGCAGCACCCCGGTCAGCTGCACCGCGGTGGCGGCCGGCGGCGCCGCGGCCGGGTCGTCGGCGCTCGGCACCCAGCCCCGGACCACCGGGACGGCGGACCCATCGGGCAGCACCAGCGGGGTCAGCACCCACAGCCCGACCCGGCCCGCCGTGCGGTCCCGCTGGCCGGCGACCAGCAGCTGCTCGGCCGGCGCCCAGGTGCCACCGACCGTGACGTGACGGTTGATCATGCCCTGGGTGAAGGGTTGCCGGACGCCCAGCACACTGGTCAGCGGCACCGGGGCCGCGGTGGCCTCCTGCTGCGCCTGGGTGTCGGCCCGGCGGTTCTCACTCGCCCGGTGCAGCTGCCACTGGCCGAGCCGGGCCATCACCGTGGCCGCCAGCAGCGCCAGCAGCAGGAGAGCCACCCAGCGGGGCTTCAGGGCGGTGCGCAGCACCCCCCCACGGTAACCCGCCGACCTGTCAGCGCGGTCCGGGCTCCTCACGGGGCCGCCCACGAGGCCGGCACGCCGGCTGACCGGGTCAGGGGCCCGGGGTGAGCACCGAGCTGACGCCGGTCAGCTGGGTCGAGCGTTCCCACAGCCACCGGGCGTCCTCCACGTTCAGCGCGGCCCGCGAGCGGGCCACCCGCACCGGGTGGCCGCGCTGCTCCAGGAAGCCGTCCGGGCCGAAGAAGTCACCGCCACGGGCGGTGGGGTCGCTGGCCGCGCGCAGGCTCGGCCAGGCGCCCTGCTCGGCAGGCTGGGCGAACAGCCGGTTGCCGAGCTGGGTCAGCGTCCCGGCCAGGGAGTTGCCGGACATCGCCGGCCCGACGCTCTGCAGGTTGGTCGCGGCGTACCCGGGGTGAGCGGCGAGCGAGGCCAGCTCCAGGCCCGCGTCGTCCGCGCGACGCTGCAGCTCCCCGGCGAACAGCAGGTTGGCCAGCTTGGACTGCGCGTAGGCCTTCCACGGCGAGTAGGAGGAGTTCAGCATCAGGTCGTCGTAGCGCAGCCGGCCGACCTTGTGGACGAGGCTGGTCACCGTCACCACCCGGGCCGCACCGCCGAGCACCGACCCGGCACCCAGGTTGGGCAGCAGCAGGTTGGTCAGCGCGAACGGGCCCAGGTGGTTGGTGGCCAGCTGCAGCTCGAAGCCGTCGGCGGACTCTCGGCGCGGGACGGCCATCACCCCGGCGTTGTTGACCAGCAGGTCGAGCTGTCCGAACCGCTCGGACAGCCCTGCCGCGGCCTCCCGCACAGCGGACAGGTCGGCCAGGTCGAGCCGGACCAGCTCCGGCCCGGCGTGCTGGGCGGCGTCCCGGACCTCGAGCAGCGCCCGCTCGCCCTTGGCCTGGTCCCGGCAGCCCATCAGCACCCGCGCCCCGTGCCGGGCGAGCTCGATGCTGGTGTGCAGACCGAGCCCGCTGTTGGCCCCGGTGACCAGGGCGGTGACACCGGTCAGGTCGGGGATGTCGGCAGGGGTCCAGGGGGCGGCCATGAGCCCATGATCGTCGCTGGGGCGGCCATCGGACCACCCGGGGGGTCCCCGCGGCCCCGGGACCGCGGTCTGCTGCTGCGGGCCCGGCGGTCAGGGCCGGTTGTACAGCCCGGCTGAGGCGGCCTCGACGATGTTGTCGACGCCGTCCAGCCAGGAGGCGAAGTCCAGCACCTCATCCGCGGTGATCCGCGGGCCCACATGCTCCACGAGCGCCTCGGCGGGCACGTCGACGGTCTCGACCGCGACCCCGCCCATGGTCAGCAGCTTGACCACCCGCTCGCCGGCGGGCTTGCGGACGTCCACCCCGCAGCCGGAGCAGGAGAAGCTGTAGAAGGACCGGTCGGCGATCGGGTGCACGACCAGGCGGACGGCGTCGCGGGTGAGCTCCACGTCACCACAGGTGGGGCACGATGCCTTGATGATGGTCACGTCCGTCTACCCCCTGCGGGTCCCCGCCCTCCGAGCCTGCTGCTCGGTGGCTGTGAGGTGACTGTCGGCCTCGTCGGCCGGGAACTTGAACGACGGGCGGGGACAGTTCGCCGGGCCGGCGCTCAGCTCGGCTGGTAGGGCGAGACGACGACCTCGACCCGCTGGAACTCCTTGAGGTCGGAGTAGCCGGTGGTGGCCATCGAACGGCGCAGCGCACCGACCAGGTTGGTGGTGCCGTCCGCGCCGCGCCCGGGTCCGGTCAGGATCTCCTCCAGGGTGCCGACGGTCCCGACCCGCACCCGCTCCCCGCGCGGCACCTGCAGGTGGTGCGCCTCGGGCCCCCAGTGGAACCCCCGGCCGGGTGCCTCCACCGCCCGGGCCAGCGCGGCGCCCAGCATCACCGCGTCCGCGCCGCAGGCGACGCCCTTGACGATCTCCCCGCTGCGGCCCATCCCGCCGTCGGCGATGACGTGCACGTACCGGCCGCCGGACTCATCCAGGTAGTCCCGGCGGGCGGCGGCCACGTCGGCGATCGCGGTGGCCATCGGGGCGTGGATGCCCAGCGTCGTCCGGGTGGTGTGGGTGGCGCCGCCGCCGAAGCCGACCAGTACCCCGGCCGCACCGGTGCGCATCAGGTGCAGGGCGGCGGTGTAGGTGGCGCAGCCGCCCACGATCACCGGTACGTCCAGCTCGTAGATGAACCGCTTGAGGTTCAGCGGCTCGGCCCGGCCGGAGACGTGCTCGGCGCTGACCGTGGTGCCGCGGATCACGAACAGGTCGACCCCGGCGTCGACGACCACCTTCCAGAACTCCTGGGTGCGCTGCGGGGTCAGCGCCCCGGCCACCGTGACGCCGGCCTCCCGGACCTGCTTGAGCCGGGCGGTGATCAGGTCGGGCTTGATCTCCTCGGCGTAGATCTCCTGCATCCGGGCGGTGACCGAGGCCGGGTCCAGGGCGGCGATCTCGGCGAGCACCGGCTCCGGGTCCTCGTAGCGGGTCCACAGCCCTTCGAGGTCGAGCACGCCCAGCCCGCCCATCCGGCCGATCGCCACCGCTGTGGCCGGGGACATCACCGAGTCCATCGGCGCGGCGACCACCGGCAGCTCGAAGCGGTAGGCGTCGATCTGCCAGGCGACGCTGACGTCCTCGGGGTCGCGGGTGCGCCGGCTGGGCACCACCGCGATGTCCTCGAAGGTGTAGGCGCGCCGGCCCCGCTTGCCCCGGCCGATCTCGATCTCGGTCACCGTCCCAGGCTAGCGGCCCGCCCGCCCCCGGGCCGTCGAGCGGGCCGGGGGCGGGCGGGGACCCGAGGGGGTGCTACCGGGAGGTGGTCACCCGGACGGCGGCCCAGGAGACGGCCGGCAGCTCCAGGGTGAGCACGCCGTCGACCAGCTCCGCCTGGCCCTCGCGAGGCACCACCCGGTCGGGCTCGTCCTGGGTGTTGACCGCGTGCGGGTCGTCCTCGGCGATCAGCTGCACCCCGGCGACCTGCGCGCCGGCGAAGGCCGACAGGTCCACCTCCACGGTGGTGGCGGCGTCCGTGCTGCGGTTGACCGCGAACACCGCGACGTCCCCGCTCTGCGGGTCGTGGGTGGCCACGGCGTCCACGGTGGCCACCTCGCCCAGCTTCTCGGTGACGTAGGTCGGGGAGGCGACCCGGACGTCGAGCACCTCGCCCTTGGCCAGCGCCGCGGTGATCGCGAACGGGTGGAAGATCGTCTGCCGCCAGGCGGGGCCGCCCGGCTCGCAGCGGATCGGGGCGATCACGTTCACCAGCTGGGCCTGGCAGGCGGCGGTCACCCGGTCGCTGTGCCGCAGCAGCGAGATCAGCAGGTTGCCGACCACGACGGCGTCGGCCGCGGTGTAGGTGTCCTCCAGCAGGCGCGGCGCCTGACGCCACTCCAGGCCGGCGTCCTGCTCGCTCTGCCAGGCGTTCTGGTACCAGACGTTCCACTCGTCGAAGGAGAGCTGGATCCGCTTGTCGCTGCCCCGGGCGGCAGCCACGGCGTCGGCGGTGGCCACCACCGAGTCGATGAAGCGGTCCATGTCCACGGCGCTGGCCAGGAACTCGCCCAGGCCGGTGTCGGACTCGAAGTAGTAGGCGTGCAGGGAGATGAAGTCGACCAGGTCGAAGCTCTCACCCAGCACCTCCTGCTCCCAGGAGCCGAAGGTGGGCATCGCCCGGCTGCTGCTGCCGCAGGCGACCAGCTCCAGGCTCGGGTCCAGCTGGCGCATCGCCCGTGCGGTCTCGGCCGCCAGCCGGCCGTACTCGGCGGCGGTCTTGTGCCCGGTCTGCCAGGGGCCGTCCATCTCGTTGCCCAGGCACCAGAGCTTGACCGCGTGCGGCTCCTGGGCCCCGTTGGCCTTGCGCTGCTCGGAGCGGGTGGTGCCACCGGGGATGTTGGCGTACTCCAGCACCTCCAGCGCCTCGGCCACGCCGCGGGTGCCCAGGTTGATCGCCATCATCGGCTCCACGCCGGCCTTGGCGCACCAGCGGGCGAACTCGTCCAGGCCGAAGGCGTTGGTCTCCAGGCTGTGCCAGGCCAGGTCGAGCCGGGTCGGCCGGTCGGCGGCCGGGCCCACGCCGTCCTCCCAGTTGTAGCCGGAGACGAAGTTGCCGCCCGGGTAGCGCACCATGCTCACCCCGAGCTCGCGGGTCAGGGCCAGCACATCGGTGCGCAGGCCGTCCTCGTCGGCCTGCGGGTGGCCGGGCTCGTAGATGCCCTCGTACACGCAACGGCCGAGGTGCTCCACGAAGCTGCCGAAGGTGCGCCGGTTCACCGGGGCGACGGTGAAGTCTGGGTGCAGGGCGATCCTGGCTCGCGCCGGGCTGTCAGACATCTCTGTCTCCTGATCTGGGGGCTGGTTCGGCGGTCTGTCTCGAGACCGGGACTGCCCGGCGGCGGGAGCGGACCGCGGGCCGCCCGGCCACCGGGTGTGAGAGCGCTAACACCATAGTCCCGGACGGCCCACCCCGGCCAGAGCCCGCCCACCCCGACCCCACCCGACCCCACCCAGGTCGCTCCCGAAGACAACCTGAGAGATCCGATCGGGCCACAGGGTTGACCCTGCGTCGACGCTCGGTCAGGATGGACCTTCCTGTTAGCGCTCACATCGAGGGAGATGCGTGGTGCCGTCACGCGGACCGGCCGACGCCGGGAGCAGCCCCCGACCGCGGGGTGAGCCGAGCACCGCGCCCCCTGCCCCGGTCAGGACCAGTGGACCCGTAGGAGCCGGGCCGAGCCCGACGTCGTGGCCGAGCCGGAGCCCCGGCACCGCCGCCGGGCCGTGCACGAGCCCGGGGGTCGTGGTAGCAACAGCCGGGTCCGGCACACCAGTCAGCAGGAGGTAGCAGCGTGAGCATCAGCAGCGAGATCGACGCCACGGTGGCGGCCATCCGGGCGGACGTCGCCCGGCTGCACGCCGAGCTGACCAGGTACCAGCTGGTGATCTGGACGGCCGGCAACGTCTCGGCCCGGGTGCCCGGCCGGGACCTGATCGTGATCAAGCCCTCGGGGGTCTCCTACGACGAGCTCACCCCCGAGGCGATGGTGGTCACCGACCTGCACGGCAAGCTGGTCGAGGGCGAGCGGGCGCCGTCCTCGGACACCGACGCGCACGCCTACGTCTACCGGCAGATGCCCGAGGTCGGCGGCGTGGTGCACACGCACTCCACCTACGCCACCGCCTGGTCGGCCCGCGGCGAGGCCATCCCCTGCGTGCTGACGATGATCGCCGACGAGTTCGGTGGGGGCATCCCGGTCGGCCCGTTTGCCCTGATCGGCGACGACTCGATCGGCCAGGGCATCGTGCAGACGCTGCGCGGCAGCCGGTCCCGAGCCGTGCTGATGCGCCAGCACGGGCCGTTCACGATCGGCAAGAACGCCCGGGACGCGGTCAAGGCGGCGGTGATGCTGGAGGACGTCGCCCGGACCGTGCACATCGCCCGGCAGCTCGGAGAGCCCGAGGAGCTCGCCCAGGAGCACGTGGACTCCCTGTGGGAGCGCTACCAGAACGTGTACGGCCAGCCGGCACCCACCGACGACGACCCCGAGACCACCGAGAAGGGCTGAACGATGACGAGCAGCACGAGCACCCCGGCCGCGCTCCCCTCCGCCACCAAGGAGGCGGTGATCTGGTTCCTGACCGGCAGCCAGCACCTGTACGGGCCGGAGATCCTGGCCCAGGTCGGCGACCAGGCCGAGGCCGTGGTGCGGGCGGTCGACGCGGCCGCGGACCTGCCGGTGCCGGTGCTGCACAAGGGCGTCCTGACCGACGCGACGGCGATCCGCCGGATGCTGCGCGCGGCCGAGGACGACGAGAGCTGCATCGGGGTGATCGCCTGGATGCACACCTTCTCCCCGGCCAAGATGTGGATCTCCGGGCTGGACGGGTTCGGCAAGCCGCTGCTGCACCTGCACACCCAGGCCGACGCTCAGCTGCCGTGGGCCGAGATCGACATGGACTTCATGAACCTGAACCAGGCCGCGCACGGCGACCGGGAGTTCGGCTACATCCAGACCCGGTTGGGCGTACCGCGCACCACGGTCGCCGGGCACGTCAGCAACCCGCGGGTGCAGGCCCGGGTCGGCACCTGGGCGCGGGCCGCGATGGGGCGGGCCGAGCTGTCCACCCTCAAGGTCGCCCGGTTCGGTGACAACATGCGCGACGTCGCCGTGACCGAGGGCGACAAGGTGGAGGCCGAGCTCCGGTTCGGGGTCTCGGTGAACACCTACGGGGTCACCGAGCTGGTCGAGCGGGTGGACGCCGCCTCCGCCTCGGCGATCGACGACCTGGTGCTGGAGTACCAGGACCTCTACGACGTCGCCCCCGAGCTGACCAAGGGTGGGGACCGGCACGAGTCGCTGCGCTACGGCGCGGCGGTCGAGATCGGGCTGCGATCCTTCCTGACCGAGGGCGGGTTCGGTGCCTTCACCGACAACTTCCAGGACCTGGCCGGCCTGCGCCAGCTGCCCGGCCTGGCCGTGCAGCGGCTGATGGCCGACGGCTACGGGTTCGGCGGCGAGGGCGACTGGAAGACCTCGGTGCTGCTGCGCACGCTGAAGACGATGGCCGCCGGGCTGCCCGGGGGCACCTCGTTCATGGAGGACTACACCTACAACCTGGTGCCCGGCGCCGAGTGCATCCTGGGTGCCCACATGCTCGAGGTGTGCCCGAGCATCGCGGCCGACCGGCCCCGGATCGAGATCCACCCGCTGTCCATCGGCGACCGTGAGGACCCGGTCCGGATGGTGTTCACCGCGGCGCCGGGAGCCGGTGTGGTGGTGGGCATGTCGGACATGGGCGACCGGTTCCGGCTGACCGCCAACGAGATCGAGGTCATCGAGCCGCTGGCCGACCTGCCCCGGCTGCCGGTCGCCCGGGCCGTCTGGCGGCCCGCGCCCGACCTGACCACCTCCACCGAGTGCTGGTTGACCTCCGGCGCACCGCACCACACCGTGCTCTCCACGGCGCTGACCGCCGAGCACCTGGAGGACTTCGCCGAGATGACCGGCACCGAGCTGGCCCTGATCGACGCCGGCACCACGACCCGGGCCTTCGCCAAGGAGCTGCGGTACGCCCAGGCCTACTACCGCCTGGCTCGCGGCCTGTGAGCCAGACGCCGTCGGCGGCGCCGTCGGGCGGGCGGAGCGTCACGGCCGCCCGGCTGCACGCGGCGGGCGACGTCCGGGTCCTGACCCGGCCCGCGGCGCCGGACCTTCCCGGCCGCACCAGGGTGGCGATCAGCAGCGTCGGCCTGTGCGGGTCGGACGTGCACTGGTACACCGAGGGCCGGATCGGTGACGTCGCGGTCGAGGCCCCGATGGTGCTCGGGCACGAGATGACCGGCGTCGCGCTCGACGGCCCGCTGGCCGGCCGCGCGGTCGCCGTCGACCCGGCGGTGCCGTGCCGCCGGTGCCCGACCTGCGAGCAGGGCCTGACCCACCTGTGCCCGGACGTCGACTTCGCCGGCCAGGCCGGCACCGACGGCGGCCTGCAGTCCGAGCTGGTCTGGCCCACCGCCCAGCTGCTGCCGGTGCCGCCGGAGGTGGCCGAGCCGGACGCCAGCCTGCTGGAGCCGCTCGGCGTCGCCGTGCACTCCCTCGACCTGGCCACGGTGCGTCCGGGGATGCCGGTGGGCGTCGTCGGCTGCGGCCCGATCGGCCTGCTGGTCATCCAGATCGCGGCTGCCTGGGGCTGCCCGGTCACCGCGGTGGAGCCGCTGGCGCACCGCGCCGAGGCCGCCCGCCGGGCCGGTGCCGAGCAGGTGCTGGCCACCGCGGACCCGGCCGAGGTGGCCCAGGCGGTGGCCGGCGGCCGGTGCCCGGTCGTGGTCGAGGTCAGCGGGGCCGACGCGGGGCTGGCCACCGCCGCCCACCTGCTCAGCCCCGGCGGCCGGATCGTGGTGACCGGGATCCCGGATGGCGACACGGTCAGCTTCTCCGCCGCGACCATGCGCCGCAAGGGCGTCACGCTGGCCGTGGTCCGCCGGATGAGCGAGGCCGCCTTCGCCCGCGGGGCCCGGCTGGCCGCCGCGGGGGTGGTCGACCTGTCCTGGCTGATCACCGACCGGTTCGCGCTGCGCGACACCGGAGCCGCGCTGCAGTCAGCCGCTGCCCGGCAGGGGCTGAAGGTCGCCGTGGACGTGGCCGCCGGCTGACCTTTCGCCGGGCGTGCGCAGCCGGGCCGTGTTCGGATGGTCCGACGCCGACAGACGACGGACAGGAAGCAGCGATGCGCGCACTCACCTGGCAGGGCAAGCGGAACGTCTCGGTGGAGACGGTCCCCGACCCGGTCATCAGCGAACCCACGGACGCCGTGATCAAGGTGACCTCCACCGCCATCTGCGGCTCGGACCTGCACCTGTACGAGGTGCTGGGCCCCTTCCTCAAGCCCGGCGACGTGCTCGGCCACGAGAGCATGGGCGTGGTGCAGGAGGTCGGCTCGCAGGTCACCCACATCAAGCCCGGCGACCGGGTGGTGATCCCGTTCAACATCTCCTGCGGGTCGTGCTGGATGTGCTCGCGCGGCCTGTACGCCCAGTGCGAGACCACCCAGGTGCGCGCCCAGGGCAAGGGCGCCGCCCTGTTCGGGTACACCGAGCTGTACGGGTCGGTGCCGGGCGGCCAGGCGGAGTACCTGCGGGTGCCGCAGGCCCACTTCGGGCCGGTCAAGGTGCCCGAGGAGGGCAGCGACGAGCGCTACCTGTACCTGTCGGACATCCTGCCCACCGCCTGGCAGGCGGTGCAGTACGCCGAGGTGGAGGAGGGCGGCACGATCGCCGTCTTCGGGCTCGGCCCGGTCGGCCAGCTGGCCACCCGGATCGCCCAGCACACCGGTCACCGGGTGATCGGCATCGACCGGATCCCCGAGCGGCTCGCCCTGGCCGCGGCGCGCGGCATCGAGGTGATCAACCTGGACGAGGTGGACGACGTGCCCACCGCCGTCCTGCATCTGACCCAGGGCCGCGGCGCCGACGGCACCATCGACGCGGTGGGCATGGAGGCGCACGGCTCCCCCGTCGCCAAGGCCGCGATCGGGGCGGTCGGCCTGCTCCCGGACGCCCTGGCCAAGCCGCTCACCGAGAAGGTGGGCATCGACCGGGTCGCCGCCCTGACCGCCGCCCTGAAGTCCGTGCGCCGCGGCGGGACCGTCTCGGTCAGCGGGGTCTACGGCGGCGAGGTCGACCCGCTGCCGATGATGGAGATGTTCGACCGCGGGATCAGCGTGCGGATGGGCCAGTGCCACGTCCGGCGCTGGACCGAGGAGATCCTGAACCTGCTGACGTCCGAGCAGGACGTGTTCGGCGTGGACGACCTGGCCACCCACCGGCTGCCGCTGGAGCAGGCCGCCGAGGGCTACGCCATGTTCCAGACCAAGTCCGACGGCTGCGTGAAGGTCGTCCTGAAGCCGTGACCTGCTCCGCGGCAGGTGGTCCGGCTGACGGACCGCAGGTCGTCCTGGTCACCGGGGCCTCCAGCGGGATCGGCCGGGCCACGGCCCGGCTGGCCGCCGGGCGCGGCGCGCACGTGGTGCTGCTGGCCCGGGGCGAGGGCCCGCTGCGGGAGGCCGCCGCCGAGTGCGCGGCCGCCGGGGCGGCCTCCACCCTGGTGCTGACCTGCGACGTCGGGGACGACGCCGAGGTCGCCGAGGCGGTCGCGCGGGCGGCAGCGCGGTACGGCCGGATCGACGTCGTCGTGCACAGCGCCGGGGTGGTCGCCTACGGACGCACCGAGCTGGTCCCGGCCGAGGTCTTCGACGGCGTGCTGCGGACCAACCTGACCGGCGCGGTGAACCTGGCCCGGCACGTGCTGCCCGGCATGCGCGAGCGCGACCACGGGGTGTACGTCCAGGTCGGCTCGGTGATCGCACACCTGGCGGTGCCGATGATGAGCCCGTACGTGGTCAGCAAGTGGGGCGTGCGGGCGCTGGTCCGCCAGCTGCAGGTCGAGAACCGCGACCGGCCCGGGGTGCACGTGTGCTACCTGGCCCCCGGTGGGGTCGGCACCCCGATCTACCTGCAGGCCGGCACCTACCAGGGACACGTCGGCCGGCCGCCGCCGCCGGTGGTGTCGGCCGAGCACCTGGCCCGGGCGGCGTTCCGGCTGGTGGACCGGCCCCGCGCCCGGGTCCAGGTGCCGGTCAGCAACAACCTGCTGCGGTTCGGCTTCTCCGCGCTGCCCTGGCTCTACGACCCGCTGGTCCGGCTGCTGTTCCCGGTCGGGGCCACCGACCTGACCCGGCGGGTGCCCGACGGGCCGGGCAATGTGCTGGCCTCCCAGCCGGCCGGCAACCGGGTCGACGGCCGGCAGGGCAGCGCGCTGGCCGGCGTGGCCCGCAACCTGGTCAGCCTGCTGCGGGACCGGTCCCGCTGAGCGCCCCGGCGACCTGCGGTGGGCCCGGGTCGGCGGCCGTGCGGGGGCCGACGGTGGACTCCCGCACCACCAGCTCGGCCGGCACCAGGACGCTGCTACCGGGCTCGGTGCGGTCCTCGATCAGGTCCAGGACCAGGTCCACGCACCGTCGGCCGACCTCGGTGAAGTCCTGCCGGACGGTGGTCAGCGGCGGGGAGTAGTAGGCCGCCTCGGGGATGTCGTCGAAGCCGCAGACCGCGACGTCGTCGGGCACCCGCACCCCGGCCTGGGCGAACGCCCGCAGCAGCCCCAGCGCCATCGGGTCGTTGCCGGCCAGCACGGCGTCCACCCGCCCGGTGGGGTCGGCCAGCAGCGCGCGGCCCGCCTGGTAGCCCGAGCGGGCGGACCAGTCCCCGGCCAGCTCGGGCCCCGGTTGCAGGCCCGAGCGCTCGCTCCACTCCCGCCAGGTGCCGGCCCGGGCGGTGGCCTCCACCCAGCCGGAGGGCCCGGTGACGTGCGCGATCCGGGTGCGGCCCAGGGCGGCCAGGTGGTCCAGCGCCTGTCGGGTACCGCCCCGCTGGTCGACGTCGACCGCGCTCAGCCCGACCGCCTGGCCGCCCTCGACCGCCACCAGCGGCACCGTGCTCCGGCGGTCGGACAGGGTCGGCGAGGCCGGCTCCAGCGGGGCGATGACCACCACCCCGGCCACGTTCTGGTCGTGCAGGTCGGCCAGCGCCGCCTCCAGCTCGGCGGGGGCGAACCCCTCCAGGGTCACCACGGAGGTGCCGAACCCGCGCGTCCGCGCCGCCCGCTGGATGCTGTGCAGCATCGATGCCGGGCCGTACAGCGCGCTGTTCAGGGAGACCACCCCCAGCTGGGTGGTCCGCCCGGTGACCAGCGCCCGGGCCAGGCTGTTACGCCGGTAGCCGAGCTCGGAGATGGCCGCCTCGACCGCCTCCCGGGTGGCCGGGGCGACGTAGGGGTGGGCGTTCAGCACCCTCGAGACGGTCTGGTGGGACACCCCGGCGCGAGCGGCAACGTCCGCCATGGACGGCGGACGGCGCACGGCCCGCTCGCTCATCGCCCGCTGTAGTTGGGCGCCTCGACGACCATCTCGACGTCGTGCGGGTGGGACTCCTTCAGGCCGGCGGAGGTGATCCGGACGAACCGGCCCCTGGCCTTGAGCTCGGGCACCGTGCGCGCACCGACGTAGAACATCGACTGCCGCAGGCCGCCCACGAGCTGGTAGGCGACCTGGGTCAGCGGGCCGCGGTAGGGCACCTGGCCCTCGACGCCCTCGGGCACGAACTTGTCATCGCTCACGTCGGCCTGGAAGTAGCGGTCCTTGCTGTAGGACCGGCCCCGGCCACGGCCCTGGGCGGCACCGAGCGAGCCCATCCCCCGGTAGCTCTTGTACTGCTTGCCGTTGATGAACACCAGCTCCCCGGGGCTCTCCTCGCACCCGGCCAGCAGCGAGCCCAGCATCACCACGTCGGCCCCGGCGACCAGGGCCTTGGCGATGTCCCCGGAGTACTGCAGGCCGCCGTCACCGATCACCGGCACCCCGGCCGCCCGGCAGGCCTGGGCCGCCTCGTGGATGGCGCTCACCTGGGGCACGCCGACCCCGGCCACCACCCGGGTGGTGCAGATCGAGCCGGGACCGACACCGACCTTGACCGCGTCCGCGCCCGCCTCGACCAGCGCCTGGGCGCCCGCCCGGGTGGCCACGTTGCCGCCGACGACGTCCACGTGCGCCGTGCCGCGGTCCGCCTTCAACCGGGCGATCATCTCGGTGACGCCGCGGGAGTGGCCGTGGGCGGTGTCGACGATGATCACATCGACCCCGGCGTCGACCAGGGTCATCGCCCGCTTCCAGGCGTCGTCGAAGAAGCCCACCGCGGCACCGACCCGCAGGCGCCCCGCGTCGTCCTTGGTGGCCAGCGGGTACTTCTCGCTCTTGTCGAAGTCCTTGACCGTGATCAGCCCGCGGAGCCGGCCCTGGTCGTCGACCAGCGGCAGCTTCTCCACCTTGTGCTGACCGAGCAGGCCCATCGCGTCCTCGGCGGAGATCCCCACCGGCCCGGTGACCAGCGGCATCGGCGTCATCACGGCTCCGACCTGGCGCGACATGTCGGTCTCGAACCGCAGGTCGCGGTTCGTCACGATGCCCAGCAGCCGGCCGTCGGCGTCCACCACCGGCAACCCGGAGATCCGGTAACGGGCGCACAGCGTCTCGACCTCGGCCAGGGTGGCGTTGGCCGTGGTGGTCACCGGGTGGGAGACCATGCCGGCCTCTGAGCGCTTGACCAGGTCCACCTGGGCGGCCTGGTCCTCGATGGACAGGTTGCGGTGCAGGATCCCGATCCCGCCCTGGCGGGCCATCGCGATCGCCATCCGGGACTCCGTCACGGTGTCCATCGCCGCCGACAGCAGAGGGACCCGCAGGCTGATCCGCCGGGAGAGCCGCCCGGTGGTGTCCACCTCGGAGGGCACCACGTCGCTCTCGCCGGGCAGCAGCAGGACGTCGTCGTAGGTCAGGCCGACCGCGGCGAAGGCGCCGCCCTCGTCCTCGCCGGAGGCTCCGAGCGGGGTACCGGCGTCAAGCCGGGCCAGGGGGGCGGCGGGGTTCGGGGGGGTGGGGCTCACGGACGTCGCCTTCCGCCGCAGGGGTGCACCGAGGGATCTCCCCGGCTACACGGTGTGCCCCCTGATGATAGCCGCTGCGGATCAGCCGGCGGTGGGCGCGAGCGGCTGCCCGGTCGGGCCGCCCGCCCCGCCGACGGAGCCCGGGCTGGCCTGCGGGCTCGGCAGGCCACCGGTGCCGCTGGGGGCGCCGGAGGGCGTGGCGGAGCCGTCGCTCGCCGCGCTGCTGGGCGTGACGCTGCTGGGCGTGACACCGCTGGGCGTGGCGGTGGGACCGGTGCCGCCGCTGGAAGGGTCAGTGGGCGTCGTGCTGCCCGAGGGGGTGCTGCTAGAGGTGGAGGTGCTGCTCGGGGTGGCCGACGGCGGAGACGGCACTGCGCTGTCGGACGAGCTCGGGCTGGGCGTACCCGACGGCGACCCGGTCGTCGTGGTGGTACCGGTCGGGCTGTCGCTGGCGCCGGTCGTCGGGCTCGTGCTGTCGGTCGGGCTGCTCGGGCTGTCGGTCGGGCTGCTCGGTCGGGCTGCTGCTCGGGCTGCCGGTCGGGCCGGTGGTCGGGGTGTCGGTCGGGCTGCTCGGGGCGGGGTGGGGCGGAGCGGACGACGGCGGGCCGGTCGGGACGCCGGTGCCGGGGTCACGCTCCAGCGGGGGCGGGCCGGTGGTCGGCGTCACGACCGACCCGGCCGGGCCGGAGCCGGATCCGACCGGCGACTCACCGGTGCTCGACGGCGGTGGCATGTCGGAGGGGGCCGCGCCGCCGGGAGTCGTGCTCCCGCTGGCCGCGCCGGACGGATCGTTCGTCGATGGTCCCGTCGCTTCGACGCTGGGCCTACTGCTGGTGGGCGAGGGATCGGTGCCAGGCAGCACCGTCGCGGACCCGCTTGGCGACTGATTCACTGATCACCGCGTCCTTCGCCGAGCGGACCTGCGAGGGGTCCACCCGGACCTGACCGTTGTCGCTCAACACCAAGCCGAACGGCGCCTGAGCCTTCTTGCTGGCACCGACCAGGTTGAGCGCCACGCACCCGTAGGGCTGGGTCGCCGTGCTGGAAGGGTTGGGAGTCCTGGATGTGGGCCCGCACCTGGTTCATCAGGCTCGCGTGCCTTGGAGTCTGGTCATCCGCCAGTAGCAGCTTCGTCTGCTGGACGACCCGCTGCACGCCACTGAGATCCACCGGCAACTGCGCCGGGTCGGCCATCTGGTAGTTGCCGGCCAGCACCTGGCCCACGCTGGTCAGCGGGTTGCCCTCGCCGATCAGATGGTTGCCCACCGCGGTCAGCGCCACCATGGCCGCCGCGACGCCGGTCAGCGTGGTCAACCGCAGGGTGCGCGGCTGGGTGTTGCGGATCGCGTGCCGGCCGCGCTGCGGACGTCCGTGCGTGCGCCCGGCCTGGGTGCCGGGCGACATCCCGGCCGGCTCCTCAGACGTACCGTGCAGCACCGCGCGGACGGCCGCCGGTGGGGAGGCGAGCTGGACGTCGGCGTCCACCTCGCTGACCAACGCCGCCAGCGCCCGGGCGACCACGTCGACCAGGTCGCGGTCCGGCTCCGGCGAACCGGTCCGCAACCGCTCGATCAGCGCCTCGGTGCCGGCGACCTCGTCGGCCCAGACCTGGCTGGGCGCCTGGTGGTGCAGGTCCTGGCTCACGCCCGCCCTCCCACCGGCTGGCCGGGGGCCGAGTGGGCCGCCACCTGGCGCAGCCGCTGCACCGCACGGTGCTGGGCCACCCGGACGGCCCCGGCGCTCATCCCCAGCGCCCGGCCGGTCTCCTCGGCGGTCAGCCCCACCGCGACCCGCAGCAGCAGCAGCTCGCGCTGCGGCACCGGCAGGCAGGCCAGCAGCTCGCGCGCCTGCTCGGCGTAGCCGGAACGCACGGCGGCGTCCTCGGGCCCCTCGGTCAGATCGATCATCTCGGGGAGGTCATCGGCAAGCGCGGCCGCCCGGTAGAGGTTTCGCTGGGAGTCGGCCACCTTGTTGGCCGCCACCCGGTACAGGAACGCCTCGAACGGCTTGCCCTCCTCGCGGTACCGGGGCAGCGCGGCCAGCACGGCGAGGCAGACCTCCTGGGCGACGTCGTCGGCGGCCTGCTCGGCGCCCGGGAACCGGGACAGCCGGGCCTGGCAGTAGCGGTGGACCAGCTGGTGGACGACGCCGATCAACTCCTCGGTGGCCCTGGCCTCGCCGGCCACGGCTCGAGGTACCAGGCGCGCCAGAGCGGCCGAGCGAGCGTCCATCCCGGTCATCGTCTCAGACCCCGGGCGCCTTGCTCACCTCCGACGCCATCTTCGTCCGAACGGGGGACCCGGTGGCGCTCAGGTTGACAGCTGATCGCGCCCCGGGCCTCCCCGGACTCAGCGCACCAGCCCCCAGCGGAACCCGACCGCGACCGCCTGGGCGCGGTCGGCCGCACCGAGCTTGCGGAACAGCCGCCGGGCGTGGGTCTTGACGGTGTCCTCGGACAGGAACAGCTCCTTGCCGATCTCGGCGTTGCTGCGCCCGCGCGACATCCCGTTCAGCACCTGCATCTCGCGCTCGGTCAGCGGCGGGGCGCTGGTCGAGGCCTCGACCGTGCGCTGGGCCGGCACCGGACGACGCCACACGGCGTCGGAGAGGGCATGCACAACGGTGGCCGCCATCTCCTCCCGGGTGGCGTCCTTCACCAGGTAGCCGCGTGCTCCGCTGGCCACCGCCCGGGCCACCCCGTCGGCGTCCTCGGCGACGGTCACCATGACCACCACCGCGTCGGGGTGACGGGCCAGCAGCCGCCGGGTCGCCTCGATGCCGCCGATCCCCGGCATCCGGACGTCCATCAGCACCAACGAGGGTCGTTCGACCGGCCAGCGGGCAAGCGCCTCTTCACCGCTCGCCGCGTCGACGACCCGGGTGATCCCCGGAACCGTCGCCAGCGCACGGTGCAGCGTCTCGCGCACCAGCGCCGAGTCGTCGCACACCAGAACCGTCGCCACGTCAACCCTCCATGGTCAGCATTACGCGGCCTTGCCTCCTGCACGGCCCCGGCCGGGGTCTTCTGCTGCTGGACTCCGACATGTCCTCTGATCGGCTCGACCGGTGCGATACCTGAGAACTTGGCTCACCGGTGCACAGGCGGGACCCAGCTGGCCTAGCGTCAGGCCGCCGCGAGCGGGGTCAGGGTGCGACCGCGGCCACCAGCTCGTCGACCGCCTCGGCCAGGCTGGCCGGCCGCAGGACGGTCGGTGGGGCCACCGCTGACCCCCAGCCCGGCCCGGCGATCAGCAACCGGGGCGCCGGGCGCTGCCGGGTCAGCTCACCCAGGTCGTGCATGCTCTGCCGAACCGGCAGCCGGGCGAAGACCAGCACCGCTGAGGGGCCGCAGCGCCGGACGGCGGCGGCCAGGTCGGCGGTGGGCAGGCCGACGCCGAGCAACCGGCAGACGACGTCCTCCTCGGCCAGCGCCGCGGCCAGCACGTGCAGCGGCAGGGTGTGCTGGTCGCCGTCGGCGCAGGCCAGCAGCACGGGCTGGGGGTTGCGGGGCCGGCGCACCTGCCCGGTGACCGCGCGCAGCACGGTCAGCAGCGACTCCGAGAAGGCGTGCTCGATCTCGATGCCCGTCCCGGTGGCGGCCCACCGTTCGCCGAGACTGACCAGGACGGGGGTGACCAGCTGCTCCCAGGCCCGCACCACGCCCTGCTCGCTGATCGCCTCCTGCACCAGCCGGCAGATCTCCCCGTGGTCCAGCGCCATCGCGGCCCGGCCCAGGCCGCGGGCGGCCGGCTCGGCCTTCGCCATGGCCACGACCCTCCCGCCGCCGCGCCGGGCCCCGGGCAGAGCCGGCCGCTCGGTCGCGACAGCCCGCCCGGCCTCGGCGCTGATCAGCGCGGGCGCCAGCTCCAGCAGCGGCTCGGGCCGCCTGGCCTCCAGCGCGCTGTGCGCGGCGTCCGCCGGCGGCACGCCCTGCAGGGTCAACCGGCGCATCTCCATCAGCCGTTCGATGTCGGCCTCGGAGTAGCGCCGGTGTGAGCCGGAGGTGTGCATGGTGGGGCCGAGGCCGTACCGGCGGTCCCAGGTCCTCAGCGTCGAGGGGGCTATTCCCAGCCTCCGCGCGACGGCGGCGACGGTCAGCTTGGGCGGTTGGGACGGGCCCGGGCTTCCGTCGCTCTGCTGAGCGACCATGTTCCTCAGTCTCGGGGCACCCGGGCGGACCTGCCACCCCATCCCAGGGCCGGTCACCCGAACCACCTGTAGCCGCCGTCCCGGGCGCAGGGTCTCGCATCCGGCGCGATCTCGCGCGTTGAACAGGTGTAGCCCCGGAGGCTGGCGGGTAGTGAGCAGTCAGGGCGTCACCAGGGCCCTCCGCTGAAGCTCAGTTCAGGAAAGCCGTCCCAGGCACTTGAACAACGTATGAAGCGGTTGGTAGGTTCGTCTCAGCATCAACAGCAGACACAGGACCAACCCCTCAGCGCCCAGGACGCCGGTGCTTGCAGCCCTCGCGGGTAGGCATCCGAAGCGGCAGGCGGGTCAGGGTTCGACGACAAGGCGGTGCATGACATGGCGGAGATCTCCCGACTTCCCGGGCCAGTGGCAGACCTGTGGGACTGGCAGCTGCATGGTGCCTGCCGGGACGCAGACCCGACCCTCTTCTTCCACCCCGAGGGCGAGCGCGGTCCTGCCCGGCGCAACCGGGATGCCGCCGCAGTGGCGGTGTGCTCAGGCTGCCCGGTGATGACCCAGTGCCGCTCGCACGCCCTGAAGGTGCGCGAGCCGTACGGGGTCTGGGGCGGGCTCACCGAGGACGACCGGGAGGCCGCGTACGCCACCGAACGGCACCGCTCGCTGGCGGTGTGAGCCACCTCACCGCCTGGTGATCGCGCGAGGGGCGCGGGACGGAGAGCTCCGTCCCGCGCCCCTCGCGCGTCCTAGTCCTCCTCCACGCCAGTGGCCGCGCCCCGGCGGACAGCAACGGGCCCGCCGCACGGATGCGGCGGGCCCGTCGGGCTGGGCCAGGTGGCTCAGCGGAGCAGGAACGACAACGGGTCAGTGCCCGTGGCCGTGGCCGTGCCCGGCGCCGGCGGCAGCCGCCGGCTCCTCCTCCTTCTTCTCCACCACCAGGGTGTCGGTGGTCAGCACCATGGAGGCGATCGAGGCGGCGTTGCGCAGCGCGGAACGGGTCACCTTGACCGGGTCGATGATGCCCTGGGCCATCAGGTCGCCGTACTCGCCGGTGGCGGCGTTGAAACCCTCGCCGTTGGCCAGCTCGCGGACCTTCTCGACCACGACGTAGCCCTCGGCGCCGGCGTTCTCGGCGATCCAGCGCAGCGGCTCGGCCGCCGCACGACGGACGATCTTCGCGCCGGTGAGCTCGTCCCCGGTCAGGGACAGCTCGTCGATGGCGCCGACGGCCTGGATCAGGGCACTGCCGCCGCCGGCGACGATGCCCTCCTCGATGGCAGCGCGGGTCGCGGAGACGGCGTCCTCGATCCGGTGCTTCTTCTCCTTCAGCTCCACCTCAGTGTGCGCGCCGACCTTGATCACGCAGACCCCGCCGGCCAGCTTGGCCAGCCGCTCCTGCAGCTTCTCGCGGTCCCAGTCGGAGTCGGTGCGCTCGATCTCGGCCCGGATCTGGTCCACCCGGCCGGCGACCTCGGTGGACTCGCCCGCTCCGTCGATCACCGTGGTGTTGTCCTTCGTCACCACGATCCGGCGCGCCTGGCCGAGCACCTCCAGGCCGACCTGGTCCAGCTTCAGGCCGATCTCCGGGGAGACCACCTGCGCGCCGGTCAGCACGGCCAGGTCCTGCAGCATCGCCTTGCGGCGGTCTCCGAACCCGGGGGCCTTGGCCGCGACTGCGGTGAAGGTGCCGCGGATCTTGTTCACGACCAGGGTGGACAGCGCCTCGCCGTCGATGTCCTCGGCCACGATGAACAGCGGCTTGCCGGCCTGCAGCACCTTCTCCAGCAGCGGGAGCAGTTCGTTCAGGGCCGAGATCTTGTTCTGGTGCACCAGGATGTAGGCGTCCTCCAGGACGGCCTCCATCCGCTCGGTGTCGGTCACGAAGTACGGCGAGATGTAGCCCTTGTCGAACTGCATGCCCTCGGTGAAGTCCAGCTCGAGGGCGGTCGTCGAGGACTCCTCGACCGTGATCACGCCGTCCTTGCCGACCTTGTCGAAGGCGTCCGCGATCAGCTCGCCGACGACCTGGTCCTGGGCGGAGATGGTCGCCACGTGGGCGATGTCGTCCTTGCCGTCGATGTCGCGGGCGTTGGCCAGCAGGCGGGTGCTGACCGCCTCGACCGCCGCGTCGATGCCGCGCTTGAGGCTCGCCGGTCCGGCGCCGGCCGCGACGTTGCGAAGGCCCTCGTGCACCATCGCCTGGGCGAGCACGGTCGCCGTGGTGGTGCCGTCGCCGGCCACGTCGTTGGTCTTGGTGGCGACCTCCTTGGCCAGCTGCGCGCCCAGGTTCTCGTACGGGTCGCTCAGCTCCACCTCCTTGGCGATCGTCACGCCGTCGTTGGTGATGGTCGGCGCGCCCCACTTCTTGTCGATGACCACGTTGCGGCCGCGCGGGCCCAGGGTCACCTTGACGGCGTTGGCGAGGGCGTCGACACCGCGCTCGAGCGCGCGGCGGGCGGAGTCGTCGAACTCCAGAATCTTGGCCATGCCGGTGCTATCCCCTTGTCTGGGTTATGCCTACGAGATGGGTACGGGGCGGCGATCTGATGGACCGGCCCGCACGACGAACCGCCCCGACCCCGGCGCTGGCCGGCCGTCGGGGCGGTGTCGTGGTGCCGGGATCGTTCCCCGGGCTGGTGCTGGGTTCAGCACCTGGGCGCTGAGCGCCCGTGACTCACTTCTCGATGACCGCGAGGACGTCGCGGGCCGAGAGGATGAGGTACTCCTCACCGGAGTACTTGACCTCGGTGCCGCCGTACTTGCTGTACAGGACGGTGTCACCGACCTTGACGTCGAGCGGGATGCGCTTGTCGCCGTCGTCGTCGAAGCGACCGGGGCCGACCGCCAGGACCTCGCCCTCCTGGGGCTTCTCCTTGGCGGTGTCCGGGATCACGAGCCCTGAGGCCGTGGTCTGCTCGGCTTCGAGCGGCTTGACGACAATGCGGTCCTCGAGCGGCTTGATGGAGACCGACACGTGCTGACCTCCCCTTCGGGAATGACCATGAGAAGCTGACGGGTGTCAGGCGGGACGCCGACCGTCGTCGCGGGTGCCGATCGGGCCTGCCGTGCTGGCACACTCGGGTCGAGAGTGCCAACACCCCGAATCTAGGACCGCGGTTAGCACTCGGTCAACTCGAGTGCCAAAGCATGGTGCGTGGCAGGATCGGGCGCGATGGACGCCGACCAGGTGGGACCCCTGCTGACCGAGGCGGGGTGGGCGCTGCTGCAGTCCCTGCCGCCCTACGAGGCCGACCGGGCGATGGCGCTGGGCGAGCGGCTGCGCGAGCAGGGGCACCCGGCCGAGCTGGTCGCCGCCGCCATGACCCAGGCCCGGCTGCGCGCCGCCGGTCACGCCAAGTTCGGGCCGTTCGCCGACTCCATGCTCTTCACCGCGGCCGGGCTGGAACAGGCCACCCGGCTGCAGGTGGCCGCCAGGCACGCCCAGCGGTTCGCCGCCGCCGGCCTGGAGGTGGTGGCCGACCTGGGCTGCGGCATCGGCGGTGACGCGATGGCCCTGGCCGGACTGGACCGCCAGGTGCTGGCCGTGGACCGGGACGAGGCCACCGCCGCGGCGGCGACGGTCAACCTGCGGCACTGGCCCGGCGCCCGGGTGCGCTGCGAGGACGCCGTCCGTACCGACCTGAGCGGGGTGCACGGCGCCTTCCTGGACCCGGCCCGGCGGACGGGCACCGGTCGGCGGCTGATGGACCCCCGCTCGGCCTCGCCGCCGTTGTCCTTCGCGCTGCAGCTCAGCGACACGCTGGCCGGGGTCGGGGTGAAGACCGCCCCGGGCATCTCCCGGGACCTGCTGCCGGCCCAGGGCGAGGCGCAGTGGGTCTCGGTCGGCGGGGACGTGGTCGAGGCGGGGCTCTGGCTGGGCGCGGTAGCCCGGCCCGGGGTCCGGCGGGCCGCGCTGCTGCTGCCCGCGGACGACGCCGGCCCGCGCGGCCCGGCCGAGGTCACCGACGCCGGGCTGCCGTCGGTGCCGGTCGGCCCGGTCGGGGCCGTGCTGTACGAGCCCGACGGCGCGGTGATCCGGGCCGGGCTGGTCGGCCACGTGGCGGCCGCGGTGGACGGCCGGCTGCTGGACGCCACGATCGCCTACGTCACCGCCGACCGGGTGGTGCCCACCCCGCTGGCCCGGGGCTACCTCGTCGAGGACGTGTTCGGCTTCCAGCTCAAGACGTTGCGCACCTACCTGCGCGACCGGGGGGTCGGCCGGCTGACGGTCAAGAAGCGCGGCACCGCGGTGGACCCCCAGCAGCTGCGCCGTCAGCTCCGGCTGACCGGGGCGCAGGAGGCGACGATCGTGCTCACCCGGGTGGCCGGCCGGCAGTCGGTGCTGGTGGTCCGGCCGCTGCCGCGCTGACCGCCGTCGCGGGCCACCGGCCGGCACTCACCGGCACGCGGGCCCCGGTGCGCGGGCCCCGGTGCGCGGGGCAGTCAGGGGCGAACGGGCACCACCTGGTCCACCGGCAACGAGGAGTCGGCCGGCAGGTCCAGCGCGGAGGGCGGCCGTCCGGCGGCGACCAGCAGGCTGCCCAGCGCGGCGACCATCGCCCCGTTGTCGGTGCACAGGCCCGGGCGGGGCACCCGCAGCCGGACCCCGGCGTCCTGGCAGCGCTGCGCCGCCAACGCCCGCAACCGGGTGTTCGCGGCCACCCCGCCCCCGATCAGCAGGTGGTCCACGCCCTGCTCCCGGCAGGCCAGCAGGGCCTTGCGGACCAGGACGTCCACCACCGCCTCCTGGAAGGAGGCCGCGACGTCGGCGACCGGGACGGGCTGCCCGTCGGCCTCGCGGGCCTCCACCCAGCGGGCGACCGCGGTCTTCAGCCCCGAGAAGGAGAAGTCGTAGCGGTGACGCTGCAGGTCCCGGCCGCTGGTCAGGCCACGCGGGAAGGTGACGAACGCACGGTCGCCGTCGGCCGCCACCCGGTCGATCTGCGGGCCGCCCGGGAACGGCAGCCCCAGCACCCGGGCCACCTTGTCGAAGGCCTCCCCCGCGGCGTCGTCGATGGTCTGCCCCAGCGGGCGGACCTGTTCGGTCACGTCGGGCACCAGCAGCAGCGAGGAGTGCCCGCCGCTGACCAGCAGGGCCAGGCACGGCTGCGGCAGCGGCCCGTGCTCCAGGGTGTCCACCGCCACGTGCGCGGCCAGGTGGTTGACCCCGTACAGCGGCCGGCCCAGGGCCAGCGCCAGCGCCTTGGCCGCGGCCACCCCGACCACGAGCGCGCCGGCCAGGCCGGGTCCGGCGGTCACGCTGACGGCGTCCACCTGCGCCAGCCGGACGCCGGCGTCCGCACAGGCCCGCTCGATGGTCGGCACCATCGCCTCCAGGTGGGCCCGGCTGGCCACCTCGGGCACCACGCCGCCGAACCGGGCGTGCTCGGCGACGCTGGTGGCCAGCGCGTCGGCGAGCAGGGTGGCACCGCGGACCAGTCCGACGCCGGTCTCGTCGCAGGAGGTCTCGATGCCCAGCACCAGGGGCCCGTCGTCCGACCGGTTCACGCCGTGCCCACCCGCAGCGGGCGCAGCCGCATCACCCAGGCGTCGACGTCGCCGGGCTGGTAGTAGCGACGGCGCACCGACAGCCGCTCGAACCCGAACCGCTGGTAGAGGCCGACCGCCGCCTGGTTGTCCGCCCGCACCTCCAGCATCACCGACGTCGCGCCCCGGGCCCGGCCCTCGGCCAGCAGGGCGTGCAGCAGCACGGCGCCCAGGCCCTGGCCGCGGGCGTGCGGGGCGACGGCGATGGTCTGCACGTCGGCCTGGCCGCCGGTGTCCATCAGCCCGGCGTAGCCCAGCACCTGGTGCTCCCCCGCGCCGTCCCCGCCGGCCGGTGCCCGGGCGGGCACGGCCACCACGTACCAGCGGTCCGGTCGGGCCAGCTCGGACCAGAACGTCTCGGCCGACCACGCGGTGGCGCCGAAGACCTGGCGCTCGAGCCGGGTCACCGGCTCGAGGTGCCACCAGCGCATCCGGTCCAGTCGGGGGGGCGCCTCGCCCGCCGACGGCACGGCTGGCCCGCTCACCGCAGCACCGGTTTGCGGGCCGCCGGCTCGGCCGCGTCCGGACGGCGCAGGTACAGCGGCTCGCTGTCGCCGGCCTCCTGCCCGGCCTCGATCGCCGCAGCGGCCAGTGCCGCCACCCAGGCCGCCGTCGGGTCCAGCGGCTCCACCGCCGGCCCCAGGTCGTCGGGATAGAGCAGCGCGCCGCGGCCGACCACCGGTCTGTCCTGCCGGGGCACCTGACGGGCCGGCCCGACCAGCGGGCCCTCGACGCGCCCGACGTCGGTGCCGGGCAGCCGGGGCAGGTCGGGCCCGGACCGGTAGCCGGCCCAGTAGACCTCCCGTCGCCGGGCGTCGGTGGCGACCAGGAACCCCGGGCCGTCCGCCAGCTGCGGCCGGGCGGCGGCGGCCTGCGCGGCGAGGGCGTCCAGCGTGCAGATGCCATGCACCGGGACGCCGAGCGCCAGACCCATCACCCGGGCGGTCACGATGCCCACCCGCAGCCCGGTGAACGGGCCGGGGCCGGTGCCCGCCGCCAGCGCGGTCAGCTCGGTGCGCCGCCGGCCGGAGCGGGCCAGGACCGTCTCGACCAGCCCGGCGAGCGCCTCGGCGTGGCCCCGTCCGGCGGACGCCGCCGCCTCGGCCAGCACACGTTCACCGTCGTGGAGGGCGGCGGACACGAGCGCGGTCGCGGTGTCGACGGCGAGGAGCAGCATCCGCACGACCCTAGTCCGCAGCGACCGGGGCCGCCGTCCCGCAGCCTCCGGGGCCGCGCGGACCGCCGGGGCTTGCCGCGTCCACGCTCAGCCGCCGGCCGAGCCAGGCCGGGCCGTGCCCGGTGATCCGCACCGTCCGCACCTGCCCGGCCGGTTCGTCGCCGGCGCCGAGGGGGCGGTGGATGGCCACCAGCAGGTGCCCCTCGGCCAGGCCCTCGGCCAACCCCTGCCCCCACTCGACCAGCACCACCGACCGGTCCAGGTCGGCATCCAGGTCCAGGTCGTCCAGCTCGCGGGCCCCGGAGAGCCGGTAGGCGTCCACGTGCACCAGGTCCGGACCGCCGGCCAGCGCCGGGTGCACCCGGCTGATCACGAAGGTCGGGCTGGTCACCGGCCCGCGGACCCCCAGGCCCTGGCCGATCCCGCGGGCCAGCGTGGTCTTCCCGGCGCCGAGCTCGCCGGCCAGCACGACCACGTCACCGGCCCGTAGGGCGGCGGCCAGCGCGACGCCCAGCCGCGTCATCTCCTGCGCACCGGGCACCCGCAGCTCCAGCGACGGCGGCTCGCTCACGCCGCCCCGCGCCGTCCCCGCCGGCGCAGCACCGGGGTCACCGTGCGGCGCACCCGCCGGCCGGCCCGCTCCCCGGTCCGCACGGCGCGGGCCAGCAGGTCCTCCAGGTGGGCGTCGACCACCTCGGGGTGCTCCAGCATCAGCAGGTGCCCGCCGTCGCGGACCACGACGTGCTCGGCGGTGGGCAGCTCACGGACGATCTCTTGGCTGTGCGCGGCCGGCGTGAGCAGGTCGTGGTCGCCGACGATGACCAGGGTCTCGATACCGTGCAGGCCGGCCAGCGCCGCCCGCTTGTCGTGCGCGCCGAGCGCGGGCAGGAACTCCGAGATCACCTCCAGGCGGGTGCCGGCGATCATCTGCGCGGTGAACCGGACCAGCGCGGCGGGTACCGGCGAGGCGTAGGAGTAGTGCCGGACCAGGACCGCCTCCAGGTCGCTGCCCAGCCGGCGCCCGCGTTCGACCAGCGCCGACCGCTGGGCCAGCACCCGCACCGCCCCCGGCGCCAGCTTCAGCAGCAGCCGGCCGAAGGCGGCCAGGCCCAGGTCGTTGCCGCTCAGCCCGCCGGCGCTGGTGCTGACCAGGCCGATCCCCACCACCCGGTCACGGACCAGCTCCGGGCGGGCCGCGGCCAGCGCCATCACCGTCATCCCGCCCATGCTGTGCCCGACCAGGACCAGCGGGCCGGTCGGCGCGACCGCCTCGATCACGGCGGCCAGGTCCTGGCCGATCCGGTCGATGGTCGCCGACCCCTGCGGTCCGCGCTCGGAGCGCCCGTGGCCGCGCTGGTCCCACAGCACCACCCGGTGCCGGCCGCGCAGCGCCAGCCGCTGGTAGTGCCAGGAGCTGGAGGACAGGCAGTACCCGTGGCTGAGCACCACCGTGAACGGCACCTCGCCGTCCGGCTCGTCGACCTCGACGTGCAGCCGGACGCCGTCGTCGGTGACCACCTCGACCGGCCGGCCGGTGAGCGAGCCGAACGGCTCCCCGCCGTCCTCACCCGGCGCCGGGATCGGCTCACCGGCGCCCGGCTGGTCGGGCATCAGGGCGCCCATCGTGGCCCGCTCGGCGGCGAACCCGACGGCGGCTCCGACCCCCGCGGCGGCCAGGCCGACGCCGAGCGAGACCAGGCCCAGCCGGCCGGGCGCCGGGCTCATCGGCCGCCGCCCGGCTCGCCGAGGTGGATCCGGGGCACCCGGCCACCGATCCGGGTGACGATCTCGTAAGAGATGGTGCCGGCGGCCACCGCCCAGTCCTGCGCGGTCGGCGCACCGTCGGAGCCGTCCCCGAAAAGGACGGCGACGTCTCCCTCGACGACGTCCTCGCGGCCGGGGCCCAGGTCCAGCACGACCTGGTCCATGCACACCCGACCGGCCACCCTCAGCCGGGAGCCGCCCAGGGTGACCGGCCCGGCGTTGCCGGCCGATCGGGGTAGCCCGTCGGCGTAGCCGAGCGGCAGCAGGGCCACCGTCGTGTCCTGCCCGGTGGTGTAGGCGTGGCCGTAGGAGACGCCGGACCCGGCAGGCACCTGCTTGACCAGAGCCACCCGGCCGAGCAGCGTCATCGCCGGGCGCAGCCCCAGCTCGGCCGGGCCGGCCAGCTCCGGCACCGGGGACAGGCCGTACAGGGCCAGACCGGGCCGGACGACGTCGAACCGGGCCTGCGCGTTGGTCAGCGTGGCCGCGGAGTTGGCCAGGTGCCGCACCTGCCAGCGCACCCCCGCCCGCTCGCCCTGCGCGACCGCGGCCCGGAAGGCCTCGGTCTGCCGCCGGACGGTCGGGTGCTCGGGCGCGTCGGCGTAGGCGAAGTGGGAGAAGACGCCGACCAGCTCGACCAGCCCCTCGGCGGCCAGCTTCAGGCTGCCCTCGAGCAGGTCCTGCCAGTCCCGCTGGGCGGCGCCGTTGCGGGTCAGGCCGGTGTCGATCTTCAGGTGCAGGCGGGCGGGCCGTCCGACCGCCCGGGCCGCCTCGCCCGCCTCGCGCAGCGACCACTGCGCGCTGACCCCCAGGTCGACGTCGGCGGCCACCGCCTCGGCGTAGCGGTCCCCGGGCACCGTCAACCAGGCCAGCAACGGCGCCGTGACGCCGCCCGCGCGCAGCTCCAGCGCCTCGGCGAGCTGGGCCACCCCGAGCCAGGTCGCTCCGCCGGCCAGCGCCGCCCGGGCCACCGGGAGCAGGCCGTGGCCGTACCCGTCGGCCTTGACCACGGCCATCACCCCGGCTCCCCCGGCCCGGGCGACCAGCGCGGCGGCGTTCGCCCGGACGGCGTCCAGGTCGATGACGGCCGCCGAGGGCAGGCCGGCCGGGAGCTCGGGGAGCATGCCTCGATCATCCCAGAGCGGGCCCTCGCGCGGGTGGCGGGGCGGCCCCCGGGCGCCACCCAGGCCCCGCTGCACCCGCCGGCCGACCGGCTCCTGGCCTTCAGGAACCCGGTGCAGAAGAATCCGTGTCGTGCCGCCCGAGAACAGCCACCCTCCCGCTCCGACCGGCCACCCAGCAGCCGGTGGCAGCGACGCCGGCGTCCCCGGCGTGCCCGGCCAGGACGGCTGGTGGCCGGTCTGCGCCAGCACCGAGGTGGGCCGGACGCCGAGACGGGTGGTCGCCGGCCGCACCGCGTGGACCGCGTGGCGGCCCTCCCCGGACGCCGCGGCGCAGGTGGTGGCCGAGCTGTGCCCGCACCGCTGGGTGCGCCTGGCCGCGGGCACCGTACGAGCGGACGGCGCCCTGCAGTGCGCCTACCACGGCTGGGCCTTCGACGGCACCGGTGCCTGCGTCGAGGTGCCCTCCAACGGTCCTGCCGCCGCGCCCCCGCCCCGGGCGGACCTGGCGCGGCCGTGGGGTGTGCAGGAGCGGGACGGCCGGCTCTGGGTGGCGCCGGTGGACCCCGACGGCGCGGGCGCCGACCGCGGACCGGCCCCCCGAGTAGGGGCGCCGAGCGCCCAGCCGGCCCCGGCGCCGAGCGCCCAGCCGGCCCCGGAGTCGGGCGGCCAGCCGGGCCCGGACCTGCTGACCAACCTCGACCCGGCCCTCGACCACGGCTGGCACCCGGTGGCGCGCTGCGAGGAGGTGGGCGGGGCCGCGCTGACCGTCCGGCTGCTCGGCCGCTCGCTTCGCCTGCACCGGGAACCCGGCGGTGACCTGCGGGCCGAGCCCGCACCCGCGGCCCTGGCCGAGCACCTGGGCCTGGTCTGGGTCGCTCCGCGCCCGCCCGCCGCGGACCTGCTGCCCTGCCCCGACGCCGAGCACCCGGCCTTCTCCCGGGGCGTGCTGCGACCCGAGCGCTCGACGTCCGCGGCCGGGGTGCTGGCCGAGAACTTCCTGGACGTCGCCCACTTCCCGTTCGTGCACGCCGCCACCTTCGGCGCCGCCGAGGCGCGGGTGGTCGAGCCATTCGAGGTGAGCGCCGACGCGGTGGGACTGACCAGCACCCAGGAGCAGTGGTTCGACAACCCGCAGGACCCGGCCGTGGCCCGCGGCGACCGGCCGCTTCGCCAGCGCCGGCGCGCCACCTACACCTACCGCTGGCCCTTCCAGCTGCTGCTGCGGCTGGAGGAGCTGGACGCCGGCTCGATCAAGACCATCGTGTTCAGCCTGCAGCCCGAGGACGAGGGCTCGACCCGGATCCACACCACCATGCTCCTGCACGGGCTGGGCGAGCAGGAGGTGCCGGACGAGCGGACGGTCGCCGAGGAGGTCGCCTTCGAGGCCCGGGTGCTGGCCGAGGACCTGGCCCTGCAGCAGGCGATGACGGTGCCCGGTCTGCCGCTGCGGCTGCGCGCGGAGCTGCACGTGCGCTCAGACCGCAGCGGGGTGGCGTTGCGTCGGGTGCTGGCCGGTGTCCGGGCCCGGGTGCCGAGCTGAACCAGGTCGCTCGGGCCGTTGGCGCGCGCCGTCACGATCGGGTGTGATTCACTGTATGTAGTCGCATGGCGACTCTGCGATGTATCGGTGGGCCGACGGCGCGGCGTCGTCCGCCGCACGGGCGGCTCGGGAGGGGACTTCGTGAGGGCTTCGGCGCAACCGGAGGGGCTGACCAGCCTGGTGGAGCTCGCCGGGGAGCTGGCCACCGGTAGTCGGACGACCTCGCTGGACGCCCTGCTGCACGGGCTGCGCGAGCAGCTCGGCTTCGACGTCACGTTCGTCGGCGCCGTCCGGGCCGGCCGGCGCGTCGTCCTGGCCTCCGCCGAGGCGCCCGGCCGATGCGTGCTCCCGGCCGGGACGAGCGACTCACTGGAGGACACCTACTGCGCCCGGGTGCTGGACGGCCGGCTCGGCGCCTTCGTGCCGAACGCCCGACAGGAGCCGGCGGTCCGCGACCTGCCGGTCACCACCGCGCTGCCGGTCGGCACCCACCTCAGCGTGCCCATCCTGTTCAGCGACGGCAGCGTGTTCGGCACGCTGTGCGGGTTCACCTTCGAGCCCGACCTGTCGTTGCGCGAGCGCGAGGTGGGCATGCTGCGGCTGCTGGCCGGTGTGGTGGGCACCTTCCTGGAGCGCGAGCACCACGAGGCGCTGGCCGCCAACCGGGTCAAGGAGAAGGTGGCCGACCTGTTCGCCGAGGGCAGCTGCCGGATCGTGCTGCAACCGGTCGTCGCGCTGGCCTCGCACACCGTGGTGGGCTACGAGGCGCTGACCCGGTTCGACGACGGCACCGCCCCCGACAGCGGGTTCTCGCTGGCGGCCACCGTCGGGCGCGGGGTCGAGCTTGAGGTGCGCGCCGTCAGCCTCGCCCTGGGGCGGCTGGCCGACCTGCCGGCCAGCACCTACCTGGCCGTCAACGCCTCAGCCGCGGCGCTGTGCTCGAACCAGCTGCTGGAGCTTCTCGAGGGCCTGCCCGGGCCGCTGGGCGCGCGGGTGGTGATCGAGCTCACCGAGCAGACCGGGGTCCCGGACTACGACCTGCTCAACCGACGACTGGACCAGTTCCGGGGTCACGGCATGCGGGTGGCAGTCGACGACGCCGGCGCCGGCTACGCCGGGCTGCAGCGGATCCTGGCCGTCTCCCCCGACTTCATCAAGCTCGACCGCGCCCTGGTCGGCGGCGTGGCCACCGACCGCGCCCGGCAGTCCCTGGCCGCGGCCATGGTGTGGTTTGCCGACCGCAACGGCTCCACCGTGGTGGCCGAGGGCATCGAGGTCGAGCCGGACGCGCGGGCCCTGCAGGACCTCGGCGTCGGCTTCGGCCAGGGTTTCCTGCTCGGGCCCCCCGGCGAGCGGCCCTGACCGGCCGGCGGGCCCCGGGCGCCCTAGAGTGCCCGGATGAGCGCACCGGACCTGCTGCTTCGTGACGGCGTCCTGCTCGGCGGACCGGGCGACCCGGTGGACCTGCACCTGTCCGGCGGCCGGGTGGTCGCGCTGGGGCCCGGGCTGCGGGCCGATGCCGAGCAGATCGACCTGGCCGGTCGGCTGGTCACCCCGCCGCTGGTCGAGCCGCACCTGCACCTGGACGCGGTGCTGACCGAGGGCCAGCCGCGCTCGAACGTCTCCGGGTCCCTGTTCGAGGGGATCGCGGTGTGGGCGCAGCGCTCGCCCTCGCTGACCGTCGAGGACGTCACCACCCGGGCCCGCGAGGTGCTGCTGTGGCAGCTGGCCTGCGGTGTGCAGGCGGTGCGCTCGCACGTCGACGTCTGCGACCCGCAGCTGCGCGCGCTGCACGCGCTCAGCGCGCTGCGCACCGAGCTGGCCGGCGTGATCGACCTGCAGCTGGTCGCCTTCCCGCAGCAGGGCATCTTCGCCTTCGAGGGCGGCCCCGAGCTGATGCGCCGCGCCGTGACCGAGGGCGCCGACGTGGTCGGCGGCATCCCGCACTTCGAGCTGACCCGGGAGGACGGCGTCGCCTCGGTGCAGCTCGTCTTCGACCTGGCCGAGGAGCACGGTCTGCAGATCGACATCCACTGCGACGAGACCGACGACGACCACGCCCGGTTCGTGGAGGTGATGGCGGCCGAGACGATCAAGCGCCGGATGACCGGCCGGGTCACCGCCAGCCACACCACCGCGATGCACTCCTACAACAACGCCTACGCCTCCCGGCTGATCGCCAACATCGCCCGGGCCGGGCTGCACATGGTCACCAACCCGCTGGACAACGCCGTGCTGCAGGGCCGGTTCGACACCGGGCCGGTGCGCCGCGGCAGCACCCGGGTCAAGCAGCTGCTGGCGGCCGGGGTGAACGTGGCCATCGGGCACGACTCGGTGATGGACCCCTGGTACCCGCTGGGCTACGGCGACCCGGTGCAGGCCGCGTTCGTGCTGGCCCACCTGGGCCACATGAGCGGCTCCAGCGAGCTGCCGTACCTGGTGGAGATGGTCACCACCAACCCCGCCCGCGCGCTCGGGGTCGACTCCGGCGGCATCCGGGTCGGCGGCCCGGCCGACCTGGTGGTCTTCGACGCCCCGTCGGCGACCGACGCCGTCCGGCTGGTGGCGCCCCGGTTCCTGGTGCTGCGGGCGGGTGAGGTGCTGGCCCGCACCCAGCCGGCCCGGACCACCGTCCGGCTCGCCGGGACCGAGCGCGAGGTCACCTTCCTGCGCCCGTCGCCCACCCCGTGACCACGCAGTCCCCGCCTGCGGCTCAGGCGGCGGCACCCTCCTCGGGGATGACCAGGACGGCGTCCCGGGGACCGCGCTGCATCGGCAGGAACAGCGCGTAGAGCAGGGCGGCGACCACGAAGCCGACCTCGAAGGTCACGTCCCCCAGCCAGGGGTGCGCCTTGGGCAGCGGGCCGAGGTACTCCGTCTGGTTGGAGAAGTAGTAGATCGACACCGCCATGGCCACCGCCATCGCCACCCAGCCCGCCCAGGGCCGGTGGTCGCGGTCGAAGAGGAACCCGTCCACGCGGCGACGGCGGCGCAGCAGCTGGTCGGTGAGGTAGACCCCCAGCCACGGGCCGATCCAGTAGGCGATGACCAGCAGGAAGTCCTCGTAGCGGGAGACGTCGGACAGACCGTTCCAGGCGACCAGGCCGCCCAGCACGCCGAAGACCACGGCCACGATCGCCCGGCGAAGAGCGAGCGGGAGCTGCACGCCGAGCGCCAGGAAGGACATGGTGCCGGAGTAGACGTTGATCGCGTTCGCCGAGATCGCCCCCAGCATGATCGCCAGCAGCACCAGGTCGCCGATCACGGTGGGCATGTGCCCGGTGAAGGCGGCGGTCGGCGTGGCGCCCTGCGGGGCCGCGATGGTGGCCGACATCGCTCCGACGATCTCCAGCACGGTGCAGGAGATGAAGACCCCGAGCCCGCTGAACAGCGCGGTACTCCGGCGGTCGGTAGTCGGCGGCAGGTACCGGGTGTAGTCGCTGGCGTAGGGGTTCCAGCCCGCGGCGTAGCCGAAGGCGGCACCGACCGTGATCAGGAAGCCGCCGACCCCGCCCCCACCGGCGGCGGCTGAGGGATCCACCTTGCCGATGATGGTGACTGCGGCGAGCAGGAACGCGACCCCGAGCAGGGGCAGCGCGATCCGTTCGAAGGCGTGCACCAGGTTGTGCCCGAAGAACGCGACCGTGATCTGGACGACCACCACGATCAGCAGGGCCAGCGCCGCCGGGATCCCGGTCAGCGTGTTCAGCGCCAGCGCCCCGCTGACGCTGTTCACCGCGAACCAGCCGATCCCGGCGGTCAGCGCGTTCAGCCCAGCGGGCAGGATGTTGCCGCGGTAGCCGAACGGGATCCGGGACAGGATCATCTGCGGCACCCCGAACAGCGGCCCGCGGGCGCCCAGGAAGCCGTGCGAGAGGCTGCCCAGCGCGGTGCCGACCAGGATGGCCAGGATCGCCTGCCCCAGGGTCTGGCCGAAGAACATGACGGCGATGACCCCGACGTAGACGGTGGCGAACTCCAGGTTCGGCGACATCCACGTCCACAGCAGGGACAGCGGGCGGCCGTGCCGCTCGGACAGCGGCACGAACTCGGCGCCGCCCGGCTCGACCGCGGTCACCTTGGCGCCGTAGCGCCCCTCCCGCACCAGGGCGGTGACCCCGGGCGTGGTGGCCCGTGCTCCGGTGGACGTCATGGTGATGAACCCTTCTCCAGGTGGCCGGCGATGCGCGACCCTGCGGCGGCAGGATCGCTCACGACGGTGACGCCAGTGTCGCCGGGGTGTTTCGGCAGTATGGCCGAGGGCCGGCCCACCCTGCGCCGGCGTTTCAGTCTGCCTCAGCAGCCAGCAGGCCCGCGACCACACCGGGTACCGCATCAGCCACGTCGAGCGAGGTCAGTGGCCGGCCCTGGTCGGAGGCCCGGCCGTGCACGGCCGCAGCGACGGCGCCCGCCTCCAGCGGGGTCAACCCGGCCGCCAGCAGCGCACCCGCCACCCCGGCCAGCACGTCCCCGGCACCGGCGGTGGCCAACCACGGCGCGGCGTCCGCCTGCGACCGGGCCTCGCCGTCCGGGGCGACCACCAGCGTGGTCGCCCCCTTGAGCAGCACCGTCGCCCCGCTGGCCGCCGCGGCCCGCCGCGCGTGCTCGTAGGGCCGGGCCTCGACGTCGTCCCGGCTCACCTGGCCGCCCTCCAGGCGGGACAGCCACCGGGCCAGCTCACCGGCGTGCGGGGTGGCCAGCGTGCCGGCCGACCGGGGCTCGGCCAGCAGCTCCAGGGCGCCGGCGTCCACCAGGCACGGCTCCGGCCCGGCCAGCGCGGCCTCGATGTGCGCCCGCTGACCGTCCCCGGCGGAGGCGTCGACCCCGGAGCCCAGCAGGTAGGCCTGCACCCGACCGGAACCGGCCACGACCTCCGGCCAGGCCCGACGGACGGTGTCCGTCGCGTTGTCCGGCCCCAGGTAGCGGAGCATGCCGACCCCGGCGCGCAGCGCGCCGCCGCAGGCCAGCACCGCGGCCCCGGGGTAGGCGTCCGAGCCGGCCACCACACCCAGCACCCCGCGCCGGTACTTGTCCATCGCCGGCCCGGGCACCGGCCAGGCGGCGGCCAGGTCCGCCGTCTCGTACCGCTGCACCCGCTCCCGGACCCGCTCCAGACTCGGGAGCAGCCCGATGTCCACCACCCGCAGCCGGCCCGCGGCCACGCTGGCGGGCGGCAGCAGCAGGCAGGGCTTGGCCGCCCCGAAGGTCACGGTCAGGTCGGCCCGGACGTGCTCGGCCGGCGTCTGACCGGTGTCCGGGTCGACGCCGCTGGGCAGGTCGACGGCGACCACCACGGCGTCCTGGCCGATGGCCGGGACCAGCCCGGCGGCCGGCTCCCGCAGGCCCGGGTGGCCACCCAGCCCGACGACGCCGTCCAGCACGAGGTCGGCACCGGCCAGTGCCCGGCGGGCGGGATCGCCGTCCTGCCCGCCGTGCAGCAGCCGGCCGCCCGCCGCCCGGACCGCGGCCAGCCCTTCAGCATGCGGATGGTCGGTGGTGGTCACCACGGTGACCGACGCGCCCCGCCGGGCCAGGCGTTCCCCCGCCCACAGCGCGTCCCCGCCGTTGTTGCCGGCGCCCACCAGCAGGACGACGCCGGCCCCGCTGACCCGGCCACGGCACCGGCGCAGCTCACCGGCCGCGGCGGCGGCCAGCCCGGCTGCGGCACGCTGCATCAGCGCCCCGGGCGGGGTGCGGGAGAGCAGCTCGCCCTCCGCCGCGCGCACGTCGTCCACCGTCCAGGCCCTGATCATGCGTCCTCCCTCTGCTGCGCGCCGTCCGGCGCTGCTCGTTCGGCCACCACCATGGCCGAGGCGATCCCGCCGTCATGGCTCAGCGACAGGTGCACCGCACCGACCCCGAGCTCCCGGGCACGGGCGGCGACGGTGCCGGACATCACCAGGTGCGGGCGGCCGTCCTTCTCGCGGCGGACCTCGGCGTCCAGCCAGCGCAGCCCGACCGGGGCGCCCAGCGCCTTGGCCAGCGCCTCCTTGGCCGCGAACCGGGCGGCCAGCGAGAACGGCGGCAGCTGCTGCTCCACCTCGGTGAACAACCGTTGCCGCAGCCGCGGGGTGGCCCGCAACCGGGCCACGAACCGCTCGATGTCCACCACGTCGATGCCGACCCCGACGATCGCCGCCCCTGCCGTCCACACCCTGGCGAGCCTGGCACACGCCACCGACGGCGCCAGCCCTGGCCGGCCCCGGCCGGTTCGGATCGCCGGTGTCACCGGCCGGGCGGATCGCCTGCCAGCACCGCGCTGATCGCCTGATCAGCGCGGGGAGGTGGGCGGGGTCAGCACGAGGGCGGGCGACGGCGGAAGGCCTGCGCCCAGCTGCTCGGACGCCGCCAGGCCACCCAGCCGACGACCAGCGCCGGCGCGACCAGCACCGGCAGCCAGACCGGGTCCAGGAGCCGGCCGGGCGAGCCCATGCCCGGGAACACCCGCGGCAGGGCCAGGACGAGCACGTACAGCGTGACCAGGCCGGCCAACAACGCCTGCAGCAGCCGCACGGCTACTCGACGGTGACCGACTTGGCCAGGTTGCGCGGCTGGTCGACGTCCAGACCCTTGGCGGTGGCCAGCTCGCAGGCGAAGACCTGCAGCGGGACGACGGTGACCAGCGGAGCCAGCAGGGTCGGCGTCTGCGGCACCCGGATCACCTCCGAGGCGAACGGCACGACGTCGTCGTCGCCCTCCTCGGCGATCACGATGGTCCGCGCCCCACGGGCGTTGATCTCCTGGATGTTGGAGACCACCTTGGAGTGCAGGGAGTCCCGCCCGCGCGGGCTGGGCACGATGACGAACACCGGCTGGCCCGGCTCGATCAGCGCGATCGGTCCGTGCTTGAGCTCACCGGCGGCGAACCCCTCGGCGTGGATGTAGGCCAGCTCCTTCAGCTTGAGCGCGCCCTCCAGGGCGACCGGGAAGCCGACATGCCGGCCCAGGAACAGCACGGCCCGGGTGTCGGCCATCCACCGGGCCATGGTCCGGACCTGCTCCAGCCCCTCCAGCGTCTTGGCGATGGCCTCCGGCATGGCGTGCAGCTGGGTCAGGATCTCGGAGACCTCGTCGGCGTACTTCGTGCCGCGCAGCTGGGCGAGGTAGAGCCCGAGCAGGTAGCAGGCGGTGATCTGGGCCAGGAAGGCCTTGGTCGAGGCGACCGCGATCTCCGGCCCGGCGTGGGTGTAGAGCACGGCGTCGGACTCCCGCGGGATGGTCGAGCCGTGCGTGTTGCAGATCGCCACCACCCGGGCACCCTGCTCCCGGGCGTGCCGGATGGCCATGATCGTGTCCATCGTCTCCCCGGACTGGGAGATGGCGACCACCAGGGTCTTCTCGTTGACCACCGGGTCGCGGTACCGGAACTCGTGGGCCAGCTCGACCTCGCACGGGATCCGGCACCAGTGCTCGATGGCGTACTTGGCCACGTGACCGGCGTAGGCCGCCGTCCCGCAGGCCACCACCACGATCTTGTCCACCGCCCGCAGCACCGCCGGGTCGATCCGCACCTCGTCCAGCACCAGCCGGCCCTCGGCGTCGGTCCGCCCGAGCAGGGTGTCGGCCACCGCCTGCGGCTGCTCGTTGATCTCCTTGGCCATGAACGAGGGGTAGCCGCCCTTCTCCGCGGCCGCGGCGTCCCAGTCCACGTGGTAGCGCTTGCCCTGGGCCGGGACGCCGGCGAAGTCGGTGATGACCACGCCGGTCGCGGTGATGGTCACCACCTGGTCCTGGCCGAGCTCGATCGCCTCCCGGGTGTGCCCGATGAACGCCGACACGTCCGAACCGAGGTAGTTCGCGTCCGGCCCGACGCCGACCACCAGCGGGGAGTTGCGTCGCGCCCCGACCACGGCGCCCGGCACGTCGGCGTGCACGGCCAGCAGGGTGAAGGCGCCCTGCAGGTGACCGGCCACCTCCCGCATCGCGGCCGGCAGGTCGCCCAGCCGGTCGTAGGCGCGGGCCAGCAGGTGCGCGGCCACCTCGGTGTCGGTCTGGCTGGCGAAGGTGACCCCCTCGGCGACCAGCCCGGCCTTGAGCGCGGCGAAGTTCTCGATGATGCCGTTGTGGATCAGCGCCAGCCGACCGTCGGCCGACAGGTGGGGGTGGGCGTTGGCGTCGGTCGGGCCGCCGTGGGTGGCCCACCGGGTGTGCCCGATGCCGGTGCTGCCCTGCGGGCGGGGGGCACCGTCCAGCACCTCCTCCAGCCGGGCCAGCTTCCCCGACTTCTTCACCGCGACCAGGCCGGTGTCGGTCTGCAGCGCCACGCCGGCAGAGTCGTAGCCGCGGTACTCCAGCCGACGCAGCCCCTCCAGCACCACGTCCAGGGCCTGACGGCCCGCCTCGGCCGTGCCGACGTAGCCCACGATCCCGCACATGCCAGCCAGCGTAGCCGGGCCCTGGGTCGCTGACCCCGGACCTGACCCAGCCCACCCGCCCGGGGCTGGCGGACCACCCGAACGGCCCCGAAGGGGGCAGAATGCCGGGCGTGCCGAGCGATCACAGCCCACCGCCCTCCGGCACGACCACGACCGAGGCGACCGGCTCGGACTGGCACCCGCCGACCGACAGCCTGCCGCGGGCCGCCGGCACGCCGTACGTCGACCTGGACCGGCCGGCCTGGAGCCGGCTCTCGGCCCAGACCCCGATGACGCTGGACGAGACCGACCTGTCCCGCCTGCGCGGCCTGGGCGACCGGGTCGACCTGCAGGAGGTGGCCGAGGTCTACCTCCCGATCAGCCGGCTGGTCAGCCTGTACGTCGAGGCGGTCGCCCAGCTGCACGCCGCGGCCACCACCTTCCTGGGCGAGACCCCGGAGCGGACGCCGTTCGTGATCGGCGTCGCCGGCTCGGTCGCCGTCGGGAAGTCGACGACGGCCCGGATCCTGCGCGAGCTGCTCAGCCGGTGGCCGGGCATGCCGCGGGTGGAGCTGGTCACCACGGACGGCTTCCTGCTGCCCAACGCCGAGCTGGAGCGGCGCGGGATCATGCACCGCAAGGGCTTCCCGGAGAGCTACGACCGGCGCGGCCTGATGCGCTTCGTGTCCGACGTGAAGTCCGGCGCGCCGCAGGTGCACGCCCCGGTGTACTCCCACCTGACCTACGACATCACCGGTGCGCAGGTCGTCGTCCGCCGGCCGGACGTGCTGATTGTCGAGGGCCTGAACGTGCTGCAGCCGGCGCGGGTGCGGGCCGACGGCCGGCAGGGCATGGCCGTGTCGGACTACTTCGACTTCTCGGTGTACGTCGACGCCAAGACCGAGGACGTCCGCGGCTGGTACGTGGACCGCTTCCTGCGGCTGCGTAAGACCGCCTTCGCCGATCCCGAGTCCTACTTCCACCGCTACGCCTCGCTGACCGATGACGAGGCGGTGCAGCGGGCGCTGCAGATCTGGCACGGGATCAACGAGCCCAACCTGGTCCAGAACGTCCTGCCGACCCGCGGCCGGGCCACCCTGGTGCTGACCAAGGACGCCGACCACAGCGTGCGCCGGGTCCGGCTGCGCAAGCTCTGAGCCACACTGAGCGCGTGCTGCACCTGCGGATCATCGTCCCCGGACACGTCTGCCGGGCCGTGCACGAGCTGCTGGTCGCCGACGAGCGGGTGACCAACGTGATGCTGTTCCCGGGCGCCGCACTTGACCCGCCCGGTGACGCGCTGCTCTGCGACGTGGCCCGTGAGGCGGTCTCCGACGTGGTGGAACGGCTGCGCGAGCTCGGGCTGGACGACGGCGGCTCGGTGACCATCTCCGGGATCGAGGCGGCTCCGTCGGTGGGAGCGGTCCGGGCGGAGCGGGCGGCGCCCGGGGCCCCGGAGGACGCCATCGTCTGGGAGGTCGTCGTCGACAGCGCGACCGACGAGTCCCGATCCTCCTGGTCCTTCTTCGTCTTCCTGTGCCTGGCCACGTTGATCGCCGCGGTGGCGGTGGTCACCGACTCCCCCGTGCTGGTGGTGGGCGCCATGGTGGTCGGCCCGGAGTTCGGCGCGGTGGCCGCGGTCGCGGTGGGCGTGGCGCTGGCCCAGTGGGCGCTGGCCCGGCACGCCGTGCTGCTGCTGGCGGCCGGCTTCGTGGTGGCGATCGCGGTCGGCACGGCGCTGTCGCTGCTGGCCCGCTGGGCGGGCTGGGTCGACCAGGCCGGCCTGACCGCGGACCGCCCGCAGACCCGCTACATCTGGACGCCGGACAAGTGGTCGATCATCGTGGCCCTGCTGGCCGGGGCAGCCGGCGTGCTGTCGATGACCTCGGGCCGGGCCACGGCCATGGTCGGGGTGTTCATCTCGGTGACCACGGTGCCGGCCGCCGGGAACCTGGCCCTGGCTCTGGCCCTGTGGGTACCCAGCGAGATGCGGGGGGCCGCCGCCCAGCTGGGCGTCAACCTGGCGGGCATGCTGCTCGCCGGGCTGGTGACGCTGCTGGTGCAACGCCAGCTGACCCGGATGGGACGCCACCACCGCCCGCCGCGGCAGGAGATCAACCGGGAGGCCGACGCCGCCGGCGACTGAGGCCGGCCGTCGCTCAGGCCGGGAAGACCCCGGTGGACAGGTACCGGTCGCCGCGGTCGCAGACCACGAACACGATCGTGGCGTCCTGCACCTGCTCGGCCAGCCGCAGCGCCACCCAGCAGGCCCCGCCGGCCGAGACCCCGGCGAAGATGCCCTCCTCGCGGGCCAGCCGGCGCGTGGTCTGCTCGGCGTCGTCCTGACTGACGTGGACCACCTCGTCGACGGCGGCCGGGTCGTAGATCCGCGGCAGGTAGGCCTCCGGCCAGGCCCGGATCCCGGGGATCCGGGAACCCTCGCTCGGCTGCGCGCCGATCACCTGCACCTGCGGGTTCTGCTTCTTCAGGTACCGGGAGACGCCGGTGATCGTGCCGGTGGTGCCCATCGCGCTGACGAAGTGGGTGATCCGCCCGTCAGTGGCCTCCCACAGCTCCGGGCCGGTGCCCTGCTCGTGGGCCAGCGGGTTGTCCGGGTTGGCGAACTGGTCCAGGACGTAGCCCCGGCCCTCGCGTTGCATCCGCTCGGCCAGGTCCCGGGCGTGCTCCATGCCACCGGAGGAGGGGGTGAGCACCAGCTCGGCACCGTAGGCCTTCATCGTCCGGGCCCGCTCGACCGACAGGTCATCGGGCATCACCAGCACCATCCGGTAGCCGCGGATCGCCGCGGCCATCGCCAGCGCGATGCCGGTGTTGCCCGAGGTCGCCTCGATCAGGGTGTCCCCGGGGGTGATGTCGCCGCGCTGCTCGGCCCCGCGGATCATGCTGATCGCGGGCCGGTCCTTCACCGAGCCGGCCGGGTTGTTGCCCTCCAGCTTGCCCAGCACCACGGTGCCGCGCTGGGCGGCCTGGCGTCCGGGCAGCCGCTTCAGCGCCACCAGCGGCGTGCCGCCGATGACGTCCTCCATGGTCGGGTAGTCGGGCTGGGCGGGGGCGGCAGACATGGCCTCATCCTCCCAGCCGCTCGCCTCCGGGCGACCGGACGGGCGACCCCCGCCCGGATCCGGGCATGGCCGCCGGCCTCGCGAGGTCAGCCCTCGCTGATCAGGGGCAGCGAGCCGGTGAACGGCGCGGCCAGCGCCAGTCGCTGCCGCACGACCAGGCTGAGCTGGTCGGCCACCGCCCGGGCCTGCGCCGAGTCGGCGGCCTCGACCATCACCCGGACCAGGGGCTCGGTGCCGGACGGGCGCAGCAGCACCCGGCCGGTGGCGCCCAGGTCCACCTCGGCCTGCGACACGGCGGCGGCCAGCTCGGCATCCAGGCCGACCTGGGACTTGTCCACCCCGCGCACGTTCACCAGGACCTGCGGCAGCCGGGTCATCACCGAGGCCAGCTCGGCCAGCGGGCGGCCGGTCTGCGCGACGCGCGCGAGTAGGTGCAGGCCGGTCAGGGTGCCGTCGCCGGTGGTGGCGTGGTCGAGCATCACCACGTGGCCGGACTGCTCCCCGCCCAGGGAGTAGCCGCCGCGGCGCATCGCCTCCAGGACGTAGCGGTCGCCGACCGCCGTCTGCACCATGTGCACGCCCTGCGCCTGCATGGCCAGCACCAGCCCGAGGTTGCTCATCACCGTGGTGACCAGCGTGTCGCCGGCCAGCGCGCCACGCTCGGCGAAGGCGAGTGCGAGCACGGCCATGATCTGGTCGCCGTCGACGACCTTGCCCTCGTGGTCCACGGCCAGGCACCGGTCGGCGTCCCCGTCATGGGCGATCCCGGCGTCCGCACCGTGCTCCAGCACCGCGGCCTGCAGCTTGTCCAGGTGGGTGGAGCCGTACCCGTCGTTGATGTTCAGCCCGTCCGGCTCACCCCCGATCACCACCACCTCTGCGCCCGCCCGGCGCAGCGCCGCCGGCGAGGCCTGGCTGGCCGCCCCGTGCGCGCAGTCGACGACCACCTTGAGCCCGTCCAGCCCGTTCGGCAGGGTCGAGACCAGGTGGTCCACGTACTCCTCGACGGCCCCCCGGTAGCGTCGGACCCGGCCGACCGCCGCCCCCACGGGGCGAGCCCAGGGCTCCCGCAGCCGGTTCTCGATCTGGTCCTCGACGGCGTCGTCGAGCTTGTGGCCGCCGCGGGCGAAGAACTTGATCCCGTTGTCGGGCATCGGGTTGTGCGAGGCGGAGAGCATGACGCCGAGATCCGCCCGGCTGGCCGCGACGAGCTGGGCCAGGGCCGGTGTCGGCAGCACGCCGGCGTCCTCGACGTCCACTCCGGCGCTGGCCAGGCCGGCGATCACGGCCGCGGACAGGAACTCCCCGGAGGCGCGCGGGTCGCGCCCGACCAGCGCGCGGGGCCGGGTGCCGTCGAAGGCGCCCACCTCACCGAGCACGTGTGCGGCCGCCACCGACAGGTCGAGCGCGAGCTCGGCCGTCACGTCGCGGTTGGCCCGACCCCGGACCCCGTCTGTACCGAACAGTCGTCCCACTCGAGCCATCCTGCCCTTCTGTCGAGATGTCGGCGTCAGCTTCGGCCCTGGTGCCCCCGCCCGGACTTCGAAGGTGACTGTACGTGGAACATCCCCCTCAGAATGCCCATCGGCCCCGGGATAAACCCCCGGGGCCGATGGCGTGTCGCTGGGTCTGCTGCTCTCCGGCAGACCCGGACTCAGCGCTTGCTGTACTGCGGCGCCTTGCGGGCCTTCTTCAGACCGGCCTTCTTCCGCTCCTTGATCCGCGCGTCGCGGGTCAGGAAGCCGGCCTTCTTCAGGGACGGGCGGTTGGCCGCGGCGTCGATCTCGTTCAACGCCCGGGCCACGCCCAGCCGCAGCGCGCCGGCCTGGCCGGAGCTGCCGCCGCCGTGGATCCGCGCGATGACGTCGAAGCGGCCCTCGACCTCGGTGATCCGGAAGGGCTCGTTGACCAGCTGCTGGTGCACCTTGTTCGGGAAGTAGGCCTCCAGGGTGCGCCCGTTGACCTTCCACTGCCCCGAGCCGGGGACCAGACGGACCCGGGCGATGGCCTCCTTGCGGCGGCCGGTCGCGGCGCCCGGTGCGGTGATGCTGGCGCCGCCGTCCCGAGCCTCTGGGGTGGAGGTGGAGTAGCTGCTGGGGGCTTCGGCTTCGTCGAGGGCGGTGTCCTCGATCGTGACGCTCTCGTCGGCCACGGTTCTCCTCTGTGTGTTCCTGCTAGCGGGTTAGGCCGTGGCTTACTGCGCGACCTGGGTGATCTGGTACGGCTGCGGCTTCTGGGCCAGGTGCGGGTGCTCGCTGCCGCGGTACACCTTCAGCTTCGACAGCTGGGCGCGGCCGAGGGTGTTCCTCGGCAGCATGCCCCGGACGGCCTTCTCGACGGCGCGCTCCGGGTTCTTCTCCAGCAGCTCGGTGTACCCGGTGGCCTTCAGCCCGCCCGGGTAGCCGGAGTGCCGGTAGGCCTTCTTCTGCTCCTTCTTGGCCCCCGTCAGCGCCACCTTGTCGGCGTTGATGATGACCACGAAGTCGCCCTGGTCGACGTGCGGAGCGAAGGTCGCCTTGTGCTTGCCGCGCAGCAGGATGGCCGTCTGGGAGGCGAGCCGGCCGAGCACGACGTCGGTCGCGTCGATGACGTGCCAGTGACGCTCGACGTCGCCGGGCTTGGGGGTGTACGTACGCACGTTCGTGGCCTTCTTCGTCGTCCGGGTGAGTCCGCGTGGGCGGCCCTGGGAGGACATCCACCTGTCGGCGGGGTGCATCACGCAGGGCACAACGACCTCTGAGGTTACCCGTTGCGGCTGCGGGGGGTCAAAACGCCGCCGCGGGCCGGGCCCCGGCGCGGCGACCGCCGTCGGCGGGCCACCGGTCGGCGGCTGCGGCACAGTGGGGGGACAGGTCCTTCAGCCGGGTCCGCAAGGCTGTCCAGGAGACCCCGGCCGCTGCGGCCGGCCACCGACGAGGAGAGCGGCGATGAGCGAGTACGACTACGACCTGCTCGTGATCGGGTCCGGGCCGGGGGGTCAGCGGGCGGCGATCGCGGCGGCGAAGCTGGGCCGGCGGGCCGCAGTGGTCGAGAAGCGCAACATGGTCGGCGGGGTCTGCATCAACACCGGCACCATCCCCAGCAAGACGCTGCGGGAGGCGGTGCTGTACCTGACCGGGCTGAACATGCGCGAGCTCTACGGACAGAACTACCGGGTCAAGCAGACGATCACGGTGCAGGACCTTCTGGCCCGCACCCAGCACGTGATCGGCCGGGAGATCGAGGTGATCCGCAGCCAGCTCTTCCGCAACGACGTCGACCTGGTGCATGGCAGCGCCCGGTTCCTGGACGCCCACACCCTGGCCGTCACCGGCGAGCAGGGCGAACGCAAGATCACCGGCGAGCACATCGTGATCGCCACCGGTACCCGGCCCGCCCGCCCGGCCGAGGTGGAGTTCGACGAGCGGCGGGTGCTGGACTCCGACGGCATCCTGACCCTGCGGGAGATCCCTCGTTCCCTGGTCGTGGTCGGCGCCGGCGTGATCGGGATCGAGTACGCCTCGATGTTCGCCGCGCTCGGTTGCAAGGTGACCGTGGTCGAGGCCCGTGAGCGGATGCTGGACTTCTGCGACTCCGAGATCGTCGAGGCCCTGAAGTTCCACCTGCGCGACCTGGCCGTGACCTTCCGGTTCGGGGAGAAGGTGGCCGGGGTGGCCGCCAGCGACAAGGGCACCGTCACCAGCCTGGTCAGCGGCAAGCGGATCCCGGCCGACGCGGTGATGTACTCGGCCGGCCGGCAGGGCGCCACCGACGCCCTCGACCTCGGCGCGGCCGGGCTGGAGGCGGACCGACGCGGCCGGATCTCGGTGGACGACAGCTACCGCACCCCGGTGCCGCACATCTACGCCGTCGGCGACGTGATCGGCTTCCCGGCGCTGGCCGCCACCTCGATGGAGCAGGGCCGGCTCGCGGCCTACCACGCCTGCGGCGAGAACGTCCGGTCGCTGGTCGACCTGCAGCCGATCGGGATCTACACCATCCCGGAGATCAGCTACTGCGGACAGACCGAGGACGAGCTGACCGTCTCCAACGTGCCCTACGAGGTCGGCATCTCGCGCTACCGCGAACTGGCCCGCGGGCAGATCGTGGGTGACTCCTACGGGATGCTGAAGCTGCTGGTCTCGACGCAGACCCGCCGGCTGCTCGGCGTCCACATCTTCGGGACCAACGCCACCGAGCTGGTCCACATGGGCCAGGCGATCATGACCTGCGAGGGAAGCATCGACCAGATCGTGGACACCGTGTTCAACTACCCGACCCTGTCCGAGGCCTACAAGGTCGCCGCCCTCGACGCGGTGAACAAGATCCGCGCCGTCGAGCGGTTCGGCAGCTGACCCGCCTCACCCTCACGGCCTCAGATCGAGGAGCCCTCGTCCTCGGCCAGCACCTCGCCGCCGGCCTCGTCCTCGTCGACCACGTGCACCGCGGCCTCCTCGGCCCCGGCTGCGCCCTCGTCGATCCCGACGTCCTGCGCCACCATGTCCTTCTCGGTGTCCTCGCCGGACCCCTGGTCGGGGGCGAGCAGCCGGCCGGCCCGCGGGTCCTGCGCCTCGGCCGGCTGGTCCTGCACGTCCGGCTCCTCCTCCGCCAGGCGCTGGTCGAGGGTCTCGCCCTCCAGCGCCTCCTCCGGCGTGGTCCCGAAGCTGGTCATCCCGCGCGGCTTCTCCGGCGGGGAGTAGCTGGTGCCCATCACGTCGTCGACCGCGTCGTCCCCAAACGCCTGGTCGACGTCGATCACCTCGTCGGTGCCGTCACTCTCGATGTTGTCGAACTCGGTCGGCTCGCTCACGTCCTGCCTGCCTCTCCTGTGCTCCGGGCGGCACCGGCCCCGGGGTACCGGTGACCGTGCCTGCCGCACGTCGGTGGTCACCGACCCACCGGTGACCGCGGGTATCGACGCTTCCACAGCGATCCGACCCGCACCACCCGACGTCTCCCCCGGGTCCATCTGGCCTCGACCAGCGGGCTTGATCCTCCGAACGGGACGTGAACGGCCGTCAGAACGACCGTTCAGGTCCCGTCCGGCAGATCATGGGACGACACCGGTCGGGTCCTTCCTCCTGGTCCTCAGCGCCACCGTGAAGCTGTCGCTCTTCCTGCCCATACGCCGCGCACGACGCCGGCTGCGAGAGGGCACCGGTGAAGGTCACCTCCACCTGGCAGCCCTTGTTCCTGACCAGGGCCCTGGCGCGGTCATCCGGGATCGGCCGGCCCGCCGCGTCGGTCAGCCGGAAGATGACCGGCACCGTCGCGCCGACCGGGAAGCTGTCCTCGGCGTGCGGGGACAGCCCCTCCAGCCCGCACCGGACGTGTTCCTTCAGCCGCCCGGCCGACGGCGTGAGGCCGCCGTCCCCGCTGTAGCGCGCCACCATCCGGTGGTCGCCGACGTCAAGACCGGACACGGTCACCGACGCCGCGCCGTCGGTGACCGGCTGGGTCGCGATCACCGTGTCGTCCACCCGGACCACCACGGTTCCGGTCACCGGCGCGGAGGACGCCGAGGGCATCACCGTCGCGGTGGAGGTGACCGGCGCGCCCCAGGTGAGCGACTCGGCTGAGCTCGCCAGGTGCGTCGTCGACGGGCCGGCGGCCACCGCGACCCGCACGTCCAGCGAGATCGTTCCAGCGCGTCCGGCGTGGCCAGCGGCAGCGTGACGTCGGTCGGAGAGACCGAAACGCCCGTCCCGCAGACGGTCACGCTCACCGAGCTGGAGGGGACTTCGACGGTGCCGGTGACGGGTTGGACCCCACCGGGCCTCCCGAGTCCCGCCCGGGCCGCCGCCGCCCGCCGACGGCCGCCCGCCGACTGCCGCCCGCCGGTCAGGCGAGGAGGAGCTGCGCGAGCCCGAGGAGCACCTGCAGCACGGCGAGCAGCAACCGGACACCGTCCACGACCAGCAGCCGGCCGTGCGCCGCCGGTTCGAAGGCCCGGGACAGCATCCGGTGCTGCGGCACCGCCCCCACCGCGGTCACCGCCAGCAGTGCCGCCAGCAGCGCGATGGCCGGCACACCCCTCCAGCCGCCAGAGACCACCAGGACGGCGACGCAGGCCCCGGCCAGGGCCGCGAACAACGGGCCCACCACCAGGCTGACCGCCCGCTGGTGGGCCAGCTCGTAGGTCACGAACTCCGCGGCGCCCACCCGGGCCAGCTGCGGGTACACCACAGCCCGGATCGTCCACTGGAAGCCGAGGTAGACGGCGGCCGCCACCAGGTAGCCGACCGCCACCAGCTGGGCGTGGCTCACCGGCCACCGGCGCACGGCTGCGGAGCCGGCCGCGCCGTCCGGGACTGCCGGGCGCGCTCCGCCAGCTCCGGCTCCGGCGGGTAGCGCACCTCCTCCAGGCTCAGGCCCCGGGCGGCGGCCACGGTGACCCCCGGGTGTCGCTGCCCGGCGGTCAGCACCTCGACCGGCCAGCCGGGCGCCCGCCGCCCCTCCCCGACCGGCAGCACCACCCCGATCAGCGCCCGGACCATCGAGTGGCAGAACGCGTCGGCGCGCACCGTGGCCACGATCAGCCCGTCGTCCTGGCGCGCGAACCGGTACTCCAGAAGGGTGCGCACCGTGGTGGCGCCGACCCGGCGGCGGCAGAAGGCGGCGAAGTCGTGCAGCCCGAGCAGCCCCTGGGCGGCCTCGTGCATCGCCCCGACGTCCAGCGGGTGCTTGCGCCACAGCACGTCGAAACGCCGCAGCGGCGCCACCCCCATCTCGCTGTCGTCGATCCGGTAGGCGTAGCGCCGCCACAGCGCGGAGAACCGGGCGTCGAACCCCTCCGGGACCGCCCGGACGTACCGGATCCGGATCGTCGGCGGCAGGACGCCGCGCAGCCGGCGGGCCAGGGCCGGCCCCGGGGTCGGGTGCCGGCGGCCCACGGTCGCCCGCCAGGCCTCCTCGGGCAGGTCGGCGTGCACCACCTGACCGCTGGCGTGCACGCCTGCGTCGGTGCGGCCGGCGACCACCAGCCGGACCGAGCCCGGGGGCAGCCGCAGCACCTGCGCCAGGGCCCCGGACAGCCGGGCCTCCACGGTGTCCTGGCCGGGCTGGGCCGCCCAGCCCGCGAACGGCGTGCCGTCGTAGTCAAGGTCGATCCGCACCCGCACCTGCACGTGTCCCAGCCTAGGGGCCGGACGCAGCAGACCCGTGGCCGCTGGAGCGTCCACGGGTCTGCAGGGATGGGCGGCGGACGTCGCCGCTGCAAGAGGTCGGCTCAGGCCTTGTCGCCCTCGGCCTCGGCCTCGGCCTGCTCCACGGCGCCCTCGTCGGTGGTCGTCGTGTCGCCGGACTCCGGCATGTCGCTCGGCTCGCCGGCCGGGTCGGAGGCGGCCACCTGCGACTCGTCGTCCTGCGGGCCGCTGCTGACGTCGGGCTCGACCGTCGGCTCCGAGGCCGCCGACGCCGTGCGGCGGGTGGCGGCCTCGGCCTCACGGACCGTGGCCTGCTTGGCGCTCAGCGGCTCCAGGACCAGCTCGATCACCGCCATCGGGGCGTTGTCGCCCTTGCGCGGGCCGATCTTCGTGATCCGCGTGTAGCCACCCGCCCGCTCGGCCATCGCCGGTGCGATCTCGGTGAACAGCTCGTGCACGACGGTCTTGTCCCGCACGACGGTCATCACGCGACGACGCGAGGACAGGTCACCGCGCTTGGCGAAGGTGATCAGCCGCTCGGCCAGCGGGCGGACCCGCTTGGCCTTGGCCTCGGTCGTCGTGATCGCACGGTGCTCGAACAGCTGGGTGGCCAGGTTGGCCAGGATCAGCCGCTCGTGCGCGGGGCCACCGCCGAGACGAGGACCCTTGGTGGGGGTGGGCATGTCAGTCGTTCTCCTCGGGTCGAACGCCCTGCCCCCGCGAGGGAGGCCACGGCGTCAAGGGGTGGTCAGAGCTGCTCGTCCTCGGCGAAGGTCATGTCGTCGTCGGCGCCGAAGCTGTCCACGGCCAGCGCCGGGTCGAAGCCGGGGGGGCTGTCCTTCAGCGCCAGGCCCATCCCGACCAGCTTGGCCTTGACCTCGTCGATGGACTTGGCGCCGAAGTTGCGGATGTCCAGCAGGTCGGCCTCGCTGCGCGCGACCAGCTCCCCGACGGTGTGGATACCCTCGCGCTTGAGGCAGTTGTAGGAGCGGACGGTCAGGTCCAGCTCCTCGATCGGCAGCGCCAGGTCGGCGGCCAGCGCGGCGTCCGACGGGGAGGGGCCCATGTCGATGCCCTCGGCCTCGACGTTCAGCTCGCGGGCCAGACCGAACAGCTCGACCAGGGTCTTGCCCGCGCTGGCCATCGCGTCGCGCGGGGCCATCGACGGCTTGGTCTCCACGTCGACGATCAGCCGGTCGAAGTCGGTGCGCTGCTCGACCCGGGTCGCCTCGACCTTGTAGGTGACCTTGAGCACCGGGGAGTAGATCGAGTCGACCGGGATCCGGCCGATCTCCGCCTCCCCGCTCTTGTTCTGGTTGGCCGAGACGTAGCCGCGACCGCGCTCGACCGTCAGCTCGAGCTCGAGCTTGCCCTTGTCGTTCAGCGTGGCGATCTGCAGCTGGGGGTTGTGCACCTCGACCCCGGCCGGCGGAGCGATGTCGGCGGCGGTCACGACCCCCGGGCCCTGCTTGCGCAGGTACATGACCACGGGCTCGTCGTGCTCGGAGGAGACCACCAGGGTCTTGATGTTGAGGATCAGCTCGGTGACGTCCTCCTTGACCCCCATCACGGTGGAGAACTCGTGCAGCACGCCGTCGATCCGCAGGCTGGTCACGGCCGCGCCGGGGATCGAGGAGAGCAGCGTGCGCCGCATGGAGTTACCGAGGGTGTACCCGAACCCGGGCTCGAGGGGCTCGATGACGAACCGCGAGCGGTGCTCGGAGACGACCTCCTCGGAGAGGCTGGGCCGCTGGGCGATGAGCATGATTGCACCTTTCTGGACGGCGACCGATATATGACGCCGACACCGGCCCACAGCGGCATCCGTCCACCGCCGTGGGGTGCGGCCCCCTGAACAAGGGCCGCGGGGGATGGTGGGCCGGCCCGCAGGCCGGCCCACCGGCACCTCACTTGCTGTAGAGCTCGACGATCAGCTGCTCCTGCACCTGGGTGTCGATCACCTGGCGGGCCGGCAGGCCGTGGACCAGGATCCGCATCTTGCTCGGGATGGCCTCCAGCCACGCCGGCACGGTGCGCTCGCCGACCTCGGCCCGGGCCACCACGAACGGGGTGAGCTCGACCGAGGACGGGCGGACCTCGACGATGTCGTTCTCGCTGACCCGGTAGCTGGGGATGTCCACCTTGACGCCGTTGACGACGAAGTGGCCGTGGCGCACCAGCTGGCGGGCCATGTCCCGGGACTTGGCGAAGCCGGCCCGGTACACGACGTTGTCCAGCCGGGACTCCAGGATGCGCAGCAGGTTCTCGCCGGTCTTGCCCTGGCGGCGGTTGGCCTCCTGGTAGTACCCACGGAACTGCTTCTCCAGCACCCCGTAGATGCGGGCGGCCTTCTGCTTCTCCCGCATCTGGAGCAGGTACTCGCTCTCCTTGATGCGGGCGCGCCCGTGCTCACCCGGGGGGTAGGGCCGGATCTCGATCGGGCACTTCGGCGAGTCGCACTTGGCACCCTTGAGGAACAGCTTGGTCTTCTCGCGGCGGCAGCGCTTGCAGTCAGCGCCGGTGTAACGCGCCATCTCTCACGTTCTCCTTGGTCTCGTCGTCGGGGCGCGTCAGACGCGGCGGCGCTTGGGCGGACGGCAGCCGTTGTGCGGCGTGGGGGTGACGTCCTGGATCGAGCCGACCTCCAGGCCGGTGGCCTGCAGCGAGCGGATCGCGGTCTCCCGGCCGGAGCCGGGGCCCTTGACGAAGACGTCGACCTTGCGCATGCCGTGCTCCTGCGCCCGGCGGGCGGCGGCCTCAGCGGCCATCTGCGCCGCGAACGGCGTCGACTTGCGCGAGCCCTTGAAGCCGACCTGGCCGGCCGAGGCCCACGAGATCACGGCACCGGTCGGGTCGGTGATCGAGACGATCGTGTTGTTGAACGTGCTCTTGATGTGCGCGTGGCCGTGAGCGACGTTCTTCTTCTCCTTGCGGCGCGGCTTGCGTGTGCCGGCCTGCTGCCTGGTCTTGGGGGGCATCTGGTTCTGGCTCCTGGCTGGTCTTGAGGTCTGGTCGAGGTGAGGTGGCCGGCGCTACTTCTTGCCGGCCTTCTTCTTTCCGGCGACCGTGCGCTTGGGGCCCTTGCGGGTACGCGCGTTGGTCTTGGTGCGCTGACCGCGGACCGGCAGGCCACGGCGGTGCCGCAGGCCCTCATAGCAGCCGATCTCGACCTTGCGCCGGATGTCTGCGGCGACCTCGCGCCGCAGGTCACCCTCGACCTTGAAGTTCGCGTCGATGTAGTCGCGGAGCTTGACGAGGTCCTCATCGCCCATGTCCCGGACCCTCAGGTCAGGGCTGACACCGGTGGCTTCCAGGGTCTCGGCCGCACGGGTGCGACCCAGGCCGAAGACGTACGTGAGGGCGACCTCGAGCCGCTTGTCGCGCGGCAGGTCGACGCCGACGAGGCGTGCCATGTGTGTTGCCTTTCAGCTGCGGAGGTCTGGAGCAGCACCGGTCCCGAGGTCCTCGGGTCCCCGGCCTCCGGTCCGGGGGTGGCGTCCTGGTCCGCTGCGCGGGGCCAGGGGTCGGGTGCTGCGATGGGTACGCCGCGACGGGCCTGGGCTCAGCCCTGACGCTGCTTGTGACGTGCGTTGTCGCAGATCACCATGACCCGCCCGTGACGACGGATCACCTTGCAGTTGTCGCAGATCTTCTTGACGCTCGGCTTGACCTTCATCGGTGTCTTCCGGACAGGACGCTCCGCGCCCCGAGGGGGCGAAGGGACGTCGGACGGTCGGCGGGTTACTTGTAGCGGTAGACGATGCGCCCGCGGGACAGGTCGTAGGGGCTCAGCTCCACCACCACACGGTCCTCAGGCAGGATCCGGATGTAGTGCTGGCGCATCTTCCCCGAGATGTGGGCAAGAACCTTGTGGCCATTGGCGAGCTCGACGCGGAACATGGCGTTGGGCAGCGCCTCGACCACCGTGCCCTCGATCTCGATGACCCCGTCCTTCTTGGGCATATCCTCCGCAATCCTCCGGACCGCGGGAAGCGGTCCTCGTGGGTACCTACCGGCGCACGTGTGACGGCCTCCCCCTCGCCAGACCAGCCGCGGGGCGAGCAGGGACGGAGTAGTTCGTGAGCCAACAGCCGAGTCTACGCGAGACCTCGGCACAGACGAAATCGTGCTGTGCCGCCATGCCGGCGCACGTGGCGCTAGTCGGACAGCGGGGCGACGGCGACGCCGAGGGCGGCCAGGTCGGCCTCCCCGCCGTCGGCCGCGGTCAGCACCCACAGCCCGCCCTCGTGCAGGGCCACCGTGTGCTCCCAGTGCGCGGCCCGTGCCCCGGAAAGGGTGACCACCGTCCACTCGTCGGCCAGCACCCGGGTGCCCGGGTCACCGCGGACCAGCATCGGCTCGATGGCCAGGCAGATGCCCGGCCGGAGCTTGGGCCCGCGCTCCCGGGTCCGGTAGTTCAGCACGTGCGGCTCCTGGTGCATCGCGGTCCCGATCCCGTGACCGCCGTAGTCCTCCACCAGACCGAACCGCTCGCCGACGAAGTCCTCGACGGCGCCGCCCACCTCGCTCAGCCTCCGGCCCGCGGCGATCGCCGCGATGCCGTGCCACATGGCCAACCGGGTCGCCTCGCTGAGCGCCACGTCATCGGGGTCGCCGCCCCCGTCCGGCCCGGGCAGGACGTGGGTGAAGGCCGAGTCGCCGTGCCAACCGTCCACGATCGCCCCGCAGTCCACCGAGACCACGTCCCCGGCCGCGATCCGGCGGGACCCGGGGATCCCGTGCACGACCTCGTCGTTGACCGAGATGCAGGTCACCGCCGGGTAGCCGTGGTAACCCAGGAAGCTCGGCCTCGCCCCGGCTGCGGCGATCACCTCGCGGGCCACCCCGTCCAGCTCGGCCGTGCTCACCCCCGGCGCGAGCGCCTCCCGCACCGCCGCCAGCGCGCGGGCCACCACCAGGCCGGCCCGGCGCATGGCCAGCACCTGCTCCGGCGTCTTGTACTCGATCCGGTCCCGGCCCAGCATCGCCAGCTCGACCTCAGGCCTCGGGCACGGACAACGCACCGAGGATCCGCGCCGTCACCTCGTCCACCGCGCCCATCCCGTCGACCCGCTTGAGCAGGCCCTGCTCGGCGTACAGCCCGGCGACCGGCGCCGTCTCGGAGGCGTACACCTCCTGCCGGTGGCGGATCACCTCCTCGGTGTCGTCCACCCGGCCCTCGACCTCGCTGCGCCGGATCAGCCGCCGGATCACCTCCTCGGTGTCCACCGTCAGCTCGACGCAGGCGTCCAGCTGCACCCCGGCCCCGGTGAGCATCTCGCGCAGCGCCTGCACCTGCGCCGCGTTGCGGGGGTAGCCGTCGAGCAGGAACCCGGTCTCGACGTCCGGGGCGGCCAGCCGGTCGCGCACCATGTCGTTGGTGACCTCGTCGGGCACCAGCCGGCCGGCGTCGCTGTAGCTGCGGGCCAGCTGGCCGAGCTCGGTTCCGCCCTTGATGTTGGCCCGGAAGATGTCGCCGGTGGAGATGGCCGGCACGCCCAGCCGCGAGGCGATCCGCTGGGCCTGGGTACCCTTTCCGGCTCCGGGCGGCCCGAGCAGGACGAGTCTCATGCGCTGAACCCTCTCTGTGCGGCTAACGGAGGAAGCCCTCGTAGTGGCGCTGCTGCAGCTGGGACTCGATCTGCTTCACGGTCTCCAGCCCGACCCCGACGATGATCAGGATCGAGGTGCCACCGAAGGGGAAGTTGCGGTTGGCGTTGACGGCGATCAGGGCGATCAACGGGATCAGGGCGATCAGGCCCAGGTACAGCGCGCCCGGCAGGGTGATCCGGGTCAGCACGTAGTTGAGGTACTCGGCCGTCGGCCGGCCGGCCCGGATGCCCGGGATGAAGCCGCCGTACTTCTTCATGTTGTCGGCCACCTCCACGGGGTTGAAGGTGATCGCCACGTAGAAGTAGGTGAAGAAGATGATCAGCGCCGTGTAGACGCTGATGTACAGCCAGCTGCTCTGCTGGGCCAGGTTGTTCTCGATCCAGACCGCCCAGGGCGAGGTGCGCTGGAACTGGGCCACCAGGGCCGGCAGGTAGAGCAGCGAGGAGGCGAAGATGACCGGGATGACGCCGGCCATGTTCACCTTGATCGGGATGTAGGTGCTCGTCCCGCCGTACATCCGGCGGCCCACCATCCGCTTGGCGTACTGCACCGGGACCCGTCGCTGGCTCTGCTCCACGAAGACGACCAGGGCCATGATGACCATGCCGATGGCCACGACCAGGCCCAGGGTGAACCAGCCGCCCGAGCTGGCGCTGCGAATGGCCAGCAGGGAGCCGGGGAAGCCCGCCGCGATCGAGGTGAAGATCAGCAGGGACATGCCGTTGCCGACCCCGCGTTCGGTGATCAGCTCGCCCAGCCACATGATCAGCCCGGTGCCGGCGGTCATCGTGGTGATCATGATGAGCAGGGTGATCACGCTCTGGTCCGGCACGATCTGCTCGCTGCAGGAGGGGAACAGCTGGCCCCCCCGGGCGACCGCGACCAACGTCGTGGACTGCAGGACCGCCAGCCCGATGGTCAGGTAGCGGGTGTACTGGGTGAGCTTGGAGGTGCCGGCCTGGCCCTCCTGTTTCAGGGCCTCGAAACGGGGGATCACCACGGTCAGCAGCTGCACGATGATGCTCGCGGTGATGTAGGGCATGATCCCCAGCGCGAACACCGACAGCTGCAGCAGCGCCCCGCCGCTGAACAGGTTGACCAGCTGGTACAGCGACTGCCCGCTGGTCTGGCTGATCTTGACGCACCGGTTCACGGCGGCGTAGTCGACGCCGGGCGTGGGCACGAACGACCCGAGCCGGAAGACCGCCATGATCGCGATGGTGAACAGAAGCTTCCGCCTCAGGTCGGGCGTACGGAACGCCCGGGCGAACGCGGTGAGCACGAGTTCCTCCTGGTCCACCCGGCGGCTACGGGCCGCTGCACGGTGGGTCGATCACTGGACGGAGTCGGGCGATCCCGGCCCGTCCGGTGACCCCCTGGTTCGGTGACGATAACACCCCGGGACCGGACCGAGGTCTGGTCACCGGGGTGTGCACGCCGATGCCCGGACCGCTGGTGCGGCGGGCATCGGCCGTGCTAGCTCGCGGAGCGCGCGGTCACAGCGTGGTGGCGCTCCCACCGGCCGCGGACAGCTTCTCCTTCGCCGAGGACGAGAAGGCATGCGCACTGACCTGCAGCGCGACGCCGACCTCACCGCTGCCGAGCACCTTCACCGGGGCGCCGTCCCGGACCGCGCCCTTGGCCACCAGGTCGGCCGGCGTGACCTGCCCGCCGTCCGGGTACAGGGCCGAGAGCCGGTCGAGGTTGACCACCTGGAAGGTGACCTTCGCCGGGTTCTTGAAGCCGCGCAGCTTCGGCAGCCGCATGTGCAGCGGCATCTGACCGCCCTCGAAGGCGGCCGAGACCTGGTACCGGGCCTTGCTGCCCTTGGTGCCGCGACCGGCCGTCTTGCCCTTGCTGCCCTCACCACGACCCACGCGGGTCTTGGCGGTACGGGCGCCGGGCGCCGGGCGCAGGTGATGCACCTTCAGCGTCGAGCTCTGCTTCTGGTTCTCCGCCATGTCAGTCCACCTCCTCCATGGTGACCAGGTGCCGCACGGTGCGGACCATCCCCCGGATCTCGGGACGGTCCTCCTTGACGACCACGTCACCGATCCGCTTCAGGCCCAGCGTGCGCAGGGTCTCGCGGTGGTTCTGCTTGGTTCCGATCTCGGACTTGAGCTGGGTGACCTTCAGTCGCGCCATCTCAGCTCACCCCCGCGCGGGCCCGGAGCAGCGCCGCCGGGGCGACGTCCTCGATGGGCAGGCCGCGGCGGGCGGCGACGGCCTCCGGGCGCTCGATCGCCCGCAGCGCGGCCACCGTCGCGTGCACGACGTTGATCGCGTTGTCCGAGCCGAGCGACTTGCTCAGCACGTCGTGGATGCCGGCGCACTCCAGGACGGCGCGCACCGGGCCGCCGGCGATGACGCCGGTACCCGGCGAGGCCGGCTTGAGCAGCACGACGCCGGCCGCAGCCTCACCCTGCACCGGGTGCGGGATGGTGCCCTGGATGCGGGGGACCTTGAAGAAGGACTTCTTGGCCTCCTCCACACCCTTGGCGATCGCCGCCGGCACCTCCTTGGCCTTGCCGTAGCCGACACCGACCGAGCCGTCGCCGTCGCCCACCACGACCAGCGCGGTGAAGCTGAAGCGGCGACCACCCTTGACGACCTTGGCCACCCGGTTGATGGTGACGACGCGCTCGACGTAGGCGGTCTTGTCGGCGCCGCCGTCCCGCTCGCGACGGTTGCCGGAGTCTCGTCGGTCCCGACGGCCGGCGTTCTCGCCGCCGCCCGCCGTGCCTCCGCGGCGCTGGGGTCCAGGCATCAGTCGTTCCTTCTCTCTCGCTCGCTCATGGTCACAGGGCCAGACCGCCGGCGCGTGCGCCGTCCGCGATCGCAGCGACCCGGCCGTGGTACTTGTTGCCGCCGCGGTCGAACACGACGGACTCGACACCAGCAGCCTTGGCCCTGGCCGCGACCAGCTCACCGACCCGCTTGGCCTTGGCCGACTTGTCGCCGTCCAGCCCGCGCAGCTCAGCCTCCATGGTCGAGGCCGAGGCCAGCGTGCGGCCGACCAGGTCGTCCACCACCTGGGCGGTGACGTGCCGTGCCGACCGGGTGACGACCAGGCGAGGACGCTCGGCGGTACCGGTGACCTTCTTGCGCACCCGCAGGTGGCGCCGGGCGCGGGAGGCGGTCGAGCCCTTGCCCGCGCCGCCACCGCTGCGCTTGAGACCGATGGTCATTACTTCTTACCAGCCTTCCCGACCTTGCGACGGACCTGCTCGCCGGAGTACCGCACGCCCTTGCCCTTGTAGGGGTCGGGCTTGCGCAGCTTGCGCAGGTTGGCGGCCGTCTCTCCGACCAGCTGCTTGTCGATCCCGGACACACTGAACCGGGTCGGCGCCTCCACCGCGAAGGAGATCCCCTCCGGCGGGGTGCGCAGGATCGGGTGGCTGTACCCGAGGGCGAACTCCAGGTCCGAGCCGCGCGCGGTGACCCGGTAACCGGTCCCGACGATCTCGAGCTTCTTCTCATACCCCTGGGTGACCCCGGTGACCATGTTGGCGATCAGCGTGCGGGTCAGCCCGTGCAGGCTCTTGCTCATCCGCTCGTCGTTCGGGCGGGTGACCAGCAGGGCGCCGTCCTCACCGTGCTGGACGGCGATGGGTGCGGCCACCCGGTGGCTCAACGTTCCCTTGGGGCCCTTGACCGTGACCAGGGCGCCGTCGATGGCGACCTCGACCCCGGCCGGGACGGCAACGGGCAGTCTTCCGATTCGTGACATGCTTCCAGCCCTCCCGTCACCAGACGTAGGCGAGGACTTCCCCGCCCACGCCCTTCTTGGACGCCTGCCGGTCGGTGAGCAGCCCCGAGGACGTGGAAAGGATCGCCACGCCCAGGCCACCGAGCACCTTCGGCAGGTTCGTCGACTTCGCGTAGACCCGCAGACCGGGCTTGCTGACCCGGCGCAGGCCGGCGATCGAACGCTCCCGGTTCGGCCCGTACTTCAGCTCGATGGACAGCGTCTTGCCCACCTCGGCGTCGGCCACCGCCCAGGAGGCGATGTAGCCCTCCTGCTGCAGGATCTCCGAGATGTGGGCCTTCAGCTTGCTGTACGGCATCGACACCGTGTCGTGGTAGGCCGAGTTGGCGTTGCGCAGACGGGTCAGCATGTCTGCGATCGGGTCGGTCATGGTCATCGGGCGTGCCTGCCCTTTCCCGCCGGGGTTTCGGTCTCCGTCGCCGGCAGACCGACCTTCGGCGTAGCTGTGCTGTTCTGAGCCTGCTCGGAGGACCCGAACAGGTAGCCCACGCCGCTGGTGCGGGTGGGGAAGGCTCGACGCAGGGTCATGTGCCCGGTCGGCAGGGTGGTCCGCAGCGGGACCATCTCGATGATCGGCATCCGCGTCACCAGCTGCTCTTGGTCACGCCGGGCAGCTCGCCCCGGTGGGCCATCTCGCGCAGGCAGATCCGGCACAGGCCGAACTTGCGGTACACCGAGTGCGGGCGCCCGCAGCGCTGGCAGCGGGTGTACCCCCGCACCGCGAACTTGGGCTTGCTGTTCGCCTTGTTGATCAGCGCGGTCTTGGCCACGGTCAGCTCTCCTTGAAGGGGAAGCCGAGGTGACGGAGCAGCGCCCGCCCCTCGTCGTTCGAGGTCGCAGTGGTGACGACGGTGATGTCCATCCCGCGCACCCGGTCGATCCGGTCCTGGTCGATCTCGTGGAACATCGACTGCTCGTTCAGGCCGAAGGTGTAGTTGCCGCGCCCGTCGAACTGCTTGGGCGACAGGCCGCGGAAGTCGCGGATCCGGGGCAGCGCCACCGACAGCAGCCGGTCGCAGAACTCCCACATCCGGTCCCCGCGCAGCGTCACGTGGGCGCCGATCGGCATGCCCTCGCGCAGCTTGAACTGGGCGATCGACTTGCGCGCCCGGGTGACCTGCGGCTTCTGGCCGGTAATCGCACCCAGGTCGCGGACGGCGCCCTCGATCAGCTTGGAGTCCCGGGCCGCCTCCCCGACACCCATGTTGACCACGATCTTGACCAGACCGGGGATCTGCATGACGTTGGCGTAGGAGAACTCGTTGCGCATCGCCGGCGCGATCTCGGAGCGGTAGCGCTCCTTGAGCCTGGGGGCCACCCGCGTGGGGCGGTCGACGGTCTCGGTCATCTCAGATGTCCTTCCCGGAGCGCTTGGCCACCCGGACCCGGACGGTGCGGGTCCGGCCGTCGCGCTCGACGGTCTCCACCCGGGTACCGACCCGGGTCGGCTTCTTGGTCTCCGGGTCGACCAGCATGACGTTGCTGATGTGCACCGGGGCCTCGGTCGTGACGATCCCGCCGGTCTGCGCGCCGCGGCCGGACGTGCCGACCTTGGTGTGCTTCTTGATCCGGTTGATGCCCTCGACCAGCACCCGCCCGGTCTCCCGGTTCACCGAGATGACCTTGCCCTGCTTGCCCTTGTCCTCCGCCGAGCCGGAGATCACCTGGACGGTGTCGCCCTTCTTGATCTTCATCTTGGCCACCTCAGATCACCTCCGGAGCGAGCGAGATGATGCGCATGAACTTCTTGTCCCGCAGCTCACGGCCCACCGGGCCGAAGATGCGCGTGCCGCGCGGGTCCCCGTCGTTGCGCAGGATCACCGCGGCGTTCTCGTCGAAGCGGATGTAGGAGCCGTCCGGGCGCCGGCGCTCCTTGACCGTGCGCACGATGACCGCCTTGACCACGTCGCCCTTCTTCACGTTCCCGCCGGGGATCGCGTCCTTGACGGTGGCGACGATGACGTCGCCGATCCCGGCGTAGCGGCGGCCCGAACCGCCGAGAACCCGGATGCACAAGATCTCCTTGGCACCCGTGTTGTCGGCGACCCGTAGCCGCGACTCCTGCTGAATCACTTCTCTACTCCGTTCGTCGCGTCGGTTCTCACGATCGAGCCTGACGGAACCGGGTGGGTCACTTGGCCTTCTCGAGAACCTCGACCACTCGCCAGCGCTTGGTCGCCGACAGCGGACGGGTCTCCATGATCAGGACGAGGTCGCCGACTCCGGCCGCGCTGGCCTCGTCGTGCGCCTTGACCTTGCTGGTGCGGCGGATGACCTTGCCGTAGAGGGGGTGCTTGACGCGGTCCTCCACCTCCACCACGACGGTCTTCTGCATCTTGTCCGACACCACGTAGCCGCGACGCACCTTGCGGTAGCCGCGGGTCCGGGTCGAGCCGGCCTCGGTCTGCGTGCTCACGTTGTCCTCGCTCATCTGCCTCACGCCTTCGGCGCGCTGTCGATGCCGAGCTCGCGCTCGCGCATGATCGTGTAGATCCGGGCGATGTCGCGACGCACGGCGCGCAGCCGGCCGTGGCTCTCCAGCTGGCCGGTGGCCGACTGGAAACGGAGGTTGAACAGCTCCTCCTTGGCCTTGCGCAGCTCCTCGACGAGACGTTCGTCGTCGAAGGTGCGCAGGTTGGCCGGAGCCAGGTCCTGGGAACCCACGGCCATCACGACTCACCACCTTCGCGCCGGACGATCCGGCACTTCATCGGCAGCTTGTGGATCGCGCGGGTCAGCGCGTCCTTGGCCACCTTCTCGTTGGGGAACGACAGCTCGAACATCACGCGCCCGGGCTTGACGTTGGCGATCCACCACTCCGGGGACCCCTTGCCCGAACCCATTCGGGTCTCGGCGGGCTTCTTGGTCAGCGGACGGTCCGGGTAGATGTTGATCCACACCTTGCCGCCACGCCGGATGTGCCGGGTGATGGCGATCCGGGCGGACTCGATCTGCCGGTTGGTCACGTACGCCGGCTCGAGCGCCTGGATGCCCCACTCGCCGAAGGTGACGGCGGTGCCACCGGTCGCCATCCCCGAGCGGGTCGGGTGGTGCTGCTTGCGGTGCTTCACACGACGGGGGATGAGCATGGCTCAGGCCTCCGTTCCGGGGGTCGTCTCGGGCGTCGCGGTCGGCTCGGCCGACGCCGCACCCACCGCAGCCTGCTCGGCCTCGGGGCGACGACGCGGCGGACGGGCACCCCGCGGGCCGCCCTCGCCCCGGCGCGGCGCGCGCGGCGCGGTGGCCTGCTCGCGGGCCAGCTCACGGTTGGTGACGTCGCCCTTGTAGATCCACACCTTCACGCCGATCCGGCCGAAGGTGGTGCGCGCCTCGTAGAAGCCGTAGTCGATGTTCGCCCGCAGGGTGTGCAGCGGCACGCGACCCTCGCGGTAGAACTCCGAGCGGCTCATCTCCGCCCCACCCAGGCGGCCCGAGCACTGCACCCGGATCCCCTTGGCGCCGGCCCGCAGCGAGGACTGCATGCCCTTGCGCATGGCGCGGCGGAAGGAGACCCGGCTGGCCAGCTGCTCGGCGATGCCCTGGGCGACCAGCTGGCTGTCCACCTCAGGGTTCTTCACCTCGAGGATGTTCAGCTGCACCTGCTTGCCGGTCAGCTTCTCCAGCTCGCCGCGGATCCGGTCGGCCTCGGCGCCACGGCGACCGATGACGATGCCCGGCCGGGCGGTGTGGATGTCCACCCGGACCCGGTCGCGGGTCCGCTCGATCTCCACCTTGCTGATCCCGGCCCGGTCCATGCCCTTGGACATCAGCTTCCGGATCTCCACGTCCTCCTTGACGTAGTCCCGGTACCGCTGTCCTGGCTTGGTGCTGTCGGCGAACCACCGGCTCTTGTGGTCGGTGGTGATGCCGAGCCGGAACCCGTGCGGGTTGACTTTCTGGCCCACTATCGGGTCCTCCCCTTCGCGCTCGTGGACGCCGTCTGCGCGGCTTGTGCGCCGACCACCACGGTGATGTGGCTCGTCCGCTTGTTGATCCGGTACGCCCGGCCCTGGGCCCGTGGCCGGAACCGCTTGAGCGTCGGCCCCTCGTCCACGAACGCCGCCTGGACGACCAGCTCGCGCTCGTCGAACGGCTCGGAGGCCCGGTCGGCCTTCACCCGCGCGTTGGCGATCGCTGACTGCACGACCTTGCGCACCGGCTCGCTGGCGGCCTGCGGAGCGAACTCCAGCACTGCCACCGCCTCAGCGGCCTGCTTGCCACGGATGAGGTCCACGACGCGGCGGGCCTTCTGGGGCGTGACACGGACGTACCGCGCCTGCGCCTTGGCTTCCATCGCTGTCCCTTGTCCTTCTCTTCGTCTCGTCACCGACGCTCCCGTGCCCGAGGGCACCGGTCAGCGGCGACGACCCTTCCGGTCGTCCTTCTCGTGGCCACGGAACGTGCGGGTCGGAGCGAACTCCCCCAGCTTGTGGCCGATCATCGACTCGGTGACGAACACCGGGACGTGCTTGCGTCCGTCGTGCACCGCGATGGTGTGCCCCAGCATGTCCGGCACGATCATCGAACGCCGGGACCAGGTCCTGATGACGGTCTTGGTGCCCTTCTCGTTCTGGGCGTCCACCTTCTTGGTCAGGTGGTCGTCGACGAAGGGGCCCTTCTTCAGACTGCGTGGCATTCCGGGCTCCTATCAGCGCTTCTTGCCGGTACGCCGGCGACGGACGATGAGCTTGTCGCTGGCCTTGTTCGGACGGCGGGTCCGGCCCTCGGGCTGGCCCCAGGGGCTGACCGGGTGGCGACCACCGGAGGTCTTGCCCTCACCACCACCGTGCGGGTGGTCGATCGGGTTCATCGCCACGCCGCGCACCGTGGGCCGCTTGCCCTTCCAGCGCATCCGGCCGGCCTTGCCCCAGTTGATGTTCGACTGCTCGGCGTTGCCGACCTCACCGACCGTGGCCCGGCACCGGACGTCCACGTTGCGGATCTCCCCGGAGGGCATCCGCAGCTGGGCGTACGGCCCGTCCTTGGCCACCAGCTGCACGGAGGCGCCGGCCGAACGGGCGATCTTCGCCCCGCCGCCGGGCCGCAGCTCGATCGCGTGCACCACGGTGCCGACCGGGATGTTGCGCAGCGGCAGGTTGTTGCCGGGCTTGATGTCGGAGCCCGGACCGTTCTCCACCACGTCACCCTGCGCCAGCCGGAACGGGGCGATGATGTAGCGCTTCTCCCCGTCCGCGTAGTGCAGCAGCGCGATCCGCGCGGTGCGGTTGGGGTCGTACTCGATGTGCGCGACCTTGGCGTTCACGCCGTCCTTGTCGGCCCGGCGGAAGTCGATCACCCGGTACGCGCGCTTGTGGCCACCGCCCTGGTGGCGGGTGGTGACCCGGCCAGCGCTGTTCCGGCCGCCCTTCTTCGCGAGCGGGCGGACCAGCGACTTCTCCGGCTCGCTCCGGGTGACCTCGACGAAGTCGGCGACGGAGGAGCCACGCCGGCCCGGTGTCGTCGGCTTGTACTTACGGATTCCCATGGGATGTCGTCCTCGAAATCGATCCGGTGGCCGCTCAGGCGGCCGGCCCGCCGAAGATGTCGATGGTGCCCTCCTTGAGGGTCACCACCGCCCGCTTCGTGTCCTTGCGCTTACCGATGCCCATGCGGGTCCGGCGGGTCTTGCCCGGCCGGTTCACCGTGTTGACGGCAGCCACCTTCACCCCGAACACCTGCTCGACCGCCAGCCGGATCTCGGTCTTGTTGGCCGACGGGTCCACGAGGAAGGTGTACTTGTTCTCCTCGAGCAGCCCGTAGGACTTCTCCGAGACCACCGGGGCGAGCAGGATGTCCCGCGGGTCCTTGTTGATCTTGCCTGCGATGCTCACAGCGCAGCCTCCTCGCCGGAACGCGCGACCGCCGTGGCGCTCTTGCCCGCCACCGGCCCCGCCAGGAACGCCTCGAGCGCACCCTGGGTGAACACGATGTCGTCGGCGCACAGCACGTCGTAGGTGTTCAGCTGGTCCGGCACGATCGCGTGCACGTCGTCCAGGTTGCGCACGCTCTTCCAGCCGATGTCGTCACCGCGCTCGATCACGACCAGCAGGTTGCGCCGATCACTGATCCGGGCCAGCACCGAGGCCGCCGTCCGGGTGGAGGGCACCTCCCCCTCGACCAGGGCGGTGAGCACGTGCAGCCGGCCGTGCCGCGCACGGTCCGACAGCGCGCCGCGCAGGGCGGCCGCCTTCATCTTCTTGGGCGTGCGCTGGACGTAGTCGCGCGGCGTGGGGCCGTGCACCACGCCACCACCGGCGAACTGCGGCGCGCGGGTCGAGCCCTGACGGGCCCGGCCGGTGCCCTTCTGCTTGTACGGCTTGCGACCACCACCACGGACCTCGCCGCGGTTCTTGGTGTCGTGCGTGCCCTGCCGGGCGGCGGCCAGCTGGCCGACCACCACCTGGTGGATCAACGGCACGTTGGCCTGCACGTCGAACACCTCGGCGGGCAGCTCGGCCGTACCGGCACTGGCCCCCTGGGTGTCGATCACGTCGATCGTCGTCATCGGTCAGGCCCCCTTCGCGGCGGTCTTCACCAGCACGACGGCGCCGCGCGGGCCCGGGACGGCGCCCTTGACCAGCAGCAGCCCACGCTCGGCGTCCACCGCGTGCACGGTGAGGTTCTGGGTGGTCTGGCGCACGTTGCCCATCCGGCCGGCCATCCGCAGGCCCTTGAACACCCGGCCCGGGGTGGCGCAGGCGCCGATCGAGCCCGGCGCGCGGTGCTTGCGCTGCGTACCGTGCCCGGCGCCCAGGCCGTGGAAGCCGTGGCGCTTCATGACGCCCGCGGTGCCCTTGCCCTTGGTGGTTCCGACCACGTCGACCACCTGACCGGCCTCGAAGACCTCGGCGCTGATCTCCTGGCCGAGCTCGAAGCTGCCGGCGTCGGAGGTCCGCAGCTCCACCAGGTGGCGGCGTGGGGTGACGCCCGCCTTGGCGAAGTGACCGGCGTCAGGCTTGTTCACCTTGCGCGGGTCGATCGCGCCGAAGGCGATCTGAACGGCCTCGTAGCCGTCTGTCTGGGCCGTCCGTACCTGGGTGACGACGCACGGCCCGGCCTGCACGACAGTGACCGGAACGAGCCGGTTGTCGGCGTCCCAGACCTGCGTCATGCCGAGCTTGCGCCCGAGCACCCCGCGGACGGCGCTGATCTGCTGAGTCATCGCCTACAGTCCCTCAGAGCTTGATCTCGATGTCGACACCCGCCGGAAGGTCGAGGCGCATCAGCGCGTCGACGGTCTTCGGCGTGGGGCTGAGGATGTCGATCAGCCGCTTGTGCGTGCGCATCTCGAAGTGCTCGCGGCTGTCCTTGTACTTGTGCGGAGAACGGATCACGCAGAACACGTTCTTCTCCGTCGGCAGCGGCACAGGGCCGGCGACGCTGGCCCCCGTGCGCACCACGGTGTCAACGATCTTTCGCGCCGAGCTGTCGATGACCTCGTGGTCATACGCCTTCAGCCGGATGCGGATCTTCTGTCCCGCCATGGCTCCGTCGAACTCTCTTCCTGTTCAGTACCGCCGTATGAGTCTGACCGGCCCCCGAGGTCGGGCGTGTCGCGCGCCCCAGGCGCACGTCTCCCCGGACCACCTTTCGGTGGCGGCCCCGTCAGGCGGTGCCGTGGGCTTACGTCCCCGTCCAGGTCGGGTGCTTGAGCACCCGCCGTCCAGGCAACTTGTCCAGTCTGCCAGACCCGCCCCCGCCTTGACCAATCGGGCCCGGCGGGGCGGAGCAGGCTCACCCGCCGCCCGGAGAATGCCCGGGCAGGCAGGACGAACCCCTCCGGCCGGGGCGGATGAGCCCCGGCCGGAGGGGTCGTGTCACTTGAGGATTTTGGTGACCCGGCCGGCCCCGACGGTACGGCCACCCTCACGGATGGCGAACCGCAGGCCCTCCTCCATCGCGATGGGCTGGATCATCTCCACGCGCATCTCGGTGTTGTCACCGGGCATCACCATCTCGGTGCCCTCGGGCAGGTGCACGACGCCGGTCACGTCCGTGGTCCGGAAGTAGAACTGCGGACGGTAGTTGTTGTAGAACGGCGTGTGACGACCGCCCTCATCCTTGGACAGGATGTAGACGTTGGCCTCGAACTCGGTGTGCGGGGTGATCGAACCGGGCTTGCAGACGACCTGCCCGCGCTCGACGTCCTCGCGCTTGATGCCACGCAGCAGCAGCCCGACGTTCTCGCCGGCCTGGGCCTCGTCGAGCAGCTTGCGGAACATCTCGACGCCGGTGACCGTGGTGGTCTGCTTGGTCTCCTTGATGCCGACGATCTCCACCGTCTCGTTGACCTTCAGCACGCCACGCTCGACCTTGCCGGTCACCACGGTGCCACGACCGGTGATCGTGAAGACGTCCTCCACCGGCATCAGGAACGGCTTGTCGACCTCGCGCTCGGGCTCGGGGATCGCGGTGTCGACCGCGTCCATGAGCTCCATCAGCTTGTCGGCCCACTCCTGGTCGCCCTCGAGCGCCTTCAGCGCCGAGACCCGCACGACCGGCAGGTCGTCGCCGGGGAACTCGTAGGACGACAGCAGCTCCCGGACCTCCATCTCGACGAGCTCGAGGATCTCCTCGTCGTCGACCATGTCGGCCTTGTTCAGGGCCACCACGATGTACGGCACACCGACCTGGCGAGCCAGGAGCACGTGCTCCTTGGTCTGCGGCATCGGGCCGTCGGTCGCCGCGACCACCAGGATCGCGCCGTCCATCTGGGCGGCACCGGTGATCATGTTCTTGATGTAGTCCGCGTGACCCGGGCAGTCGACGTGCGCGTAGTGCCGCGCCTCTGTCTGGTACTCCACGTGCGCGATCGAGATGGTGATGCCGCGCTGCCGCTCCTCCGGCGCCTTGTCGATCATGTCGAAAGGCGTGAAGGGGTTCAGGTCGGGGAACTTGTCGTGCAGCACCTTGGTGATCGCCGCGGTCAGCGTCGTCTTGCCGTGGTCGATGTGACCGATGGTGCCGATGTTGACGTGCGGCTTAGTCCGCTCGAACTTCGCCTTCGCCACGGGGATCCTCCTTGGGGCTGGTTCAGTGCTCAGGGCGTCTGGTGGTCAGCACGACCGCTGGGGGGTCGTGCCTGGGTCGGTCGATCCTGTCACGAATCGGACAGCAGCGACGCTCCCGGGGGGGTTACTCCCCGCGGGCCTTCTTGATGATCTCCTCCGCGACGTTGCGCGGAACCTCGGAGTAGGAGTCGAACTGCATGGTGTAGACGGCGCGACCCTGGGTGCGGCTGCGCAGGTCCCCCACGTAGCCGAACATCTCCGACAACGGCACCAGGGCGCGGATGATCTTGGCGCCGCTGGCGTCCTCCATCGCCTGAATGTGGCCACGACGGGAGTTCAGGTCGCCGATCACGTCACCCATGTAGTCCTCGGGGGTGCGCACCTCGACCGCCATCAGCGGCTCGAGGATGACCGGGTCCGCCTTGCGGGCGGCCTCCTTCAGCACCATCGAACCGGCGATCTTGAAGGCCATCTCCGAGGAGTCGACCTCGTGGTACTGGCCGTCCAGCAGGGTGGCCTTGATGCCGACCAACGGGTAGCCGGCCAGCACACCGAACTGCATGGCGTCCTGGATGCCGGCGTCGACGCTGGGGATGTACTCCCGCGGGACGCGGCCACCGGTGACCTTGTTGACGAACTCGTACAGCGCGCCCTCGCCGGTGTCCATCGGCTCCAGGGTGATCTGGACCTTGGCGTACTGGCCGGACCCACCGGTCTGCTTCTTGTGCGTGAAGTCGTACTTCACGACCGCACGACGGATGGTCTCCCGGTAGGCCACCTGGGGCTTACCCACGTTGGCCTCGACCTTGAACTCCCGGCGCATCCGGTCGACCAGGATGTCCAGGTGGAGCTCACCCATCCCCTTGATGATCGTCTGGCCGGTCTCCTCGTCCAGCTCGACCTGGAAGGTCGGGTCCTCCTCCGCGAGCTTCTGGATCGCGGTGGACAGCTTCTCCTGGTCGCCCTTGGTCTTGGGCTCGATGGCCACGCTGATCACCGGCTCGGGGAAGGTCATCGACTCCAGCACGATGGGGTGCGCGGAGTCGCACAGGGTGTCCCCCGTGGTGGTGTCCTTCAGCCCGATGAACGCGTAGATGTGCCCAGCCGTGGCCGTGTCGACCGGGTTCTCCTTGTTGGCGTGCATCTGGAACAGCTTCCCGATGCGCTCCTTCTTCCCCTTGGTGGAGTTGATCACCGGGGAACCGGTCGAGACCTGGCCGGAGTACACCCGGACGTAGGTCAACCGGCCGAAGAACGGGTGGGTCATCACCTTGAACGCCAGCGCCGAGAACGGCTCCTTGGCGTCCGGGGCGCGCGTGATGAGCTCCTCCTCGTCCTTCACCGAGTGCCCCACCATCGGCGGGACGTCCAGCGGGGAGGGCAGGTAGTCCAGCACGGCGTCCAGCATCGGCTGGACACCCTTGTTCTTGAAGGCGGAGCCGCACAGCACCGGGTAGATCTCGCCGGCGATGACCAGCTTGCGGATGGCGGCCTTCAGCTCCTCGGGGGTGATCTCCTCCCCGCCGAGGTACTTCTCCAGCAGCGTCTCGTCGGTCTCGGCGACCGTCTCGACCAGCTGCTGGCGGTAGGTCTCCACCTGCTCGAGCAGGTCCTCCGGGACCGCCTCGATGGTGTAGTCCTCGCCCATCTTGGTCTCCCCGCGCCAGGTCAGGGCGCGGTTGTAGATCAGGTCGACGACGCCGATGAAGGTCGACTCGGCACCGATCGGGATCTGCAGCGGCAGCGGCTTGGCGCCGAGCCGCTCCACGATGGTGCGCACGGTGAAGTAGAAGTCCGCGCCCAGCTTGTCCATCTTGTTGACGAAGCAGATCCGCGGGACGTTGTACTTGTCCGCCTGCCGCCACACCGTCTCGGACTGCGGCTCGACACCCTCCTTGCCGTCGAACACCGCCACGGCGCCGTCCAGCACCCGCAGCGAGCGCTCGACCTCGACCGTGAAGTCCACGTGTCCGGGGGTGTCGATGATGTTGATCTGGGAACCCTGCCAGAAGCAGGTGGTGGCAGCCGAGGTGATGGTGATCCCTCGCTCCTGCTCCTGCTCCATCCAGTCCATGGTCGCCGCGCCGTCGTGGACCTCGCCGATCTTGTAGTTGATCCCCGTGTAGAAGAGGATCCGCTCCGTCGTCGTGGTCTTGCCGGCGTCGATGTGGGCCATGATGCCGATGTTGCGTACCTGCTTGAGGTCGGTCAGCACATCCTGTGCCACGGTGTCAGCCTCGCTCCGTGTCTGTGGTCGGGGTTGGGCCCACCCGGTCTCGGGCTGGGCCACCCGGGCCGGACCCACCGGACCGGATCACGGTCCTGGCGGCCCGCCCGGGCCTGCTCACCAGCGGTAGTGCGCGAACGCCTTGTTCGACTCTGCCATCTTGTGGGTGTCCTCGCGGCGCTTCACCGCGGCACCCAGGCCGTTGGAGGCGTCGAGGATCTCGTTCATCAGCCGGTCGGTCATCGTCTTCTCGCGCCGGGCGCGGGAGTAGCTGACCAGCCAGCGCAGCGCCAGCGTCGTGGACCGGTTGGGCTTGACCTCGATCGGCACCTGGTAGGTCGCGCCACCCACCCGCCGGCTCTTCACCTCGATGGTCGGCTTGACGTTGTCCAGCGCCCGCTTGAGCGTGATCACCGGGTCGTTGCCGGTCTTGGTCCGGCAACCCTCCAGCGCGGCGTACACGGTGCGCTCGGCGACGGACTTCTTGCCGTCCAGCAGCACCTTGTTGACCAGCTGGGAGACCAGCGGTGACCCGTAGACGGGGTCGACGATGAGCGGCCGCTTCGGGGCCGGGCCCTTGCGGGGCATCAGCTCTTCTCCTTCTTCGCACCGTAGCGGCTACGCGCCTGCTTGCGGTTCTTCACGCCCTGGGTGTCCAGCGAGCCGCGAATGATCTTGTAGCGGACGCCGGGCAGGTCCTTCACCCGTCCGCCACGGACCAGCACGATCGAGTGCTCCTGCAGGTTGTGGCCCACGCCGGGGATGTACGCCGTGACCTCGATCGAGCTGGTCAGGCGGACCCGCGCGACCTTCCGCAGCGCCGAGTTGGGCTTCTTCGGCGTGGTCGTGTAGACGCGGGTGCAGACGCCGCGCCGCTGGGGGCTGCCCTTGAGGGCGGGCGTCTTGGTCTTTCCGACCTTGTCCTGGCGGCCCTTGCGGACCAGCTGCTGGATCGTGGGCACCGAATCTCCGAAGTCTGAGTGCTGCACTCGCTGACGTGCTGCGTGCGGTTGTCTTGTGTGGTTCGTGGTGCTGGGCGGATCTGGCCACCGGGACCTGCGTCCCGCTCTCCGATCCGCCGACGGCCGGAGGCGTTCCCGCCCCCGCGCTCGGGTGTGTCGCGATCCCCGTACGCCCTCGCCGAAAGTGCTCGACGCGGGCTGTTCCTTGGCCCAGCACCCGGCGTCACCGCCGGTGCAGGCACGAGAGCCCGGGGACCCCAGGCACGATGTACGAGGCTACCTGTAGCCGTGCAGGACCGTCAAAACGAGTCGATCCTGACCGTGCCAGCCCTGCTCACCGGCGTGCCGGACCTGCCCCACGGCTGGCGTGGGGCAGGTCCGGGAGCACGGCGGTGAGCCTGCCGATCAGCGGTCGTAGCGACCGAGGTCGAACTCCTCGAGCGGGACGGCGGCCCCGCTGCCGGACCCGAAGTGGCCGTAGTCGACCTCCTCGTAGCCAGGCATGGCGTACATCGCGGCCTTGGCCTCCTCGGTGGGCTCCACCCGGATGTTGCGGTAGCGGGGCAGGCCCGTACCGGCCGGGATCAGCTTGCCGAGGATCACGTTCTCCTTCAGGCCGAGCAGCGGGTCGCTCTTGCCCTCCATGGCCGCGTTCGTGAGCACCCGGGTCGTCTCCTGGAAGGAGGCGGCGGACAGCCACGAGTCGGTGGCCAGCGAGGCCTTGGTGATCCCCATCAGCTCGGGTCGACCGGAGGCCGGCTGGCCGCCCTCGGAGACCACCCGGCGGTTCTCCTCCTCGAACCGGGCCCGCTCGGCCAGCTCGCCGGGGAGCAGCTCCGCATCGCCGGACTCGATGATCGTGACGCGCTTGAGCATCTGCCGGACGATCACCTCGATGTGCTTGTCGTGGATCGACACGCCCTGGCTGCGGTAGACGTCCTGCACCGCGTCGACCAGGTGGATCTGGACCGAGCGCGGGCCCAGGATCCGCAGCACCTGCTTGGGATCCACCGCCCCCATCACCAGCTGCTGGCCGACCTCGACGTGCTGCCCGTCCTCGACCAGCAGGCGCGAGCGCTTGGAGACCGGGTAGGACACCTCCTCCGAGCCGTCGTCGGGGACGACCACCAGCTTGCGGCTGCGGTCGGCCTCGTCGATCCGGACCCGGCCGGCGGCCTCGGAGATCGGGGCGACACCCTTGGGGGTACGCGCCTCGAAGAGCTCCTGGACACGCGGCAGGCCGTGGGTGATGTCGTCACCGGCCACACCACCGGTGTGGAAGGTACGCATCGTCAGCTGGGTGCCAGGCTCGCCGATCGACTGGGCGGCGATGATGCCGACCGCCTCGCCGATGTCGACGATCTTGCCCGAGGCCAGCGAGCGTCCGTAGCACATGGCGCAGGTGCCGACCCGGGACTCACAGGTGAGCACCGAGCGGACCTTGACCTCGGACACCCCGCGGGCGATCAGCTGGTCGATGGTCACGTCACCGAGGTCGGTGCCGGCCGGCAGGACCAGCTCGCCGTCGGCGTCCAGCGCGTCGCCGGCGTTGGTCCGGGCGTACACGCTGGTCTCGACGTCGTCGTGCCGGCGCAGCGCGCCGTCCGGTCCGGCCACCGCGATCGGCATGACCAGGCCGCGGGAGGTGCCGCAGTCCTCCTCCCGGATGATCACGTCCTGGGCCACGTCCACCAGACGCCGGGTGAGGTAGCCCGAGTCCGCCGTGCGCAGCGCCGTGTCGGCCAGACCCTTACGGGCACCGTGGGTGGAGATGAAGAACTCCAGCACGGTCAGGCCCTCGCGGAAGTTCGCCTTGATCGGCCGCGGGATGATCTCGCCCTTGGGGTTGGCCACCAGCCCGCGCATCCCGGCGATCTGGCGCATCTGCATCCAGTTGCCCCGGGCGCCGGAGGAGACCATCCGGTAGATGGAGTTGTCCTTGGGGAGGTTCTTCTCCATCTCCTTGGCCACCTCGTTGGTGGCCTGGTTCCAGATCTCGATCAGCTCCTGGCGACGCTCGTCGTCGGTGATCAGGCCCTTGTCGTACTGGCCCTGCACCTTGTCGGCCTTCGCCTCGTAGCCCTCCAGGATCGCCAGCTTGTTCGGCGGGGTCACCACGTCGGAGATCGAGACCGTCACCCCCGAGCGGGTCGCCCAGTGGAAGCCGGCCTCCTTCAGCGCGTCCAGGGTGGCCGCGACCTGCACCTTGGAGTAGCGCTCGGCCAGGTCGTTGACGATCGCCGAGAGCACCTTCTTGTCGACCGGCTCGTCGACGAAGCGGTAGTCCTCGGGCAGCGTCTCGTTGAACAGGGCACGGCCCAGCGAGGTGGTGATGACCGCCGGGTCGCCGGGCTGCCAGCCCTCGGGGGCCTGCCAGCCGACCGGCGGCGCGACCGGACCCTCGATGGCGATGTTCACCCGGGCCCGCAGGTCCAGGGTGCGGGCGTCCATCGCCATCACGGCCTCGGATACCGAGCTGAACTGCCGGCCCTCGCCCAGACCGCCCTCCAGGTCGGAGGTCAGGTGGAACAGGCCGATCACCATGTCCTGGGTGGGCATCGTGACCGGTCGACCGTCGGCCGGCTTGAGGATGTTGTTGCTGGACAGCATCAGGATCCGGGCCTCGGCCTGTGCCTCGGCCGACAGCGGCAGGTGCACCGCCATCTGGTCACCGTCGAAGTCGGCGTTGAAGGCCGAACAGACCAGCGGGTGGATCTGGATCGCCTTGCCCTCGACCAGCAGCGGCTCGAAGGCCTGGATGCCCAGCCGGTGCAGGGTCGGCGCACGGTTCAGCAGCACCGGGTGCTCGGTGATGACCTCCTCGAGCACGTCCCAGACCACCGGGCGGGCCCGCTCGACCATCCGCTTGGCGCTCTTGATGTTCTGCGCGTGGTTGAGGTCGACCAGGCGCTTCATCACGAACGGCTTGAACAGCTCGATCGCCATCATCTTGGGCAGCCCGCACTGGTGCAGCTTCAGCTGCGGGCCGACCACGATCACCGAACGGCCGGAGTAGTCCACCCGCTTGCCCAGCAGGTTCTGGCGGAACCGGCCCTGCTTGCCCTTGAGCATGTCCGAGAGCGACTTCAGCGGGCGGTTGCCCGGGCCGGTGACCGGCCGGCCACGTCGGCCGTTGTCGAACAGCGCGTCGACGGCCTCCTGCAGCATCCGCTTCTCGTTGTTGACGATGATCTCGGGTGCGCCGAGGTCGAGCAGACGCATCAGCCGGTTGTTCCGGTTGATCACCCGGCGGTAGAGGTCGTTCAGGTCCGAGGTGGCGAACCGTCCACCGTCCAGCTGGACCATCGGGCGCAGGTCCGGCGGGATCACCGGGACGGCGTCCAGCACCATGCCGAGCGGGGAGTTGGAGGTGGTCAGGAACGCCGAGACCACCTTCAGCCGCTTCAGGGCCCGGGTCTTGCGCTGGCCCTTGCCGGTGCGGATCGTCTCGCGCAGGCTCGCAGCCTCGGCCTCGAGGTCGAAGCTCTGCAGCCGGCGCTGGATGGCGGCGGCGCCCATGCCGCCCTCGAAGTAGTGGCCGTAGCGCTCGCGCATCTCGCGGTAGAGCAGCTCATCGCCCTCCAGGTCCTGGACCTTGAGGTTCTTGAACCGGTCCCAGACCGCCTGCAGCCGGTCGATCTCGGCGTCGGCCCGCTTGCGCAGCTGCGCCATCTCGCGCTCGGCGGACTCGCGGACCTTGCGCCGCACGTCGCCCTTGGCGCCCTCCGCCTCCAGCTCGGCCAGGTCGGTCTCGAGCTTCTTGGCCCGGGCCTCGACGTCGCCGTCCCGGCGCTTGGCGATCTCGCCCTTCTCCAGCTCGATGTTCGCCTCGAGGTTGGGCAGGTCGGCGTGCCGCTGGTCCTCCTCCACCGAGGTGATCATGTAGGCGGCGAAGTAGATGACCTTCTCGAGGTCCTTCGGGGCCAGGTCCAGCAGGTAGCCCAGCCGGCTCGGGACACCCTTGAAGTACCAGATGTGGGTGACCGGGGCGGCCAGCTCGATGTGGCCCATCCGCTCCCGGCGGACCTTGGCCCGGGTCACCTCGACGCCGCAGCGCTCACAGATGATGCCCTTGAACCGGACCCGCTTGTACTTGCCGCAGTAGCACTCCCAGTCCCGGGTCGGGCCGAAGATCTTCTCGCAGAAGAGCCCGTCCTTCTCCGGCTTCAGGGTGCGGTAGTTGATGGTCTCCGGCTTCTTCACCTCGCCGTGGGACCACTGACGGATGTCCTCAGCGGTGGCGAGACCGATACGCAGCTCGTCGAAGAAGTTCACGTCCAGCAAGACGGTGCCTGCTTTCTCCTGGTCGTTCTCAGGATGATTCTTGGTACAAGGACTAACGCTGGTGAGGACGGTGGCCGGGGCAGTGCCGCCCCGGCCACCGTGCCTCAGACCTCCTCGACGCTGCTCGGCTCCCGCCGGGACAGGTCGATGCCGAGCTCTTCCGCTGCACGGAAGACGTCCTCGTCGGTCTCACGCATCTCGATGGACATGCCGTCGCTGGAGAGCACCTCGACGTTCAGGCACAGCGACTGCATCTCCTTGATCAGCACCTTGAAGGACTCGGGGATGCCCGGCTCGGGGATGTTCTCGCCCTTGACGATGGCCTCGTAGACCTTCACCCGGCCGACCACGTCGTCGGACTTGATGGTCAGCAACTCCTGCAGGGCGTAGGCCGAGCCGTACGCCTCCAGGGCCCAGACCTCCATCTCCCCGAACCGCTGGCCGCCGAACTGCGCCTTACCACCCAGCGGCTGCTGGGTGATCATCGAGTACGGGCCGGTGGAGCGGGCATGGATCTTGTCGTCCACCAGGTGGTGCAGCTTCAGGATGTACATGTAGCCGACGGCCACCGCCTCCGGGAACGGTTCCCCGGTGCGACCGTCGAACAGCATCGCCTTGCCGGAGCCGTCCACCATCCGCACGCCGTCCCGGTTGGGGATGCTGGAGTCCAGCAGACCGGCCAGCTCCTCCTCCCGGACGCCGTCGAAGACCGGGGAGGCCACCCGGGTGCCGGCCGGGGCCGAGCGTGCGCCCTGCCCGACGTGCCGGGCCCAGTCGGGCTCGCCCTCGATCTCCCAGCCGCGGGAGGCCACCCAACCCAGGTGCGTCTCCAGCACCTGGCCGACGTTCATCCGGCTCGGCACACCCAGCGGGTTGAGCACGACGTCGACCGGCGTGCCGTCGGGCAGGAAGGGCATGTCCTCGACCGGGAGGATCTTGGAGATGACGCCCTTGTTGCCGTGCCGGCCGGCCAGCTTGTCGCCGTCGGTGATCTTGCGCTTCTGGGCCACGTAGACCCGGACCAGCTGGTTCACCCCGGGCGGCAGCTCGTCGCCCTCGTCGCGGTCGAAGACCTTGACCCCGATCACCGTGCCGGACTCCCCGTGCGGCACCTTCAGCGAGGTGTCCCGGACCTCCCGGGCCTTCTCCCCGAAGATCGCCCGGAGCAGGCGCTCCTCCGGGGTCAGCTCGGTCTCGCCCTTCGGGGTGACCTTGCCGACCAGGATGTCGCCGGTGGTCACCTCGGCCCCGATCCGCACGATCCCGCGCTCGTCGAGGTCGGCCAGCACCTCCTCGGAGACGTTCGGGATGTCCCGGGTGATCTCCTCCGGGCCCAGCTTGGTGTCCCGGGCGTCGACCTCGTGCTCCTCGATGTGGATCGAGGACAGGACGTCGTCCTGGACCAGGCGCTGGGAGAGGATGATCGCGTCCTCGTAGTTGTGACCCTCCCAGGACATGAAGGCGACCAGCAGGTTCTTGCCCAGCGCCATCTCGCCACCGTCGGTCGAGGGACCGTCGGCCAGCGGGGACCCCTGCTCGACCCGCGCGCCCTCATCGACCAGCACCCGCTGGTTGTAGGCGGTGCCCTGGTTGGAGCGGCGGAACTTGGCCACCCGGTAGACCGAGGTGGTGCCGTCGTCGTTCATCACGGTGACGGCGTCCGCGGACACCTCGGTGACCGCGCCCGGCTTCTCGGCCACGATCACGTCACCGGCGTCGACGGCGGCCCGGAACTCCATCCCGGTGCCCACCAGCGGCGCCTCGGCCTTGACCAGCGGCACGGCCTGACGCTGCATGTTCGAGCCCATCAGGGCGCGGTTGGCGTCGTCGTGCTCGAGGAAGGGGATCATCGCGGTGGCGACCGAGACCATCTGCCGGGCCGAGACGTCCATGTAGTCGACGTCGGTGCCGGCGATCAGCTCCATCTCCCCGCCCTTGGAGCGGACCAGCACGCGGTCCTCGGAGAACCGGTTGTCATCGTCCAGCGGCGCGTTGGCCTGGGCGATGACGAACTCGTCCTCCTCGTCGGCGGTCAGGTACGCGAGCTCCTCGAGCACCTGGCCGAACTCCACCTTGCGGTAGGGCGTCTCCACGAAGCCGAACGGGTTGATCCGGGCGAAGGTGGACAGCGAGCCGATCAGGCCGATGTTCGGGCCCTCCGGGGTCTCGATCGGGCACATCCGGCCGTAGTGGCTGGGGTGCACGTCCCGGACCTCGAAGCCGGCTCGCTCCCGGGACAGCCCGCCGGGGCCCAGCGCCGAGAGCCGGCGCTTGTGGGTCAGACCGGCCAGCGGGTTGGTCTGGTCCATGAACTGGGAGAGCTGGCTGGTGCCGAAGAACTCCTTGATCGAGGCCACCACCGGGCGGATGTTGATCAGGGTCTGCGGCGTGATCGCCTCGACGTCCTGGGTGGTCATCCGCTCCCGGACCACGCGCTCCATCCGGGACAGGCCGGTCCGGACCTGGTTCTGGATGAGCTCGCCCACGGTCCGCAGCCGCCGGTTGCCGAAGTGGTCGATGTCGTCGACCTCGACCCGCACGTCGTGCTCCTCGCCGGAGCGGGTGCCCGGCATCGAGGTGCCCCCGGCGTGCAGGGTGACCAGGAACCGGATCGTCGCGACGATGTCCTCGATGGTCAGCACGCTGGCCGACAGCGGCTGCTCCAGCCCCAGCTTCTTGTTCACCTTGTACCGGCCGACCTTGGCCAGGTCGTACCGCTTGGGGTTGAAGTACAGGTTCTCCAGCAGGGTCTGCGCGGCCTCGCGGGTCGGCGGCTCACCCGGGCGCAGCTTGCGGTAGATGTCCAGCAGGGCCTCGTCCGTGCCGGCCGTGTGGTCCTTCTCCAGGGTGGCCCGGATCGACTCGATGTCGCCGAACTCCTCCAGGATCTGGGCCTCGCTCCAGCCGAGCGCCTTGAGCAGGACGGTCACCGACTGCTTGCGCTTGCGGTCGATCCGGACGCCGACCATGTCGCGCTTGTCGACCTCGAACTCCAGCCAGGCACCCCGGGAGGGGATGATCTTGCTGGTGTAGACGTCCTTGTCGGAGGTCTTGTCCGCGATCCGCTCGAAGTAGACGCCCGGCGAGCGGACGAGCTGGGAGACCACGACACGCTCGGTGCCGTTGATCACGAAGGTGCCGCGATTGGTCATCAGCGGGAAGTCACCCATGAACACCGTCTGGCTCTTGATCTCGCCGGTGGTGGTGTTCATGAACTCGGCGGTCACGAACAGCGGGGCCGAGTAGGTCATGTCCCGCTCCTTGCACTCGTCGATCGAGTACTTGGGGGGCTCGAACCGGTGGTCCCGGAAGGAGAGCGACATGGAGCCGGAGAAGTCCTCGATCGGGGAGATCTCCTCGAAGATCTCCTCGAGGCCCGACGTGGTCGGCACGTCGTGGTTGCTCCCGGCGAGGGCGGCCTCGACCCGCGCTTGCCACTTCTCGTTGCCGAGCAGCCAGTCGAAGCTGTCGGTCTGCAGAGCGAGGAGGTTCGGGACCTCAAGTGGCTCGCGGATCTTGGCGAAAGAAATACGGCCGGAGGCCGTGCGAGTGGTTGTGTCGTGCGGAGTCGCGGTGCGCGAGGCAGCCAAGAGGGGTCCTTCCACGGGCCTGCGGGCGTGACTAGGCGCATGCCGAATGACCCACGACTGAGGCGCGGGAGAGAACACAGGGCAGCGCAAAGTGCAACACTACCTCGCGCAGGCATGACTGTCCAACTTCGACCTGAGGCCCCGACCCGCGGAGCGCGGGGTACGCCGACCCGGGGCGCTGGCCTCGGCGCGCTGCAGGGGCTGGGCCTCTCCTGCGGGCACGCCGGGCACGCTCCGGCGTAATGGAGCATGGCGGCCGGGCTGGTGGTCGTCAAGAGCACCACGCCCACCACCTGCTCCGCCTCACCCCTTCGGGCCAGCCCCGGCGCCGACCGGACGCCGACGGGGGCGGGCGGTCCAGCCGCCCGCCCCCGTCGTGGAGCGATCCCGGGCCTGTCGGCCCGGCAGGTGCACCTGTGGTCAGGTGCTCACTTCATGGTGACGGTGGCGCCGGCACCCTCGAGGGAGGCCTTGGCCTTCTCCGCGACGTCCTTGGCCACCTTCTCCAGGATGGCCTTGGGCGCGCTGTCGACCAGGTCCTTGGCCTCCTTCAGGCCCAGGCCGGAGACGACCTCCCGGACGACCTTGATGACCTGGATCTTCTTGTCACCGGCAGCCTCGAGGACGACGTCGAACTCGTCCTGCTCCTCAGCGGCCTCGGCGGCACCGCCGCCGCCGGCGGCAGCCGGACCGGCCATCGCGACCGGGGCGGCCGCGGTGACCTCGAAGGTCTCCTCGAACTTCTTCACGAACTCCGACAGCTCGATCAGGGTCATGTCCTTGAACGCGTCGAGCAGCTCGTCGGTGCTGAGCTTCGCCATGGTGGCGTGTCCTTCCGTTTCGGTACGTACGCGAGGCCGGGCGACCCGCGATGATGTGCGGGCCTCAGCCCTCGGTGCTCGTCTCGGCAGCCTCGGCGGCGGGTGCCGGCGAGGCTGCGTCGGCGGAGCCCTCGGCCTTCAGCCGCAGGGCGTCGATCGTGCGCGCCGCCTTGGACAGCGGAGCCACGAACAGGTAGGCCGCCTGGTTCAGCGAGGCCTTCATCGCGCCGGCCAGCTTGGCCAGCAGGACCTCGCGGGACTCCAGGTCGGCGAGCTTGGTCACCTCTTCGGCGCTCAGCGAGCGGCCGTCCAGCAGACCGCCCTTGATCACCAGGGCGGGGTTCGCGCGAGCGAAGTCCCGGAGCCCCTTGGCCGTCTCCACCGGGTCACCGGTGACGAAGGCGATAGCGGTCGGGCCGGTCAGCTGCCCGTCGAAGGCCGTGATCCCGGCCTCCTTGGCGGCGATCGCGGTCAGCGTGTTCTTCACCACGGCGTACGTGGCGTTCTCCGCGATGGTGCGCCGCAGCTGGGTCAGCTGCGCCACGCTCAGCCCGCGGTACTCGGTCAGCACGGCGGCGTTCGAGCTGCTGAAACGCCCCGCGATCTCGGCCACCGCAGCTTCCTTGTTCGGCTTGGCCATGCCCCTCCTTCCCTGACGTGCGGGCCGGTGTTGTCACGGCCCCGGACATCAGGAACGCCCCGGCGCAGGCGCACGGGGCGTGGGCGACGCGATCCACCGGGGGTGGGTCGGCGTGCTGGGTGCTCCATGCCTGCGCTGGTCGCCCCTCGTGCGGGACCTTCGACGTCCCCGTTGGACGGGGACGCAACCGGCGGTCTTCGGCTGTTGCAGGATATCCGGCCCGACCCGGGCGTCCAAATCACGCCCGGGTCGGGATGCTGCTGGGGTGCGTTCTCCCGGCTGGTCGGCCGGCGGTCAGGCGTCGACCGTCTCCGGGGCGTCGAGGTTGCGGGTGCGGTTCGGGTCGACCGGCACGCCAGGGCCCATCGTCGTGGTGATGGTCGCCTTCTGCAGGTACCGGCCCTTGGCCGCGCTCGGCTTCAGCCGCAGCACCTCCTCCAGCGCAGCGGCGTAGTTCTCCACCAGGGCGCTGTCCTGGAAGGAGGACTTGCCGATGATGAAGTGCAGGTTCGCGTGCTTGTCCACCCGGAACTCGATCTTGCCGCCCTTGATCTCGGTGACGGCCTTGGCCACGTCCATGGTCACCGTGCCGGTCTTCGGGTTCGGCATCAGGCCGCGGGGGCCGAGCACCTTGCCCAGCCGGCCGACCTTGCCCATCAGGTCGGGAGTGGCCACCACCGAGTCGAAGTCCAGCCAGCCGCCCTGGATCCGCTCGATCAGGTCGTCGGTGCCGACGTAGTCCGCGCCGGCCGCCTCGGCGGCGGCGGCCCGGTCACCGGTGGCGAAGACCAGCACCCGGGCCGTCTTGCCGGTGCCGTGCGGGAGGTTGACGGTGCCCCGGACCATCTGGTCGGCCTTGCGCGGGTCGACACCGAGCCGGAACGCGACCTCCACGGTCGCGTCGTAGGACGTGGTGGACGTCTCGCGGGCCAGACGGATGGCGTCCAGCGGGGCGTAGAGCTTGTCGCGGTCGATCTTCTCGAATGCCGCGCGATAGGCCTTGCTGCGCTTCACAGCGGTCTCCTTAGGGTGGGAGGTCGTGGTCGACGGGCCGCGCCGGGCCCTGCCACTACTGAGGTGGATCAGTCCTCGACGTTGATCCCCATCGACCGAGCGGTGCCGGCGATGATCCGCGACGCCTGGTCGACGTCGTTGGCGTTCAGGTCGGCCATCTTGGTCTCGGCGATCTCCCGGACCTGGGCCGCGGACAGCCGGCCGACCTTGGTCTTGTGCGGCTCACCGGAGCCCTTCGGCACCCCGGCCGCCTTCTTGATCAGCTCCGAGGCCGGCGGGGTCTTGGTGATGAAGGTGAACGACCGGTCGTCGAAGACCGTGATCTCCACCGGGATCACGCTGCCGCGCTGCGCCTCGGTCTGGGCGTTGTAGGCCTTGCAGAACTCCATGATGTTGACGCCGTGCTGACCCAGCGCCGGGCCGATCGGCGGCGCAGGAGTGGCCTGGCCGGCCTTGATCTGCAGCTTGATCAGAGCTGAGACCTTCTTCTTGGGGGGCATGCGATGGTCCTTGTCCGTCGGTGCTGTGCGCGTCGGGTGACGCCTTGGTGGTGCGTGCGGCCGGGCTGACGACCGCGCCCGGCCGTCGACCGGCCGGGAGAGGCGGGGTTCGGGTCAGATCTTGGCGACCTGGTTGAACGAGAGCTCGACCGGCGTCTCCCGGCCGAAGATGGACACCAGCACCTTCAGCTTCTGTGCGTCGGAGCTGATCTCGGAGATGGTGGCCGGCAGGGTCTCGAACGGGCCCTCCATCACGGTCACCGACTCGCCCACCTCGAAGTCGACGACCTTGACCTCGGCCGCCCGCGAGGCCGCCGTCTCGGCCGGCTCGAGCGAGGGGGCCAGCATGGAGAAGACCTCGGACAGGCTGAGCGGCACCGGCTGGTGGGTGTGGCCCACGAACCCGGTCACCCCCGGGGTGTGCCGGACGGCGCCCCAGGACTCGTCGGTCAGGTCCATCCGGACCAGCACGTAACCGGGGATGCGGACCCGCCGGACCTGCTTCTTCTGCCCGTTCTTGATCTCGGTGACCTCCTCCATCGGCACCTCGCACTGGAAGATGTAGTCCTCCATGTTGAGGCTGGAGATGCGGTTCTCGAGGTTGGCCTTCACCCGGTTCTCGTACCCGGCGTAGGAGTGGATCACGTACCAGTCACCGGGCATCCGGCGCAGCTGGGTCTTGAACTCCTCGACCGGGTCGACCTGCTCCTCGGGCTCCTGCGGCTCGACAGTCTCGGCGTCGGCGGTCTCGGCGTCGGCGGTCTCGCCGTCAGCGGTCTCGGCGTCAGCGGTCTCGCCGTCAGCGGTCTCGACGAGGTCGGCGTCCACCGGTGCCGACGGCTCGGAGTCCTCCGCGTCACCACGGGCGTCGAGGTCGGCCTCCTGGACGGCCTTGCCGGAGTCGACGCCGTCCTCCTCCTGCAGCAGCGAGGCGCCCATCTGCTGGTCCTGTGCGGCGCCCGGCTCTTCGTCGTGGTCGACGCCGAACTGCGGGGTCTGCTCGGACACGATGTCGTCCTACTTCCTGTGGGGTGCGGTTGCGGTGGTGCGGGGCGTGGGCGGTGCGCCTGACCGAGGGCCGGTCAGCTTCCTCCGCCGAAGGCCCAGAGCACGAGGCGTCCGAGCAGGAAGTCCAGACCGGAGACGTAGGCCATCACCGCGACCACGAAGATCAGCACGGCGATGGTGTACGTGACCAGCTCGTTGCGGGTCGGCCGGACGACCTTGCGCAGCTCGGAGACGACCTGCCGGAGGAATCGCCGGATGCCCAGGACCGCCGCGCGCAGCCGTGCGATGGGCGAGCGGTTGCGGCGCTTGACCTGCGGGCCCCGCGTCGTGGGCGTCGTCGTCACTGTCCTCACCTGTCGTCCTGACCGTCCAGCCGGTGCACGGTCCTCGGGTATCGCAGGGCAGGAGGGACTCGAACCCCCAACCGCCGGTTTTGGAGACCGGAGCGCTGCCAGTTGCGCCACTGCCCTTCGGAGGGCGCTCCCCGTCGCACTGGCCCGGCGCGTGGCGCGCGGAAGCACGGCGGCAGAGGCCCCACCTGCGACGAGTGTACGCAGACCAGCGCCGAGCCGTCGAACCGCCGACCCCGGGAGGTGGAAGGATGGGCGCGTGACGCAGCCAACGACCTCCGCCACCCCTCAGCCCACCACGGCGCGCCGGGTCTCCGCCCGGATCGCCGGGATCGCCGAGTCCGCCACGCTGGCGGTCGACGCCAAGGCCAAGGCGCTCAAGGCGGCCGGCCGGCCGGTGATCGGCTTCGGCGCCGGGGAGCCCGACTTCCCGACCCCGGCCTATGTCGTCGAGGCCGCGGTGGCGGCCTGCGCGCAGCCGGCCAACCACCGCTACACCCCGGCGGCCGGGCTGCCCGACCTACGCGCGGCGGTCGCGGCCAAAACCGCCCGCGACTCCGGGTTGAGGGTCGAGCCGTCCCAGGTGCTGATCACCAACGGCGGCAAGCAGGCGGTGTACCAGACCTTCGCCACCCTGCTCGACCCCGGCGACGAGGTGCTGCTGCCGACTCCGTACTGGACCACCTACCCGGAGGCGATCCGGCTGGCCGGCGGAGTCCCGGTCGAGGTGTTCGCCGGGCCCGAGCAGGACTACCTGGTCAGCGTGGACCAGCTGGAGGCCGCCCGGACGCCGGCCACCAAGCTGCTGCTCTTCTGCTCCCCCTCCAACCCGACCGGCTCGGTCTACTCCCCCGAGCAGGTCCGGGCGATCGGGCGGTGGGCGCACCAGAACGGGCTGTGGGTGGTGACCGACGAGATCTACGAGCACCTGGTCTACGACGACGCGGTCTTCTCCTCGATGCCGGTCGAGGTGCCCGAGCTCGCCGACACCTGCGTGGTGCTCAACGGGGTGGCCAAGACCTACGCGATGACCGGGTGGCGGGTGGGCTGGATGATCGGCCCGACCGACGTGATCAAGGCGGCAACCAACCTGCAGTCGCACCTGTCCAGCAACGTTGCCAACGTCTCCCAGCGGGCTGCGATCGCGGCGGTCAGCGGCGACCTCGGCGCGGTGGCGCAGATGCGACAGGCCTTCGACCGGCGGCGGCGGACGATGGTCTCGATGCTGAACGACATCCCCGGGGTCAGCTGCCCGACCCCCAAGGGCGCCTTCTACGCCTACCCCTCGGTCCAGGGCGTGCTCGGCCGCTCGATCCGCGGCCGTACCCCGAGCACCTCGGCCGAGCTGGCCGCCCTCATCCTCGAGGAGGCCGAGGTGGCGGTGGTGCCCGGCGAGGCGTTCGGCCCGAGCGGGTACCTGCGCCTGTCCTACGCCCTCGGCGACGAGGACCTGGCCGAGGGCGTCGGCCGGATCGCCCGACTGCTGGGCGAGGCGTCCTAGCCCGCCCGAGCCCAGAAGCTCCAGGTGAGCGCCCGTCCCACGGCGTCCGGTCGCGGTCGCCGTGGGACGGGCATGAGGTCAGCGGTTGATCAGCCGCTTGTTCGGCGCTAATGTACGTACATCCGGATGGACGTGCGAAGAGGGAGGCGCGCAGTGCTGCTGCTCACCGTGCTGCTGGCCGCGGGCGTGGGCGTGAGCCTGGGGCTGCTGGGCGGCGGCGGCTCGATCCTGGCCGTGCCGCTGCTGGTGTCGGTCGGTGGCCTGGACGCCCAGCCGGCGGTGGCCGTCTCCCTGCTGGTGGTCGCCGTGACCAGTGCGGTGGGTGTGCTGCCGCACGCCCGGGCACACCGGGTCCGGTGGCGCGCCGGGCTGACGTTCGCCCCGGCCGGGATGGCCGGCGCCTACCTCGGCGGCCGGTTGGCCGCACTGGTGCCGGGCACCGTGCTGCTGTCCTGCTTCGCGGCCGTCATGCTGATCGCCTCCCTGGCGATGATCCGCGGACGACGCGGGACCCAGGGCTCGGTGGCCCGGCCGGCCGCCCTGGTGCCGCTGGGGGCGGCGGTCGGCACGTTGACCGGTTTCGTCGGCGCCGGGGGTGGTTTCATGATCGTCCCGGCCCTGACCCTGGTCGGCGGCCTGTCGATGACCGAGGCGGTCGGCACCTCGCTGCTGGTCATCTCCCTGCAGTCGGCGGCCGGGCTGGGCGGCCACCTGAGCGGCACCTCGCTGCCCCTGGCGCTGACCGCCGGGGTCACCGGGTCGGCGGTGCTGGGCAGCCTCGCCGGCGCCCGGCTGGGCCGCCGGGTCCAGGCCTCGGCCCTACGGGTGGGATTCGGCTGGTTCGTGATGGTGGTGGGCGCCCTGGTCCTGGCCCAGCAGCTGCCTGAGCCGTTCACCTTCCTGCCCCTGCTCCTGCCGGCCCTGCTGGGTGCGCTGACCCTGCTCCGGCGCCGGTCGGCGGCGTCCCGCCCGGGCCATTCCGGCCCCGGCACTATGGTCTGGACGGCGCCACCGCCCCGGTAGCGCCGCGCCCGCACCCCGAGGAGCCAGCTGCCGTGACCGGTCGCGCCGCAGCCGAGCAGGCCCGTCCGCTGGACCGCAGCAGCCCGATGCCGCTGTGGGCGCAGCTGCAGGAGGAGCTCGACCGACGGCTGGCCCTGCACCACTTCGACGCCTCCTTCCCCGGGGAGATGGAGCTGGTGCGGACCTACCAGGTCTCCCGGCACACCGTGCGGGAGGCCCTGCGCCGGTTGCGGGAGGCGGGCGTGCTGGACTCCTCCCGCGGCCGGGGCACCCACGTCCGGCGCAGCTTCGAGCAGCCGCTGGGCTCGCTGTACTCCCTGTTCCGCGCCGTCGAGGCCTCCGGCGTCGAGCAGACCAGCGTGGTCCGCGGTCAGGCGATGGTGACCGACGCGGACGCCGCCGGGGTGCTCGGCGAGCCGCCGGAGGCCGAGCTGTTCCGACTGGAACGGGTCAGGCTGGCGGCCGGCGCGCCGCTGGCTCTGGACGTGGTGTGGCTGTCCGGCTCCTTGGGCCGGCCGCTGCTGGACGCCGACTTCGGCCACCGAGCGCTGTACGACGAGCTCGCCGCCCGGCTGGACGTGCGGCTCACCGGTGGGCGCGAACGGATCACCGCGGTGGTGCCCTCGGCGGCCGAGCGCGCCCTGCTCGACCTGCCCCGGGGAGTCGCCTGCCTCCGGGTGGAGCGGACCGGGCTGCTGCGCTCCAGGCCGGTGGAGTTCCGGCAGACCCTGGTCCGCGGCGACCGGTACGCGGTCGTCGCCGACTGGACCGAGCGCGGGTACAGCGTGGGCGCGCAGGCCTCAGGTGCGGCCGGCCCGGTCACGGCACCCGCCCGGACCGACCGGGCGGGCGGCGAGCCGGACGACGACGACCCGGGGTACGACGTCGGCTGACCGTACGGTCACCGGGTCGGCAACCGGAACCACGCACGGTTCACCAGCCGGCCGCCCCCACCCGGCTCAGCTCCGGCCCGTTCGAAGCCGACCTGCGCCGACCGGCCGGTGAGCAGCATCCGGCCCAACCCGTTGCCGTACTCCGGCCCGTAGTCCAGCCGCCAGCTCAGCGGCGTCGCGGGCAGGCCCGCGACGGCCCGCAGCACCCGACCCAGCAGCCGTCCGGCCGGGGTGTGGGCGGCCCGGAACACCCGGCGCGCCGAACGCGGGAAGGCGTTGCGGATCGGGGAACTGACCAGCTGCACGACGGGGGCGCCCGGGCTCCAGTCGGCTCCCCGCCTGGTGCGCAGCCGTGAGGCGTAGGCGTGGTGCACGTCCCCGGACAGCACCAGCACACTGGCCGGCGCCGCTCCGTGCCGGCCCTGCGCGACCTCGGCCAGCCGGCCGACCAGCCGGACCCAGCTGTGCTCGAAGGCCGCCCAGTGCTCCAGGTCCAGGGTTCGGCGCAGCCGCTCGGACCAGGCCGCCGCGCGCGCTCCCCAGACGGCCCGGTCGGCCAGCGCCGCGTTCCAGGCCTCCAGATCGTGCACGGCCGGCTCCAGCAGCACCGGCAGCGACGCGGCGACCAGCAGGTGGTCCACCCCTCCGGTCAGGTGCTGCTCGACGAACTCCCACTCCCGCTCGCTGAGCATCTCCCGCTCCTGACCGGTGAGCACCCGCCCGGAGCGGGTGTCCACCACGACCAGGCGGACCCCGCCCAGGTCGCGCACGTAGGACCAGCGGGACAGCTGCTGCTGCCCGGCCTCGGCGTCCGAGCGGGCCCCCAGCCGGTGCAGCAGCTCGGTCGCCTCCGCCCCGTCCCGGACCTGGAGCCAGACCTCGTCCTGGCCCAGCGCCGTGGGCGAGAGGTTGCCCAGGTGCTGGTGGACCCAGTACGAGGCGTAGGCGCCGGCCACCCTGGTGGCCCACCACGGCTCCCGGGCCATGTCCCGGCGCCAGGCCTGGGAGATGTTCCAGTCGTCGCGCACCTCGTGATCGTCGAAGATCATCGCGGAGGGGACGGTGGCCAGCAGCCACCGGACGTCCGGATCGCTCCAGCTGTCCCGGTACAGCCAGCTGTACTCCTCGTAGTCGGCCACCTCACCCTGCGGCTGGCTGCTGCCGCGTCGCTGTTCCTGCCGCTCACGGATGCTGGGCGACATGCCCTCGTCGGCGTACACCTGGTCACCCAGGAAGAGCAGCAGGTCGGGCAGCGGCCGACCGTGCAGCCGGCACTCCCGGCTGAGGGCGACCAGCGCGTCGACGCCCACCCCGCGGGGGTCGGCGTCCACGTCCAGGTCCCACGGAAGGGCGTGCGGGCGGTCGACCCGGCAGGAGCCGAACACGATGTCCAGGGTGGGCGGCGACGCCGGGTCCGCCTGGGCGGAAGCGGTCCGCACCACCGGGCCCGGGCGTGCGTCCTGGGCCCGCGGCCAGGCCAGCCCGCCGTCCAGCAGCACCTGGTAGCCGAGCACCCGGCCAGGCGGCAGCCCCTCGACCACCACCAGCGCGTAGTGGTGGCCGCAGACGGAGAACGTCGGCGACCGTCCGGCGAACCGGGCGGCCGGAGCGTCGCCGGACGGTTCACCCGCCGGCTCCACCGCCTCCAGCCGCACCTCGACCTCGCACGCGGCCGAGGTCTCCACCCACACCGTGGCCGAGCCCCGGTCGACGTGCCGCAGCAGTGGTCCCAGCAGCAGCGAGGTCGCCATCCCGGCAGTCTGCCAGCGCAGGCCGGCCGAACGGGCCCCGGCTAGGCATTGACCAGCGTGGATGGACAGGCGAGCATGAGGCGGTGATCACCGCGCTGGCCGCCGACGACGGCTCCCCCCTGGACGCGGCGGCCGCCGCTGAGCTGGCCGGTGCGCTGAAGGCGCTGGCCGACCCGGCGCGGCTGCGGATCCTGTCGATGCTGCTGGCCTCCCCCGACGGCCAGGTGTGCACGGTCGACCTGGTCGAGCCGCTGGGCCTGACCCAGCCGACCGTCACCCACCACCTCCGGCGGCTGGCCGAGGCGGGCCTGGTCACCGGCCGCCGGGACGGCGTCTGGACCTTCTACGCGGCCCGGCCGCAGGTCCTGCAGGAGCTGGCGCAGGCCCTGCGGCCCGACCACGGCCCGGCACCGGACCCCGGCCGCTGACCGGCGGGCCGACGGCTAGGCTGGGCCGCCGTGTCCAAGGTGCTCACGAACCTGCCCGTCGGTGAACGTGTCGGGATCGCCTTCTCCGGCGGTCTGGACACCTCGGTCGCGGTCGCGTGGATGCGCGAGAAGGGCGCCGTGCCCTGCGCGTACACCGCCGACCTGGGCCAGTACGACGAGTCCGACATCGGCTCCATCCCCGGCCGGGCGATGCAGTACGGCGCCGAGCTGTCCCGGCTGGTCGACTGCCGGGCCGCTCTGGTCGAGGAGGGTCTGGTCGCCCTGGCCTGCGGCGCCTTCCACGTGCGCAGTGGCGGCCGGCCCTACTTCAACACCACCCCGCTCGGCCGGGCGGTGACCGGCACCCTGCTGGTCCGGGCCATGCTGGCCGACGAGGTCTCGATCTGGGGTGACGGTTCCACCTACAAGGGCAACGACATCGAGCGGTTCTACCGCTACGGCCTGCTGGCCAACCCCTCGCTGCGGATCTACAAGCCGTGGCTGGACCCGCAGTTCGTGGCCGAGCTCGGCGGGCGCAGCGAGATGTCGCAGTGGCTGACCGAACGCCGGCTGCCCTACCGGGCCTCGATGGAGAAGGCCTACTCCACCGACGCGAACATCTGGGGCGCCACCCATGAGGCCAAGCTGCTCGAGCACCTGGACACCTCCATGGAGACCGTGGACCCGATCATGGGCGTGCGGTTCTGGGACCCCGAGGTCGACGTACAGCCCGAGGACGTCACGGTCGCCTTCGAACGCGGCCGGCCGTCGGCGATCAACGGACGCGCCTTCTCCGACCCGGTGGAGCTGGTGCACGAGGCGAACCGGATCGGTGGCCGGCACGGCCTGGGGATGTCCGACCAGATCGAGAACCGGATCATCGAGGCCAAGAGCCGCGGCATCTACGAGGCGCCCGGGATGGCGCTGCTGTTCGCGGCCTACGAGCGGCTGGTCAACGCCGTCCACAACGAGGACACCGTGGCCAGCTACCACAACGAGGGCCGCCGGCTCGGCCGGCTGCTGTACGAGGGCCGCTGGCTGGACCCGCAGGCCCTGATGCTGCGCGAGAGCCTGCAGCGGTGGGTGGGCTCGGCGGTCACCGGCCAGGTCACCCTGCGACTGCGGCGCGGTGAGGACTACACGCTGCTGGACACCTCCGGGCCGAACCTCACCTACGCCCCCGAGCGACTGTCGATGGAGCGCACCGAGGACGCCGCCTTCGGCCCGCTGGACCGGATCGGCCAGCTCACGATGCGCAACCTGGACATCGCCGACACCCGCGGCAAGCTCGAGCTGTACGCCGCCCAGGGCCAGCTCGCCGGCCAGGCGGACCTGGTCGGCGAGCTGGAGGGCGGGCACGCCGCGGCGATCAGCGCGGACGCCGGGCGGCGCTCGGACGAGGCCCTGGAGGAGGCCGTCGACCGGGCGTCGATGGAGTCCGGCACGGACTGACCGGCCTCAGCCGACCTTGATCCGGGCCAGCGCGGACCAGACGCCGGTGCGCTCGGGGCCGACGATCGGCTTGGCGACCACCTGCCAGGTGTCACCCGGCCGCAGGCCGGAGGCGGTCAGGGTGGCCACCCCGCTGCCCGCCGCGGTGGTCCGCCGGCCGGCGAAGACCTTGTCGCCGTTGCCCCGCACGCCGTAGATGTCCACCGCGACCCCGGCCAGCAGCGGGTCCAGGGTGACCCGGACCGTCGCCGTGCCGTGCCCGGCCGAGCTGCCGGCCACCGAGGCCACCAGCAGGGCGCGGAGCTGGATGGCCTTGCTGGTCCGGCCGGAGGCCACCACGCGCAGCGTGGAGTTGACCCTCAGCGGCACCTGGGCGGCGGCCACCCCCGCCGTGTTCGCCGTCGCGGTGCCGACGGTCTGGTAGGTGCTGGCGCCCACCGGCATCAGCTGCACCGAGACCTGCTCGTTGCCGGCCAGGCCGCTCACGGTGAGCGGGATGACCGTGTCCGAGACGGCGGTGGTGGCGGGCATCGACATCGTCGGCGGCGCGGTGGTCGGCGGCGCCATCGGGGCGTTCTCGGGCTTGAACCAGTCCGACCTCAGGCCCCAGGTGGACCGGAAGGATCCCCCGGAGACGGTCCGGGTGCCCTTGGTGCCGATCACCGCGACCTGGCCGACCCGTCCGCCCCAGGTGCCACCGCCGACCCGGGACTGCACCTGCAGCGCGGTGACCGTGCCGACCCCGTAGTAGCTGCCCAGCCGGGACGCCGAGACGCCGGCGGTCCAGCTGTGCCCGGTGTTGGGGATGATCCCGTCCCACGGGTCGTCGGCCGCCCGCAGGTAGGGGTAGGAGGCGGGGTTGGGGTCGGCCACGCTGCGTCCACCGTTGGCGGCGCCGAACTGGGTGAAGGCCGGGTAGCCGTGGTAGCTCAGGATCTGCCCGGCGGTCTGGGCCACGGCCGCGTCGCTGTTGGCGAACTCGTAGGCGTAGCGCAGCGCCCCGGAGGTGGAGAAGTCCGCCGCGCCCCGGTACGCCTGGCAGGCCGTGGAGTCGCAGGTGTCGTAGACCGCCGCCGGGGTCATGGCGTCCCAGCTGGCGTAGGTGCGGGCCGCCACCGCCTGCACCTTCAGCGCCTCCCGCAGCCAGCCCGCGCTCATCTCCCAGGCGGTCACCGAGCGCAGGTAGTCCTCCATCGGCACCTGGTTGACGGTGTAGTCGCTGCTGCCGGACATCCGCAGGGCGACCGAGCCACGGTAGGCCCGCACGTACTCGGGCGAGCCGAGCACCACCTTGATCCAGTGGGCGGAGTCGGAGAACGAGACGCCGGCCGGGTTCTCCCGGCGGCCGTTGACCGGCACGGCGTTCCAGATCCCGCAGCCGTAGCCCTGCAGCAGCACCCCGCCTGCGTAGCGCAGCGTGCGCCAGCGCGTGATCGAGCAGTTGTTCACCTGCGCGGGCAGCACCTCGGGGGCGCCGTCGGCCTGCACGGACAGCTTGCGGCCCAGGTCGGGGACGACCTCGAGGATCCCGTCGTCGACCGTCAGCCGGACCCGCAGGCTGCTCGAGCCACCCTTGGCCAGGGTCGTGCCGGGGTAGTACTGGGCCAGGATCTGGCTGTACGTCCTGCCGATCGAGGCAGCGCCGTAGGCGCCCCACTGGCTCATCCCCTTGCCGTGGCCGTAGCCCAGCCCGTCCAAGGTGAACACCCCGGTGGAGGGCACCGGGTAGGTCTCGGCCGCGTGCGCGGGCGTGGCGGCGCCCACCGCCGACAGCCCCAGCGCCACGGCGGTCACACCGAGCAGGGTTCGTGCGCCGGCCCGGGAGGCCGCGGCCCGCAGGGGGCGCAGCCAGGAGCTGGTCCGGGGGGCACACCCGGGCCGCGTCGCCGGGTCCTGCCCGACCGCCACGCTCCGGGCTCGGCGCTCGCTGTCCTGGTCGGTCATCTGGTGGCTCCCCGGATCCGGCGGCGCGCCGTCCGGGCGCCGAGGGTCGTGGTGGACGCGCCGCGGTCGGCCCATCCGTCTGTGCCACAGATCTCGGCAGCATCCCGGGGGCCCTGTAGCCGAACGGGGCCGTCGATCCGCGGCGACACGCCGACAGCGTTGGCGGCGTCAACCGGATCGACCACGGTCGACCCGGCGGCCTGGACCGTAACGGATCACGGACGGCCGCGGGAAGGGCGGAAACGCGACCGTCGCTCGTCCGTCATTGCCTGTTCTCACTCGGCGTCTAGCGTGAGAGGGCATGGACCAGACCGCGCTCGCCCACTCGTCCTGCCCCTGCTGCGGCGTCCGGCCACCCTCCCGGCCCGGTGCCGCCCTCGGCTGGGTCAGCCAGCACCGTTCGGGCGTCCGCCAGCTGATCTGCCCCGGTTGCGCCCGCGAGCGGCTGGCCCAGATCGAGGGCGGGCTGCCGGTGGACTAGCTACGCTGTCCAGGGCCGCCGGGCAGGCCTGCGAGCCGTTGGGCTCAGGCGTACTGCGCGACCACGTCCACCACCAGGACGACGCCGCTGCCCTGGCTGCTGAACACGGTGACGGCCCGGCTTCCCACCTTCTGGCCCTTCAGCACCGGCAGCACCGTCAGGATCTGCTGCACGCCGACGATCTGCGGGCCGGTCCCCCACGTCTGCTGGGACACCTTGCCGGTGGAGGCGTCGGCCTGGACGATCTGGACGGCGACCGCCGCCTTCGGGTCCAGGGTCTTGCCCGAGCCACTGAGCAGCAGCGCCGACTGCGGGGTCGCGGTGGACTTGACCCCACTGACCCCGGTGACGGTCGGCGCCTTGCCCGGCTCGGACGTCACCTGCGGCAGCCCGGCCGGCAGCGGCTTGTCCACCGTGGTCCCGCTGGCCGCCACGTCGGGCGCCAGGGCGTCGATCAGGTCGACGACGAAGACCAGGGTCTGGCCGGCCAGCGGGTTGTTCTCCGAGGCCTGCGCCCCGTAGGCGAGCGCCGGCGGGATCGAGAGCAGCACCCGCGAACCCAGCGGGAGCCCGACCAGGGCGGCGTCCCAGCCGGGGATGACCTGCCCGACGCCGATCGCGAACCCGGCCGGCTGGTTGCGGTCGTAGGAGTTGTCGAACACGTTGACCTTGCCGTTGGCCGGCTTCCAGGTCTGGCCCAGGTAGTTCACGACCAGGGTCTGGCCGGAGGCCACCGTGGCCCCGGAACCCTTGACCAGGACCTGCCGGCGCAGCTGGGCCGGGGCGGTCCCGGAGGGAACGCTCAGCGTCGGCTTGGCCCCGAACCCTCCGCTCGCCTTGACCCCGAACGCTCCGTCCACCACCGGCGCGGCCGGGCTGGAGCTGGGCGACGTCGCGGCGGAGGGGCTGGCCGATGAGCTCGAGGAGCTGGACGAGCTGCTGGCCCGCGACCCCGAACCACCGCCGGCGCAGGCCCCCAGGGCCAGGGCGGGACCGGCCGCGAGCAGGCCCAGGACCTGACGGCGACGCGGTGAGGACAGGGCGGTGGTGCCGGACACAGGTCTCCCCTCGAAGTACTGCAGACCACGTGACGGTAACCGCTGGACCTGTGCCCCGCCTGGGCGCCACCTCGCCCGGGCCGCCGGCCGGCCCCCGTCGGCTCGCTCGCCGAGGAAGCTCGACACGAGCGTAGGCACTCACCGTCACGTTCGCTAACCTGTCGTGCGTTCACCGTCGGCACACACGACATCTCTCGGAGCGACCGATGACCACTGGTCGTTCGGTCCCGGTTCGCGGCCCGAGCCCGCACCGGACCGCCGTCACCGCGGTCGGTGCCCTCGCTCTCTACGGACTGTGCCCACTCGGCTCACCGCTGCAGGGAGCGGTCTACCTGCTGACCACCGCGGCCGTCGTGGTGGCGGTGCTGCTGGCGGTGCGCGGCTGGACCGGAGGACGGCTGCCCGGCGCCCTGCTGGTGGCCGCGCTGGCCTGCTGGTGGGCCAGCTACCTCGGGTACGTGCTGCACGTCGGGCTGCTCGGGTCGCCGCCGCCCTCCCCCTCCTGGGGGGATGCCGCGCACCTGGCCGGCTACGCCCTGCTGACTGTCGGCTGCCTCGTCCTGGTCCGGCGCCGGACCGGCGGACGCGACGTCCGGGCCGCGCGCGACGCCGCGACCATCACTCTCGCCCTGGCGCTGACCGTGACCGGGATGCTGTGGGGCACGGCCGCCGCCGGCGCCCTGCTGGACGCCGGGCCGCTGCGGGCAGCCGTCTCGCTGGCCTACCCGGTGGCCGACCTGCTCCTGCTCCTGGTCCTGCTCCGGCTGATGATGGTGCCCGGCGGGCGTCCGGTCGCCCTGCTGTGCCTGGTCCTGGCCCTGGCCTGCGCGCTGGTCGCCGACCTGGGCTACCTGGCGCTGGCCGCGGCCTCGGCCGCCGGGGCACCGGCCGGCCCGCTGCTGCGCTGGGCCGCGGTGATGGCCGGTGTGCACCTGCTGGCCCACTTCGTGCTGCTGGCGGCCGTGCTGAGCCCGGACCGGCTGCAGCTGACCCGGCCGGTGATCGCCCGGCACGACACGCCGCCCGGCCCGGTGCGCCGGGCCGCGGTGCTGCTGGCCTGGGTGCTGCCGCCGTCCGCGCTGGCCCTGCGCGCCGCTGTCGGCCATGGCCGGGTGCTGCCCGGCCTGGTCATCTGCTGGCTGGCCCTGGTCGTGCTGGTCACCTGGCGGGTCGCCGAGCTGCTCGCCCGCGCGTCGATGGAACGGACGGTCGCGCACTACGAGCGCCGGTTCCGGGCCGCCTTCGACTCGGCGCTGGTCGGGATGGCGCTGGTCGAGCGCCGGACCGGGACGATGCTGGACGTCAACGCCTTCCTGGCCGAGCTGGTCGGCCGGCCCGCCGGGGACCTGCTGGGCGCGCCCGCCTGGACCCTCCTGCAGGCCGGTGACGCCGGCGCCCTGCGGGAGGCCCTGCCCCGGCTGCGCGCCGCTCCCGGCGGTTCCTGGGTGATGCCGGGGGACCAGCTGCTGGCCACCTCCTCCGGTCACCGGACGTGGGGGGTCGTGGCGCTGGCCGCGCTGGGCGAGGCGGGCGATCGACCGGGTGGCCATCAGGGGCTGCTGGTGCTTCAGGTGCAGGACGTCACCGAGCACCGGCAGGCGCAGCAGAGCCTCGTCCACCACACCACCCACGACTGGCTGACCGGCCTGCCCAACCGGGTGCTCGCCCTCGACCGGGCCGGTCACGCCGTCGCCGCCCGCGCCGGGCAGGGAGTGGCCGCGGTCGTCGCCGACGTCGATGGCCTGGCCGTGGTCAACGACACCCTCGGCCACCAGGCCGGGGACCAGCTGCTGCGCGCGGTCGGACGCCGGCTCAGCGAGTCGATCCGGCCGGCGGACACCGTGGCCCGCCTGGGCGGGGGCGAGTTCATCCTGCTCCTGGAGGACGTGAGCGGGCCGGAGGAGGCCATGCAGACCGCCGGCCGGGTGCTGGACAGGGTGCGCGAACCGCTCACCGTGGACGGCGTGGAGGTCCAGGTCACCCTCTCCTGCGGAGTCGCGCTGGCCGACGCGCAAGCCGACGGACAGGGCCTGGTGCACGACGCCGGGCTGGCGATGACCGCGGCCAAGCAGGCCGGCGGAGCACGGGTCGAGCGCTACGTGCCGCAGCTGCGGCGGGGCTTCCGGGAACGGGTCGCCGTCGAGCAGTGGCTGCGGCAGGGGATGGACGGCCGGGCCTTCGCCCTTGCCCTGCAGCCGCTGGTCGAGCTGGCCACCGGCCGGGTGCTCGGTCACGAGGCGCTGATCCGGGGCCGCGCGGCCGGCGGTGAGGTGGTGCCGCCGTCGCAGTTCCTGCGGGTCGCCGAGGAGACCGGCCTGATCGTGCCGATCGGGGACTGGGTGCTCCGTCACGCCCTGATGACCCTGCCGCCCGTCCCGGCCGGCGGGCCGGGGCCTGCCGGCCGGCCCGGGCGCCCGATCCGGGTGGCGGTCAACGTCAGCGCCCGGCAGCTGCTGGAGCCCAGCTTCGCCGACGACGTCCTGTCCGCGCTGCAGGACACAGGGACCCGACCCGACCAGCTGGGTCTGGAGATCTCCGAGGACGTGCTGCACAGCTGCCTGGACGTGGCGGCCGGGGCGCTGCGTCAGCTGCAGGAGCTCGGCGTCGAGATCGCCCTGGACGACTTTGGCACCGGCTCCTCCTCCCTGGCCCACCTGCGCCGCATCCCGGTGGACGTGCTCAAGATCGACCGGTCGTTCGTCTCAGGCCTGGGCCAGGGGGCGACCGACGCCCGGATCGTGGAGGCGACGGTCGGGCTGGCCCACGGCCTGGGCATCGTGATCGTCGCCGAGGGTGTGGAGACGGCGCAGCAGCGCCGGCTGCTGGCCGACCTGGGCTGCGAGGTGGGGCAGGGCTTCCTGCTCGGCCGGCCCGAGCTGGTCGCAGGCCCCCTCAAGCAGGCCCCTGAAGCAGGCCGATGACGCAGGCCCGCGACCTCGGCCGCGATACCCCTTGGGGTACTGTGGGGGGATGCAGGTGGAGGATCAGGCGGCACGCGAGGTGCTGGTCCGGCTGCGCCGGGCCCGCGGACAGCTCGACGGGGTGATCGCGATGGTGGAGCAGGGCCGGTCCTGCCGGGACATCGTGACCCAGCTGGCCGCCGCGTCCAAGGCCATCGACCGGGCCGGCTTCAAGCTGCTGGCCACCGGCCTGCGGCAGTGCCTGACCCCGGACGGCCAGGACGAGAGCGACCCGATGACCCCGGAGGAGCTCGAGAAGCTGTTCCTGTCCCTGGCGTGAGAGCACCGGGACGACGGCGCGGCCGCCGGCGGCTGACCGGCGCCGGCGTGGCCGCGCTGCTGGCGGCCGGCCTGTGCGGCTGCTCCTTCTCCGGGCCGGGCGCGGCGAGCTCCACCGCAAGCCGCACGGGCGAGGCCCACGCGAGCGCCACGGCCGGCATGGGTGACTCGGCGCAGGTCGGCGCCACCGGTGGGGCCAGCGCGAGGACCACCAGCGTCCCGAGCAGCAGCTCGAGCAGCGCGGACAGCCTGAGCAGCTCCACCGGTGCGGCGCCGGGCAGCGGCTCGGCCGGGGTACTGCACTCCCCCGCCTGCCCGGACCCGGCGTCGATGCCGCTGCGGGCCCGGCTCGCCCAGCTGCTGATGGTCGGCATCGACCGGCCGAGCCGCACGGAGCTGGCCTACCTGACCGACCCGGCCCACCCGGTGGGCGCGGTGTTCCTGACCGGCGACGCCACCACGATCCTGACCGACGGCTCGCTGGCCCGCTTCGCCCGGACCGTGCCGGCCACCGAGGTGGCGGTGGACGACGAGGGCGGCCGGGTGCAGCGGATCGACGCCGTGGTCGGCAACCTGCCCGCCGCCCGCACCCTGGCCGCCACCGTCTCACCGGCCCGGGTGCAGCAGCTGGCCCGCCAACGCGGCCAGGAGCTCGCCCGCCTCGGCATCACCATGGACCTGGCGCCCGATGTGGACGTCAGCGCCCAGCCGCGCAACGACGTGATCGGGGACCGGTCCTTCTCCGACGACCCGGCGGTGGTCGTCCGCTACGCCGGCGCGTTCGCCCAGGGCCTGCGCCAGGCCGGCGTGCTGCCCACCCTCAAGCACTTCCCCGGCCACGGGCACGCCGTCGGTGACAGCCATCTCGGCCGGGCGGTCACCCCGCCGCTGGCCGTGCTGCGCGGGGAGGACTGGAGGCCGTTCGCCGAGCTGCCGGCCGCCGGGCCGGTCGCGGTGATGGTCGGCCACCTGCAGGTACCCGGGCTGAGCACCGGAACGCTGCCCTCCTCGCTAGACCCGGCGGTCTACCGCGCGCTGCGTGAGCAGCTCGGGTTCGCAGGTCTGGTGGTCACCGACGAGCTGGCCGGGATGGCCGCCGTCACCCAGCGGTACGGGCTGGCGGCCGCCGTGCCGATGGCACTGTCCGCCGGCGCCGACCAGGCGCTGTTCAACGTGCCGCGGGGCGAGGTCCGGGCCCGGCTGCAGGCCGTGCTGGACGCCGCGCTGGTGGCGGTGCGGCAGGGCCGGCTGAGCCAGGCCCGGGTGGATGCTGCGCTGCGGGTGGTGCTGACCACCAAGGGCTGCTGAGCCGGCCGGGGCCGCTCGGCGACCGGCGCCTAGGGTGTCCGGGATGGACGGGCTGACGGCACCGCAGCGGCCCAGGGTCGCGCTCGGCACCCTGGGCGGCACCATCGCGATGACCGCCCCCGGCGCGGCCGGGCAGCAGACCGGCGCGGTGCCCGCCCTGGACGGAGCGGCGCTGCTGGCCGCCGTGCCGGCCGTCGCCGAGGTCGCCCGGGTGCAGGTGAGCGCGCTGGCCAACCTGCCGTCGTCCTCGGTGCGGGTGGCTGACCTGCTGTCCGCGTTGGCCTTCGCCCGCCGGCAGGCCGACGCCGGTGTCGCCGGGGTGGTGCTGACCCACGGCACGGACACCCTGGAGGAGTCGGCGTACCTGCTGGACCTGCTGTGGGACCGGCCGGTGCCGATCGTGCTGACCGGCGCGATGCGCGCCGCGCACCTGCCCGGACAGGACGGCCCGGCCAACCTGCTCGCCGCGGTGCTGACCGCGGCCGCCCCGGCGGCCGCCGGGCTCGGCGTGCTGGTCTGCCTGAACGACAGCGTGTTCGACGCGGCCCGGGTGACCAAGACGGCCTCCACCGCGGTGGAGACCTTCGACTCCCCCGGCGACGGCCCGCTGGCCCGGGTGATCGAGGGCGAGCTGCGGCTGCGCTGGCGGCCGGCCGCCCGCCGGCTGCCGCCGTTGCCCGAACCCGGACCGGGCCCGGTCAGGGTGGCGCTGGTCGAGTGCGGGCTGGACGACGACGGGGCGCTGGTCCGGCTGGCCGCCGAGGCCGGCTACGCCGGCGTGGTGGTGGCCGGCAGCGGCACCGGGCACGTGTCCGACGTCGCCGCGCAGACCATCGCGGAGGTGGCCGCCACCGGAGTGCCGGTCGTGGTCGCGTCCCGGACCGCCCGCGGCGGCACCACCCGCGCCTTGTACGGCTACCCCGGCTCGGAGGCGGACCTGATCGCGCGCGGGGCGATGATGGCCGGCACACTCAGCCCCCGCAAGGCCCGGTTGCTGCTGCACGTGCTGCTGGCCGCCGGGTACTCCGGGGCGCGGCTGCGGGCCGAGCTCGCCGCGCGCACCGACGTCTGACCGACGTCTGACCGACGTCTGACCGACGTCTGACCGGGGTCTGGCCGGGGTCTGACCGGGTCTGGCCGACCTCTCGCCGACGTCTCGCCGACCGTGTCGCCGGCGTGTGACCGCTGACCTGCGCTCAGCCGGGCAGCAGCCCCCGGCGGCGCAGCAGCGGCTGCACCTGCGGCGCCCGTCCCCGGACCGCCTCGAAGGCGGCCATCGGGTCGACCGACCCACCGCGGGAGAGCAGGCCGTCGCGGAACCGGGACCCGTTCGCCCGGCTCATCCCGCCGTTCTCGGCGAACCAGTCGACGAGCTCGGCGTCCAGCACCTCCGACCAGATGTAGGAGTAGTACCCGGCGCTGTAGCCGCCGGCGAAGATGTGCGAGAAGTAGGTCGTCCGGTAGCGCGGCGGCACCAGCTCCAGCAGCAGGCCGGCCTGCTGCAGGGCCTGCCGTTCGAACTCCTCCACCTGCTCCGGGCCGGGTACCTCGTCGTCCTCGGTCAGTGAGTGCCAGGCCAGGTCCAGCAGGGCCGCGGCCAGGTACTCGGTGGTGGCGAACCCCTCGCCGTAGCGCTGCGCCGCCACCAGCCGTCCGATCGCCTCCGGCGCCAGCGGCCGGCCGGTCAGGTGGTGCACGGCGTACCGGCTGACCACCACCGGGTCCCAGGCCCACATCTCGTTGACCTGGGAGGGGAACTCGACGAAGTCACGGGGCACGCTGGTGCCCGACAGCCGCGGGAAGCGGACGTCGGACAGCAGCCCGTGCAGCACGTGCCCGAACTCGTGGAAGGCGGTGCGGACCTCGTCCCGGGTCAGCAGCGCCGGCTGGCCGTCGGGCGGGCGCGGCACGTTGAGGTTGATGACGATCACCGGGCGCTGCTCGAGCAGGTGGTTCTGGTCCACGAACGAGCTCATCCAGGCCCCGCCCCGCTTGGAGTCGCGGGCGAACCAGTCGGCCAGGAACAGTCCCATCGGTGCGCCGTCGGCGTCGAAGACCTCGTAGCCGCGCACGTCCGGGTGGTAGACGGGCAGGTCGGGGCGGTGCTTGAAGCTCAACCCGTACAGGCCGTTGGCGGCGGCGAAGATGCCCTGGTCGACCACCCGCTCGAGCTCGAAGTAGGGCCGCAGCGAGGCGGAGTCGATCTGGAACCGTTCGGCGGCCACCCGCTCGGCGTAGAAGGCCCAGTCCCAGGCCTGCAGCGGGCCGTCGTGCCCGTCGGCGTGCAGGGCCGCGGTCAGCTCCTCCGCCTCGACCCGGGCGTTGGCGGTGGCCGGCTCGACCAGCGCCCCGACCATCTCCCGCACCGCCTGCACCGAACCCGCGGTCTGGTCGGCGGTCACGTAGTCGGCGTGGCTGGGATAGCCGAGCAGCAGGGCGCGGCGGCGGCGCAGCTCGACCAGCCGGCTGACCTCGACCCGGGTGTCGTTGGCGTTGCCGCGCCCGCACCGGCTCACCGAGGCCTCGAACAGCCGTCGGCGAACCTGCCGGTCGGTGAGTGAGGCCAGTGCGGGCTGCCCGGTCGGCAGCACCAGGGTGAGCAGGTACCCCTCCAGGCCCCGGCTGCGCGCGGCGGCCGCCGCGGCCTGCACGGCGTCCTCGGCCAGGCCGTCCAGCTGCTCCGGCTCGCTCAGGTGCACGGCCAGGTCGTTCATCTCGGCCAGCAGCTTGTTCTTGAACGTCGTGGTCAGGCTGGAGAGCTCCTGGTTGATCTCCCGCAGCTGCTCGTGGCCGGCCTCGTCCAGCGCCGCCCCGGCCCGGACGAAGTCCAGGTGGTAGCGCTCGAGCAGGCGCAGCTGCTCGTCGTCCAGGCCCAGGGAGTGCCGCGCGGAGTGCAGCTGGTCGAGCCGGGCGAACAGCCGGCGGTCCAGGTGGATGGCGTCGGAGTGAGCGGCCAGGGCGGGTGAGACCTGCTGCTCCACCGCCTCCAGCTCCGGGGAGCTGGTCGAGCTGGTCAGGTTGAAGAAGACCTGCGCGGCGCGGGACAGCACCTGCCCGCTGCGTTCCAGGGCCTCCACCGTGTTGGCGAAGGTGGCCGGATCGGGGTCGGTGGCGATCGCCTCCACCTCGGCCCGCTGCTCGCTCATCCCGGCCTCGAACGCGGGCAGGAAGTGCTCGGTGCGGATCCGGTCGAACGGCGGCAGCTCGTACGGCTGGGGGCTGCGGCTCGCGAAAGGGTTGGCGTTCTCCAGGCTCACCCGGTCAGCCTTTCACGCCCTGCGCCTGCGCCGGTGCGGCCTGGTCCTGGCCGGCGCGGGCCCGGTGGCCGAAGACCCAGATCCGCAGCATCAGGAACCGCAGCACGGTGGCCGCCAGGTTCGCCGCCACCAGCACGCTCAGCTCCAGGCCGCGGGCGGGCGTGGCGGTGGTGGCGTGCAGGGCGGCCAGCGACCCGCTGGTCAGCGCCAGCCCGAGAGCGAACACGACCAGGCCCTGCAGCTGGTGGCGGGCGTGGCCGGCGCCGCGCACCCCGAAGGTCAGCCGGCGGTTGGCGGCGGTGTTGGCGACCGCGGTGACCGCCAGCGCCAGCAGGTTGGCCAGCTGGGCTCCGGAGCCCATCCGGAACAGGGCGAAGAGCAGGACGTAGGCCAGGGTGCTGGCCACCCCGATCGCCGCGAACCGGACCAGCTGGCGGGGAAGTCCTGCGGGCACGCCGTCCTCCTGGAGCTCGAGCGGGGCCCGGCCGAGCTGCGCGCGCAGCTGGCCGAGCGGGATGGAGCCGGTGGTCAGCCCGCGCAGCAGCCGGCCGACGCCGAGCAGGTCCGCAGTGGCTGTCGCGATGATGTCGACCCGGCTGTCGGGGTCGTCCACCCAGTCGACCGGGACCTCGTGGATCCGCAGCCCGGCGCGTTCGGCCAGGACCAGCAGCTCGGTGTCGAAGAACCAGCCGCCGTCGCGGACCAGCGGCAGCAGGCGGCGTCCGACGTCGGCCCGGATCGCCTTGAAGCCGCACTGCGCGTCCGAGAACCGGGCCTGCAGCGCGCCGCGCAGGATCAGGTTGTAGCCGCGCGAGATCAGCTCACGCTTGGGCCCGCGGACCACCCGGGAGCCGCGGGCCAGCCGGGAGCCGATCGCCAGGTCGGAGTGCCCGGTGACCAGCGGGGCGACCAGCGGCAGCAGGGCGGCCAGGTCGGTGGACAGGTCGACGTCCAGGTAGGCCAGCACCTGGGCGTCGCTGCGGGTCCAGACCTCGCGCAGCGCCCGGCCGCGGCCCTTGGCCGCCAGGTGCACCACCCGCACGTCGCGGAAGGACGCCGCCAGCTCCTGCGCCACCACGAGGGTGGCGTCGGTGCTCGCGTTGTCGGCGATCGTGATCCGGAAAGTCCAGGGCATGGTCACGCTCAGGTAGGCGTGCAGCCGGCGGACGCAGCGGGCCAGGCCGGCCTGCTCGTTGTGGACCGGGACGACGACGTCCAGCACCGGGGCGTCGCGGGCGTCGGCGTCGCCCGGCGCGGACGGCGAGGGGTCGAGGGTGGTGCTGGTCATCAGTGCTCTCCCGGAGCGTGAGGTGACAGGGCTCAGCGGTCGGTGCGGGCGGTGGCTCGAACGTCCAGCAGCACTCCGGGGGGCACCTGGACCTCCAGCCCCTGCTGGTGGACCCGCTGCCAGCCGGCCACCGGGCCGGGGTGCACGGCGAGCAGCGCGTTGCCGATCGTCGGGTCGATCAGGCCCTCGGTGAACCGGGCGGCGTCCAGAGCGGCGGCGACCAGGTCGGCCAGCAGCGGGGTCAGCCGCAGCGGACAGCCGTTGGCGCCGCTCAGCCGAAGGAGCTGGGAGGTCCGCCCGGTCAGCTGGACGGCGGCGTCCACGTCGTGGCGGAGGTCTCCGCGCACGGTGCCGCCGCGGACGGTGACCTCGGGCTCTGGTCCGGCGGCACGGCCCGGCCCGGACAGGTCCGGAACCCGCCCTTCAGCACCGGGGCCGGCGCCGGGGAAGGGCAGAGCACGGCGCCGTGTACGCCGGGCCGGTCGCGGGTCGTCAAGGGTGCTGGCGCTCATCGGTGCCTCCACAGCCGGGCTCCGGCCGGATGGTCGGGGCGACGTGACCACGGTGGCGTCCGGTGCTCTGCCGGCGGTGTGGTTGGCCTATGGCATTGCTGTGGCTGGGGCTACGCTGAGCGGCACAGACAATTCACAGTCAACCCTGGTCACCGGTCCAGACTCCTCGGTCAGGCTCATGCGCATGACGACCTCGCCCTCCACCCGTCCCGCCCCGCTGGCCCACCCCGACGGCAGCCCGGCGCGGGTGCTCGTCGTCGACGACGAGCCCTCCATCACCGAGCTGCTGTCCATGGCCCTGCGCTACGAGGGCTGGGACGTACGGGCCGCCCATGACGGCCGGGCAGCGGTGCGGACCTCCCGCGAGTTCCGCCCCGACGTCGTCGTGCTGGACGTCATGCTGCCGGACACCGACGGCCTGGAGGTGATGCGCCGGATGCGCGCCGACACCGGCGACCTGCCGGTGCTGTTCCTGACCGCCAAGGACGCCGTGGAGGACCGGGTGGCCGGGCTGACCGCCGGCGGGGACGACTACGTGACCAAGCCGTTCAGCCTGGAGGAGGTCATCGCCCGCCTGCGCGCCCTGATGCGCCGGACCAGCGTGATGGTGGACCGTCCCGACAACACCCTGGTGGTGGGCGACCTGTCGATGGACGAGGACAGCCGCGAGGTCCGCCGGGCCGGCACCGACATCCACCTGACCGCCACCGAGTTCGAGCTGCTGCGGTACCTGATGCGCAACCCGCGGCGGGTGCTGAGCAAGGCCCAGATCCTGGACCGGGTGTGGAACTACGACTTCGGCGGTCAGGCCAACGTGGTCGAGCTGTACATCAGCTACCTGCGCAAGAAGATCGACGCCGGCCGGACGCCGATGATCCACACCCTGCGCGGTGCCGGGTACGTGCTGAAGCCCGCGGAGTGAGCCCGGCGTGACCGGGACCGACACCAGCAGTGCCGCCCCCCGGCGTCGGCTCCCCCCCGCGCTGTCCCCCGCCCGCTGGACGCTGCGCTCCCGGCTGGTCGCCGTGGTCGTGGCCCTCCTGCTGGCCACCAGCGTCGTGGTGGGCTCGATCAGCACCTTCGCGCTGAGCTCCTTCCTGATGAACCGGCTGGACACCCAGCTGCTCGCGGCGACCCAGCGGTCACGGCAGGCCTTCGACGGGCCCTCGCCGACCGGCCAGAGCCCCGGGGGCGTCGGGGACGGTGACCACACGGACGGCCGTGCGCCACGTTTCCTGCTCGCGCCCGGCCAGGCCGAGGGCACCCTGGGCGCGGTCGTCGAGGCCCAGAGGGTCACCCGGGCCGGCGTGCTGGACGCCACCGGCTCGCCCGCCGCCCTCCCCCAGGCGGCCTATCCAGCGTTGCTGCAGGTGACCGCGGGCGGCAACCCGCAGACCATCTCGCTGCCGCAGGCCGGCGCCTACCGGGTGGTGGCGCGGCGTGACCCCGACGGCACCGAGCTGATCACCGGGCTGCCGCTCGGCCCGGTCCGCGCCACCGTCTACCAGCTCGCGCTGGTCATCGTGCTGGTCGGCGTCGGCGGGGTGCTGATCGCCGGCGCCGTCGGCCTGATGATCATCCGCCGGACGCTGCGCCCGCTGGACCGGGTGGCGGCCACCGCGCGCCGGGTCACCGGGATCACCCTGGACCGGGGCGAGGTCGAGCTCGGCGTCCGGGTGGCCGCGGACGACACCGACCCGCGGACCGAGGTCGGCCAGATGGGCGCCGCGCTGAACTCCCTGCTCGGACACGTCTCCAGAGCACTGGCCGCCCGGCAGGCCAGCGAGACGCGGGTCCGCCAGTTCGTGGCCGACGCCAGCCACGAGCTGCGCACCCCGCTGGCCTCGATCCGCGGCTACGCCGAGCTGACCCGGCGCCGCGGGGACGACCTACCGCCGGAGGTCAGCTACGCCGTGGGCCGGGTGGAGTCCGAGGCGGTGCGGATGACCGGTCTGGTGGAGGACCTGCTGCTGCTGGCCCGGTTGGACTCGGGCCGGCCCACCGAGTCCGAACCGGTCGACCTGACCGGCCTGGTCGTCGACGCGGTCAGCGACGCGCACGCCGCCGGCCCCGACCACCGGTTCGCGCTGCGGCTGCCCGAGGAGGAGGTCGTGGTACAGGGCGACGGCGCACGGCTGCACCAGGTGATCACCAACCTGCTGGCCAACGCCCGCACCCACACCCCGGCCGGCACCCAGGTGACCGTCGGGCTCGGCGTCGACATCGACCCCCAGGGCCGGGCGCAGGCCGTGCTCGAGGTCATCGACGACGGGCCGGGCATCCCGCCCGAGCTGCTGCCCGAGGTGTTCGAGCGGTTCGCCCGCGGCGACAGCTCCCGCGCCCGCGGGGCCGGCAGCACGGGCCTTGGCCTGGCCATCGTGCACGCCGTCGTGGAGGCGCACTCCGGGACGGTGACCGCGGACAGCCGGCCGGGCCGGACCTGCTTCACCGTGCGGCTGCCGCTGGCCGGTGCCCAGGGGGGCGTGCCGACCGTCGAGGACGAGTGCGCCGCGGACCCCATCCCCGTCCGCTGACCAGCACGTCCACTGACCGGCGGCCCGCCGACCAGCACGTCCTCTGACCGGCTCCACCGACCGGCACGTCCACTGGCCAGCGGGTCCACCCTCCCCAATGGCCGCCCGCCCCGCGCCCGCCCCTCAAGATCGCCACGATTCGCACGGATCCCACGGGAGAACATCGGATTCGTGCGAATCGCCGCGATCTTGGGGGCGATCTTGGGGGGGCGGGGTGGGGTGGGGAGGGGGACAGGCGTGGGGGCCCCTGGGTGAGGGGGTGGGGTGGGGCGGGCGAGGGGCCCTGGTCAGGGCTTAGCGGCGACCAGCCGTTGCTCCTGACGACCCAGGCCCTCGATGGCCAGCGTCATGGTGTCGCCCTCGGCCAGGTAGGGGAAGCGTCCGGACATCGCCACGCCCTGCGGCGTCCCGGTGTTGATCACGTCCCCGGGCTCCAGGACCAGGTAGCGGGACAGGTCGCTGACCAGCTGGGCGACCGAGAAGATCATGTCCGAGGTGCTGGAGTCCTGCCGGACCTCGCCGTTCACCCAGGACTGCAGGTGCAGCGCCTGTGGGTCGGCGATCTCGTCGGCGGTGACCAGCCACGGGCCGAGCGGGTTGAACGTCTCGCAGCACTTGCCCTTGGACCACTGGCCGCCGGACTCCTGGAGCTGGTAGGTGCGCTCGGAGACGTCGTTGGCGACGGCGAAGCCGGCCACGTGGGCCAGCGCCTCCTGCGGCCCGGACAGGTACCGGGCGCGGCGGCCGATGACCACGGCCAGCTCGACCTCCCAGTCCACCTTCTGCGCTCCCGGCGGGATCGCGACGTCGTCGAAGGGCCCGACCACGGTGTTGGGGTGCTTGAAGAACAGGATGGGCACCTCGGGCGGAGCGCTGCCGGACTCGGCCGCGTGCGCCGCGTAGTTCTGCCCGATGCACAGCACCGCGCCGGGCCGGGCGATGGGTGCGCCGACCCGCAGCCCCTCGCCGTCCAGGACGGGTAGGGAGCCCGCCTGCAGGGCCTGCCGTGCCCGCTCGAGGCCGTCACCGGCCAGGAACGCGCCGTCGATGTCCGCGGTCACCGAGCTCAGGTCGTGCAGCACGCCCTCCGGCGTGCGCACCGCTGGCCGTTCCTGTCCGGGCTCACCCAGTCGCATCAGCTGCATGGCGTCACCCTAGCCAGGGCGCCCGGACCTGCCCCTCGGCGCCCATGATCCGCAGAACGGGACCTGGACGTTCGCGGCGACGAACGTCCAGGTCCCGTTCCGGGGATCACCGTGCGGGCTCAGGTGGTCGAGGTGCTGGACCCGGTGGTGGTCGAGGCGGCGGTCAGCTCGTAGACGGTGGTGCCGCCGATCGTGCTGGAGGCGAAGCTCTGCTCCACCCAGGAGGTGATCTGGGCGGCGACGTCGGCGGTGCCCGACCCGGCGGCGGCCCGTCCGCCTCCGGTCATCCCGGGGATGAAGTAGTGGATCCTCCCGGCGGCGACCCAGGCCTGGAACTGGGCCAGGGTGGGCGAGGGGTCGGTGCCGTTGAACCCGCCGATCGCCATCACCGACTGCTGGGTGGCGAGCTGGTAGCTGGCCGCGTTCTGCGATCCGACGGTGGCCGCCACCCAGGTGTAGGACGACGCGTCGGAGCTGAGCGCCTGGGCCAGTGCGCTGTTGACCGACGCACCGTCGAGCAGGCCGCCCATCCCGCCGCCGGCCCCGAAGCCGCCGGTCGGTCCGACGGCGGAGCCGCCGAAGCCCCGGAACCGGCCCGCGCCGGCCGCAGCGCCTCCCGGGAGGGTGCCCGGGGCACCACTGCCCTGGCCCCCTAAGCGGCGCTGCCCGCCGAACGGGCCGGGGGCCCCGCCGAACCGGCCGCCGAAGCCGCCGCTGGCTACGTCGGGTCCGGCGGTGACGATCGAGCCGGTGTGGCCCTGGCCCACGGTCTGGATCGCGTAGGCGGCCGGTCCGGCCAGGGAGGCGGCCACCGCGAGCGCGGCGGCCGGCACCAGCAGACGCACGGTGAGCAGCCGGGCCGCGAGGAACCCGGCGGTGGCGACCAGGCCGCCGAACAGCACCAGCGGCCGCAGCCAGGGCAGGAAGGTCGCGCTGCGGGCCAGCAGCACGGACGACCACACGGCCGTGGTCGCGACCACCGCGGTGAGCACGCCGGCGCCCAGCCAGGTGCTCCGGCGCCGCCAGACCAGCGCGGTGCCGATCCCGACCAGCGCGCCGATCGAGGGCGCCAGCGCCACGGTGTAGTACTGGTGGAAGATCCCGGCCATGAAGCTGAACACCAGCCCGGTGAGCAGCAGGGTGCCGCCCCAGACCAGCAGCGCCGAACGCTGCAGGTCGGTGCGCGGCCGGCTTCGCAGCAGCACCAGGCCGACGGCCAGCAGGATCAGCGCGGCCGGCAGCAGCCAGGCGATCTGGCCGCCGATGTCGGTGCCGAACATCCGGGTCAGCCCGGTGCTGCCCCAGCCGTTGCCACCGCCCACCGAGCCGTTCTCGTTCCCGGTCAGCCGGCCGAAGCCGTTGTAGCCCAGGGCCAGCTCGAGCACCGAGTTGCCCTGGGAACCGCCGATGTAGGGCCGCATCGAGGCGGGCACCAGCTGCACGGCGGCGACCCACCAGCCCGCGCTGACCAGCAGGGCCGCTCCCCCGGCCAGCAGCTGCAGGATCCGACGGCGCACCGGGGTGGGGGCGGCCACCAGGTACACCAGGGCGAACACCGGGACGACGAGCAGTGCCTGCAGCATCTTGGTCAGGAAACCGAGGCCGACCAGCACGCCGACCCAGACCAGCCAGCGGGTGGCCGCCCCCTCCAGCGCCCGCATCAGCGCCCAGGCCGCCGCGGTCAGCAGCAGGACCAGCAGGGCGTCGGGGTTGTTGAAGCGGAACATCAGGGCCGCGACCGGGGTCAGGGCGAGGACGCCGCCGGCCAGCAGCCCGGCGCCGGCCCCGAAGTAGCGGCGGACGGTGGCGTACAGCACGCCGACCGTGGCCACGCCGATCAGGGCCTGCGGTACCAGGATGCTCCAGGAGGACAGCCCGAACGCCCGAACCGAGAGCGCCATCAGCCACAGCGAGGCGGGCGTCTTGTCCACCGTGATCGAGTTGCCGGCGTCGGAGGAGCCGAAGAAGAACGCCTCCCAGCTGCGGGAGCCGGCCTGGGCGGCGGCCGAGTAGAACGCGTTGGCGTAGCCGGAGGCGGACAGGTCCCACAGGTACAGCAGGGCGGCGGCGGCCAGCAGCCCGATCAGGGCGGGCCTCGCCCAGCGCGGGCTGCCGGGCCGGTCGGCGACCGGGTCGAGGGCGGAGGGCCCCGCGCCGGAGGGAGCCGGGCGGCGCGGGAACTGCCGGAGCGTCGTCATGGTCCCACCATGGCCAGGCCCTCTGGGGCAGCGCCGTGGTCGGCCTGTGCGCGCCCTTTGCGGCCTCGGGTCAGAACGGGCTGCGGTTGCCGATGATCGCCGCGACCGGCGGCATGAACGCGGCCACGCCGAACATCACCCCACGCACCCAGACCGGCAGCGGGGCGGCGAAACCCACCACGAAGAGGACGAGGCAGGGGATCATCACGAAGAAGTAGCGCCGGCGCCGGCGGGCCAGGTCGGCCTGCTGCCGCTCGTGCGGGGTCGGGTGCACGATGTCGTGCACCTGGTCGGACTGGCCGCGCTGGCGCGGCACATCAGCCATGCCCCCAGTGTGCGCCTGCTGCGCCGGCGGCGCGTTCAGCCCTGCTCGGGCTGGGCCCAGCCCTGGTCGGTCTGGACCGGCTCGGGCACCGCCAGGGCGAGCAGCGCGAGGTCGTCGCGCCGGTCCGACCAGGCGTGCACCGCGCCCAGTACGCCGTCGACGACGGCGTCCGGGTCCGGTGGGAGACCGGCCAGCACCTCGGCCAGCCGCTCCTCGCCGAACATGGCGCGGTCCCGGCGGGCCTCGGTGACGCCGTCGGTGAAGGCCAGCAGCACCTGCCCGGGGCTCAGGTCGACCTGCACCTCGCTGACCTCGACCTCGCCGACCAGCCCGAGCAGGGTGCCGGGCTCACCGACCGGCGCGACCGTGCCGTCCCGGTGGCGCAGCAGCAGTGGCGGGTGCCCGGCCAGCGCCAGGCGGACCCGGGCGGTGCCGTCCGGCCTGGGCTGCAGGTGGCCGTAGGCGACGGTGGCGAACCGGTCGACGTCGCCGTCGGCCATCAGAGCGGCGTTCAGGCCGCGCAGCGCCTCGGCCGGCGACCGGCCCTCCGCGCTGAGCGCGCGCAGGGTGTAGCGGGCCAGGGAGGTGACGACGGCGGCGTGCACGCCCTTGCCGGAGACGTCACCGATCACGAAGGCGTGCCGACCGGCCAGCGCCCGGTGCACGTCGTAGAAGTCGCCGCTGACCTGGTGCAGGTCGTCGGGGTGGCCGTGGGCGGGCTCCCAGCGGGCGGCGATCCGCAGGCCGGGCACGTCGGTCAGGGTGCCCGGCCGCAGCGACTGCTGCAGCACCTCGGCCAGCCGGGTCTGTTCCTCCAGCAGCCCGGCGAGCCGCCGTTCGGCGTCCCGACGGGCCGAGACGTCGCGCAGCACGGCGACCCGGGCGGTGCGCCGTCCGGCCTGGTCGGTGATGGCGGAGACGCTGACCTCGACGTCCATCGGCACGCTGGGCCCGTCCAGCTCCAGGTCGCGGTGGGCGGGCGCGCTGCCCTGCTGGGCGTCCAGCGCCGGGGCGAGCGCGGGCAGGGTGTCCCGGGCCAGTCGGCCGACCAGGTGGGAGCGATGCATGCCGAGCAGGATCTCCGCGGCCGGGTTGGCGTCCGCGACCCGGTCGAAGGCGTCCAGCACCAGGACGGCGTCCCCCATCCGTTCCACGACCAGGCGGCGGGCGACCGGGGCGAGGTCGAGCAACCGGAGCCGGAAGGTTCCCCAGACCAGCACCACCGCGGTCACCGTGAACAGGAAGGGCGTCGGGTCGAGCAGGATCGGAAGCTTCTCCAGGTTGTAGAGCAGGTTGCCGGCCAGGGGCAGCACCGCGGCCAGTGCCAGGGCGAGGGCCTGCCGGCGGTAGGGCCGGGCGACGCGGGCGACCCGGAACACGAGCAGCACGGTGCCGAGCACGAGCAGGGAGTACTCCCAGGCGGCCTGGACCCAGAACAGCGGGCCGGCCTCGGGCACCGGGGAGCCGAACACGTGACGGGGCGTGACCGGGTAGGTGTGAACCAGGTCCCTGGTCTGGGGCAGAGCCAGCAGGGTCATCACCACCGCGGGCGGGACGAGCAGCGCGACCACGACCGAGCGGCGCAGCGGGCGGCCGGCGGCCGTCCAGCGGTGCACGAACGCGATCAGCGAGACCGGCAGGAGCGTGATGCCGAGGTACTTAACGCCGCTGAAGATGCGGGCTGTGGCCACATCGGTCGCAGACAGCTCCAGGCCATAACTGATCGTCCAGATGCCGACGGCGGCCAGGAACGCGGCCAGCGGCAGCGCCCCGGCGGCGTCCCGGTTCTGCAGGACGTAGACCGCCAGCGCGGTGTAGCCGATCGCCCCGGCCAGCAGCAGAAGGCTGAGCAGGAGCGACAAAGGCCCTCTCCCCTTCCGCCCGCCGGCACTCACCGGACCAGAGGAGCACCGTAGCCGACCCCATACTGGCGGTCACGAACCTGGGGGCGGATCCACCCGTCCGGGTGCGCTCAGTCAGCCGGCGGCCGGGCGGCGACCCGGAACCGGCGCCCGCTGACCACGCGCGGCACCACCCGCACGAACTGGCCCTTGGGCGCGGAGTTCCACGGGAACAGCGGCAGCTCCTGCGCGCGGTAGACGTCGTCGAAGCGGTCAAGCAGCTGGGCCTGGCCCTTGACGACCACGCTCCAGGCGTCGCCGGTCGGGATGTCGTACCCGTCGGCCTCCATCGCGCAGCGTCCGGCCAGGACCAGCTCGACCAGCTTGGTGCCCTCGGCCGTCCGGAAGACCAGGGTGCGGTCATCGACGACGACGTTGACCGGGAAGACGTCGAGGTCGCCGGCGGCGTAGACGGCCAGCCGGGCGACGTCGGCGGTGGCCAGCAGCTCCCAGCAGGCGTCCGCGCTGAGCACGGTGGTGGCGCCGCTGGGGTCGCTGACGAGCGGGAACTGCTCGGAGGGGGACGACGCGTTCATGACCTCAGGCTCTGGCCGTCGGCGCCCGCAGGGGTGAGACCAACGTCCCGAACCGGCTCCCCCGGCTGGAGCGACCTGGGGAACGGGCACCGCCCCCCGGTCCCGGCGGTGGTGGGATCGAGGGGCGGTGCTCTGAGTGACCCGAGGTCATCGGGCCACGCTAGGGCCTCACTGGCCGGCGGCGTCCAGCTCGGCGATCTCGTCGGCGGTCAGCTCGATCGAGGCGGCCTTGGCGCTCGCCTTGGCGGTCTCCGGCCGGGAGGAGCCCGGGATCGGGATGACGTGCTCGCTCTTGGCCAGCTCCCAGGCCAGGCAGACCTGCTGCGGGCTCAGGTCACGCTGCTGGGCGATCTTGGCGAACGGCGCGAAGGAGGAGCCGAGGTCGGCCGCCTTGGAGATGCCGCCGAGCGGGCTCCAGGGCAGGAACGCGATGCCCATCTCGTCGCACAGCTGCAGCTCGCCCTCGCTGGAGCGGAACGCCGGCGAGAACTGGTTCTGCACGCTGACCAGGCGGCCGCCGAGGATGTCGTTGGCCTCGCGGATCTGGTCCACGGTGGCGTTGCTGATCCCGGCCATCTTGATCTTGCCGGCGTCGAGCAGGTCGCGGATCGCACCGACCGACTCGCCGTAGGGCACCTTGGGGTCGGGACGGTGGAACTGGTAGAGGCCGATGGCCTCGACGCCGAGGCGCTTGAGCGACTGCTCGCAGGCCTCCTTGAGGTGGTCAGGGCTGCCGTCCAGGGTCCAGGAGCCGTCACCCGGGCGCAGGTGGCCGCCCTTGGTCGCGACCAGCACGTCGTCGGTGCTCTGGCCGTAGGAGGCCAGCGCCTCGGCGATGAGCGACTCGTTGTGCCCGACCTCGTCGGCGAACTGGTGGTAGGCGTCCGCGGTGTCGATGAACGTCACCCCGGAGTCGAGGGCCGCGTGGATCGCGGCGATGGAGCGGGAACGCTCTGGGCGCCCCTCGATCGACATCGGCATGCCCCCCAGACCGATGGCGGAGACCTGGACGTCGCCGATCCGGCGCTGCTGCATGATGGTCCTTCCTCACGGTTTGGTTACGGTCTTACTCTTCCGCGGACGGTCCGGGCTGTCGCATCGAGGCTGCGCCGACGGCGGGCCCCGCGGGACCCGCTTTGGAGATCAGGGGGGCTGGGCCCTATGCTCGCTCATGTCCTCGACGGGTCCTGGACGTCAGGGGTACGTCGCGGCGTCCCCATCGTCTAGCGGCCTAGGACTCCGCCCTTTCAAGGCGGCAGCGCGGGTTCGAATCCCGTTGGGGATACGGTCTGGTGACCATCCAGGCCCCGTAGCGCAGTTGGTTAGCGCGCCGCCCTGTCACGGCGGAGGTCGCGGGTTCGAGTCCCGTCGGGGTCGCTGCAAGATCCTCTCCCAGGGGGAGGTCTTGATCGGCCAGGTAGCTCAGTTGGTACGAGCGTCCGACTGAAAATCGGAAGGTCGGCGGTTCGACCCCGCCCCTGGCCACCTCGCGATCATGGCTCTGACCTGCAGGTTTTCTTGCCCCTCGGACTCACCACTGGCGCTGATGCGGCCCACTTGCTCACCGATTGCTCACGCTGCGCACAGACGGCATGGTGACGGCGCACCTCCGCACCCCGCAGGACAGCGATTGGGTGCGCGTGTACCTGGCTCCTGTGGAGCCGCCCCCGGCGAGACCTCGCGGCCGAGCCCAGCTCGCGACATCACCGGGCGGTCCTTGTCGAGGTTCGAGAAGGTGGTTGCATGATCAACGCGCACTCGGCGAGCAGTCACCAATGACAGCAGCGGAGGTCGTGGACGGGATCGAGCGCGCCACCTTCGGTCGGGTGCCCCGACACCAAGTCGATACCTGGCTCGATCAGTACCTGCGCGGCCATCTCGACTCAGGGCTGGCCCACGTTCTCTTCCGCGCCGGGCGAGTCTCCGCGGTCTACGGCTGCCGACTCGACGACGGCCGCGAGGTCGCCGTCAAGGTCCACCGCCCCGGCACCGACCTCGCCCACCTCCGCGCAGCGGTGCAGGCCCAGCAGCACCTGTCCTCCGGTGGCTACCCCTGCCCCCAGCCAGTGCATGAACCCACCGTGGTCGATGGGCGGGTGGTGGTAGCCGAGACTCTGTTGAGCGAGGGTCAGCTCGCCGACGCCACCGAACCTCCCGTGCGGCGGGCGCTGGTGATTAGCTTCGCTGGGCAGATCGAACTGTTGAGACCCTTGGCTGCCGACCCCGCCCTGCGGGGACCGTTGCGTGCGGGGGCGCCGGCGTGGGCGGCCTACGAGCAGGGCCCTTGGCCGGCACCGCACGATCCGATCTTCGACTTCACCCACCGGCCGGAACGCTTCGGGTGGGTGGACGACCTGGCCGCCGAGGCGGCCAGCGTCCTGAACGCCCTCGATCGCCGTGGCGTCCTGGGAACCGACGTCATCGGGCATAGCGACTGGTACGACGGCAATGTGCTCTTTCAGCCCGCCACTCAGGACGGTAGTGCCGCCGGGGAGGTCGTGGTGAGTGCCGCGTTCGACTGGGACAGCCTGGTGGCGCGTCCGGAGGCGGTGCTGGTAGGGATGTCCGCCGGCTCCTACACCGCAGGCGGGGCCGCCAACGAGGCCGCTCCGACGGTGGCCCAGGTGGTGTCCTTCCTTGAGGACTACCAACAGGCCCGTGTGGGCTTCCTCGTCGATGAGCAGTGGGTGGCGGCAGCGGCGGCGGCCTGCTGGGTGATGACGTACAACGCGCGGTGCGAGGTCTGCTTCCTAGATCCCGAGGCGGAGCCTGATCCGGGTTCCGCACTGCACGCACTGGCTGCGGCCGGGCGTGACTACCTCTTCCTTGCGCTAACGGCAGCGTGGGTAACGCACCCGATCCGCGGGACGACCGAGCGGCTCGAGCGGCGACCAGAGGTGAACCTCCGCGGGTAGAGCGCGCCTCCCCCACACCGATACGTCATGGACGCCGACCCCGAGGAAGCCGAGGGTGATCACCCCTGCAATCACCGCGAACGCTGGTCAAGGACCTACAGGGGCAATCGCGACGACGGCCGCACTGCTAGGGCGGTGCGGTAGGCGAGACCTGGGCGACCAGCGCGTCGACGGTCAGCCGCCCAGCGTCAGCGTCCAGGACGGCGGGCACACCCAGTGGCACCGGGACCGGGTCCGGCAGGTGCCCCAGCGGCAACCCACCCAGGATCGGCACACCCAGGCCGTCGAGCAGGTCGCGCAGCACGTCGATGACCGTCCACCCCCGGTCCTCGTAGCCGGTGAACTCCTCGAAGCTGCCGACCGCGATCCCGGTGACGCCGTCCAGGGCGCCGGACAGGCGCAGCTGGGTCAAGGCCCGGTCCACCATGCCCAGCCCGGCGGCCTTGTTCGCCTCCACCAGCAGGACACATCCCGTCCACTCCCCCTCAACCACCCCCACGCAGCGGGCGAGCATCTCCAGATTGCCGCCGACCAGCGTGCCGGCGGCGACCCCGCTGGTGGTCAGCGTGGCCGTTACCGCCGCCGGGTCGGGCTCGACCGCGGCGCCGGCGCCATCCATGAGCTGGGCCCGGACCAGGTCGGCGTAGGCGCCGTCGACGGCGCCGTGCACCGCCGGAACCCCCGACCGCCACCAAACCTGGTGCAGGGCGGTGACGTCGCTGTACCCGACGAGCGGCTTGGGATCGCGCTCAAGGGCCCGCCGGTCGACCTCACGCGCCAGTCGTAGACTCCCACACCCTCCGCGGGAGGCGACGACTGCGCGGACTGCCGGGTCACGAAGCGCCCCGTTGAGGTCAGCGAGCCGATCGGTCTGGGTCCCGGCCATGTAGCCATGCCGGTCGGCGACGTGGGCACCCAGCTCGGGGCGCAGGCCCCACGATGTCAGCGTGTCCAGCAGCGGGTTCAGCTCCTGTCGAGAGCTGGGCCAGCTGCTCGGGGACAGCACCGCGACCCGATCCCCGGGCACCAGTCGGCCAGGCACTCTCGTCGCTGGCCGCGCAGTCATCGCTGGATCGTACGTACCGTGAACGCTTCTCCCGTCATCGCGGGGGGGAACCGGAAGCTCGACCCTGCGGGCCCAGGAGGCTGCGGAATCGGAGCGGCGGCGCCCGAACCGCCGTCCCTCGGCTCGCGTCGATGCACCGATACAAGGGCTAGCGCGCGCTCGACCTGCGCCGACGTCGCCTTGCGCATGACGTGCGCGTACACCCGGCGCGTGACGGTCGGGGTGCTGTGCCCCAGGATCATCTGGACCACCTCGATGGGCACCCCACCAGCGAGCAGGATCGAGCACGCACCGTGCCGGGCGTCGTGCAGGCGGATCGCCGGGACACCGCACTGCGCCACATGCGCCTCGAACGCGGAGGTCACCGTGCTGGGCCGAAGGGGGTCACCGTTCAGCTGGCAGAACACCAGGTCGTGGTCCCGGTACCCGCTGCCCGCAGGCTGCCCGCTCTTCGCGGCTCGCCGCCTGGCGCGCGGCCAGGGACTCCCGCGCAGCCCCGACCAGCGGGACCCACCGGGTGCCGGCCCGTGACTTGGGCTGCTTGATCAACAGACCCGGTGCTCGCGACCGCAGACCGGGCAGCCGCGATCCCCTGGACGCAGATCCTTGCTCGCCACCTCGACGATGGTCTGACGGACCGTCAGGCCGGTGCCGTCGGCGTCCAGGTCCGTCCAACGCAGCCCACACAGCTCAGCCCGGCGAAGACCGGCGTAGGCGGCGAGCTCGTACAGCGCGGCCAGCCGGTCACCCGCGACGTGCTCCAGGAAGCGGGCCGTCTCCTCCGGTTCCCAGATCCGCAGGTCGGAGGGCGGGCGCTCTGCGATCGAGTCCATCCGGCCTTCGGCCGGGTTGATGGCGAGCAAGCCGCGGCGCTTTGCGGTCGACAGTGCCGCTCGGATGGTCCGGCGGTACCCGTCGATGGTCGTCGGCGACCGTCGGGTGACGCGCCTACCTGTGTGGCCGGCGGTCTTGGTCGCCACGACCGGTGCCGCCAGCTCAGACAGAACTCGCTCGATGTGGTGCCGGCGGATATCCCTCAGTCGCAGGTGCCCGAGCTTGGGCCGCCACACGTCCCGCACGTGACCGCGGTAGTTGGCCAAGGTCTTGACCGCTCGCTTGTCGGCGATCTCCAGCAGCCAGGTGTCCAAGCCACTCGCCCACGGTGACCGACTCGTCGTCGACCCAGACTCCTCGATTCAGCTCCTCGAGAAGGCGGTTCATCGCCGCCTGGGCGTCGGATCGCGTACGGAACCCCCCGCGGGCACCTGATGTCGCCGACCGGTGGAGGCGTCCATGCCGTTGTCGATGCGGAACCCCCAAGACCCGTGGTCCTTGCGGCACGCCCTTGATTCGGCGCCCCGTCGCGTCACGGCACGGCACCGCTTGGCCACCGATCCTCGCTGCATCGTTGAACGCGGCTCAGACCGTCGTCTCGGTGATCCCGAGCGAGCGCAACAGGTCTCCGCGGGCCACGACGTACCGCCCTCCGACTCGGAAGACGCGACACGGGAACCCGGCGCTCTTGGCGAGTGAGTACGCGGCGGTGCGGCCCAGGCCGAAGGCCCGCGCGGCGGTCATCAGGTCGACCGTGACGGGCAGGGCCAGAAGCTCGGCCTGGTACATCGTGGTGGTCATCTCGTCCTCCTGTTCAGGCGGTCGGAGTAGTTGGATGAAAACCGGACCCAGGAAGACGACTCGCGGTAACGGGACGCGTCCTGGTCCAGACAGAGCAGCTCGAGCAGCGGGGCGGTCGGGATCCGGATCAGCTTGCCCAGCCGGAACACCGGGGTGGGCCAGTGGCCAGTGCGGATCAGGTCATAGGCCGAGGCGCGGCTCATGTGCATGATGCAGGCCGCCGTCGGCACATCGACCACAGCAGGCAGGGCCATCAGGTCCGCGCGGTTCATGCCGCCTCCCCGCAAGGCGGTAAGCCGCGCCTGCTGGTGCTCAGCCCTGCGCGGGCGGGATGAGCCCCTTCACCCGGGCCCGGTGGATCTGCCCACGGACGGTGTTCAGGCTGACGTCCACACCCTCCTGGGTCAGGGCGTGATGGACGTAGATCGAGGGCCGGCGGGCGCTGTCCCCGCCGGCGGCGATGGCCTGCAGGAACAGCTCGGCGACCCGCTGCAGCTGCTCGCTGGCCGGCCGGTGAGCGCTGGTCCGGGACCTGTTCGGGGAGGTCAGCACCTCGAAGGTGCGGGCCGCGGCCTGCCGGACCGAGTCGTCCCAGCCGTTCGCCCCGGACTGACCCGCCACCAGCGCGGCCAGCTTCGCGCGGGCGGCCTCGGCGATCTCCCCGGCCCGCAGCGACCGCAACGCCGCATGGTTCACCTCGGCCAGCCCGGCCGGGCCCGGCACCGGGGCGTCGTCCCCCTCGGCCGCGCCCTCGGTGAAGGACCGCACGTCCAGCCCGACCAGCATCGTGCGCCCGTCCACCCGGGCCAGGTGACAGGTCAGCAGGAACGGACCGTTCGCATCCGGCCAGCGCAGCACCACCGGGGTGTCGTCGGGAGCGGGTGTCAGCCACTCGACCTCCTGGGCTCGAGGAGGGAGGCTGCCGCGCTCGGACTTCGACACCTAGGCACGGTATCGGGTCCGCTCACGGCAACGTCCCGGATCGTCCAACCCACCACACGCTAGCACGGTCTGTACGGTCCGTACTACTATGGACCGCATGACGACAGCCCAGCGCGACAGATCCCTGCCCGACCCCGACCTCGAGCCGACCATCACCATCCCCCACGCCGGACGCATCCTCGGGATGAGCCGCAACGCCGCCTACGCCGCCGCCAAGGACGGCCGGATCCCGACCATCGCGATCAGCCGCAGCCGGCGGATGGTGCTGACCGGGGAGTTCCTGACCCGCTACCGGCTACGCCGCCACCCGGTACCCGCTGCCCCGGCCCTGCCGAGCGCATCGAGCGCACCGGCGAGATCGGGCCGACCGGCATGAGCCGCCAACCGACGCCCGACAATCGACGCGACAGTGGGCCCGACGGCGGAGTGCTCACCCAGCCGTCGCGAGAGCCGACGTGAACACCGGCGCGCGGATCGACCCGGCCGCCACGCTGGAGGCCGCCGAACGGCTCGCGGAGTCCGGGTGGCCGGTCTTCCCCTGCGTGCCAGGTGAGAAGCGGCCACTGACCCCGCACGGCATGCTCGACGCCAGCACCGACCTGCGCCAGATCCACACCTGGTGGGCGCGCCACCCGACCGCCAACCTCGCCATCCCCACCGGCGCCGGCGACCGTGGACGTGCTGGACGTCGACGTCCGCCCCGCCGGCTCCGGGTACGCCGCGTTCAACGACCTCAAACGCGCCGGGCTGCTCAGCGGCTACGAACGGGTCATCTCCACCCCCTCCGGCGGGATGCACGTCTACTTCCCCGGCAGCGACCAGCCCAGCTCCCGCCTGCCCCGCCACCTGCTCGACCTCAAAGCCGCCGGCGGCTACGTGCTCGTCCCGCCCTCGGTGGTGGACGGCGGCCGGTACGTCACCGTCCGCCGCACCACCGGCCCCCACCAGCGCCTGGACTGGGAGGCCGTCCGCCGCGTCCTGGACCCCGACCCGCCCAGGCGCCGACCCCCCGGCACCGGGCCCGCCCGCACCGGCGGGATCGACGTGCTCGCGGCCTGGGTCGCCACCCTGCCCGAGGGACGCCGCAACGCCGGCACCTTCTGGGCCGCCTGCCGCGCCGCCGAACAGGGCGTCGCCGACCTCACCCCCCTGGTCGAGGCCGCCCGCCGCACCGGCCTGCCCGACCTCGAGGCCCGCCGCACCGTCGCCTCCGCCCTGCGCCGGGTGACCGGCGCCCGCACCCCGGGCCCCGCGTGAACAGCACCCCACACCACCACCCCGTCCGCGGCGCGGCGCTGACCACCGAGCAGCGGGCCGCGATCGCCGACATCGACGAATGGACCCTGCACCCCCAGCAGCGAGGCCGCGGCCAACCGGGGCCGCACCGATGACGCCAACGCCCTGCGGCTGGTCGATGAGCACGGCGGGCACATCCGCCGGGTCGCCGACATGGGCGTCTGGTGGGCCTGGACCGGCACCGCCTGGACCCGCGACCACGACGCCGCGGTCGTCCGGGAGTCCGCGCGCGGCCTGGCCCGGGCCCTGCCCGAGAACGAGGACAAGGCCAAGGCGTTCAAACGCAACAGCCTGTCCTCGGCCGGGATCAGCGGCGCCGTCCGGGTCGCCGAGAGCGACCCCCGGATCTCCATCCACGCCAACCAGCTCGATGCCCACCCTCTGCTCCTGAACACCCGCTCCGGGGTCGTGGACCTGCGCACCGGGCAGGTCCACCCCCACGACCGGGACCTGCTGCTGACCCGCACCACCGCCGTCGGCGTAGACCTGCACGCCGCGCACCCGGCCTGGTCGGCGTTCCTGGCCCAGACCTTCGACGGCGAACCCGAGCTGGCCGGCTACCTGCAGCGCCTGGCCGGCCTCGCGCTGATCGGGGAGGTCCGCGAGCACGTCCTGCCGTTTCTGCACGGCGTCGGCGCCAACGGCAAGTCCGTGCTCCTGCTGGTCCTGCAAGGCCTGCTCGGGTCCGTCGACGTCGGTGGGTACGCCCTCGCCGCACCGGATGGGTTCCTGATGGCCGGCCGCGACAACGCCCACCCCACCGAGATCGCCCGACTGCGCGGCGCACGGCTTCTGGTCTGCACCGAACAGACCAGCGGACGACGCTTCGATGAGGCCAAGGTCAAACGCCTCACCGGTGGGGACGTGCTCACCGGCCGGTTCATGCGCGGGGACTTCTTCGACTACTCCCCGAGCCACCTCACCGTGATCGCCTCCAACCACCTGCCCCAGGTCCGCGAAGGCGGCCCCTCGTTCTGGCGGCGGGTACGCCTGATCCCCTTCCGGCACGTCGTCCCCGAGCACCGCCGCGACCCCGACCTGCACACCCGGCTGATCGCCACCGAAGGCCCCGCCATCCTCGGCTGGGCCGTGCGCGGCGCCATCACCGTCCTGCGCGAGGGCCTGGCCGAACCCGACGGCGTCCGCGCCGCCACCGAGGACTACCGGATCAGCGAGGACACCCTCGCCTCCTTCGTCCGCGACGAATGCACCCTCGGCGAGCACCACTGGTGCGACGTGGCGGAGCTGCGACGCCACTACGAACAGCACTGCACCCAGCTGGGCGCCGACACGATCTCCGCCAAAGCCCTGACCATGCGCCTGACCGCCGAGTTCGGCGTCCAGCAGGGACGCCTGTCCCGCCCCTCGCGACGGATCTACCGCGGCATCGCCCTGGCCAACCACGACGACGACGAGGACCGCGCCAGGCCACCGCCATGACCCGGCCACTCAGCCGGCCATCCACAACCGCCGACCCCGACCCGGCGCCGTCCACAACCTCGACGCCGGCGCCCTCGCCTCCCTCGACTCCGAACGGACCCTTGCCCGCCATGACCTCTCATCCCAAGACCTCTGACGCCTTGACCCAGAACGAACCAGCCCTGATCGCCGAGGCCACCATCGCGCTGGCCCGCGTCCTGGCCGGCGACCTCGACCTGCACACCCGCCTCACCGTCGCCGGCGCCCTGTGCACCCTCAGCGACGTCCACCCGCCCTACCCCCCGCACCCCGCAGACGTCGCGCCCCTGGACCCCGAAGAAGGACTCACCCGCGCGTTCGAAGCACTCACCCAGCACGCCGGGCAGGCCCTGCCCCTGCCCCAGCTCGTCCGGCTCACCCTGGTCGCGAGAGACCTGCACGACCTGCTCACGACCCTGGCCACCCCAGCCACCGCCACCACCTCTCCCACCGAACCGACCTCTGCCACCGAATCGCCGAGTCCGGACGGCCAGGCCCAGCCATGACGTACGGCCCCGAGGTTCGCGCCCTGGCCGAGACGATGCGGGACCTGCTGACCGAACGCGGACCGATCGACCCCGGTGACGTCGACGTCGTCCTGACCGCCCACGCCACCCTCACGCGGCTGCTGCAGACCCTGCACACCGACCTCGCCAACGTCCGCGCCGCCGACCAGACCTCAGCGGCAGCGGTGGAGCAGCACCCGGTCGCCGTCCACGCACGCCTGCTGCAGGACCACCCCCGGCACGCCCCGCTCCCGCTGACCGAGGTCATCGACAGCCGGCCCACCACCCCCGCCGGGCAGTCGTGGCGCCAGGCCGCCCGGCACGCGGTCCTGGCCCAGCACGACTGGCAGACCTCCACCCCCACCTCCCGCCCAGCCGGCGACGCCACCTGGTCCGACCTGGCCGACGTCGCCGCCCTCAGCGAGGCCCTGGCCTACCTCGACGCCGACCTCGGCCGCCAGCTCACAGCCGCCGGCCGACCCGACCTCGCCGCCCCGTACACCGACGCCGCACACTCCGGCCTGGCCACCACCGCTCGAGCGGTCCAGCAGCTCGCGGCGTCCGGAGCCACCCCACACCCCACCGAACTCGACCCCTCCCCCCAGCGGGCCCTGGTCGCCGTCCGAACCGACGCCGACCTACCCGCCGCCACCCAACGGCTGGCCCACCTGCTGACCACCACCCGCGAACTCACACCCGTGCACGTCCAGCTGATCGCCGGCACCCTGGCCCGCGCCAGCCTCAGCGCGACCGGCCCCCTCGCGGCACCCAGCAACGACCAGGCATCCGCCCTCGCCGCCGCGCTACACCGCCAAGCCGCAGCACTGGGCGCTGTCGCGTCCGCTCCCCGCCGGGTGGCCTCCCTGGTCCCCAGCCAGCCCGGCCCCCTGCTGCAGGCCCAGCTCCTGCACGACCGGCTGCGCCGCGGCGGCCACCTGACCCCCGCCCAGGCCCTCCCCTGGCCAGGGCCACCAGCTCGGCGGTGGTCAGCCTCGCCGACACGGTCGACCGCCAGGTCACGACCGACCGCTGGCTCACCCCGGTAGAAGGAGCCGCACCCACCGCCCGCCAGTGGTCCACGATCGGCCGAGCAGCGCCCGCGCCCGAACTGCTGCGCGCCGTGACCGCGGCCCGGCAGGAGGCGACCGCCGTGCACGCCGCCACCCCACCAGCCGAACTTTTCGCCCGGGCGCCCGTGCGGGACGTCGTGGCCACCGCCATCGCCCGACGTCGCAAGACCCAGCTGCCCAGGCCCGCGCTAGCCCAGCGCACCCCCGGCCCGAGGCCGCTAGCGGCATGCGTGGCCCTCTCTCAGCGCGTCCGACGGAGCTGGGCTGCCCGCTGAACGGGCGGGTCCCACTGCGCCGCCTCGCAGACCCCGCAGTAACGGACAGACCCTCGCCAGCTTCCGCCGCCGAGGCTGGGAAAGGGCCCGGCGGCTTCCCAGAGCTGCCACCGGTGGCCGGCCAGGGCGCACGCCTCGTACAGCGTGCAGTCGGGGCACAGCGCACGGCCTGCCGTCACGACCCAGCCGGCGTCGCGTGCGTGGGCGGTCGCCTCAGACCGGGAACCGAAGTGGGGCTGCCCGTTCTCCGCCGACCAGCCGTCCTCGCACCGGTCGCACAGCAGGGCCCAGCAGGTGACTCGCGTCCAGCTCATGCCGACCCCCGACCGGAGCGGATGACCGGAGTGACGCAGGCGCACGAGCGGGAACGCGGAAGGACTCCCCGATGACGGATGACGGTTCTGAGCCTGGCCGCCATTGGCCGGCGTTCCCGAGCGCGTACGCGGGTGACATGGCCGAGGGGACCGGATCGCGTCATCCGTCATCACCTCTGCCGCGGGCGCCGGCGGAAGCTCGGCTCCCGGACCGCAGGTCGAGATCGGTGGATCCGCGGGTCGGAGGCGGCCGGCGCGGCTTCGGGTGGTGGCCATCGGGGTCCCTGCTTCGCGTATCCAGGGCTGCGCGCACGGCAGCCGGACTCGGCAGAAAGGGGACCAACCCGAGGGCGACAGGGTCAACCCAACACCCACGATCTGTGGGTGAGGTGACGGTATGCGTTGGCACGGACCGTCGTCAACAGTCATGCTCGCGGTGCATCAGCAGCGCGTGTCACGATCGCGACTCACCGTGCGGCGATGGTTCGGGACCCCCGGCCAGTCGGCGATGAGCTCGGATGAGGGGGCAGGTGTGCAGGACGACTACTACGCCGGCCGCGTCGCGGTGATCACCGGTGCCGCAGCGGGCATCGGCCGTGCCCTGGCCGAACAGCTCGCCGACCGTGGCGCCCGGCTGGTGCTGTGGGACATCGACGACGCCGGGTTGGCCGCGACCGGCGAGGAGTGCCGCAGACGCGGCGCGGAAGTCCGCCTCGACGTGGTGGACGTCGCGGACCGGGCCAGCGTCCAGGACGCCGGCCTCGCCGTCCAGCAGGCGATCGGCCGGGTGGACCTGGTCTTCACCATGGCCGGCGTGATCCACACCGGGACCGTGCTGGCCTCCGACCCCGAAGACCTCTACCACGTCGTCCAGGTCAACCTGCTGGGCACCATGCACACCGTCGTCGCCCTCCTGCCCTGCGTCCTGGCCTCGGACCGCGGGCACGTCGTCACGACGTCCAGCGCCTTCGGCCTGATCGCCTCACCGCGGTACAGCGCCTACAGTGCCTCGAAGTTCGCCGTCCGCGGGTTCACCGCCGCGCTGCGCCAGGAGCTGCTGATGGACGGCCGGCGGACGCGGGTGTCCTGCGTGGTGCCCGGCGGCGTCCGGACCGGCATCGTCCGCAACGGACGGTTCGCCGACGACGTGGACGCCGGCGCGGTCTCGGAAGGGTTCGACCGGCGGATCGCCCGCAGCACAGCCGAACACGCCGCCTCGGTGATCTTGCGGCGGGTCCCCCGGGGCAGCCCGCAGATCCTGATCGGCGGGGACGCCAAGCTGCTGGCCATCGCCGCCCGGGCCGGCGGCGAGGCCTACCAACGCCTCCTGCCGAGGCTCATGCGCCGAACGACCCAGGGCCCGGCGAAGCCGACCACCACGGCGGGGAGGGCTCGATGACGAACCGATGGCTGCTGATCGAGACGTTCGGCGTCGACCGCGCCGGCGAGCCGACCGTGATCGGTCTCGGCAGCGCCCCGCGGCACATGGTGCCCCTGACCACCGTGCTGAAACGCGGCCGACACCTGGGCGAGATGCGCGCACTGGTCGCCCGCATCGCCCAGACCGGCGAACGCCTGCGCACGCCCAGCTCCGACGGCACCCACGTCCTCGTCGGCGATCCACTGATCGCCTACTCGGGCCGCGTGCATGGGGTGTACGCCTGGGTCGGAGCCACCGGCGAGGAACCACCACCCAGAGACCCGGCCGGCGCCTGGCAGTTCAACCTCACCACCGGCAAGATCAGCGGCTCGGACGACCTGCTCGACCTGTACGGCGTCCCACCCGAGCAACGCCGCTCCGAGCGGGTGATCGCCGAGGCGTTCACCCGGCTGATGGCCAACGCCGACGAAGCCGCCGCCCTCGCGGTGATCGTCAACGCGCCACCCGGGTCCGAGCACCAGGCCACCTGGACCGTCCGCCGCGACGACGGCGAGCTCCGAGCGGCCAACTTCGCCTGCCGCTGCATCAGCGTCGCCACCCCCGGGGGCGCCACCGAGACCGTGCTGCGCGGCATCACCCACGACCTCGGCCCCGCCGAGACCATCCCCGCCGCCCCCTACAAGATGCTGCTGGCCCAACAGGTGCTCGCCGCCGAACGCGAACCCGGCCGCTACCGGGCCATCGTCAACCTGCGCAACCTCACCCTGCTGCGCTGGATCGACGACCCCATGCCCGGCCTGGCCTGGCAGAACGACACCACACCAGCCACCCGGAATCCACCCTGAGGACCTGCCGGCCGCGCGGACCGTCGCCGAATCGCTCGCGACGCTCGGGCGATCATCGATGGTGCTGCGCCTGCGAGCCGTGGACGGAACCTGGATGCCCGTGCGTGTCGACGCCAGCCTGATGGTGCTGGACCAGCGCACCACTGCGGCGTTCGTGACACTCAGCCGCCTCTGGTCTGAGTGAATTAGCCATAGAAGCCTTGATTAATTGTCAGGCGAATCGGCGGGCGACAATGGACGTACCCTTGTCGGTCTCACGGGCCGCCGATCGGCCGCCTCGCGTATGACTCTGGCTTTCAACCACTCAAATTGTTCACGACGCCGGAACAGGCTAGCTTCACCAACCTCGAAAAGGCGCATTGCTGAGTAGCACAGGTATTTCAGGGAAGTTATTGGCTTCCAGCCACGACCTCATTGCTAAGCGACCAAGTTCCTGATTCGCTCCAGGACCCACGGTGATCGACGCGACAGAGTCGACGCCAAATTCCCAGGTCGTGTAGGGGGTTAGACCTAATCGCGTCGACCGATAACGGACCCGGGACACCGGAGGCGCAGGCTCGTTAGGCCACCGTGGTGCCGGCAGTGTTACTCGCACCTCCTGCTCATCCTCGAATGCGGGGTGCTTGTAGCCAGATGGGCTAAAGTGTGCTTGCCGATAGTAAAATGATTGACTATTGGGCAAGGCAGGCACCCCGCGTGCCTGTTCCTCTGGACTCGCAAGCTCGCTAAGCTTGGGCACTAGCCCGTCAGCTAGCAGGGTTTCCACTTCCTCGCCGGGCAGCACGTAACGCACTTTACTCAGGTTCTGGCCGATTCGCTCAGCAGTCAAGCCGATAGCGCACGAGGGAGAGTCGCTGTTGACTCCATAAGCGGCTCTTCGCCGCTGAGTGTGGGTCACGGGAGTAGGCCTCCGCCGATGAGGAGCATTCGGAGGCGGTAGTTCTCGCGGTTGCGGAAGCCGCGGGCGATGCGACGGTGGAGCTCGATCAGGCCGTTGATGGCCTCGGTGCCGCCGTTGTTCGCGCCGCCAGTGTCGAAGTAGCCGAGGAACTCGCTGGTCCACTGCTTCAGGGTCCGGCCGAGGCGGGCAACCTCGGGGATCGGGCAGGACGCGAACGAGGCGAGCACCTGCTCGGCGATGGCCCGGCCGGCGGCGTGGGTGTCCTGGTGGTAGCAGTCACGAACCTGCTGCGCGCACCGCCAGGCGAGTTCGACCTCGAGGTGCTCCTCCCGGGCGGTGAACGCTGTCTCGAGGCGGGCTCGCTGGCGGTCGGTGAGGTGCTCCTGCCCGGCGCGCAGGATGTTGCGGATCCGGTACAGCGGGTCCTCGCGTCGGCCGCGGTGTCCGGTGGTGTCCTGCTGCACCCGGCGACGGACGTCGTCGACGACCTGGGTCGCGAGCTTGACGACGTGGAAGGCGTCGAGGACGGCGCGGGCGTCGTCGAGCTGGTCGTCGATCGCGTTCTTGTACCCGTGGAACGGGTCAAGGGTGGCGATTTCGACGCCGGCGCGGAACGTGTCGCCCCGCTCGATCAGCCAGGTCTTGTAGGCCTCGCCCGAGCGGCCAGGGACAAGGTCCAGCAGCCGTGCTCGCACGACGAGGTTGCCGTCCTTGTCCTCGTGGCGGGTCAGGTCGACCATCCCGGTCAGCTCCTTCGGACCTCGACCGCCGTCCTCGATCGGCTTGGTCGAGACGTGGTGCCACACATGCTCATCCACGCCAAGGGTCGTGACGCCCGCGAAGCGGGACTCCTGCGCGGCCGCGTGCTGCAGCAGCGGCTTGACCGCCTCCCACACCGTGCGCCAGCTCGTGCCCAGCTGGCGGCGTAGGCCGTTGACCGAGGCGTGCTCCCGGCGGATCTGCTCGACCACCCACCAGCACGCCCGCGTCGTCAACCTCGCCCGCGGCGCGGCGACCCGCTCGTCTTGCTCGACGAAGGTCCCGACCGGGCAGGCCGGCTCCGGACAGACCCACCGCCGCTTGCGCCACACGATCCGCACCGGGCGGCCCATCGCCGGAGCGTCCACCAGGTGCACCTCAATCCGGCCGTGAGCGTGCGCCACCACCCCGCACCGCAGGCAGCCCATCGGCCCCGGCGCGGACTCCACCGTGACTGTCAACCCCGGCCGGCCACGTCCGTCGTCCCGCTCAACCGCCACGACGTGCAGACCGTCCAGGCCCACCAGCAGGTCACATCGAGTGCAGTAGCCACCGGGCGCGCGGCAGCACAACGTAGGCTCGCTCATGTCGAGGTCCTTGAGTTCAGAAGAGGTAAGAGTCCTCTGATCCTCGGGGACCTCGACCCCGTACCAGCCTCAACCAGCCGCCCGGCGCGTCGCGCTCACCCCACACTCAGCGGTGAAGAGCCGGCAAACCCAGGGTCGATCGCCTACGGGGAGCACGACACCGCGGCAGATGACCTGCTCGCAGGTCTCCTGACCGCTCCGCGCGATTCCAGACCCGCACACCGAAGCAAGATCTTGCTGGGGTGGCCCCAGTCCTACCGTATCGGCACTGGCCCCCCGAATCCTCCGATTAGCGGGCGGGAGAGGGCGAAGGAGCCCTATAGTCGCCAAATGAGCCCTACTCGGACGTCGCTATACGTTGACTTCGATAACGTCTTCAGCGCCTTCCTGAATCTTGATCCCATCTTAGGTCTGGCCTTCGCCGAGCGGCCGGGTGACTGGCTCAACCGTCTCTCCGAGGTTCTGGGACACGACGAGCGTCGCTGGCTGATCCGGCGCTGCTACATGAATCCGTCTGGATGGGTACCTGATCCGCGTGCCGAGGATGGCGAGCAGCGCCTGTACTTTTCGAGACTCCGACCGAATTTCACCAAGGCTGGCTTTGAAGTGATCGATTGTCCACCTCTTACCCAGCGTTACAAGACCGCCGCAGACATGCAGATCGTAGTAGATGCCATGGATGCATTAGCCAAACCAGTTCACCTAGACGACTTTGTCATCGCATCGGGAGATGCCGACTTCACGCCACTACTGCGGCGACTCAGAGCGGACGACCGGCGCATCGTGGTGCTGGCCCCATCCATCGCCGCCGAGGCCTTTATCGCTACCGCTGACGTTGTCGTGTCTGGCGAAGAGGCCCTTGCATTGCTGGAACGACCCGCCTCCGGAGAAGCGGCCTCCCCGCAGATTTTGCCGGCGGCCACTCAAGACTACGTGACCGAGGTCGACGATGGTAGCCCTTCATTCCTAGAGTTTGCAGGTTTCATTCGATCTCGCTACGAAGAAGCACGAGAGGCCTTGAACCTTGCGGCACTCGCTGCCGAGGCGAGGAAAGAATTGGGCGCCACCGAGATTCAGGCCACGAATTGGTTCGGCTATGGCGGCTTCGGTAGCGCGATCAGGTCACTCGCCTTGCCGCATGCGCGCTTGTCTCAGCATCACCTCTGGAGTGCTGAACGCCATGAAGACCCAGCACTGACTGTCGGTATCCCGCTGGACGTTCCGAACAGCCTGCATCGCCTTATAGATGCGACCGGAATGCCGGCGCTGGATCGCCGGACGTGGCCGGCGGTTTTTGCCGCACTCGCAGAGTATTCGTCTTCACAGCCATATAGCCTTGCCGAGGCCAGCCGGTGGACTCGTGACTACCTTGACACTGAGGAGGTCCACGTCGGGCGAAAGGCACTGATCTTTATCGTTCGTGGATTGGCCGAAAGCAACGCCCCTCTATACCGCTATCCGAGCCCAAGCTCGGGAGAAATAGCCACGGCCTTCTTGCGTGAGTTGTTGTCGAGTGGCCCGGGGTCTCAACTCATCTTTCGCCCACTAATCTCGAAGAGATCGCATCCTACTTAGGCCTGGAGGACACATCTGGTCTCGAGGGACTTTCCTGATACCTGTCGATTTCATATCCCGAATGACTTCGGTAAGGGCACGGTGCGCGCTGGGGGTTTTAAGCTTCTGTCTGCAGGAGACTGCCGACATTTCTCCAAGCGACCGGTCCTGAAGTCGAACCTTCGCTGGCTCATCAGCCCTGAAGAGGCCTCGCCGAATCGCAGCGTCCCTTGCTTCCGGGGAACGACGCGGATGCCCACGACCTGGTAGTTGTGAACACGGCCACGCGCCGGCGACAACCAGCTGGCGGTTGAACTATCGGTGAGGCTGGACGCGCCCCTACCTCGGCCCTGGACCGGGACTTCAAGCAGGAGCCGAAATCGGGGGCCGAAGCGCGGCCAGCGGCGCGTCAGCGACGACCTGGCGAGACGGTGCTGGCCGAACAGCTCTCGCTCTGCTCCGCAGAGCTGACGCGCCGTCGTCGGGCCGGGCGACGCTGTCGACGCCGCCGCTCGACACAGAGCTGGACAGCGCGTTTCTCCGGCTGCTATCCTGCACCACCGGCTCATGAGCAGCGACCGCGGCCGACGTTCGCCGTCCCGAGGCGGTCGAGCGGACCCGGCACAGACAGCACCCGCGCTTCAGCGTCAGGGGGGAGTAGCCAACTGGAGGTTTACAGTAAGCTTCGGTGCACAGGGCACATCGCCGCGTGCTCGTCCTCGCTGCCCGAGCAGGCCCGCAGCGGTCCGTCCTCGGCGGTGATGACCGCGAGCTGGTGGTCCAGGCCGTCGCGCAGCCACCCCAGCCGCTGCTCGGGGTCTGGCCACAGGGCCTCCCAGGAGTACCAGAGCGCCTCCAGCCGGTCGGCGACCTCGGGGTGCTCGGCGTAGCGGTGGCACCACCGGTACCGGTGCGGGTGCCGGGCGACCCGCACCGCCAGCCAGCCGTCCACCCATGCCGTCCAGGTCGGGAACTGCGGCGGCTGCCGGGGCTTGCGCAGGCCCTGCTGCGCGAGCTCGGCCATCAGCTCATCGATCAGCGCGCGGTCCTCATCGCGTTCGGCGCGCAGCTGCTCGACGACCTGGACCAGACGCGCGACGCTGCGCTCAGCGCGTCCACCGGGCCCGGGTCGGGTCCGGGTTGTCCCCGGCATCAGCCATCGCCCCTCCCGAGTCCGCAGAGGCCGCCGCGCGTCCCTTGCCAGAGCACGCCAGCACGCCCTACGGTGAATGTACTACTACGGTCTTTACAGACGAACCAACCGGAGGATGCCGTGCTCGACCTCTTCGCCGCCAGCCTCACGGCCATCCCCAACCCGGCCCCGGTCGCGCCACCGGGGTGGACATCGCGGTCGGGGTCGTCTTCGGCTACGTCAAGTGGGTCGCCTACGCGCTCTGCGGCCTGGCCGCGGTGATCGCCGGGGCCCGGACGGCGATGGAGGTCCGCCAGCACGGCGGCTCCGGGGACGCGGTCAAACAGCTCGTGCTCGCCCTGGTCGGTGCCGGGATCGTCTCCGGCGCCGTGGCCATCGTCAGCCAGGCGATCACGTGAGCCGCCTCCGCCGTCCGCAGACGTTGCCCACCGGCGGCGACGTCGAGCAGGACAACCGGCCCCCGCACCGGGCACGTCGTAGGCGCGTGCTGCTGGCCGGTGTGGCCCTGGCCGCCGGCGCGGTCCTGCTCGGCTGGCAGCTGAGCGGAACCCCCCACCGGCCAGAGGCCACCGCAGCACCGCCCGCGACGTCCTCCCGCCAGCAGCCGGTCGTCGTGAGCCCCTCTCCCGCAGCGCAGGGCCTCACCTGGCGGGACTTCGCGGGCCTGTCCCTGCCCCAGTCCCCGGTCTACGGGCCGCGCTGCCAGACCGGTCTGCGGGCGGCGTGCTTCAGCGACGACGACCAGGGCGCCGCGCTGGCCGCGGTCCAGCTGCTGGTGCGGACCTTCCCGTTCGCCGGGTCGGCCGTGTTCACCCCGACCATCCGCGACCAGGTCACCGGCCCCTACGCCGCCACTCTGCTGCGACTGACCACCCAGGCCTACGACCAGCTCGCCCCGGCCGCCGGCCTGACGAACGGGGAGCCGATCCCCAGCAGCGGCGGCTGGGTCGCCGGCTACCACCTGGACCCCACCGCTTCGCCGTCCGCCCAGATCGCCGGGACGGCGGTCGGTCACGGGCAGACGGTGCAGGAGCAGACGGTGCAGGAGCGGAGCGTGCAGGTGCTGATCCGCCAGGCCGACACCGACGGTCAGAGCGGGTTCACCTCCTACGACGTGCAGCTGCTGTGGCGCCGCGGCGACTGGGCCCTGGTCGCGCCGGCCTGGGGGGACTGGCGCTCCTCCGCCACGGCGATGAGCACCGCCGACCCGGCGATGTACGCCACCTACGACACGATCACCGGCCCCTGATGGGGCTGTGCATCACGCCGCAAGGCTGCATGGTCGACGTGCTCGCCAGCGTCTGGGGCGGGCTGGCCGACTCCGTCCGCCAGGCCACCGGCGAGATGATCACCCGGTTGTTCGGGTGGTGGACGACCACCGGAGACACCAGCGTGAACACCGCCGCACTGCGGACCGCGCAGACGTTCGTGACCTCCTGGGTCGCGTTGCCGGTCGCCGTCCTGGCGCTGCTGGCCGTCATCACCTGGGGTGTGGCCAGCGGAGGCCACGCCTGGCTGCGGGACGCCGTCCGCGGGCTGCTCGTCTTCGGGATCGTCGCCGCCGGCTCCATCCCGCTGGTCGCCGCCCTGCAGGCCTGGAGCCAGTCCCTGGCCAGCGGTCTGCTGGCCGCGGTCCCGACCGGCGACGTCGGCGCCCGGTTCCTGTCCCTGCTGCAGATGCCGGGGATGAACCCGCTCGCGGTGGTGTTCTGGGCCGGGCTGCTGTTCCTGTCCTCGGCGGTGCAGTACCTGCTGATGCTCTTCCGGGACGGCGCGGTGCTGCTGCTGACCGTGCTGCTGCCGGTGGCCGCCGCCGGCCAGTTCGCCCGGGGCAGCGCGCTGTGGCTGCCCAAGGTCGCCGGCTGGCTGCTCGCGTTCGTGTTCATGAAACCGGCCGCCGCGCTCGTCTACTACGTCGGGCTGTCCCTGCTCGGGCAGGCCACCGGCGTGCAGGGCGTCGCGGTCGGCATCTGCCTGATGGTGTGCGCGGTGTTCGCGCTGCCCGCCCTGCTCAAGCTGGTCACCTTCGCCACCGAAGCCGCACCGCTGCAGGGCAACGCCGTCGGTGTCGCCGCCACCGGCGCCGGGATCGCCTCCTCCACCGCCCAGGTCGCCTCCCGTACCGGACGTAGCGCGGCGCCCGTCGGTGCGGCGCCGTCCGGGGCGGGGGGGTGTGCCGGTGGCCGGGGTCGCGATGGCGGGGGCCGCCGTCGCCGAGGCCGCCTCCAGCATCTCCCGGTCCACCGCCGCCGCGGTCGACCCCACCCACGCCCGGTCAGGAGACCCCTCGTGAGCCAGCAACTCAGCCAACAGCTCAATCAGCAGCTCAGCCAGGAACGGCTGTACGGCAACTGGATGCGGCCTCAGGTGCTGACCGTCCGCGGCCTGGGCTGGCGGACCGCGGTGCTACTGGCCGCCTTGTACCTGGTCGGGCTGTACGTGCTGCAGTCCCGCCCGGTCGCCGGGGTGGGGATCCTGGCCGGCGGGTTCGTCATCGCCGGGGCCGGCGCGGCCCGGGTCGGCGGCCGGCCGATCTCGGTGTGGGCCGGGCAGCGGGCCCGCTGGGTCGGCGCCCACCGCCAGGGCCGGACCACCTTCCGCGCTGTGGGGCCGACCGGGTGGCGGCTGCCCGGCCCGCTGGCCGGCACCCGGATGCTGCAGGTCGGCTCCGGCGCCCGCGCCTACGGCGCCGTCCACGACCCGGCCGGGCGGCGCCTGTCGGTGACGTTGCGGGTCGCCTCGATGGCCGCCGACCTGGTCGACGTCGCCGAGCACGACGCCGCCGTGGCCCGCTGGGAACGGTGGCTGGAGTCCCTCGGGCGGCGCCCCGAGGTCGCCTGGGTCACCGTCGTGGTCGAGACCTCCCCCTCGCCCGGCACCCGGCTGCAGGACATGCTCACCCGCCGGATCGACCCCGCCGCGCCCGCGGACTGCCGCGCCCTGGCCGCCGCGCTGGTCGCCACCTCCCCCGGGGTGTCCGCCGGCACCGACACCCGGGTCACGCTGACCTTCGACCTGCGCGCGTGGGACACCCAGGTCGACCGCAGCGCCCGCCGCGCCGGGATCGGGGCCTACCTGCCGCTGCTCGACCAGGCCGTCACCGGCCTGGAGTCCACCCTGGACGGCTGCGGGGTCACCGTCATCGCCCGCGCCACCCCGGTGCAGCTGGCCGCCTGGGTCCGGGTCGCCTTCGACCCCGCGCACGCCGGTGACGTGGAGCTGGCCCTGGCCTACGGCGGGCTGGCCGAGCACGGATCGGTGCGCCGGGAGGTGCCGCAGTGGGAGTTCGCCGGCCCGGCCGGGGCGCAGGAGTACCGCGACGCCTACACCCACGACGGCGCGACCTCGGTCTCCTTCGTCTGGGCGCAGGCCCCCCGCCAGCTCGTCGGCTCCACCGTGCTGGACGCCCTGGCCCGACCCGGCGCGCACCGCAAACGGTTCACCTGCACCTACGTGCCGACCCCGGCCACCCACGCGATGGACGCCGCGACCGCGCAGGTGCGGATGCGGTGGCTGGCCCGGATGGTCGCCTCCCTGCCGGTGATCGGGCGGGCCAGCACCGCCGCCGACGAACGGGAGGAGGCCGCCGCCGAGCAGGCCACCCGGGAGGTCGCCGCCGGCGCCGGCTGGGTCGCGCAGACCCTCGCCGTCACCGTCACCGTCCTGGACGCCGCCGACCTGCCCGCAGCGATCAGCGAGGTCGAGCACGCCGCCGGGGTCAGCCAGCTGCGCCTGCGCCGCCTGGTCGAGCAGCAGGCCGCCGCGTTCATGGCCGCGCTACCCGCCGGCCTGTGCCTGACCGAGCTGGCCGCCCGGTGGTCGCGATGACCCCGCCCCTGCTCGGCGGGCTGGGCGGGCTGGGCGGCCTGGGTGCGGGGACCGGCGGCCGGGCCCATGATCCTGGCCCGTGGGCGTACGCCGGCACCACCGTGCAGATGGCCGGCCTGTTCCCCTTCGGCGCCGGCTCCGGCTCCCCCGCGGTCGGGATCCCGGTCGGGCGGCACCTGCGCAGCCACGAGGTGGTCTGCTGCGACCCGTTCGCCTGGCACCAGGCCGGGCTGGTCACCAACCTCGGGATGATGGTGATGGGCGCCCCCGGGGTCGGCAAGACCAGCCTGGCCAAACGCATCATCCGCGGCCTGATGGCCTGCGGGGTGGGCGCTCTCATCCTGGGCGACCCCAAGGGCGAGTACGTCCGGATCACCGCCTCCGCCGGCGGCCAGGTGATCCGGGTCGGCCGCGGCCTGGACCGGATCAACCCCCTGGACGCCGGCCCCCTCGGCCAGGCCCTGACCCACCTGAGCGGCCCCGCCCGGGAGGCGATGCTGGCCGAGGTCCGCGGGCAACGGCTGAACACCCTGCTCGCGCTGTGCGCGCTGGTCCGCCGCGACGGCCTGGCCGACTGGGAGGCCTCCGTCCTAGGCGCCGCCGTCGACGTCCTGACCGACCGGACCCTCACCGCCAGCCACACCCCTCGCGTTGGAGATCCTGGCGCGCAGGCGGATCCGACCATCCCGGACGTGCTGCGGGTGCTGACCTGCGCCCCGCAGGCCCTGGTCGACGCCGCCCAGGTGCCACCAGAACGGTTCGAGACCGAGACCACCGCGCTGCGCCGCACCCTGTACGGGCTGTGCGAGGGCCCCCTGAAGGGCGTCTTCGACGGCCCGACCAGCACCGCGCTGGACCTGCACGCCCCCGCGGTCTGCGTGGACCTGTCCGCGGTCACCGGCGCCGGGGACACCCTGATGGCCGCCGCGATGCTGGCGACCTGGTCCTACGGGCACGCCATGATCGAGGCCTCCCACGCCCTGACCCGCCTGCAGCTGGCCCCACCCCGCCGGTTCCTGGCCGTGCTGGATGAGATGTGGCGGGCCCTGCGCGGGTCCTCCGCCCTGGTCGAGCAGGCCGACGCCCTGACCCGGGTGTACCGGCACAAGTCCGTGGCCCACCTGATGCTCACCCACTCCCTGGACGACCTGGCCGCCGTCGGCACCGACGCCGACCGGGCCAAGGCCCGCGGGTTCCTGGACCGCTGCTCGATCACCGTGCTGACCGCGATGAGCGAACGGGAGCTCGGCGAGGTCTCCCGGCTGCGGCACCTGACCCGCCGCGAGATCGCCACCGTGCAGTCCTGGTCCTCCTCCACCTCCTGGCAGACCGGCGGCCGGCACTACGGCCGCGGCAAATATTTGATCAAAGCCGGCGACCGGACCGGGATCCCGATCGAGATGACCCTGGTCGGCGACGAGGTCGACTTGTATGACACAGACCCTGGCGCTGCTATGACCGGCCCGCTCCGATGACTGTACGAATCACTGTGCCGGCGTCATTCTCGGCGTTCCAGTGGTGACCCGGAGGGCGTCCCGACCGGAGGGCGCGCTGGGCTGGCTCGGCGCCGGATCGGGTGACCCGTGGACCGACGGGCTGCTGCTGGCCGGAGCCGCCGGAGCCGGCGCCCTGACCGTCGGCGCCCTGGTCTGGGTCGCCGGGTCGTGCCTGTCCCTGCTCACCGGCGCCGGCCCAGGCCCCGGGCCGGCGGAGGCCGCCCGGCGGCTGACCGGACCGGGCGGGCTGGACGCCGTCTGGCCCGGCCTGCCCACCCCGCTGGTCGTCGCCACCGCCGCGGTGCTCGCCGCCGCCGTCACCATCGCCGTCGTGTGCGCCGGTACCCGGTGGCGGGACGCTCACCCCGCCCGCGAAGGCCTCGCCCACCCCCGCCAGCTGCGCGTCCTGCTGCCCGGGACCAGTGGCGCGGCGGTCGCCCGCCGGCTGCGACCCACCCTGCCCGTCGCCGGCCGCGTTGCCGACGCCGACCGGGGCGTGCCGCTCGGCGTCCTCGCGCCATCCCTGCACGCGACCGGACAGCGGCGCGGGCGGCATCCGGGCCGGGTGGCCCGGGCGACCTGGGAGGACGTCCTCCTGGCCATCTGCGCCCCCCGCAGCGGCAAGACCACCTGCCTGGCCGTGCCCGCCGTACTCGACGCCCCCGGCCCGGTGCTGGCCACCTCCAACAAGGCCGACCTCTGGCAGCTGACCGCCCGCCCCCGCGAACACGCCACCGGGCAACAGGTCTGGACCTTCGACCCCCAACACATCACCGGCACCCCGCAGGCGTTCGTCTGGGACGCCCTGGACGGCGTGAGCACCGTCGCCGACGCCCGGCGCCTGGCCGGGCACTTCGTGCAGGAGATCCGCCGCACCGCCGACCACGGCGACTTCTGGGACCGCGACGCCGAAGACCTGCTCACCGGCCTGCTCCTGGCCGCCGCCCTCACCGGTGGCACGCTCGCGCAGGTCGGCACCTGGCTGAGCGCGCTGTCCTCGGTCGAACCCCGCAACATCCTCGACCGGGCCGGGTTCACCGCGCTCGCCCAGACCATGGCCGGCCGCTCCCAAGGCGCCCACGAGACCCGCGAAGGCGTCTACGCCACCGCCCGCGCCGCCGCCGCCACCCTGACCGACCCGGCGATCATGGCCTGGGTCTGCCCCCTGCCCGACCAGCACCGCCTGCCGGTGTTCGACCCCGCCGCGTTCGTCCGGTCCCGCCAGACCCTGTACCTGCTGTCCAAGGACGGCGCCGGGTCCGCCGCGCCCCTGGTCGCCGCCCTGGCCGACCGGCTGATGCTCGAAGCCGTCCGCGCCGCCGAACGCTCCCCCACCGCCCGCCTGGACCCACCCATGCTCGCCGTCCTGGACGAGGCCGCGAACATCTGCCGGATCAGCGAGCTCCCCCGCCTGTACTCCCACCTGGGCTCGCGCGGCGTCATCCCGCTGACCATCCTGCAGTCCCGCTCCCAGGGCCGCCGGGTCTGGGGCGAAGCCGGGATGGACGAGCTGTTCTCCGCCGCCACCATCAAGATCATCGGCGCCGGCCTGGATGACCCGGCCTTCGCCGAGGACATCTCCCGCCTGATCGGCGACCAGGACGTCACCGTCACCACCCGCACCACCGGCAAATCCGGCGGCACCTCCACCACCACCCGCCGCGAACGCGTCCTGCCCGCCGACGCCGTCCGCGCCCTGCCCAAGTTCACCGCCATCCTGCTCGCCACCGGCATCCGCCCCGCCGCCCTCCAGCTCATCCCCTGGATGAACGGACCCCACGCGGCTGTGGTGCGACGCGCCCACCCACCGTCGTGAAGCGGCTCGTCGGCGGCGGGCTGGCGGTGCTCCTGGCCGCGGCCGCCGGGCTGGCCGCCGTCGTGGTCGCCGTCTCCGGCGCCGCCGCACCCTCCTCGCCCGACACCGGCGGCTGCGGGCCAGTCGTGGCCGGTCGGGGCCCGGCGTTGGCCGCGACCGCCGCGGCCGCCGCCGGGTTCACCGGCCAGGACCTGCTGATCGCCGTCGCCATCGCCGGCGCCGAGTCCAGCTACCAGCCCGGCGTCCGGAACAGCATCGGCGCCTCCGGCCTGTGGCAGATCCTGCAGTCCGCCCACCCCGACCTGTTCGCCCGCTACCACTGGCAGGACCCCGGCCAGAACGCCCTCATGGCCCACGCCGTCTGGGCCGCCGCCGGACGCTCCTGGACACCCTGGACGACCTGGACCTCCGGCGCCTACCGGGCGCACCTGGCCGAAGCCCAAGCCGCCATTGCCGACGCTCGGCGCTTCTCCCGTTGCCGGGGCCGCCCTCCCGGTCGGCTGCGGGCCGGTCGGCGGGTCATCGCCGCTGCCGGCGGCCGTCCCGTTCACCGGACCCGACGGGTACGTGCCCGACCCCACCAGCACCGGGCGGATCACCCGCCGGATGCTGCACGTCTACACCGAGGTCAACCGCGTCTTCGGCGGCTGGCGGTGGGGCATCGCCTGCTGGCGCCCCCACGACGCACTCGCCACCAGCGACCACCCCCTCGGCCGCGCCTGCGACTTCACCGTCGGCCGCATCGGCGCCTTCCCCTCCGCTGCCGACCGCGCCGTCGGGTGGCAGCTCGCGCACTGGCTGCAGGCCAACGCCGGCCCGCTCGGCATCGCCTACATCATCTGGGACGGGCACATCTGGAACCCACTCCGCGCATCCGAGGGGTGGCGGGTCTACAACGGGGCCGGGGTGTACGACACCCACTCACCCACCGGCGGGCACTACGACCACGTGCACGTGAGTGTCGACTCACTGAGTCGACCCAAACCTGCGGCAGTGTCATGAACTTCGCGTGTGGGGCTTCCGGCTAGTTGAGGTTGAGGCGGTCGCCGTAAGTGATCGCTAGGCTGTTCAGGATGGCGTTCAAGCCGTTGATCTGGCCAGTGGGGTTGGACCTGGTCGGTCTCCTTTCTCGTACGGTCATTCTTGAAGGGGCCTGGTGCGTCAAGGGTGTCGGTGACCAAGGTGGGGTCGGCTTCGCAGCCTGGCGGACGTGCCGAAGTATGCGTCGCAGTCAACGCTCGCGCGGAGCGCGACCGCGTCCGCTCCGCGGATACGTGTGGGGCTCCCGGAGCCGAGTCGCTGTGCGATTGTGCGACCCGAACGGGCGGACGGGCCGAGAGCGTTGTGGTGGTGGCCCTCGACGGGCGGCCTCGTAGCCCACATAATCTTCAGCATCCTGCGAACTGGACCTGCAGGCCAAGGCGACCGACAGGACGGCGGGGAGCATTGACCTTCGAAACGACGCTTCTTGTGGCTGGAGCCATCTTCGTTTTCATAGCACTTGTCGGGGGGGGTTTTAAAGCAAAGGAAATTGAGCCCCACCAGTACCAAGGAGCGTTCGGATCATCCTCGGCTTCCTCGGGATACTTCTGCTTGTCACGTCCGTCGCAATCCAATTGCGTCCGGGCATCCAAACACCGACCCCGGTTGCGTCCTCCACTTCACTCCCTTCAACTCCACCGGTTTCCACCTCGCCGCATCCCTCAACGCCAAGTTTGAGTCCTTCCTCGAGCGACCCAACACGCGGCTCCGCGAGGGTCCTTTGGTCCCGCACCTTGACCGTTGACTACGTCGACAACACTGGGTGGATCGACGTCGACATTCCGCGAACATACCGGGGCGATCAAGACCAGCCCCCGTCGGTACGTGGGCTTCAACGTCGACACGTTGGACGACAGAGGGTTCCATCCGCTTAGCTGACTTAGGGGCCGCACCCGGCAGCCCGACAGCCTGCATGAGCTCGCTGCACGGGGCAGCCGCGGCCAGCGCAGTCAAGGCGGCTCGAGGTATCTGCGTCCGGTCTCCCGACGGAGTTGTAGCGTACCTAAGAGTGGTTAAAGTCGAGGAAACCACTGACGGCGATCACAATGTTGTGATCAACGGCGTGGCTTGGCTGTAGCCCCTGCGCCGAGGCTACTCATAATCCGATACTCCTACGCACTCCTCCTAGTGTCCCTCGCCTCTAATTCGTGCGATAAGTCGTCCGAGTGAGGCGAGAATTTGGTCGGCAGTCTTGGTCCAGACGAACGGCTTGGGATCCTCGTTCCAGGCCCGGATCCAGGCGCGCAGGTCGGCCTCGAGGGCTTGGACGCTGCGGTGGTCGCTGCGCTGCAGGAGATCGTTGGTGAGGTAGGCGAACCAGCGTTCGACCTGGTTGACCCACGAGGAGTAGGTCGGGGTGAAGTGCACGTGGAACCTGGGATGGACGCTCAGCCACCGCTTCACGATCGGGTGCTTGTGTGTGCCGTAGTTGTCACACACCAGGTGGACGGCCAGTTCGTCGGGCACCTGGGCGTCGATGGTGGCGAGGAACTTCCTGAACTCGACGGCGCGGTGTCGATGGTGCGTCTCGGAGATCACGGTCCCGTCGGCCACGTTGAGGGCCGCGAACAAGGTGGTGGTGCCGTGCCGGACGTAGTCGTGGGTCCGCTTCTCCGGCATGCCGGGCATCATCGGGAATGATGGCTGGGAGCGGGCGAGGGCCTGCACCTGCGACTTCTCGTCTGATGTGAAGCGCTCGGTTATGTGAAGGTGTCGGGGTTTGCGCTGGTGGGTGCCTCGGGTGGGCCTGTTCTCTTGGCATAACAGTGGTGTTCAGATTGCTTGACGGAGCCAGGGAGCAATCGTCAAGACCTGTGGATGAA